>JALHMG010000010.1 GCA_022844135.1 Lysobacterales bacterium
GCGTCTGGGCGCGTTGGCCGCGCGAAAATCACGAGCAAGTTCTGGAGCCGTTTGCAGACGTCTAAACGTTTGGACGGCTGGGAACGCTAGGCGAAGAACTAAAAAGTGCGTGTCCTGGTCTTGCTGGTCTTGGGCGTTGAGAACAGAATTGGCGAAGACAAAACTCCGAAGCTAGATGTGCGGCGTCGGACGCTTACGTTGCAGAAACTGGGGCTCGATGCCGACTATTGGGCCGGCCATGTCAACGGATTCCGATCCGCGTATCGGCGATTTGTCGGCAGCGTCGAGGCCATGACCGAAAAAGCGGCAGCGCTTAAACAGCAGTGGCTCCAGGGCATCGGATACGCGCGGAGCCTTGCTGCAAACCGGTGAGCGAACCCCACCGCACACTTTCGACGCCGCTGGCGTCTGGGCGCGTTGGCCGCGCGAAAACCACGAGCAAGTTCTGGAGCCGTTTGCAGACGGCTAGACGTTTGGACGGCTGGGAACGCTAGGCGAAGGACTAAAAGTGCGTGTCCTGGTTCTTTCTGGTTCTTTCCCTTCGATCATCGAGACGGGGCGGTGTTGACCCAAGTTCGGGGAGTTGGATCAAAAACTAGAAGCAGATCAGGTGTTGACAGGAGGCGTCCATACGTGTCCTGGTTCTACGCGCTTAAACCACCCGCTGATTGCCGCGAACCAGCGAGCGAAAGCAACGAAAACGAGGCCAAAGACCGAGAACCGTCCACGGCAAGACTGGAGGCCAGGCAGTTCAGGTGTCAAAAATCCTCCCATTGCAGAGGAAAGCTTCTCGTGGACAGCGCTGGGACAGCACAGTTGATCAGCATGTCCCATATTCCATATCATGTCCATAGTGCGTGTCCTTGTTCTCTCCCTTGTTCTCTAACCTTCTCTTTCTTCCCTTTTCTCGTGGCCGAAGCATGGGCCAATCAGGAAAAAAGTTCAGCGGATGCATCCTGTTCGGTCAAAATGAAAAACAGGTCTAGTTGTCAGTTTTGAAACCGCCAGCTCCTTGAAGAAGTCGAGGAATCCGAGAACGCCATGTGAGACGACTGTTTGAGCCGAGTCGTTGGCCTTAGTTAAAAGTCTCGCCCCAATCGCATTTTCAACATCCGCGCTTCGATCGAAAACAAAACCATTTGCCAGAGGCTTGGCCTTTCCTGAGACATGCGCGAGGCCTGGGATCTGTTTCTCAATATCGCGGGCAAGATATAATCGCTCCCAAGAACTGGGAAGTCCAAAGCTTATACTTTCAATAGCCCTACCGTCGGAGCGAATTTGGCCAAAGTACGGCTGGAAGCAACACACCAATTCCTTAAAGCACTTGTCGACGGCTCGCGGTGAAAAATTCTGCAGCTCTTCGAGATGAAACACATGCGATAGCCAGGGGACTCTTCGAAGCTCCGCACTAGTTTCACGAATGATTCGGATTGAGCCTTGCTTCCAGAAGTAAAGGCACGTCATCCGTCTTTCATCGGTCTCCTTAAACGCAGACGAAAGTGAGGGAAATACCTTCTCCACCGCGCCAACAGCAGTTGCAACTTCCCCAATCTCTCGCAGCACATGCCCAATACAAGCTTCAATATTTCGCACTGCCGCCAGATCTATCTCGGCCCCGGAAAGAAGCGTAAGGTTTGTGTATTTCATAACAAGAAGAACACTATGCGCAATGGAACGCCGTGAGTCGTGGCGAGGGCGTTAAGGGCGGCGACCGTTGCAGCTGGAGGTTGAGTCCAGGCTACATAAGTGATTGAACCGCTCCTCGCCGCCGCCCATTCAAAAAACACCCTTGCTTGGCCGGAGGCAATGTATTGGCCTAATTTCGCATCTACGATATTTTTGCCAGCAAGTACCCAATCGGGGCGAGCCGTTCTTGACCCAACGTTGATGACAACTTGAGGTATTCCACCCATCATCCTCATGGCTGGATTTAGAACCGATTCGAAAAACCTCCCGGCATTTAACCTTAATAACCTCGGCGGCAAACCTACAACACGGTAGAGACCATGTCCAGCCCCTCGGATCAAGGCCCCAATGGACTGCGCCACAATCCCTGATCCTACTCGAGCTGTAATATGAATGCCGGTATAAACAACGAAGCTAGCTCCTCGAAGGGCAAAACCGCCCACCATAGAAAGGAACGATCTACCGCTTGGATCGACGCCTATTATCGGATTATTGTGAACGTATGCGTATTTGTGCAGACTGGGCGGATCAAAGGCACTACCGGTCCACGAGTCCAGTCCAACGAACCTTCCAGTCCGCGGATCCATGTACCTGGCCCGCAGGTAGTAGAACCCCAAATTCGGATCGAGTTGCTCGCCAGTGTATCGATAGTTGTTGTCGGTGCTTCCCGCGGTGTTCCCACTCGCCCCCGCCGGGTCGTTTTCGCCGAACGCGGTGTAGGCGTAGCGGTCGGTAATCGTGGCGTGGGCGTTCGGGCCGGTGGTGACCGGGTTGCCCTGGGCGTCGAGGTTGTGGGCGCTTAAGGCTCGTGTGGTGCCGAGTCCGTCGTAGTGGTAGACGTGCGTGGTGTTGCCGGCCAGCGCGAGTTGGGTTTGGCTGATCAGGTCGTCGCCGTAGACGTACGTGGTCGCGAGTGTGGATGCGGGCAGCGCTTGGCCGGTGGCTGCTTGGGTGTCGTACTCCTCCAGCACCTGCGCGTACGCCTGGTTTGGATCGACGAGGTACTCGGTTCGCGCTTGTCCCGTTGCCGTCTCGACGTGCTGGCTTCTGCGGATGCCGTTGGGGTCGTAGCGGTAGCTCAGCACTTTCTGGCTGGCGCCGGCGCCGATGGTGGCCGCGGTGAGTCGGCCTTCGGCGTCGAAGGTGTAGCGTTCCAGCGTCGTGGTGCCTTGCTTCTTCTCGATCAGATTGCCGGCGTTGTCGTACACATGATCGATGGTGCCGCCGGTGCCGGCGACGCGGGTCAGCCGATCGTTGTTGTCGTAGGTCAGCGTCTGATTTTTGCTGAGCGTGCCGCTGGTGGCTTCGGTCTTGCGGTTGCCCACCTTGTCGTAGGTGAAGACCGTGGTTCGCCCCTGGCTTTGCGTGCCGGTCACCTGCTCGCGCGTCAGGCGTTTGACCGCGTCGTACTGGTAATCGGTGGTGCGCATGATCGCCGGTTGGCTCGCCGTCGGGTTCGGCCGCGTCTCGGCGATTTGCGTGCGCAAGCCACTGGCGTCGACGCTGTAGCTCAAGCTCAGCAGAATGGCCGCGTTCGCCGCCGCGCTGGCTTTGTGCAACAACGTCTTCAAGCGATTGCGCTCGTCATACGTGTAAGCCACCGTGGTGCCGTTCGGGTGCGTTTGGCCGGCGCGATTGCCGACGCCGTCATAAGCATAACTCGTCGTCTGCGCGCGGCCCTGGTCGAGGACTGCGATCACTTCGGTGAGACGATTGAGTTCGTCGTACGCGTAGTCGACGTGCTAACGCGGCGTGCTCAAGCGCGTGCGATTGCCGATGGCATCGTAGGCATAGTCGATGGAACGATTCTGCGCATCCGTGGCGCGAATCAGGCGATCGCGTACGTCGTACTGGAAGCTGTAGGTGTCGGCGCCTTCCTGGATCGATGTGATCCGATTGCCAGCATCGTAGCTAAACGTGCGCGTCTTGCCCGGCAGCGTCACTGTCGTCGGCCGGCCCAGGTTGTCGTACGCGGTGGCGATGGCTTCGCCGTTGAACGTGGTGTGCTGCACGCGCTGGCCGTTGCTGTCGTACTGGAACGACTCGCTCTGACCCATCGGCAGCGTGCGCGTGAGCTGTCGCCCCTGGCGATCGTACGTCCAGCGCGTGGTGCGGCCTTCGGCGTCGATCTGCGCGATCTTGTTGCCTTGCTCGTCATACTGATAGCGCGTGGTCAGCGTGCCCGCGTCGGGGCTGGCGCCATCGATCAGTTCGGGATTGGCGCCGGTGGCCGGATTCGGCAATACCACAGCCACCAGACGACTCAGTTTGTCGTACGCAAATCGCGTGGTGCGGCCCATCTCGTCGGTCTCAGCGATCTTGCGCCCGGCGGCATCGTAGGCCATGCGCGTGCGCGGGTTGTCGGCATCGCCGGCGGTGGCGTCGGGGTGGATGGTTTCGGTGAGCCGGCCCGCCGCGTCGTACACGAACTTCGTGGTGCGGCCCAGGTTGTCGGTGACTTGCGTGCGCTGTCCGGCCACATCGTAGCTCGTGGTCATCGTCTGGTTCAGCGCGTTCTTGACCTCGATCTGACGGCCGGCCAGGTCATAGCGATACGTGGTGCGCTGACCGCGCTCGTCGATGCTGGCAGTCAACTGACCGGCAGCATCGTATTCGCTGCGCGTGCGCGGATTGTCCGCATCATCCGGCGTGGCGTCAGGGTGGATCGTCTCGATCAGCCGATTGGCCGCGTCGTAGACCATCTTGGTGGTGCGACCGAGGCGGTCTGTCTGCGCGATCACATTGCCTTCTGGATCGTACGCGGTTTCTTCGCGCACGCCGTCGGGGTGGATGACGGCAGTTTGCTCGCCGCGCGAGTTGTACTCGTAGCGCGTCACGCGCCCGAGCGCATCGGTCTCGGTGTCGACCTTGTCGATGGCGTTGTAGCTGGTGCGCGTGATGCTGCCATCCGGGTGCTTGGTTTCAACGAGGCGCCCTTTGCCATCGTAGGTGTAGTCGGTGGTCAGTGATTCCGGTGCACCGGCGACTTGCCGCGTGCGCGTTTCGCGCGTCAGACGATTCATGGCGTCGTACGTACGCGAGACGATGTTGCCATCGGGATCGGTCTCGCGGGTGACGTTGCCGCGGCTGTCGTACGAGAACGAGGTCTGATTGCCCATCGGATCGGTGATCGACTTCAAGTTGCCGGTGTTCGGGCACTGCGAGCCGCAGATGTCGTGCGGCATCAGCGTGCGATGGCCGAGCGCGTCTTTGGTGTCGAACAGGTACGAGGTCTCATCGCCGGTCAGCAGGTTCGTCATGTAGGTGTTGGTGACCACCGTACGATTCAGCGCATCGACTTCGGTGTACAGCTGGTTGTAGCGCCCATACGTGCGCGTGGTGATGTTCCCCAGCGCGTCCTTTTCGGTGAGCACATTGCCGCGCGCATCGACCGTGTTCTCAGTGCGCCGGCCCAAGGGATCGGTGCGCGTCAGCTCGTTGCCGTTGGCATCGTAGGTGCGCAGCGTTTGTTCGCCCAAGTGGTTGGTCTCGCTCAAGACCCAGCCGTTCGCGTCATAGACGTAAGTGGTCGAATGACCGCGGCGATTCTTGATGGTCTCGGTCTTGCCAGCGATGTTGTGCACGTACTCGATGCGCTCGCCATTGGCATCGGTGGTGGCGATCAGGCGTCCGCCGTCGTCGTACTCGTGCTTCACCGCGCGCACGCCGCGCGCGTCGGTGATGGTGTCCAGATAGTGCGGATAGCGGATGTTTTGCAGGTACGCGAACGTGGTCTTCTGGCCGAGCACATCCGCCACTTCCATCAGATCGCCCGCGGCGCTGTAGCGATACTTCAGGCGTCGGCCATCGGGCAGCACGATATCGGTAATGCGGTCTTGCGCATCGCGCACGAACTGCACCGACACACCGGTGGAGTGGGTAATGCCATCGCGCGTGTAACGCACGAAGTTGCCGGCCTGGTCGGTGATCTTGGTGATGCCGAATTCCTGATCGAGGTCGTAGACCATCCCGTCGTCGGTAGTCAGCCGGTAATGGCGCGGATCGACCGGGACGTACGGATCGCTCAAGTCGGCGAGATTGCTCGCGCCGCCGCCCAAGTTCACCCAGCGCAACTGGCCGTAAGTCAGCTGCTCAAGCTTGGAGGTGGTCTTGCCATTGGCCGGCGTAAAGCTCAGATAGCCATCGATCGGCGGCAGGAACTGCTGGCACTCCGGACTCCACTTGGCGTTGAACTGCTCGGTCTCGCCATCGGGCAGCGTAATCGTTACTGCCGGCGTGCCCGCAGGGCGCACGCAGAACGGGGCAAAGCCGCCGCCGTTCTGCTGCATCGTCCACGAGAAGCCGAGCTTGCGGCTCTCGCGAATGCGCACGTTCTGGTAGTCGATCGACCAACCGTAGCCGAAGTCCAAATCTTCCTTCGACTGGCGCGTGTCGTAGGTGCGCGTGATGCGGATCGGAATGCCCTGCAGCGGGATTTCGATCTCTTCGAAACTGATCTGGAAGTGGCCGATCTTCATGTCACCGTCGACCCGAATCGGCACGCTGTACTGGCTGCGCAAACCGTTGGCGTCCTCGGCATCAAGGATCAGCACGTACACGCCGTTGAACATCAGCGTCGGATCGACTTTGCCAAGCACGGCATTGCTGACCGGCTGGTCGCCCTCGCCGAGAATGATCTCGGGAACCGTGGGCGAATTGCCGGGACGCAAGCCCAGGCGCCAGTAACGTAAGGACGCATCGCTGACTGAGCCAATCACATCCACAGGTTGCGTGACCTGAGCATCGTCGGCCGGTGTGGTGATCACGACCACCGGCGGGCTGTTGTCGCCAGCGCTGCGCACGAGCACATCTTCGCGTTTCTCGGCGAGGTTGCCGGCCGCATCGCGCGCGCTCGCGATCACCGGGACCACGCCGGCACGCGTGGGAGTGAGCACGTGCTGGCCGTTCTGCAGCGCAACGGGCGCACCGGCGGCAGTGACCAAGAGTTCGACGCCGGGGCGATTGTCGTTAGCGCTCGCGGCGATGGTCGTGCTTTGGCCGAGATCGATAGTCTTCGGACTGACGGACAGGTTCACCGTGGGTGGTGTTGGATCGAGGAGCGGCGCAATGCTCAACACTGGGGCGATCAGGTTGCCCCACAACTGCGCATCGATGATCGGATGCACGCCGGTGCCGACCGCGCCATCGAGAATCGCTCCGGCGAGCAAATTGGCGAGCACATCGGATACACCGAGCGCGGCAGGGTTGTTGGCGATCGCAACGAGGCCGGTGCCGGCTGCGAGCGTGCGCTCAAGTTCGCCTGCCCAAGGTGTAATCAGGTGCGGCGGTGAGTCGCTGCCGAGGACTGCGGTGAACCAGCCGCCGCGCGCAGCGCTGCTCGATACACTGGCGCCTGTGAGGTGCGTCCCGGCATCGACATGCTCGCGGCCATAGACGAAGCTGGTGCCGCCGAGCGCGGCGGGATAGGCGATCTCGGCGGCCTGGCCGGACCACGTACCGGCGCTGATCGCATCGCTCACAAAGCTGGCGCTATCGCCGCGCGCAAGCGCCGAGGCGATGGGCGTCCGCAGCGCGCCTGGCAGGGCTGCGGGAATGCCGGACGCTTGTGTGGGATCGAGCACGTACACGGGTTTTTGCGCGACCAACGCGCGGTTGAAAACGCCGCTCGCCGAGCGTCCGCTACCGCCATGCAGCTGCTCCAGCAGCAAGTGGCCGAACGCGCCTTGCGTACCGAGGCTCTGATGGACGAATCGCGCCTCGGCGCCGCCCGTGAGCGGCGCGCCCCAGTGCGGTGGCGTGACATCGGAGATGCCATAGCCGGCGGGCCACGCGGTGGTAATCACGCCGAACGGCGCTGCCACCTCCATCGCCTGATAGGCGCTGGTCAAACCGGGCGCGCGATGGAAGCGTACGCGGTGGATGCCGGCAAGCCAGGTCTGGTACGCCTCGCTGATCGCGAAATGGCCACCGCCCGTGAGGCGCAGCAGCGTCGGCATCAGCGCGGCGGCGCTCGCCGGCGTGCCGGCGACGATGGCGTTGCGCAGTGCTTGCAAGGCGGTCACATCGGCATCGAGCGCGCCGCTGCCGCCGCCGTGCCAGGACAGTTGCAATCCGCGCGGCTCGCCGACGAAGGCCGTGTCTTGCCGTGCGCTGCTGTAACCGGGACCCGCTTGGCGCACATCCACATACAGCGTGCGGCCGAGGCCCACCGCGTCGGAGCTTGCGAGGCGCGTTTGCCCGAGCCACAGTTCGGCCTTGAGTTCGATCAGGTACGCCGGCAGTGCGTCGGGCAGATCGGCAAAGCCGCTCAACGCGGCTGGGATCAGGGCCAGCAACACATCGCGATCGGCCTGGCTGGCAGGCACGAAGCGCACATCGACCGCTTTATCGGCGAGCGCGACCGTGGGCTGGTCGAGCGTAAGCAGCGCGGCGCCCGGCTGGCCGTTGTCGTCGATGCGGAAGCGCCAGGTCACGCGATGGCGATCGCTCTCGCGCAAACTCTGCATCGGTGCTTCGGAGGCCAGCACGCGGTACGGCAAATTCCCGAGGAAGAACGGATAGTCCGGCGTCGCATCGGTGGCGCGCGGCAGCAACTCGCCCACCGGCGCGTTGCTCAAATTGCGCGAGCGCAAGGCGTCGACGAAGCGCGTGCGCGCGGTGGTGAGTTGCTGCGCAAGCGCGCTGGCGCCCAAGCTGGTCAGCGCGTGACTGGCCTGATCGACCACCGCAGCGGCGTTGATCGCGGTGCGCATGGCGTTAATGTCGAGCGCCATCCAGGTGGCGATGTCGGGGCCCAGCGAAACGTCTAGATCTTTGTAGCTCGGATCGAGGCCAATCCAGGCATCGCCAGTACGGTGTTTGGCGCCGCGCGAGGGCGCAAGATCGATCCACGCCTCGACCCACACATGTTGCCAGCGCAGGGCCGCAATGCCGCCGCCACCCTGCACCGTCTCGAACGGCACGCCGCTTTCGGTGAGCAGTTCGGTGACCGCTTCGATGCGGTCGACGCCCCACCAGCGCAGTGCGCGCGGCGTATCCATTTCGATATTGCCGAATACATAACGGCTGTGCACGCCCGCTGCACGCAGCAAGGCCACGAGCAGACTGGCTTGATCCGTTGGGTTGCCGCGGCGCGTGCTCAGCGTACCGGCGGCGCCTTGCAGCGATCCGCTACCCGGCACCAGCGCGATGTTCTTGCGCACCCATTCGAAGATCGGCACTGGCGCGTTGCCGAGCTCATCGGCTTTGGCTTCGATGGCGGCCGACAGTGGCGCATCGAGTGTGGCAGCGAGATCGGCCGGACCGGGCGCGGCGCGCGGCGCGCGCGTCGGCGCGATCGGCGCCAGGGCTCGGGCCTGAGGTGCTGTTGGGGCAGATTCGAGATCGACGCGCGAGGGGGAGCGCAAGAGGCGATCAAGCGACTGGCGCGCGGCCTGTTGATCGTTGGCGTTGCCGCGTTGCAGCGCTTCTAAGGCGGAAGCCGACGCGCGGCGCCCGTTTGCGACCGCTTGCTCTGCCGCACGCTGGCGCTCGGCCAATTGCGGATGGCGGGCAGTCAGTTCCTTGATGGCATCGCGCCCTTGCGCCAATTGCGCATCAGCCAGATTGCCGGCGCGAACGCTGGCGGCGGCGTAATCGCCAGAGGAACGCGGGGCGCCATCGAGCGATTGGGCGCAAAGCGGTGCGCAGAGCGCGAATGAGAGGACAACCGTTGCCAGCACGACGCGCTTTGCGCCCGAGAAACCGATCGTCTTGATCATGGCGCCACTCCGTTGCTGCAGGTCAAATTGCCAGCCGTTACGAGGAAATTGAGTCGCGATCCGGTGGGTGGCGCGGCGCCGGGAAACTCAAGTTTGACCGTGCCCTCGAGCTCAAAACCATTGCTCAAGGCAGGGCTGAAAAACACGACTTTAGATTCGTTGAAGTTGTTGTTGCCGAGCGTTTGCAGCGTTTCGTTGTAGGCGCTGCCCTCCAGGCGTGTCAGGTTGACGACGACCTTGGCGTTGCCGCTGCCAGCGCTGGACTTGGCGTACAGTTCCAGCGCATTGCCGGTTCGCAAACCGGGCGCGGCAGCGAAGTTCTTTGTGAACAACGATGTGGCGCCATCGAATACCTGATAGCTGCCGCCGCCCTGGCCGGTGTAGCTCAGCACGAAGCGATACGGTTTGCCGCTGACCCAGTTCAAGTGTTCCTGGGCGAACTGTCCGGCGGCCTGGGTGTTGGTTCCCAAACCCCATTCCCAATCGGCAGCGCCCGTGCGACCACCGCGAACTTCCAGACGTTCCAGCGGCGCGAATGCAGTAAACGTACCCTGCCCCGCATCCACCTTGACCGGCGCTGGCGGACTTGACGTGCACACGCTCGGCGGCGCCGCTGGCGCAACCATGCAGCCATCGTGCGCGGCCAGATTGATCTGCATCTGACCGTTCCAGGAATTGGCGACGACCGTGCCCCAAATCACGCCTTGCGGGTTCTCGATGTTGGCGTTGGGCGCCAGAATGCTGCCTTCGACCGACACGCCAGCCAGTTGCAACGTGGTCGCCTGCGGGAAGTTGAACAGCACCTTGTTGCGGTGCGGGATCAGCGACGACAGGCTCATGTTGGTGAGCCCCGTATTGGTGCCGGAAACGTTGAACAACACCGTGGCGCCCGCCGGAATCCGATCGACCTGGAACGTGTGCGCATCGAGCACCTGGTCGCCCGGCAAGTTGAACACCTGGAGCATCGAGGTGTTATCGCCGTGCAGGTACAACCCGCCCCATTGATACTCGTAAGTGGTGTTCGCCCGGAAGCCTGCCAGGCGCTGGCTCTCGGCAATCAGGCGCGTGCGCTCGGCCGCGAAGTTGATCGGCACAGGCGCATTCTGCAGCAAGCGCTGATTGGGACCGAGGCCATTGATGACCGGGGCACCTACGCCTGCCGCGCTGCCACCGACGACGATATCGCCGCGATAAACACGCCCGGACGGGAACGTGAGATCGCCGCCGACGACGAGCGACGGACCAGCGAAATTGCCAGGCAACTGGTCGCCGATACTGTAGTTGTCGATGCTGACGTTGCCGCCGGCCGCCAGGCGTCCTTGCACGTCGGAAGATTGCGCTGAGTAGCCGCCAAAGAAGAAACCGTTGTAAGCAGCCGCTGCGCCGAGCACATTGCACGCGCTGCTCGAAGCGCACGCCGCGCGTTGGCTGATTTCCAGCATGCGCGCATTGGCAAGACGCCAGGCCGCGTGCGGCACGCTCGTGATCCGCACAATTTCTTCGGCCGCATCGATCCACTTGGCGATCGCGTCAGCAGCGTTGCCGGCGTTGTGCGCGCTGAGCGCGGCGTTGATCGCGGTCACCGCGCGGTTGCGCGCCTGCGCCTCACCACCCGACAAGTTCGCCGCGTTCAGTTCTGCCACCAGCGCTTGCGTGGTGCTGGTGGCGTTGCGCAAAGGCAGGGCGGCGGACTGATTCGACAGCGGCTCCAGTAGCGATCCGTTGCGCCGCTGCAAGGTACTGGCCACCGTGGTCTCAGCGCCCGGTATCGGCAGCTTCACGCCGACATCGAAACTGCGCATCTGCGCGCTCGGTAAGCTGAAGTCCCAGGTCGCAGACGTGGCATCGCTGCTGGTTGGCGTCGGGCGCGACGCGACGATCGTTGCCGCGCCATTCACCGCGCTGCGCAGATTGAGTTGCACCGGCTGGCTGCGATTTTCGACCGTGGTCGTCACCGGCACATAGCTGCCCGGCGCGTGATTCGCCTCGATCACGGTGGGCGCGACGTGGAACAAGCCGACGTCCAGCAAGCGCGCGGTCGCGGGTTGTGCAGCGTCGCGCTGCAGGGCCTCCACGAGATCGAACGCGTACGTCATTGTCCGGCCCTGGCCGAAGCTCGCGCCGATCACGCCAGCGGTCGCAGCCGCCACGAAATTCGCTTGCGGCTGGCCGGTGGTGACCTCCAGATGCAGCGCGCGGCCATAGGTGTTTACATCGACTGCCGGCAGCAGCGCGCCGCTGCCGCGGAGCACCTGATTCTCCTGCGCATGGCGACCACGGAAATTGAAGCCGCCGATCTCATCGATCAGCGCCGTGCGCTGATCGTGCGCGCCATCGACCAACAAACCGTTGCCGCGATAAATCGTTTCCCGCAACTCCTTCGATCCCGCCACCGAGAGCTTCTCACTGCCGCCACTCAGCCAGAACACGTTGTAGCGGCCGCAGCGGAGCTCGAGCATGAAGTCGTCGGCGGTGGTAACAACCTTGTGCTCGATGGCGATCTGCGTCAGGTATTGCTCGATGAAGGCTTTGCGCGCCGCCTCGCAGGTCGCGATCGGTTGCTGGCCGGGCTGGCAGCTCGCCATCACCAGCACGCGCGCGTCGCGCTGCACTGCCATTGTCATACGCACATCGACCGCGGGCGCGCTGATCTCGAAGCTCGCGGTGGTCAGCAGCTGCCAGGTGCCGGCGATTTGCGCGCTCAGTACGGCGTCATAGCGCGCGGCAGTGGTGCCGGTCCATTGGCGCTGCATCACAAAGTTGCCACCCGCGACGATGTTCGCGGCGGTGTCGGCAAAGGTCTCCACCACCACCTGCGTGTCCTGGCGTTTGACCTCGATACGCACGGGCACGTTGCTGGCGGCCTGATTGCCGGTGTTGAGCACACTGCCGTTCAACGTCACCGCGCTGCCGAGCGCGACCTGCGCAGGCGTGGCTTCGAGCGTGCCCCCGAGTTGCGCCCCAACGATGCGCAAGTCGGCTTCAGCCAGCGATTGCGACGCGCCGTCGATTTGCACCGACCAACGCACGCGATAGTCGCCCAGCGGCAAGCTGCCGGCCGTCAGCGTCTCGGCGTGCGCAACTTGCGCATTGATGCCGAGGCTGTCGGTGTAATTGAACTCGCGCACCGTGGCGCCCGAACTCAAACGCACCACGCGCAGCGTAAACGGCAAATCCGTCGCCGCCAGATTGCCGCTGTTGCGGGCCGTGGTCGCAAGCGCGATGGGCTGGCTGGTCGTGGCCTCAGCGGGCGTCGCCGTTACGGTGCCGCTGATGACCGAGGCCAGCACGGTGATCGGCTTTTGATCGAGCACGCGCGTCTGGCCGCCGAGCTTCGATACCAGCAGCGCCACGTACGGACCCGGCGCAACGCCGACCGTCGCCCATGAAGCATCGACAGTGGTTGTGGCGTCGCTGGCGATGTCGCGCACGAACGGCCATTCCTGCACCAGCGCGTTGGCGTTCGCCGGGTTGATCAATTGCAGCGCGAGCGGAACTTGCGTCATCGCTGTGGTCCCGCGATTGCGCACCTGCGCGGTCAATGCCACGGGCGTGGGTCGCGGCGCCTGCTGCGGGGCGGCGGTGAGCGTACCCGACAGTGCATCGTTGCCTTGCGCGCTGACCACATCGAAACTCGTGGTCGGCGAACTCAGCACGTTACCGCTGGCGTCGCGCACCTGCTGTCGCACCTCATAGCGTCCGGTCGCCGCAGCACCCAGCGGCAGATCGAATTCGATGCGCGCTTCGCTATTCGGCTCCAGATTGTTGACCGGCCTGGTCAGCGTCTGGAAGGTGCTGCCGTCTGGCGCGAGAACCGTCTCGACCACCGTCAGTCGATCGAAAGCGTGATTGCTGTTCGGGTTCTTGACGTTCGCTGTGATGCGTACTGTTTGTTGCGGCTGGTATTGCGGCAGATCGGTGGCTACGGTCGAGGTCAGCGCCGGCGTGCCCTGCCCGGCCGTAATTGCAAACGCTGCCGAATCCTCGGCGACGACCGTGCCGCTGGTATCCAGTATCTGCGCTAACACGCGGTAGTTGCCTGCGCGGCGCGTGCCGGTGGTGAACGGCGGATCGAGCTCGCGCTGCTCGTTGGGATCGAGCACCTCAGGTCGGTCGATCAAACGCTCAACCAACGTGCCAGCGGCATCAACGATGCTCAGCTGCAACTGCCCGCCCGATGGTGCTGAGTTCAGGTTGCGCAGCCAGACGTCGATGTCGACGGCGGTGTTTTGCGGATAACTCGGCCGGTCTGTCGCAACCGAGATCTCGACCAAGTCATCGACAGTGACGCGCGGCACCTGGACCGGCAGCGAGACCGGCTCGGGCGCGAAGGTATTACGAAACACGAGTTTGGCTTCCTTCGCCACCAGCCGAGATTCGCCACGTCGCAGGTCAGTCAGCGTGGTGTCGAAGTCAAGATCAATACCCTGTCGATTGACATCGACCAGGGTGTAAATCAGTTCCTTATCGCCATTGCCGCGCGTGATTGTCTGCGAAGGCTGCGGAGAAAGATTCCCGTAGGCCTGGCCCGCGGGAATGACGACATGAAAGTCTACGTCGATAGCGCCGCAGGTTACCGGCATCGTGAACATACGCCGGGTGTTGTTGCTGTAGTTCTCGCTAAAGACCAGCAGCTTGCTCGAGAAGCGGTCGTAGACGACGAAGTCGATGTCGACGAGATCGTCGGCGACGGCGCGGCCATTGAAGATTGGTCCGATTTCTCCGGTCGAGCCCAACACCTGGGCGATTGTGTATTCCTCGCCAGATTGCCCTACGCGCGGATACGAGAACGGGGTGAAGAACAGGCCTTCGGCGCAGGTGCCCGCAATGTTGACGCCCTCATATTCGAAGGTTGCATCCGACAGCACGGTGGAAACTTGGCGCAGCGGGTCAATGCGATAGATGATGTTGCCCTGCATCTGCACGTAGAGATTTCCCACGCCATCGCGCGTAAGGCCGAATGGCGTGCCGCCAGGGAGCTGCACGTACTCCTCTTGCGAGCCATCGGCATTGACGCGAACGATTCTGCCCGGCAGGAGTGCATAGATTCGGTCTTGATCATCGATGCTGATGGCCTGCGCCAAACCAGTGATCGTTGCGAGGGTTGTCGCAACGCCAGACGCTGTGTAGCGCCGGATCATGGTGTTCTGAAAATTGCTGCTGCGAACGGCGCCATAAGCCCGCTGCTGGTTGTCGATCGGCACATCGCCGCGCTGGATCAAGGCGTCCGTACCGATACGCGTTCCAGCCACACTCCCGGGTGGCGCCCTGAACAGCGCGCTGCCGGTTGTGTACCAGACTGAACCCGAAGCATCTGCGCCCATGGCCGTGGGATAGAACGACTGTGGCAACACCAACTGCAGTTGACTGGCGTCGATCCTCGATATCGACGAGAAATTCGCGCCCTCGATCCGAGTTCGGACCTGCACTGTACGCTGCCCAGGACCGGTCCTTGACGGGTCAACAGACATCATTGCGGATGCACTCGGACCGACGTGCAAGCCGGTCACTGCGCGACCCGCAACGTCAGGCTGAGTCGAGCGAATAGCGATTTCGTAGTCGCCGCCAACAGGCGGCACGAACGAACCAAAGTCGATCGATTGCGTGGCGGTCGTCGAAAGTTCGGCATGCGGGCGCGATTGACGGTAGACGACTGTGCCCACCGGCAACTGCTGCGATGGCGTTCCGAGTGTGATCGGGAAAAGGCGATTGCCGTGGTATTCGAAAATGCGCATCGTCGACTCGTTCAGCCGCGCCAGGCTGCCCGTGATGGACGGGACTGGCCAGATGCGCCTTGACCAACGCCCTGCCGAGTCGCTGACGACCAACTCTGCCGTGGTCGCGACGACGATGGCATTGTTCGATTGGACGGCGACAGATCGAGGATCTGCAAATCCGGTCGCGATTTGCCGGTAGCCATCGTTATCGATCCGACCAAGGGCTTGGGAAGTCCTATCTATTACATAAACCGTGCCGTTGGGAGCCACAGCCAGTCCACCTGGGTAGTTGACGCCTCCAGCAAAGGGACGGAGAAACGATCCGTCGCGCTTGAGCAACTGCGCCGAGGTTGTGGCGAGAAACACCTGGTTCGCGTCAGTCGCCAACGAACCCCCTGAGCCCGCCAGACCCTGAGCAGATGCCCCAATCGGTTGCCAGGAATAGTCCGCAGCCAGGCGATGCAGCGACTTGTCCGAACCAGAAGCCAACACTGCGTCGCCTTGCCGTTGCAAATCTGTCATCAATGAGTTCGTCGAACTTGTGTTGACGACGCGGCTGCTCAGGCCATCGCCCGCAATTTCCACCATGACATTGGACGACAGAACCAACCAGTTTCCTGTGACCAACGGTACAAAAGTTCGAGCAGATCGGAACGGCGCGAGTGAAGTCAAAATGGAGCTACCCTGGGCCAGGACAATCTCCAGCGTCCCCGCGTTAAGGCCAAGAACTTGATTGCCGGCGATATCGAATCGGCCGTATTGGTTTACCGCCCAAGATGGCAGCGACCAGTAAGCGACGGGCAAACCAGCGGTGATTTCTGCAATGTCATTCGATCGCGAGACGAACACGCGACCCTCGCTCGCCACAACCGCCACATGATTGGCGGCATCAGCGATTCTCGACACCACGCCGTCGCTAATGCGGTGCGTTCGACCAGACGTGTCGGTGACGAAGGTGTCCGCCCCATTTTGGGCGACGGCACGAACGGCGCCGATGAGCGGCAGCGATCCAATGATCGATCCCGCGCTGTCACGCCTTTCGATCAAATTTGGGCTCGCTCGCCAGGAAACTTGAGCGCCGGCGGCATCCACTGCCCAAGCTTGCTGCGAATTTGGAAATGCGAACCTCAACACCGGCGTGTCGTTGGCATCCAGCGAATACACGTTGTTGGATTGATTCCGCCACCAAGGTTTGCCTCCCGGCTGCGATACCAGATCAGCAACATTGGTCCCCACTTGAATCAATGCCCCGCCATCAATGCGATAGAGGGCAAGGGAGCTGCCAAGCACAAAAACTCGATCGCTGGCATCGATCGCCAGCGCGCTGACCAACTCATTGACCAGCGTGGCAAGCGTTTCGGTTTGACCCGTTGTCGGCTCCAGCCGAACGATGGTGCGATCGGTGCGTCCGTATACGATCCGGCCTTGTGAATCGACGCTGGGCTCGCCTTGAAGGTTTGGCAGTGGGCCATGGATTCGAGTGCGTGTTCCGTCAGCGGCAATCCGATACAGGCCGGTCTGCGCCGGGGTTCCACCCACAACCATCAAGTACGGCGCTGCCGTAGAAGCGTTGAATAGGTAGCCAGACTGGCCGAATGCGTCACCCAAGGGCTGCATTCGCTGCGAGCCATCCACGGCGTAAATCTGTTGGTCGTCATTCACCAGCAGCGTTGAATCGGCGAATGCGAAACTCCGCAGGTTCTTGGGGCCCTCTTGCAGCGGCACCAAGGAGCCGCCTTGAAGCCGATAGGTGCCGCGCCGGGGACTTTCGGTGGCTAAGATCGGGGTATCGTTACTGGCAAGAGAGACCGCGCCGATGCTTAGCCCAGTCGCTGCATAGAGCGAGGTGAGTGAAGTACCACTCAGGCGCTTCAGGCTGCTCGGTTCAGCGATCACGATACTGTCGTCACCAGCGATAGCGAAATCCAGCGCTCCAGACAGCGCGCCGGACAGCGTTTCGGTGCTGCCATCTATGTTGCGCCGTCGCAGTTCCAGGCTCGATAGCGCAAGTATCCTTCCGGTCCGATCGCGGCGCACAGCGCGAGGACTATTCAATAGACCTGCCGCGAACAACGCGCTTTGCCCTTGGCTGTTGGTTCGATAGATGGAGCCTTGATTGGGGTTCAAGGAGTACACCAGACCATCGTTTCCTCGGCGCAGTTCGTAAGGCGATGGAACTGTGGCCCAAGGTGCGACGACACCGTTTTGCAGTCGCCGGATACGGTTGGGCGCGTCTTCAGCGATCAATAAATCTGCGCCGTCAAAGAGCAAGCCCGTTGGTCCCGAAAGACCAGTAGCGAGCGTATCCACCACACCGGTTGTTCCGTTGACTCTGAAGACCGAATTGAGGCTCCTGTTCGCCAGGTAGACATTGCCATCGGGGCCGACAACGGCCGCGTCTGCAGAACCAAAACCAGCGTCCGCCAGCACGCTGATCTGACCCGTAGGTGAGCGTTTGACAACACGAGTTCGGCTGTCATGAAGACCACCGAAGTACTCATTGCCAGAGGAGTCGATCGCGTACGCGTAGGTGCTGGTCGTGACCCCAACGGCGTCGGTCTGCGCATAAGGTGGCTCCAGAGCGATCGCGGATACGAATCGCCCGGTCCATGCAACGCGCAGTCGTCCATCTGGGTGCATCGCGAGTTGATCCGTGTTGCCCATGCTGGCGCCATTGCCGTTGAACTGACTGCTCAACGTACGCAACACCATGGCCGTTCCATCCGGGGCAATCCGGACCAACTCGCGCGTGTTGTAGTTGATGGTGTAGATGTTGCCTTGGCTATCAGTTGTTGCGCCCCAGGGGCGATTGAGCGGTGCGCCGGTCAATGTCGGTGCGCCAATGGTCGGCTCGGCTGGGAACGGTGGTCTGGTGTCGACATTGACCAGTGTGGCCGTCAGCTCGGCCGTTCCGGCGGCGATCGTGAGATTGCCGATGTTCGCCAACTTGGCGCTCACGCCGACCGATTGTCCCAAACCCGCCTGCAATAACGGCGGATCGGCGGTCACGCTGCCGCCGATGCGACGCACGGCCCGAACCGTGTAGCTGACGCCGCCCTCGATCGCAACCTGTCCTTGCGGCGTAACGCCACGGAACTGCACATGGTAAATGCCGGGTGGATCGCTTTGTACGCCCCAGGCGATGGTCACGGCGCGCGTGCCGCCGGCGGCAATCGGCAGGATCGCGTCTTCGGGGCGCAGGTGTGCGCCGATGACGACGGCCGGCACATCGCGCACCACGCGCTGCGCGCTGTCGTAGATTACGGCGTTGAACACCAGGCCCGCCTCGGATGTGCCGGTATTGCGCACTGTTCCCAGCACGCCGACTTCGGTGTACGGGTCAATTTCTGGCGCCGATACGGTCAGGCCTTCGAGCGTGAAGGTGCCGCCAGTCAATCGCACCAGCGCGGCGTCCATGGTGTAGTTGCCGTGCTGGCTGGCGCTGTTGGTGAGCGTGAGTGATCGATAGCCACTGGCGGTGATGTTGACGCTAAACGGCACGGTATTGATGCCGCTCAACTGATAGCGCCCGTCGCTGCCGCTCTGCGCGCGCAAATTGGTGCCGGCAATTTCGATGATCGCGCCGGCAATCGCGTTGCCGTTGCTCTGATCGGTGATACGCCCGGCGATAGTGCTCTGATTGCCTTGCGCAGGATTGAGGCGGATCAATCCGGCGTCGTTGATGCCGGCTGCCAAGGTGCCGGAGAGCGTGACGCTCTGGTAGCCGCTCGCAGCGACAGTGCCGGTGAAACTGCCGATGGGCACTCCGGCAAGATTGAACGTGCCGGTGGCGCCGGACTGCGCGCTGCGCGAGCCGATGGTGATCGTGGCCCCAGCGATTGGCGTGTCGGCCACAGTTGAGACGATGGTGCCGATGACGATGGCATCGCTCGGCGGCGTGGTGCCGTCGGCGTACAGCGCCGGCGAGAATTGCAGGATCTGGCCGATGACCAGCGTGCCAGTCGCTTGCGCAGACTGAAACCCACTGCGCGACACGGTGATGGCGATCGCACCGGCATTGCTGGAGGGAATCTCGTAGCGTCCATCGGGACCGGTTTGCACGCTCTCGGTGAGCGCGCCGGTGACCGCAACCGTGGCGCCCGCAAGCGGCGAGTTGTCGCGCACGTCGGTCACTTGCCCGCGCAAAACGGCGATATTGTTGGCGCGGCTCAAATCGATATTGCCAAGATCGATGGTTTGCCCGGCCACCACGTTGATGCCGCTCGCCGAGTACGGCGTGAAGCCGGACTTGCTGACGAGCGCCGAGTAGGTGCCCGCGGGCAAATCGCCCAGAGTCACGCGCCCATCGGCGCCGGATGGCACGGAGCGCGACACCGGACCCGTGACAGCGATAGTGGCGTTGCTGAGCGGCGCGAAGGACGGCAACTCTCGTATCAATGCGGTGATCCGTCCGGTGGTCGGCGGCGGCGGTGTCACGTTGCCGATCAACGCACGCAAAGCGAGCGCCGTGAGATAGGGGTCGTCGGACCAGCTGCCATTGCTCGCCTGAGCGGCGCGCAACGCGGTCCGTAGCGTATCGAGCCCGGTGCCGCCAGTCGACGAATAGCCAAGCGCAATGGCGGAGATTGCGTTGCTCAAGGTTTCTGCGTACCCGGCAGGGCCTTGTAATCCGAGCACGTTGGCGCGCGCCGATTCCACAGCCGAGGCGATCGAGAAATGCGGCGCAGCGCTTTGCAGCGCGAGCAGCACGTAAGCTGCCAGATAGGGGCGCGATCCGTCCCCGGCCTGCAAACCAGCGTTCTCCAGATCGGACACGCGCTCAGCCAGAAACGTGACCGCGCGTGCGAGACCCGACGAGTTGCTGTCGCCGGCTGCACGCAACGCAACAATCGACAGCGCAGTGTCGAGCACATCGCTCGAAAAGCGTGAGGCACCGCCGAAACCGCCATCGGCGTTCTGCAGGCTGCGCAATCGGGTCAACGCGTTCGACGTTGCGCCGCCGGTGGTCGCCAGACTCAGCACTTGCCGGGCCGCATGCTCGACGATGTCATCCGGCGTATCGGCGTTGACGCGTGTTACCAATGCTGCAGGAGCAACGCTGAGGACGCGCAGCGTCTCAAGCACCTCGGCCTGCGTCTGTTTCGTCGTCGCGATGGCGGTATCGGCCCCTTGCACCGCGCCGGTGGCCTGCACTCGCGACAGTAACCAGTCGCGCCCGCGCTCGACCTCCGGCGGCAGCGGTTGTGCGCCGACGGTGACGGCCAAGGAAATCCCGAACAACAGCAACACTAACCGGCTGCGCATACGCATCGGCGACTCCAACGTGGATTTTGCTACGACGAATGACGGCTCTTCGAAAGATAGACGCGTGAAAACGGCGTCAAAAAGCTCACCGGAACTGTCCCCTGTTGTAAAAATGATCCGTGGTCGAAATGTGAAATGTCAACGAACTGTGTATGAAGCAGCGCAAAGGCCAGCACTTGCCTGCTCCATCGGAGCTGCATATAAGCCGCTCATTTCTGCGGATCCTGACCATGCGTGCAATCTGGCTGCTGATCGGATGCTTGGCACTGCCCTTGGTGGCGCAGTCGACTGCGGTGTTTGAAGCGCCGCGGCGCTATCAGAAACCCGATGCACCGCGCCTGGATATGTCGCCGCAGGCAGCCGTTTTCGTGCGCTTTGGTCGCGAGATCTACAGCGCGGCACACAGCGATGCTGTGACGTTGGGCAAAGCGATCGACACGTTTCTCGCCGAGCCGAACAATGACACCCTGGCCAGTGCGCGGGATGCCTGGCGCGCGGCGCGGCCAGCCTACGGGCGCAGCGAAACCCTGCGATTCATCAATAGCCCTATTGATCACCCCGGCGATGCCACGGTGCCGCCCGGCCCTGAGCTGCGGATCAATGCCTGGCCGGTGAATGAGGCAGTGATCGACGCGGTAAAGGGCGATCCGACATCGGGCCTGATTACCTCCGACATCGCGCTCGACACACAAACGCTGATTCGCAGCAATCAAGCCAGCGATGAGGCCGACATCACGCTGGGCTGGCATGCGATCGAGTTTTTGCTGTGGGGACAGGATTTCAACAGCAGCGGACCTGGCGATCGTGCAGCGAGCGATTTCGTGCCGGGCACTGCGATCAACGAGCGACGACGACAATATTTGAAACTTGCGACGGACATCTTGATCGCCGATCTGGCCAGCGTGGCCGCCGCGTGGCGCGACGAGTCGACTTTGCAATACGGGCAATGGCTGGAGAAACAACCTGCGGTAGAAGTGGTCGGTCGCGCGCTACACGGCGCGGCATCGCTCGCTGCCATCGAGCTCTATGGCGAGCGCATGACGGTGGCGCTCGACTCACGCTCGCAGGAAGACGAGCACTCGTGCTTCAGCGATAACACCCTGGCGGATCTGGCGAGCAATCTCGAGGGCATCCGTGAATTGATCGCGGGCACCCGCGATGGCGAGCCGACGGGCGACAGTGTGATCGCGCTGGTGCGCTGGAAGGATCCGGCGTTGGCGGATCGCTTATCGACAGCGCTGGATGCGGCGCGCGATTCGTTGGCGACGCTGGATGAGCCTTTCGATCAAATCATTCTTGCGCCGGATGACGCGCCGATACGTGCGCGTGCCGAAGCGACAGCGAGCCGCATGCGCGACATCGCTGTGGCACTCAAGGCGTCGGCTGAAACGCTGGGTATCGATATTGTGGTGCCAGGGGTTTAGCTTTCTGGTCCGCATGCCGCAGATCGCGGCGCGCTAGTGTGGTGTCCCAAAAATAACTGGAAGAAATGTCCGATGGATTTCGGCCCGAGGCAAGGCGCGAGAAGGAGTCATAGCAGCGCTATGGCGACGACGAGCAACGTAGCATTCGGGTCGAAAGACGCGGACATAATTCCAGTTATTTTTGGGACACCACACTAGTTGCGGACCATGGGTCCGCGTTCCCTACGCTTGGTGCAGTCCGCTGCGTGCGGACCATGGGTCCGTGTACCAAAAAGCAAAGCTGCGGACCATGGGTCCGCGTACCAAGAGTCAACAGCATGCGGACCATGGGTCCGCGTACCAGAACCGCGTTGCTGGCTGGCTCAAAGATCATTGACGAAGGCCACCAGCGCGTCGCGATCTGGTTTAGGCGTCTGTCGAAAACGCTCGCGCGCGGCGCGGGCTTCGCCGTCGTGCCAGAGCACGGCCTCGGCAACACCCGCAGCGCGACCATCGTGCAATAGCTGCTGGTGACCATTCACCGCAGGAATCAGCCCCACACCCCACAGCGGCGGCGTGCGCCATTCCCGGCCCTCTTTGCGATCGCTCTGCGCGGGATCGGCGAGCAGGGCACCCATGTCGTGGCGCAGCAAGTTGGTGTACGGGTGGAACACCTGATCGGCAAGAAATGGCGATACGCCGCTTGCCGCTGTGCGCAACGTCGGCGTATGGCAGGCCGCGCAACCCAGTTGATGGAACACGGCTTCACCGCGAACGACGGCGGGGCTTCTGGGATCGCGCCGTGGCGGCACGCCGAGCACTTGCAGATATCGCACCAGTTTGTCGACCGACTTCTGGTCCAGTTCGGGAGAGCCGCCATTTGTCGCCGCCCGACAATCGGCTTGCGCCGCCGGGCAGTTTTCGTTCGGATGTTCGAAGCTCGTCAAGCCGATATCGGACAGTGCTGCTTCGGTGGCCTGCGCGCGCAAGGACGGCACCGCGGCCTTCCATCCGAAGCGTCCAACGCCCTGCGTCGTCGCGTGCAGCTCGCCACTGATGCCGTCCCGATCCGTATCGAAGGGATCGGCGCCGCGCGCGAGCAGCAGCGGGTCCACGGCCTCGATCAGCCCCAGGCCAAACACCGCGGGCGCGACACGAGCGGACCAGCGCAGATCCCGCGGCAGCGGCCCGAATGCTGGATCGCTTAGGCGAAACTGTGGGCGGCGCAGCGTCACCAGCTCACCATCGCCCATGCGCACTGTCATCGACTCCCATTCGACATTGAGTCTCGCTTCGGCGGGCACACCGGCGATGGCACGGTCGTTCAATTGATGCCCGTAGTTCGCCAGCGGGCGTCCGTCCGCATGATGCCAGCGGATCACCATCGTCAACGGCTCATCGCCCAGCGGCGCACGACCGCGGCCATCGCGCACGTGGCAACCTGAGCACGAATTGCGGTTGAACGTTGGCCCCAAACCATCGAACGCCACTGCCGACGCGGGCGCCGGCACCCACTGTGTGTTGAACAGCCGATTGCCGAAGTTAAAGTCGCGCAGCAACTGCGCATCGTTGATCGGCGCTGGCATCGCAAATGCGCGACTGCCCCAATCGCTGTGCGTCAGATCGCCGCCGGGTTTGAGCGGATCGCACCAGGCCAGGCATGGCGCGAGCCATGCGACAACGGCTACCCATGGGCGCCACACATGGCCACCGCGCTTCAAACCACACAGCGCCTTGGTGTCTTGGTGTGAAGCCATCGCAGTCAGCTGGACATCCAACCCGCTTTACGGCGCCACCGGCAGGCTCAACGGCGAACCGGGACCGACCGGGATTCCGGCCATTAGCCAGATGACGAACATGATCGTCCAGCCGATCAGGAACACCACCGAATACGGCAGCATCGTCGACACCAGCGTACCGATACCGGCGCCGGGCAGATAGCGCTGCAGGAAGGCGATGATCAGCGCAAAGTAACTCATCATCGGCGAGATGATGTTGGTTACCGAATCGCCAACGCGATAGGCGGTTTGCGTCACTTCCGGCGGATAGCCGAGCAGCATGAACATCGGCACGAACACCGGCGCCATCAGCGCCCATTTGGCGCTCGCCGACCCCATCGCCAGATTGATCGTGGCCGACAACAGAATGAAGGCGACGAACAGCGGAATCTGATGCAAACCCATTGCCTTGAGCACATCCGCGCCTTCGATGGCCATGATCAAGCCCAGGTTCGACCAATTAAAGAACGCCACGAACTGCGCGGCGAAAAACACCAGCACCATGTAGCCGCCGAGTGTGCTCATCTGCTGGCTCATGCCTTTGATGACATCGCGGTCGCTCTTCACGGTGCCCGCGCCGATGCCGTAGGCGATACCGAGGAGCACACCCGCGACGAAGATGAAAGACACGATGCCGACCAAGAACGGCGATTGCAGCACCGCGTCTTGCCCGCTGGCACCGAGTTTGCGCAGAAACCCCGTCTCAGGAACGAGGCCCCACACGACCAATGCGGTCAGAACGATGCCAACCACGGCAGCGTACTTGAGGCCACGCTTTTCGGCAGCGCTCAAGGGCTGCACCTTATCCTGCTCGCCCGTTGCGCCCTGGTACGCTGGGAAACGTGGCGCGACGATTCGTTCTGTCACCCACCAGCCCAACCCGGTGATCAGGAACGTGGAGACGAACATGAAGTAGTAGTTCGCCATCGGCGAAACCACATAGGTTGGATCGACGATGCGCGCCGCTTCTTGGGTGAGCCCGGCGAGCAAAGGATCGATGGTGCCGAGCACCAGATTAGCGCTGTAGCCACCGGAGACGCCCGCAAACGCCGCTGCGACGCCGAGCACCGGATGACGCCCGGCGGCGAGGAAAATCAGTCCCGCGAGCGGTACCAGCAATACATAACCAACCTCGGACGCCGCGTTACTCATGACGCCGCAGAACACGACAATTGGCGTTAGCAGTACGCGCGGCGCGTTCAACACCAGCAGCCGCATCAAAGCGCCGATGAAGCCGCTGACCTCAGCCACGCCGATGCCGATCAGCGCCACCAACACCGTGCCGAGCGGCGCGAAGCTGGTGAAGTTGGTCACCAGACTGGTCATGATCCGATGCAAGCCTTCGATGGACAGCAGGCTGACCGGCGCGACCATCTCGCCGGTTTTCGGATGCGCCACCGCCAAGTCGAACTGCGCGGCGATGCCGGAGACCACAACCACGCCGAGCGCCATCAGCGCGAACAGCGTCGTCGGATCGGGCAAGGCGTTGCCGACGCGCTCAACTGAGTTCAAGAAGCGATCGACAGCAGACTTTTTGGGGTCGGTCATGGGACTGCGCTCAGGTGCAAAGTGGCGATAGTAGGTCGGATGCGGGCCGAATCAAAGCGGGTGGCGAATCCGAACATTCGGGAATGGACCACGATGGAGCGCGAATGCTCGCGAGCCTGGACCGCAGCCTTGGCCTTGGAACCTTACGCCGTTCGCAGTCCCGATGCGCGTTGTGTAGGCTGTCGCCATCCGATCCGACTGCCGCCAATCCGTTTCATGCTCGACCACCTGCAACACGGGCGCGCCTCCGGATTCCATCGAGCCGGAAAGGCTGTGTTCGCCGAATAACGAAAGAGGATTCCAACCGATGATCGACTTCACCGACCACATCGTTCTCGTCACCGGCGCCGCGCATGGCATCGGACGCGCCACCGCCGAGGCCTTTGCGCGAGCCGGGGCTTGCGTGGTGATGGCCGATATCGATATCGACGCAGTGTCAGCAGCCGCGACGGCGATCGCCGCAGGCGGCGGGCGCGCCGAAGCGCTTGCGGTGGATGTGGCGAGCGCCGAATCGGTGGCAGCGCTCTTCGAGACCATCACCGCACGCCACGGACGTCTCGACTGCGCGTTCAACAACGCCGGAATCGAAGAGGAGTCAGCGCGGCTTGCGGAGGGCAGCGAGAAGCTGTTCGATCGCCTGATGTCAGTCAACGTCAAGGGCGTGTGGCTGTGCATGAAACACGAGCTGGCGCTGATGGCTAAACAGCGCACCGGAGCCATCGTCAATACGGCGTCGATCGCTGGCCTGGTCGGCGCGCCCAAACACTCGGTGTACGCTGCGACCAAACACGCGGTGATCGGCCTGACCCGCAGCGCAGCGGCGGAGTACGGTCGCCTGGGCGTGCGCGTCAACGCGGTCTGTCCGGCGGTGATTCGCACGGCGATGTACGAGCGCGCCATCGAGCGCGGCGCGGCCAACGCAGATGCGATTGCCGCGATGCATCCGATCGGTCGCATTGGCGAAGTGCAGGAAGTCGCCAACGCGGTGTTGTTCCTGTGTTCGGATGCCGCACCCTTCGTCACTGGGCACGCGCTGACTGTCGATGGCGGCGCGACCGCGATCTGAATCCTGGTATCAAAGTTCTCTGCGGAGACTTGAGATTCGTTCTCGGCAACGCACGACAGAACCTGGCGACTAACGCGTGAGCAAAAACTCACTGGAACTTTTCGCGCCCTGTGCTTTCCGTTCCGTTTCCCTCCCAAAACGGAATCGCTGCGATGCGCCACATATTGACCCTACTTGCGTTGTCGATGTCGACGTACGCGCTCGCAGACGAAGCGGCGGTTCGCGCTGCGGTGGCGAAGTTGGCGCCGGCAGCGAAAATCGACTCGATCAAACCAGCGCCCATGGCCGACTGGTCTGAAGTGGCGCTCGGCACGCGCATTGTCTACGTCAGCAACGACGGCGTGCATTTGATGAACGGCAGTTTGTACGCGGCCGCTGAGCAAAAGGACCTCACCGAGGCCAGCCAAAGCGCGCTGCGCGCCAGTACCATCAAAAAACTGCCTGACATTGCCAAAATCAGCTTCTCGCCGGCCAAGCCGGATTCGCGCGTGACCGTGTTCACCGCGATCGACTGCGGCTTCTGCCGCGAACTGCACAAACACATGGACGGCTATCACGAGCGCGGCATCGCCGTGGATTACGTGGTGATCCCGCGCCATCCACCGGGCACGCCGATGGACATCGCAACCCGCCAGTTGTACTGCGAAACCGACGCGCAGAATGCCTTTGCCGCCGCGCTGGAAAATCGCATCAAGGACAAGGCCACGTGCGAAGGCAAGGGATACGATGCCGGCGCCGCGATGGCGCAAACCTTGGGCATTCAAAGTACGCCGACGGTGGTGTTCTCCGATGGCAGCCTGGGAGCCGGTTTCTTGACGCCGGAACAAATGGCGGAGCGCGTTGCGGCGGCGCGGTGACTACGCAATCCGTCGCCCGGCGAACTAACGCGCGATTCATCGGGGCCGCGCGCCCAAGTCACGGTGCGTCATCGGGGCGCAGTGCATCGCGCCCCTGCCAGCGCCTCATCGCAGTCCACCGAACGGCCGCTTGAGCATCGCCACAACGCTTTCATCTGCCACCATTCCGGCAACGCCGAAGCCCTCGCCATCCGGCCGATGACGAAAGCCGCGAAAGCTGCCAAACAGCCGATCCCAGATCGACAGGCAAAATCCGTAATTGCTGTTGGTCCGCAGCGCGTCCGGCGCATGGTGCACGCGATGCATCGCCGGAGTAACGATCAGCCGCGCCAAGGCGCGATCGATGCGTTCCGGGAGTTGTACGTTGGCGTGCGAAAACAGCGCAGTGGCATTGAGCACGATTTCGAAAACCAGCACGGCCAGCGGATCGATCCCGAGCGCAACAACGACGGCCAATTTGTACGCCATCGACAGCGCGATTTCGATCGGGTGAAAACGTAGCGCGGTACTCGCATCGAGCACCGCATCGGTGTGGTGCACTCGGTGCAAACGCCACAGCGGAGGCCAGGCATGTGTCGCTCGGTGTTGCCAGTAGATCGCCAGATCGAGTGCGATCAGTGCCAGCAAGAACTCGATCCAGACCGGCGCCGCGATCTGATGGAATGCGCCAACATTCTGCTGCGCAGCCCAGGCGGCGCCGCCGATGGCGCCAAGCGGAAGCAGCAAGCGCGTCAGCGCGGTGCCGAGCAGCGCCATCGTGAGATGTCGACCCGCGCGCGTCCAAAGCGCCGGATTGCGCGCAAAGCCGATCGCGTGCTCGGCGAGCATCAGCGTGAGCCACACGCCGAAGAAGATCGCCAATCGCCACTGCCAATCGTTCATTGCGCCAGCGCTCGCCCGCGCTCAACGTCGACGCCGCGAACGACGATCAAGCCGAACACAAAGAACACGCCGGTAAACAGCATCGCGGCGCGATGGTTGCCGGCGAACAGCCATGTGACCAGCCCATAGCTCACCGGTCCGATGACCGTCGCCAGGCGCACCGCCAGACTCCATAGCCCGAAGCATTCCGCAACGCGCTCACGCGGAGCCAGATAACCGACCAGCGCCCGGCCCGCGGATTGCGAAGCGCCCATCGCCAAGCCAGCAATGTTCGCCGCCACCCAGAACAGCGCGCGCTCGGTGGCGAAGAACGCCAGCAGCACCATTCCGAGCCACATCCACAGCGACAGCATCAATGCCCGCCGATGACCGATTCGATCCTGCAACCAACCAAAGCCGAAGGCACCAAGCGCGGCGGTGATGTTCACTGCGAAAATCAATTGCAGCGTTGCTGCGGTATCGAAACCCATCGCTTGCTGCGCGTAGACCGCAGCCAAGGCAACGACCACCGCCACGCCGGCCTGATAGCCCACGATTGCAATCAGCAAACGCCGCAAGTCGGGCCAATCGGCGCTGTCGGCAAGGGTTTTCATTAAGCGCCCAAAAGCCTGCTCGACGAGGCTTCCCGCACTGGCCTGCGGGGCAGCGTGCTCACGAAGCAGGAGAAAACCAGGCAACGCAGCGAGCGCGAAAAAAACCGCCGTGATGGCCATACACACCGGCACAAAATGCGCGGCGCCCAGGCCGCGCGCTTGCGCGAACTGCACGTACCCGATGCACAACGCCAAGGCCGCGAGTCCGCCGCCGTAACCCAGCGACCAGCCAAAGCCGCTCAAACGACCCAGCGCATGCGGCCGGCCGAGCAGCGGCAACCATGCTGCGATCAACCCCTCACCCAAACCGAAGCCGATGGCAGATAGCGCCACCAACGCCATGCCGAGCGCGACATCGCCTGGACCTACAAAACACAGGCCGATCGTGCCGGCCACGCACGCGATGGTGCTGGCAAAGAGATACGGCCGCTTGCGCCCACGCAAATCTGCGGCAGCCCCGGCCAGGGGCCCGAGAATCATCACTACCGCCGCGGCAAACGACACCGCCAGCGTCCACGCGAATGTTGCCCATTGCGCATCGCCAGCCACCGTCGCCACGAAGTACGCGTTGAACACCGCGGTCGACACTACCGTGGTGTAGCTCGAATTGGCGAAGTCGTAGAACGCCCAACTCCAGAATTCGCGGCGCCTGACGCCGGGCTGCAGGAGTCCGCGCAATCCGCCTTCGTTCGAGATTTCCACGCGATGTGCTCTGCCGTTGTGCGTCATCCGCTGAGGATAGAGAGTAAGGCTTTTTGGTTCACACGAAGACACCACGACACGAAGTTATTGCGAATGCCGGACTGCTGTCTAAGCTTCCGAGCATTTCTTGAGGCAGTAGAATGATCTTTGTCTTTCCTCGTGCCCTCGCGCCTTCGTGTCTTAGTGTGAAACGCATCTTGGATGCCGAGCGCACCTAGAGCTACCACTCTGCCGAAGTCGCTGCTATGCTTCGCAGCTCTTTTGGGCGCATAGCTCAGCGGTAGAGCACTACCTTGACATGGTAGGGGTCACAGGTTCGATCCCTGTTGCGCCCACCAAAAGACAGCATGAACAACACGAGGTGGCACATGAGCACTACGATGGTCGCATTCAACTAATCGTCTGAGCTTCCTCGTTTGCATCAAAGGCGCTCGGCGCCTTTTTTTGTGCCTCGTTTTTGGAGATATTCTCATGATCAATGTGCAACTTCCCGATGGTTCGATCCGCTCCTTCGAGCAGGCAATCACGGTCGGCGGCGTCGCCGCGAGTATCGGTGCGGGCTTGGCGAAAGCCGCGCTCGCCGGCAAAGTCGATGGCAAACTGGTCGACACCAGCTTTTGCATCGAGCGCGACGCCAGGCTTGAAATCGTCACCGAGAAGCATCCTGACGCATTGGAGATCGTGCGCCACTCGAGCGCGCATTTGCTTGCGCAAGCGACGCAGCGACTGTTTCCGAACGCGCAAGTGACGATCGGTCCGGTGGTGGACAACGGCTTCTATTACGATTTTGCCTTTGAGCGGGCATTCACGCCGGACGACCTGCTGAAGATCGAAGCGGAGATGGCAAAGATCGTCGCCGAGGCGCTCCCAGTGCAACGCAGCGTCATGGGCAAGGACGATGCGATCCGTTTTTTTAACGACAAGGGCGAGCACTTCAAAGCACAGATCATCGACGACATCATCCCGCCGGGCGAAGAAATCTCGCTCTATGGTCAGGGCGAATGGGTCGATTTGTGCCGTGGACCGCACGTGCCGAACACGAGCAAACTCGGCGCGTTCAAACTGATGAAAGTGGCCGGCGCGTACTGGCGCGGCGACTCGAAGAACCAGCAACTGCAGCGCGTTTACGGCACGGCCTGGCTCAACAAGAAAGACTTGCAAGCGTATCTGACGCAGCTCGAAGAGGCGGAAAAGCGCGATCACCGCAAGCTCGGTAAGCAGCTCGATTTGTTCCACATCCAGGACGAGGCGCCAGGGCTGGTGTTCTGGCATCCCAAGGGTTGGTCGTTGTGGCAGCAAGTGGAGCAATACATGCGCCGCGTGTACCAGGAAAACGGCTATCAGGAAGTGCGCGGCCCGCAGATTCTGGACCGCACGCTATGGGAGAAGTCCGGGCATTGGGAAAACTTCAAGGACAACATGTTCACCACGCACTCGGAAAACCGCGATTACGCGGTCAAGCCGATGAACTGTCCAGGGCACATCCAGATCTTCAACCACGGCCTGCATTCGTACCGCGAGTTGCCGTTGCGCTATGGCGAGTTCGGCGCCTGCCATCGCAACGAACCGTCCGGCGCGCTGCACGGCATCATGCGCGTGCGCGGCTTTACGCAGGACGACGGTCACATCTTCTGCACCGAAGACCAGATCCAGTCCGAAGTCTCGGCATTCATCGCGCTGTTGCGCCGCGTGTATCGCGATTTCGGTTTCAACGAGATTCTGTACAAGCTCTCAACGCGCCCCGAAAAGCGCGTGGGTTCCGATGAGATCTGGGACAAAGCCGAGCTGGCGCTGAAAACAGCGCTCGAGTCCGATGGCATCGAATATCAGCTGCAGCCCGGCGAAGGCGCGTTTTATGGCCCGAAGATCGAATTCACGCTCAAGGATGCGATCGGCCGATTGTGGCAGTGCGGAACGGTTCAGGTGGACTTTTCGATGCCGGCGCGGCTTGGCGCCGAGTACGTCGCCGAAGACTCATCGCGGCGCGTACCGGTGATGATCCATCGTGCCATCCTGGGCTCTCTGGAGCGCTTTATCGGCATCTTGATCGAGAACCATTCCGGCGCCTTGCCGACGTGGCTGGCACCGGTGCAGGCGGTGGTGATGGGCATCACCGATGCTCAGGCGGACTACGTGTCTGACGTAGCGAAAAGCTTGTCAGATCAAGCCTTCCGTGTAAATTGCGACTTGAGGAATGAGAAGGTCGGCTATAAAATCCGCGAACACACGCTGATGAAGGTTCCTTTCCTCTTGGTCGCAGGGGAGCGCGAAAAAGAGTCTGGGAGCATTTCTGTCCGCCGTCGAACGGGGGAAGACCTGGGAGTGATGCCGCTTGCGGCACTCGTTGATCTGCTGCGTCGTGAGCTGGACGAGAAAGCCAGCACGGTGCCGATAACGCATTGATCGGTAAGTAAAAGTAAGGAGTTGCCGCCATAGCTGTCTTGGAACGCCCCACCCGGAAGAACGAGGAAATTCGTGTCCCGCAGATTCGTGTCATTGGCCCCGACGGTGAGCAGGTAGGGGTCCTGTCGCGCTTCGATGCTTTGCGCATGGCGCAGGACGCGGAACTGGACTTGGTTGAGATCGTGCCCAACGCAGACCCACCGGTTTGCCGCATCATGGATTTCGGCAAGTACAAGTTCGAGCTGCAGAAAAAGGCCAATCTGGCCAAGAAGAAACAAAAGCAGATCGAAATCAAAGAAATGAAATTCCGGCCGGGCACCGACGACGGCGACTATCAGGTCAAAATGCGCGCGATTCGGCGCTTCCTGGACGAAGGCGACAAGGTCAAGATCAACTTGCGCTTTCGCGGTCGCGAACTGGCGCATATCAACATCGGCGACCAGATGTTGAACCGCATCGAAAACGAGTTGAAGGAAGACGCGATCATTGAGCAGCGATCGCGGATGGAAGGCCGGGTGATGAGCATGATGCTTGCCCCGAAAAAGAAAGTGCAGGCCTGATCGCCTGCCGCCGGCGTCGGATGACGACGGCTGGTGAGCGAAGTTCGTGTTTGACTTCGCTTGCTCCCCCGCCTCGCGTTTGCGCGACGCGGGACCGAAGGCTCATCGCTGAGCCGATTGCTGACTGGGGGTATGGATCAGGAAAGCATCCGTACACGGATCACCTCCAGCAGCCACCAAAGAGAGTAAAGGGACTTAACGCAATGCCAAAGATGAAGACCAACCGGGCGGCGGCCAAGCGCTTCCGCAAAACCGGCTCGGGCAAGTTCAAGTGCGGACACGCCTTCAAGAGCCACATCCTCACCAAGAAGTCGACCAAGCGCAAACGTAACCTGCGCGGCCCCAACCATGTGCGCAAAGAAGACGCCGGTCGCGTCGCGCGCATGCTGCCGTACGCGTAAGGAGACGACACCATGGCACGAGTCAAAAGAGGTGTTACGGCGCGCCGTCGCCACAAGAAACTGCTGTCGCGCGCGAAGGGCTATTACAACGCCCGCCGCAAGGTATATCGCGTCGCCAAGCAAGCGGTCACCAAGGCGCTGCAATATGCGTACATCGGCCGCAAGCGCAAAAAGCGCGACTACCGCTCATTGTGGATCGTCCGCATCAACGCTGCTGCGCGTTTGTGCGGTCTGTCCTACAGCCGCTTGATCAATGGCCTGTCCAAAGCCGGCATCAAGATCGACCGCAAAGTTCTGGCCGATCTCGCCGTGCACGACATGACCGCGTTCACTGCCGTTGCCGAACAGGCGAAGGCGAAGCTGGCATAAGAGCGGTTGTTGGTTGTTGGTTATTGGCTGTTGGAGTGAAGCAACGGCTGATAATCGGAACCTGAAGTAGTCGCAAACGGCGGGGCTTGCCCCGCCGTTTGTGTTTGTGCGAGTCACGCCTAAAGGCTCGCGGCCAAACGCTTACCTCGACTGCCTGGGCAGGCGAGGTCAGCGCGAAGCACCGGGCGAGGGTGGCGCCGCCGCTGCGAAACACGCCGTAGCTGCTGCTCCATCCTTACCTCAACCCTCTCTCGGCCAAGCGGGAGAGCGGGTCTGGTCAACCATCGGATCAACTCCTGAGTTCACAGCAAGCATGAACCTCGATTCTCTCGCCACCGACGCTCTCGTACGCATCAGTGCTGCCGCAGACGTCGCCACCATCGAACAACTGCGCATCGAACTGCTCGGCAAGAGCGGCGCGATTACGGCGCAATTGAAAGCCCTTGGCGGCATGGATCCGGAAGCGCGCAAAGCGCGTGGGGCCGAGGTCAATGCATTGCGCGATCGGATTACGCTGGCGCTCACCGAACGGCGCGCGCTGCTTGAAGCCAGGGCGCTCGATGAGCGGCTGCAAAAAGAACGCATCGATGTCACGATGCCGGGGCGGCAAATCGGCGTTGGCGCAATCCATCCGATCACGCGCACCATGGAGCGCATCGTCGGCATCTTCGAGCGCCTCGGATATGCGGTGGCCGAAGGCCCGGAGATCGAAAGCGACTGGTTCAACTTCGAAGCGCTGAACTTTCCGCCGGATCATCCGGCGCGCACCATGCACGACACTTTCTATTTCCCCGATGGCCGCCTGCTGCGCACGCACACCTCGCCCGTGCAAATCCGCGTCATGCAATCGCAGAAGCCACCCATTCGCGTCGTGATGCCGGGCAAGGTCTATCGCAGCGATTCGGATCAGACGCACTCGCCGATGTTCCATCAGGTCGAGGGCCTGGTCGTCGGCGAAGACGTCAATTTCGCCGACCTCAAGGGCACGCTGCTGAACTTCGTGCGCGCGTTTTTCGAGCGCGAACCGAAGCTGCTGTTTCGCCCGTCGTACTTTCCGTTTACCGAACCGTCGGCCGATGTATTGATGGCCTGGGAACTGCCCGATGGCAGCGAGCGTTGGCTGGAAGTGCTCGGCTGCGGCATGGTGCACCCGAACGTGCTGCGTAATTGCGGTATCGACCCGGAGCGCTACACCGGTTTCGCCTTTGGCCTGGGCGTTGAGCGCTTTGCGATGCTGCGCTACGGCGTGACCGATTTGCGCGCCTTCTTCGAAAACGATCTGCGGTTCTTGCAGCAGTTCGCCTGAAAGCGGTTGCGGTTTTTTTGGCACGCGGACCCATGGTCCGCAACTCGCGCTTTCGCATCCGCCACGAGCGGACCATGGGTCCGCGTACCAGAAGCCGCGGACACACGCTTCCGAAATCCGCGCCTTAGCCGCCATGTACAATGCGCGTCCCAAGCCCCGGATCGCGCGCCCATGTCCGCAGCCAACGAAGCCCTAATCCGCCGCTTCTACGATGCGTTCGCACGACGCGATGCCGAAGCGATGGCGGCTTGTTATCACCCAGACGCACGGTTTTCCGATCCGGCATTTCCGGCGCTGCAAGGCGCAGAAATCGGCGACATGTGGCGCATGCTGTGCAGCCGCGCGCAGCAGTTTTCGCTCGAGTATTCCAAGGTGCAGGCCAGCGACGAACGCGGTTCCGCGCATTGGGAGCCACGCTATCTCTTCAGCAAAACCGGGCGCATGGTGCATAACATCATCGACGCACAATTCCGCTTTGCCGATGGCTTGATCATCGAGCACAAGGATCATTTCGATTTTTGGCGCTGGAGCCGTCAGGCGCTCGGCGCGCCTGGATTGTTGCTCGGCTGGAGCGGCTTTCTTCGCGCCAAAGTGCAGGCCGAAGCCGCCAAGGGTTTGAGCGCCTACCGCAGCAAACGGGCATGAGCACATCGGGCCCCGACGACATCACGCTGCTGATCGCCGATGCGCAAGGGGGCAGCGCGCCGGCGCAGGAAAAACTCTACGCGCACGTGTATCGCGAACTGCACCGTCTCGCCGAACGTCAGTTACGCGGCGATCGTGAACATGGCGGCGCAACCTCGCTGGTCCACGAGGCGTACTTCCGGCTCGCGCGCTCGCCCGGCAGCTTCAACGACCGTCAGCATTTTTTCGCGACCGCCGCGCGCGCGATGCGACAAATCCTGATCGACCGCGCCCGCGAACGGCTCGCCGAGCGACGCGGCGGCGGGGCGCGCGTGGAATCGCTCGATGGACTGGCGATGGACGTTGCGGTGGCCGGCGGCGACGAGGAGTTGCTGGCGCTCAATCAAGCGCTGGATCAGTTGGGTGTGCTCGACGCGCGCCTGGCGCAAGTGGTCGAAATGCGTTTCTTCGGCGGCCTGGAGCTCACGGAAATCGCGCCCCTGCTGCAGGTTTCCGAGCGCACGTTGAAGCGCGACTGGCGGCGCGCGCGTGCGTTCCTGTACGACGCGCTCGGCGACAGCGTCAAGATCGACGCCGACGATGGCAGCGAGTGATCGAGCCGGGACGTTTCATGAGGGAATGCAGAAGATCGCGAAGGGTGAGAGAGGGCAAGCTTGCATCGCATGCGATGCGCCCTCTCGAACGACTGGCGGCTGCGCCGCCAGGCCGGACCTTTGTGCCGAAATCGAGGCGAGAGGAAAGAACAAGCGAAAGTGAGGCGGTGTTTCGCGCCGCATGCGGCGCGCCGCCGAGCGCCAGCGCATGGATGCGCTGGCCGGAGGAGCGAAGCAGGAAGCGCAGCCGCGTTAGCGAGGAAATGGCAGCGAACAGTTCGGAAGTTCTACCGAATCGCAGATTTCCTGGCCATTGCAGCAATCCAGGCCATTTCTTCGCGACCTCATGAAATGTCCGGACTAAATTGGAAGCTCGTATCGGACGCGTTCGACGATATCGTCGAACTCCCGGCGGACCAGCAGCAATGCGCATTGGAGAAACTGCCTGGCGAGTTGCGCGCACGCGTGCGCAAGCTGCTCGACGCCGACGCGCGCAAGTTGGGCATGCTGGAGCAGCGCGAAGAAGTCCTCGCGCCAATCGCAGCGGGCGCCACGCCGGTGCTCGGCGCAGGTTGGCGCATCGTCGAGTTGCTCGGCCGTGGTGGCATGGGTGAAGTCTGGTTGGCCGAGCGCTGCCAGGGCGATGTCACGCAACGAGTGGCCGTGAAACTGCTCAAGCGCGGCATGGACTCGGACGGCGTTCTGCGCCGCTTCCTTCAGGAGCGACGCATTCTCGCCAAGCTCGATCACCCGGCGATTGCTGGATTACGCGATGCCGGTATCGCCGAGGATGGCCGCCCGTTCCTGGCCATGGATTACATCCAGGGCGAACCGCTGATCGCATACGCCCGGCGCCACAACCTGTCGCTGCAGCAGCGCTTGGACCTGCTGGCCGCTGTGGCGCGCGCCGTCGACCACGCGCATCGGCAGCTCATCGTGCATCGAGATTTGAAGCCCAGCAATGTACTGGTCGACAGCGACGGCCGGCCACACTTGCTGGATTTCGGCATCGCCAAAGTGCTCGCCGACGACCCCGATGAAATCACGCTGACCATCACCGGCGTGCGCGTGCTCTCCCCTGCCTATGCGGCGCCTGAGCAAGTGCGCGGCGAAGATGTGGGCGTGGCGGCCGATGTTTTCGGTCTCGGTGTGCTGATGTATCAGTTACTGGTGGGCCGACTGCCGCATCAGCGCAGCGGCCGCGTCGAACGTCTCGCCGATGAGATCGTCAATGAAGCCGCGCCTTTGCCGAGCGCGGCCGCCGCCGCCGGCTGGGTTGCCGAGCAGTCTTCGCCGCTCAACGAGCGCGTACCGTGGTCGCGCGGCTTACGTGGCGATCTCGATACCATCATGCTCAAAGCCATTCACCCCGAGCCGCCACGGCGTTACGGCTCGACCGCCGAACTTGCCGACGACATCGACCGCCATCGTCGCGGCCATCCCATCGCCGCACGCCCGGATAGCCGCTGGTATCGCTTCGCCAAGTTCGTGCATCGCCATCGTATCGGTGTGCTGGCAAGTTTTGCGGCGGTGCTGGCGCTGCTTGTAGCCATTGCGATCACCGCCGCACATCAGCAACGCGCCATCGACGAGCTGCGCGCCGAGAATGAGCGCTTGAAAGCAGAGAATGCCGCTTTGCGGGGTGGAAACTTGAGGTAATTCGCGCCTGCATCCTCCGGCATGCCGGAACGCGCCCGAGTCCTTACTGCCGCCCGCGATACCGATCGAGCGCGCGCTGGTGATCGCTGACGCCCACGTAGTCAGGCACAATCAATTCGGGCGGCGTTGGCTGGATGCCAAGTTCGATCAGGCCATTGCGCACGGAGGTGCTGTCGAGCATCAGCGACTTGAAGTTATCGCCGGAAAAGGGCTTCATCGCTCCGGGCAGCACGTCGAACGCAGCGCCCTGAAGGCGCCCGAGCACGTCGGGCAGCGGCAGGACGATGCGCGACAGGCCGAGCACCGAGGCCGTGTATTGCACGATTTGCTTGAGCGTGTAGGTGTTCGGTCCCACCAGCGGATACACCTGACCGACGGTGGCCGGATCGCTCAAACTTTGCAGCATCGCGGCCACCACATCCTTGACATACACCGGTTGGAACTTGGCGCTGGCGCGCGCCAGCGGAATCAGCGGCGCGATTTTGAGCAAGCCTGCAAAACGCGTGTAGAGCCCGTCGCCGGGCCCGAAGATGACGCTGGGTTGGAACAAGGTCCAATTCAGGCCGGACGTCTTCACGCGCACCTCGGCCAGTCCGCGCGTGCGCAAATAGTGGCTGGTACCTTCTCCTGCGCGCAGCGAGCTCATTTGCAACAGGCGCTTGCGCCCTGCGGATTTCATCGCCCCGATTAGCGCTTCCGTGAGCTGCACATGGGCGCGCTCGAAAGCGGTTGCGCCAAAGCCATCGCTCTGCAGTACACCAACGAGGTTGATGACGACGTCTGCATTGGCGAGCCGCGCGGCCAGCGCATCGGCGTCATACACATCCGTCGACAGCACACGCACTCGCGGAAAAACACTCAGGTGGCGCAAGCGCTCGCGATTGCGCGACAACACATCGATGCTCGCGCCAGCGGCGTGCAGCGCATCGACGAGGTGGCTGCCGACAAAGCCGGTGCCGCCGAGAAGGACGATGTGTTGGTTGCTGCTCATGGTTTATGGCCTTATGTCGGTGGCGGCTGGAGCGGTTGCGGATTGCGGCTGAAGGGGTGCGATTCATCGCGCCCGGCGGATGCTGTTGGCGATCCGGGCGCGATGAATCGCGCCCCCACAGCTTTTGACGAATTGCGAGCCCGTCCATCGATCCGCAACCCGCGACCAACACCGCCAGACTACCCGCCCGCCCTATACTGGCGCCACAACGAAACCCGAAGCAAACGAGCCATGAGCGAACGCGAAGTGATGCAATACGATGTGGTGATCGTCGGCGGCGGGCCGTCGGGCCTGGCGTGCGCGATTCGCCTGAAGCAGCTCAAGCCTGAGACCACGGTTTGCGTGATCGAAAAGGCCTCGGCGATCGGCGCACAGATTCTGTCCGGCGCGGTGATCGAGCCGGCGCCGCTCGACGACTTGCTCCCCGGCTGGCGCGATGCGCCGCCCTCGATATGCGTGGCCGCCAAGCGCGACGATTTCCGCTTTCTGACCAAAACCAAAGCCTACTCACTGCCCGCCCCGCCGCAAATGCACAACGAGGGCAATTTTATTGTCTCGCTGGGCGCGATGTGCGCGTGGATGGCGCCGCAGGCCGAAGCCCTCGGCGTTGAGATCTTCCCCGGGTTCGCCGCCGCCGAGGCGCTGGTCAACGAGGCCGGTAAGGTCATCGGCGTGCGCATCGGCGATATGGGCGTTGGCAAAGACGGCCAGCCCAAAGCCGATTACATGGCCGGCATCGACATCCACGGCGGCGTCACGGTGCTTGCCGAGGGCGCACGTGGGCATCTCACCAAGCAGCTGGTGAAGCGCTTCAACCTCGACGCCGAAAGCGATCCGCAGACTTATTCGATCGGTATCAAGGAACTGTGGCAGGTCAAGCCCGGCAAGGTCGAACCCGGATTGATCGTGCATACGCTCGGCTGGCCGGTCGATAGCAAGACCTATGGCGGCAGTTTTCTCTATCACCTCGATCAAGACCGCGTTGCGATCGGCTTCGTCAGTGGCCTCGATTACCGCGATCCGATGTACCAGCCTTACGAAGCCTTCCAGCAGCTCAAACACCATCCGTTCATCAAACCGCTGCTGGAGGACGGCACGATCATGTCGGCCGGCGCGCGGGCCATCGTAACCGGCGGCTATCAATCTCTGCCGAAGGTTGAAATGCCCGGCGCATTGCTGATCGGCGATACCGCCGGGCTGCTCAACGTGCCGAAGATCAAGGGCACACACCAGGCGCTGCGCTCAGGCATGCTCGCCGCCGAGCACATCGCCGAACGTGGTCGAAGCGAAGGTTGGGACGCCAAACTGCGCGGCTCTATCGTCATGAGCGAGCTGCGCAAGGTGCGCAATATCAAACCGGCGTTCAAGAAAGGCTTGTGGGCCGGCCTCGTCAACGCTGGGGTCGAAACCGTGCTCGGCGGCGCGAGCCCCTGGACCTTACGAAACCGCGCCGACTACAGCCAGCTGGATAAGGTCGCGACGATGGAAATCGTCAAACGCGATTGGGTCGAACGCACCCTGCCCCCGCGCGACCGGCTGCAAGGCGTGTATTACGCATCTACCGCGCACGACGAAGATCAGCCGGTGCACCTGAAAGTGGCCGATACCTCGATTTGCATCAGCCAGTGCGCGGACGAATACCAGAATCCATGCACGCGCTTCTGCCCCGCCGGCGTCTACGAAATCGTCAACGACGAAGCGGGCAAGCGCCTGCAGATCAACGCCAGCAACTGCGTGCACTGCAAGACCTGCGACATCAAAGATCCGTACCAGATCATCAACTGGGTCACGCCGCAGGGGGGCAGTGGGCCGAACTATCAGAATTTGTGAGCAGTCGACCATTGCAAGAGCAGGCAGAGCTGCAAGATGAGCCGTTGGAAGGAGTTGGATGACTTTGAGAAGCGCTTTCCTGAGCGCATGGACGTGGACGAGCTGCGCCGTTGGCGAGCCTTTTTCGCCCACCGTGCTCAATTTCTCCAACCAAAGGTACGAAAGCTCGCTATGAAACGCGTCCACGCCATCGACAGCGCGATAGCTGACAGGGAAAGGGAGTAAACGTATGGGCCACACGCTTCTCAGCTCTAACATGCAGCTCCCACCCAGGATCGCGCATCGCAGCACGAGACTTAACGGCGGCGTTCGCACAACGACACGGATCCACGATTAACATCGTCATGCCCTAGTGTCGTGGCGTCATGCGACGGCGCTGTTCGCTTTCTAGTGTCCAAATCACGCTCGCCATACGCCCACTCATGGCGCCATCGCGGCGGAACGAGTGGAAGCGCGAGGGCTCGCTATAGGTACACCAATCGCCACCACTGACGTGCAGCCCCCGAGCTGCCAGTCGGCGCCGCGCGAGTGCTGCGAGATCGGCGTGCCAGCGATCCTCCCGCCCGGGCTTGAACGCATCCAGCGCGCCGGCGTCAGCATCGAGCAGCGCCTCGCGCACCTCGGGACCAATCTCGAAAGCGTCGATGCCGATCGCCGGACCGATCCATGCGTGGTAACGCTCGCCGCTGGCGCTCAATGCCTTGATGGTGGCCTCAATCACGCCGGCGGCCAGCCCACGCCATCCGGCGTGGATGGCGGCGATCTCGTGCCCGTCGTCGCGCGCAAGCAGGATCGGCAGGCAATCGGCGGTGAGGATTGCCAGCGGGGAGCCATCGCTGATGGCGGCGTCGGCGATCACGTCGCTATCGCTGCGCGACACGTGCGTTCCGTGCACTTGCGTCAGCCATCGCGGTGGGCGTGCCAATCCCAGTCGCTGCGCCAGTATGGAGCGGTTACGCAGCGCAGCCGGATCGCCGGATGCGGCACTGAAACTGATTGATCTGCCAGGATCGCCGGTCGCGTCGGCGAAATCGCGGCATGCGCACCCGGCGCTCACGCCGCCCGGCAGAGCAGCCGCCAACCAGCCTCTCACGCGCGCAGCGCGCTCAGAAGCGCGAGGAAATCAGCCGGCGGCGGCGCACTGGTGCTGACATCGGCGCCGCTGATCGGATGCGCGAACGCGAGCGTCTCGGCGTGCAGCGCCTGGCGTTTGAAGCCGCGTAAGGCCGTCGTTGCTTCTGCACTCGCAGCGGGTGGCAGTTTCAACGACCCGCCGTACAACGGATCGCCCACGATCGGCTTGCGGATATGCGCCATGTGCACCCGAATCTGATGGGTGCGGCCGGTTTCGAGCTGCACGCGCAGCAGCGTATGCGCGGCGAAGCGCTCAACGACGCGATAGTGGCTCACCGCCGGCCGGCCGTCGTCGACGACCGCCATCTTCAGCCGATCATTCGGATGCCGCGCAATCGGCGCATCCACCGTGCCGCCGGAGATCACGTTGCCAGCGACCAGCGCCAGGTATTCGCGGCGCACGTTGCGCAGGCTGAGCGCTTTCACCAGTCGCTGATGCGCGTCCAAGGTGCGTGCGACGACCATCACGCCGCTGGTGTCCTTGTCGAGCCGATGCACCACACCCGCACGCGGCAGTTCCGCTAGCGTGCTGTCGTAATGCAATAGCGCATTGACGAGCGTTCCGGTGCGATTGCCGGCGCCGGGATGCACCACCAGACCTGCCGGCTTGTTGAGCACGAGAAACGCCGGATCGTCGATCAGGATATTGAGCGCAATGGCTTCGGGCGCGTCTGAGCTGGCGGCTTCGATCTCAACATCGACATTGACCGCCTCTCCGCCACGCACGATGTCGCGCGTTCGCGCCGGTTTCCCGCTGAGCAGCACTGCGCCATCCTTGATCCACGCCGCCAGACGCGAGCGCGAATACTGCGGAAAGGTCCGCGCCAGCGCCGCGTCGAAGCGCGTCCCGGCGGCATCCGCCGGAATCACGCCGCTCAGCGATTCCTTTCTCAGAACGGCCAAACGCGTCGCCACCAGGATTTCTTGGTTTCGCTGCGGGCACCTGCATAACCGGGCGCGTTCAATTCGAGCACGCGCTTGGCGTCGTTGGCGAACTCCGTTTGCCCGAGCGCGGTATAGGCTTCCACCTGGATCGCCAGCGCCTCGGGAATCTGCGCCGATTGCTGGTAATTCTCAACGATGTACTTGGCGCGATTGGCCGCCGCCACATAGGCTTCGCGGCGCAGGTAATAGCGCGCGATCGTCAGCTCGTAGTTAGCCAGATCGTTGCGCAGGAACACCATGCGCTGGCGCGCGTCGGCGGCATAGCGGCTGTCCGGATAACGGCGCAACAACTCTGAGAAATCATTGAAGGACTGGCGCGCCGCTTCGGTGTCGCGATTGCCGGCCTGATCGGGCAGCCAACGATCGATGTAGCTGCGGTTGCGATCGAAGTTCACCAGCCCGCGCAAATAGAACGCGTAGTCGATCTTTGGATGCGCCGGGTAGGTCTTGATGAAGCGATTGACGGTGCTGACCGCCTCGTCGTACTGCGCACGTTTGTACTGCGAATACGCCAGATCGAGCTGCGCCTGCTCGGCAAAATCGCCGAACGGAAAGCGCGAAGTCAGACGCTTGTAGTAGCGAATGGCGCGCTCGTAGTTGCCCGCATCCATCGACAGCTTGGCTTCTTCATACAAAGCCTCGACCGACAGAGTTTCGGTCTCTTCCAGGCGCTCCTCGCCGCTGCAAGCGACCAGAAGACCCAGGGCGAAGAGGATCGCCAGCAGGCGGGCGAGCGGTGCGGCTAAGGTCATAGACGACACATCCAACGCGGCGTGAAGCGCCGGATGATAACCGCAGCGCGGGCCGATGCTTGATGGCCCGCGCGCGGCGTTCAGGGTAGACCGTCGGCGCAGTGCGCGCCGACGGCACACCATCACAACTTGACGTCGATCCGCGCGTAATAGAACGCGCCGCCCGGCAAGTCGTAGGTTGAGGCGTCATAGCCGTTCAGCGTGCACGACAAGCAAATCGGCGGTTCTTTGCCGAAAGCGTTGTTGATGCCGAGCGTGAACCTCATCTCATCGCCAATCCAGTCCGTCTTCACCGCCGCTTGCAGATCGTGATAGGTCACACTGCCGAGGCGGTTGCGGCCAGTCGCGGGGTTGTTGCGGCACACGGGAAAGCCTGCCGCACTTCCGCAAGCTTCCTCGCCGTCGCTGATATGACGCACCGTCCAGCTGACATCGAAGGACTGATACTGCCAGCCAACGTTGAGGTTCGAGGTCCATTCCGGGATCAGGCTGTTGTTGACTTCGATGCCGACTGCGCGCGGTTGCACGGCGTTGTTGGCGCCCACGGCAACGTATTCGTCGACAACGGTATTGCGCCACTGCGCACGCAACTGGCCCCACGTCTGTTCCGGCAATGCCCAACCGATGTCAACGTCATAGCCGTTGGTGTCGATTCGACCGATGTTGGTCAGGAAATTCCGGAAACTCGAAATCGCACCCAGACTGTTGCGCGTGATGCCATCGCAGAAGCCCGACGTCGGGTTCTGCACGCACAGATTCAACTGTGTCTGCGCGTCGACCGCCTGGATGCCATCTTCGATCTCATGGTCGTAATAACTGACAGCGACGTCGAAACGCTCGGCGAAGTCGCCCTGCAGGAAACCTGGGCTCCAGACGAATCCCGCGGTGAACGAATCGGCAGTTTCAGGACGCAAACGGAGATTGCCGCCGGTTTGCACGGAAATCTGCGGATTGGGTTGCACATAACCGGCGGGCACACCGAGCTGCGTGCAGTTCGGATTGCGGCCGCCCTGTGCGTTCGCCGAGCAGGGATCGTTAATCACCGCATCGAAACCGCTGATGCCGGCAAACAGCTCGCCCACGCTCGGCGCACGAAAGCCCTCAGCCATCGTGCCGCGCAGCAGGAAGTCTTCGTTCACCTGCCAACGCAAGCCGAGCTTGCTGGTGGTTTCGCTGCCGGAATTCGAATAGTCCGAATAACGTGCGGCGATGCTCAAATCCAGCGCCTGAAAGCCCGGACGATCCGCCAGCAGCGGCACCGCGAATTCGGTGTAGAACTCGTCGACGTCGTAATCGCCCTCGGTGCGCTGCGATGCGACGCCGTTGTACTCGCCGGCAAGGGTGAGCCCGTCGGGACTGTAGGAGCCGGCCAGCTTGCGATGCTCCAAGCCCGCAGCGATTGCAACCGCGCCAGCAGGCAAATCGAACAGATCGCCCGTCATGTTGGCCGAATACAGCGTCAAATCATTGTCGCTGCGGTCGGTGAGCACCGGTTGAATAAAGGCCAACATTGCCGGCGTGATGCTGCCCTGGCCGAAAATATTGAGCGGCGTGCAGCCCGGGGTGGCGGCGCAGACAGCAGGATCGCCCAGCGCAATCGATGCGCGGCGGGCGTTATAGCTGCCGAAGTTGGTTTGCGTCGCCTCGCTGCGGCTTCGGACGCCGTTGATGTCCCAGCTGAAAACGCGGTCGACGATTTCGAAGGTGCCATCGAGCGTTGCCGAGAAGTAGTACGTGTCGACGTCCTGGAAGAAGCGCCGCGGACCGCCTTCGATCGGGCGCCGACCGCCCAGCTGGAAGTTCCCGGTGGGCCCGCCGTTGAGGTCGAAGCCGAAGGGATTGAATGGATGGTTGCGCGGGATGCGCACGTTGTCGGCCCAGAAATTCGACGGCACGGCGGCGCCAAAGAAGAACGGTTCGGGCGCAGCTTGATTCAAGGATTCGCGATTGTTGTACAGCGTCTTGATCGACAGGCTGGTGGTTTCCGTCAGGTCAAACCGACCTTGACCGAACAGGCTCTTGCGCTCGCTGGGAGTTTGCAGCAAGTTGAACTGAGCGAAGTTGAAGCGATCGGCGCTGGTGAAGCAGCGGAAGCCATCGGTGCGTGGGCCGGGGCAGGTTTGCGCCGGGTTGTACACCGGGTTCAGGCTGTTCGGCACGATGTCCAACGTCCGACCGGTGTTCGGATCGCGAATGATGAAACGGCCGGCGGGAATGGACGAGCTGCCAAGCGCCACACCAGTGCCGGGCACCGGAAAGCTCGATTGCTCGCGGTCGCGCGAGAAAATGGTTTCGGTTTCGTGATAACTGGCGCCGATCAGAAAACTGTGGCGCTCGCCGCTACCGCCAAGGCTCAACTCGACATCGGTAACGTCGCCATCGCCCTCTTCGGTTTGGCCAAAGCGCGTGCTGATCGACACGCCACTCTGATCGCGCTTGGTGATGATGTTGACCACACCGGCGATGGCGTCGGAACCGTAAAGCGACGAGGCGCCGTCTTCCAGCACTTCGATGCGATCGACCGCGGCGAGCGGGATGGTGTTCAAATCGACCACACCGCTGACGCCCGAGCCCGAGCTTTCATTGACCCAACGCAGACCATCCACCAGCACCAGCACGCGCTTACTGGTCAGATGCCGCAAATCGACCGTGGTTGCGCCCGCGCCAACGCCGCCGCCGTCGGGCGGGAAACCGAAGTTGCCAGAGGAGTTGAACTTGGTGTTGAGCGCTGAGCCGGAACCGGTGAGCTGCTGGATCACATCGCCAATCGAAGTCAGGCCGCTGCGCTCGATCTGCTGCCGATCGATCACCTGCACCGGCACTTGGCCTTCGATCGAGGCTTTCTTGATGCGCGAGCCGGTGACTTCTACGGCTTTCATTTCTTGATCTTGCGCCACGCCTACAGCAGGCGCGAGCGGCAACAAGACGGCAGACGCTAGGTACAACGCGCGGCGTATGGACGCCGCTAAACGCTTACGGTTCTCTGGCATGACTCACTCCGAACAGGTTGGGACGCGTGGCCAGACTGTGACAACGCGGCGCCGCTGTTCTACGCGAGCTATGGACACTTGTAAATATTCTGTTATTTCGACCTGGTGTCCCGCCATGCCGGCCAGTTGCGCACTGTACCGGCGTGCCGTTGAAACCAGAGCGACACCAAGAAATGGAGGCCCAAGTCATAGCCGGAGCACAACCACCCTGAGCTTCATCGTGTCGTAGTGTGGATAAACCTGGGTTTGAGTGCGGCGACGTAGCGCCGCCGCACTCGAAGGTTGGTCACGGGTTCATGAAGCCCAGATCGTTGCCCGAGAAATTGCCGAGCAGTGGAAAAATGCTGTTGAGCGCGGCGTTGTCGGTGACGCCCATCCAGCGCGCCAGTGTGGCGGCAACCTGATCGACGCTGGTTGTGGGGATGTACTGGCCGCGGCTGAAACTGTAGTCGCGCGTGGCGTTGTCGTTGGCATTGACGCGCAACTGCGGATAGGTGCCGTACAAGCGATTGCCGCGCACCGCATCGCCGAGCACCATCAGATTGCCACCCCAGGCGTGATCGGAGCCCGAGCCGTTGCCGGTGAGCGTGCGGCCAAAATCGCTCATGGTGAATGTCGTCACCTCATTGCGCGCGCCGATTTCGCCGAGCGCGGTCCAGAACGCGCCGACCGCTTGATTGAGCGCGGTCAGCAACGTGCCGTGGCCGGTCGTGGCCGCCGGCGAATTGGCCGCAAACATGCCATCGTGCAAGTCGAAGGAACCGTAGCGCACGTAGTAGATCTGCCGCTGCGCGCCCAGGCTGGCGCGGCTGATCTTGATCATGCGTGCAACCATTTCCAGTTGCGCGGCAAGCGTGTTGCCGGTCGGGAACAGCGCCTGCACATCGCCTGCGCCGTTCGGCGCATCGAGCAAGGTGGCAAGGTTCTCGCCGACGCTCAACGAGCGCCGCGCAATATCGCCATAACCGCGCACAAACGGATGGGCGCTGGCATCGTCGAGCAGATCGTTCAGCAGCGCGCGACGCGAGGCGCTAAAGTTGGTGGTCGAGGTGGCGCTGTAGTTGTCGATCAGATCGACGCCGCCGCTGGCCACTTGATACGGCAGGATGCCATCGCCATTCAAGAACCGCGCGGCGCCAGCCACCGACAGCGTCGGCGACAAGCCATTCGCCAGGGGCGACACGCCTGCGGCCTTGACCACACGCCCGCCCCAGCCGAAGCGCGACAGCGGATCGTTGCGGCCGATGCCAATGTGCCACTGCAGCTCTTGATCGTTGTGCGAAAACAATTGCGCCGGACGCGGCGCGCCGGCGTTGTACTCGGCCATTGTGATCGGCTGCACCAGGGGCCCCGCGTTGCAGACGAAAGCCACCTTGCCTTGATTGAACAACGTCTGCAGGCCGGGATGGTTTTGCGTCGTGCCGCCGCTGGTGATCGAAAAATCGGCGTGCGCCGGATGCAAGCCGAAGGCGCTCGGCGCGCCGGTGGGATTGATCGGCAACAAATCGGCGAAGGCATGCGCCAAACCGGAGGTATTGGTGGCGCTGAAGACGCCGCCGCGCGTGGCGCGATAGGTGTCGTAGCGCGAGCCGGTGGCCTCGGAATCGCGCGGCACCAGCCAGTTGAAACTGTCGTTCGCCCCAGCGAGGTAAATGCACACCAGTGCCCGGTAGCCGGTGAGGTTCTTTTGGCTGGCATGCGCGGCGCTCGGCATCAGCGCCAGTTGCGGAATGAAGCTCGCGGCCGAAGCGGCGCCCAAGGTGCAGCCGAGGCGCTTGATGAAGTTGCGGCGCGATTCGATTGTCTGACGGCCCATGATGTGTCTCCCGATCAGATTTGCACCGCGAACTCGGACGAGATCGCGATCAGGTGAAGAAGATTGAGTACTTTGCGGCGATGGTCGGCGCTCGCCATGTCGCCATTCAAATGCGCCAACAGTTTCCCGCGCATCGTTGCGCTCATCTTGCCGCCGAGCAGGCGCGCATTGAGCGTATCGACCAGCAGCGTATGGTCGGTCGGCAGTGCATCGATTGCAGTGGGCGGGATGTAGGCGGCATTCGTCGGCGCCGCGAAGGTGGTGCTGGCGCCACCGACGTTATAGCCGGAGAAGATGCGTCGCCAGAGCTCATCGGAGACGGTGATGAAGCTGGTCTCGTTGAGGATCTGGAATTCCGGCGCGTACAGGCCCGCATTGGCGATCTCGCCCGGTTGCTGGTAGTCGGGTTCGAAGAAATTGAACACCGAGGGTGCGCGCAGCGGCGCTTGGCCGAAGCCGCGATCGAGGTTGGTGACGCCGTTCGCGCCGCTCGATCCATTGACCACGCCGATCGCGCGCCACACTGCGGTGAGCCGCAGAATCGGTTCGCGCAGCTTGCCGAACGTCGGCGCCGGTGTTGCCGCGCGCGCCTCGGGATCGAGCAGGATCGCTTTGACCACCGCACCCAGATCGCCGCGCACGCCTGCGCCATTGTCTTCGAACACGGCCGCAACGCGGTCGATGTAACCGGGCGATGGATTGCTGGTCGTCAGCCGCTGGATCAACTGGCGCGACATAAAGGGCGGCACGTTCGGATGCACGAACAGCGAGTCGAGCAGCGTGTTGACTTGCGCATTGCAGTAGTCGATGCAGGTTTGCTGATCGACCGCCGCCGTGCCAGTGTGGCAGGCCACGGTGCTCGGCGCGATCGAAATGCCGGCGAGCAACTGCTTGCGATCGTTCGGCGCCGGCAGCACCGCGTAGTTGTTGGTCGCGGTCGCCGAGCGGCCGGTGTCGGCATAACGCGGATAACACACCATCGGCTGATATGCATCCGGATGGATCAGCGCAGTCACGTTATTGTTGCCGTTCAGTGCCCCGACGTAGCGCGGCGGATTGGAGAAAAACAGTGTGGTCGAGAACTGCCGAGCGGTCCCCGTCGTGCCGCAGTTGCGGTTCAAGGTAATCCCGCCGATGGTGGCCGATCCGGTGCATTGGTAGGCATGGCCGGTCAGCACCTTGGCGGTGGTGGTCACCAGATCCTGGGTGTACGTTGCGACGGGCGATCCGTTTTGCAAAATCGGCGAGAAGTCGCGATTGCGCTCCACGAGGCCAATCGAAAACAGTTGCATCACTTCGCGCGCATAGTTCTCGTCCGGTTGAATCAGGCCGGGCACCAGGGTGCCGCTGGTGTTGATCGTCCAATCGGTTTTCTGGTTTCGAAGGCTGGTCAGGAATGCACCCATCATCGGGCTCAGCGTGACTTCCTTGAGCAGGTCGCGATAGTTGCCGAAGGCGTTGCGCAGCAAGATATCGTTGTACTCGGCCACGCCGATGGTGTTGTTGTCGAGCGTGCCGACTTCGCTGAGCACCAGGATCTGGCTCAACGCATAGGCCACGCGCTGACGCAGCTGGTCGTTCGCATACAGGGCTGTGTTGAACCAACGTTCCTGGCGATAGACCCGATAGGCCTGCGCGTTCAGCGGTTGCGTCAGTACCTGCTGCGCAATCTGCTGCTCGATGGTCGGACGATGCAATGAGGGCGTGATGCCGCGCTGCTGATCGATCCACGCGGCGTAGCCGAGGTTGCGCACCTCGGCGATTTGACCTGGCGTTGGGCCGAAGGTGGCTTGGGTCAGGAACCGCGCGGCGTCGGCATCGGTGGCGGGTCCGCAATCGCTGCCGGTCAGTGCAGTCAGTCGCGTCAACGGCATGCTGCCGGAGCCGTAGCCAGAGACCGTGCTATTCCAACTCCAGGTTGCGGAATTGGCGTTGATCGCGCGGAAGGTCATCGTGCCCCACGGTTGCGTGGTGACCTGGCTGGGATTGAAGTTCGGCGGAAAATTAGCGCCGCTGGTGATGTTCGCACTGAGTGTCGCGGTGTCGCCGTTGATCGGACCGAGCGCGGTGATCCAGCGCTGCTGGCCGTTCAAATAGGTGTACCAGACTGCGAGCATCTGCCGCGCTTCTGGCGGGCCGAGCACTTCGGTGAGAACGCCGTGGCCATCCTGCGCCGGGTCGAACCACGCCCCGGCGTGACAAGAAGCTACGCGGCCGACCGTGGGCTCGAACGTCGATGCCGGTTGCGTCAAGCGCACAATCGGCATCTCGCCGCTATTAAATCCAGGGAAGCTCGTCGTCCACAGCGCCCGTCCTGCATTCTTGTTGTCCATCCGCAAGGTCAACTGGCCCCACGGCTGCACCTGCGCACTGGCGGGAACGAAGCGCGGCGGGAAATCGGCGCCCGTGGTGATCGACAGCGACACCCGCACTTCATTGCGCGTGCCGCTGCCGATGCCGAACAGCCAACGCGCATTGCCACCCTGATAGGTGAACCAACTGACCAGCACCGCCGGCACGCCGCCGTTGACGATGTGCTGTACCACAAAGCCGTGGCCGTTCTGCGCCGGGTCGTACCAGGTGCCGGAGAGGTCGGAGCCGACCGCATACGCAGCCTTGTTCGGTGCCGGATCGGAGGCGGGAAGACTGGGCTTGCCCGGCAATGCCAATTGGGCCGAAGCAACCGAGGCGAAAAACAGACCTGCCAGTGCGAGTATCGATTTCATCATGGACTCCTGATTTGCCTATCGCCGAGCGCGCTGCGGATCGAAGCCATCCGCTTGCAACGGGCTCGCCGAAGCGCTTGCCGAAGATCACCGTCGCAACGATTCATACGACGCCCTAAACAAATGATCGCGCGGGATCGGATCTTCCGCCGCCTCGCCGCGCGCGCCTTGCTCGATCCAGTCGTAAATCATGCCCTGCAGCGCCCTGGGGATCGGCGCCCCGAACGGCATCCGATTGCCGACAGCAGGCTTGGGGCAACTGACTTTCTGCAACAACAGCGAGGCCGCAGGATCGCCGGGCACCACCCGCAGCATGTCCTTTTGGCTGCTGCGCTGATTGACCAGGTAATAGATCGACAAATCGCGAACGCCCAGATCCAGTTCGGCAGCCGCATCGCTGCCGAGGTGGCAGTTTTGCGTGCACGAACTCATGTCGTTGAGCGCCGTCCAGACCTCGTTCCAGGTCACGTTCTGGTAGATCGGAAGACCGGTCAGATCGTCGCAATTGCCGCCGGCAAGACTGGGATCGGGCCCAGCTTCGCGCGCTGGCGTGAGTGTTTGCTGCGCGAAGGCGCTGGCACTCACCCACAGCGATAGCGCGACGGCAAGGCGATGCATAGCGATGTGCCCCTCCCCAAGTCCCGGCATTGTCGCGCCGAAATCGACGCTTGTGGGGATCGACAACGCGAAGTCTTGCAAACGGTTGACACGCATTCGGTGCAAAATTCGGCCAATGCTTGTCATTACTCGCCCTGCCGTCGAAATCCGCCGCAACGCGCTCGCTTTGGCCGGCGTGCCGCATCTTGCCCTGCCGTTGTTGTACACGCGCCGCGTCGCGCGATTGGCGGCAGACGACTTTGCATTCGCCGCAGGGGCGCATCGCCACATCCTGGTCAGCCGCGCGGCGGTTGCCGCGGCCTTGCATTTCGTTTCGCTGCATTCGTGCGTCGCAATCGGGGCTGCGACCGCCGCAGCCCTTTCCGACCGCGGAATCGCGCCCGATGTGGTCGGACTTGAAGACAGCGAGGCGCTGCTCGAACTGCCGGTCCTGAAAGGCGTGGCCGGCGAACGGATCGCATTGTGGTGCGCACCCGGCGGCCGCGCACTGCTGCAACAAACGCTTGAGAAGCGCGGCGCGCAGGTACGGTCGATCTATGCCTACCGGCGCGTGGCGCAAGCGCCATCGGCGCAGACGCTCGCCCAACTGGCCCAACATCGCGGTCCGTTCGCCGTCACGGCGACCAGCGTGGCGCTAATGAATCGTTGGGACGAGGTCAGTCGTGGCCATCCTCGTTGGCGTCGCCAGACGGTGCTTGCTGCCAGCGATCGCATCGCCGCATCGGCGCGCAACCTGGGTTTCGAATCCGTGGTCAATGTCGCCAGCGCATCGATGGCCGCGCTGGCAGGTGCGTGGTGCAAACTGGGCTATTGATCTACACGCTGTCTGAGCCGGGGTTCGCTGTATTTATACGAACATCCGCACAGCACAACGATGAACCAGCGACTATCGCATCGCACGTTCTGTGCGCAGACTCTGGGTATCCGGCCGAGGTCGCAAGAACACAGGAATTTCGTATGGACCGCTACGAACGCATCGTTCGCCTGCACCGACTGCTGAAGCTCAACCGTACCGGCGTCAGCGTCGACAAGTTGATGGACGACATCGAGGCATCGCGCGCCACGGTGTATCGCGACATCGCCTTCCTGCGCGATGCGCTGGGTGCGCCGATTGATGTCGACAATCGTACGCATAAGTTCAAGTACGTCCCCGACCCCACGCAGGACTTCGAACTGCCGGGTGTTTGGCTATCGCCGGACGAGGTGTACGCGCTGCTGGTTGCGCGCCAGGCGCTGGCGACGCAATCGGAGGGCGCGCTGGCCGATGCGCTCGGCGATTTGGGGCCGCGCCTGCGTGCGGTGGTTGGCACCAGCGTCGATCATCTTTCGCGCGTGCGCGTGCTGCGCCAGGGCAGCCGCAAGCTCGACGACGCCGTATTCCGCGCCGTGATCGGTGCGGTGCTGGAGCGCAAGCGCTTGTCGTTCCAATACCGCGCGCGCTCCACCGGCAACGGCAGCGTGCGCAACACCTCACCGCAGCGCCTCACGCACTATCGCGACAACTGGTACCTGGACGCGCTCGACCATGACCGGCGCCAGTTACGCAGCTTCGCGCTCGATCGCATCTCCGCCCCGCAACTGGGCAACACGGCCGAGGACTGGCCCGACAGCGAGCTGGACGCGCACTTCGCCCAAAGCTACGGCATCTTCTCCGGCCCCGCCCGTGCCTGGGCCACGATCCGTTTCTCCGCCCACGCCGCCCGCTGGGTCGCCGACGAACGCTGGCACGCGCAACAAAAACAGCGCTTCCTGCCCGACGGCCGCTTCGAACTGCAAGTCCCCTTCGGCAACGCCCGTGAGTTGCTCATGGACGTCCTGCGCTACGGCCCCGACGCCGAAGTCATCGCTCCCGTATCGCTGCGCGAGGAGATGAAGCAGTTGCTGACGTTGGCGTTGACGGGGTATGCGACTTCGCTCTAGTGTGGCGTTCCGTAATTACCTTGAACTATTTCCGCGCCTTTTGACCCGAATACGTCGTTGTTCGTCGTCGCCATAGCGCTGCTATGACTCCTCCTCTCGCCTAGTCTCGGGCCAAAATGCATCGGAACTTACTTCAACGTAATTACGGAACACCACACTAGGCAGAGGAACTGATCGCTTTGGTTTCATATGTTCTCCCACACACAAGACCTTCGATTCGCGAGTGCCGTAAAGCGACACAATCAAGGGTGTGAAAGGCGCGTAGAAGGCCAAATGCCGTATGCGAACGCCCGGGCGTCGACGCGAAAAAAAATCGCCCAACGTCACGAAGCCAAACGATGAGGTGCGGCATGATCGGCGCTTCGAGGCACTACCGGAGGCCGCATGCGCTGGATATTTTGGCTACTTCCGCTGGCGCACGCCGCAAGCGCCCACGAAGTACCGGCGGATGCCGGCGTCGTCAACGTGCGCGCCGCACCTTTCAACGCCGTTGGCGACGGACTGGCTGACGACACAGCCGCCATCAACGCCGCTCTGAACGCGGCGCGGGTGAGCAATACTGCCGGCAAGATCGTGTACCTGCCGGCCGGGATTTATCGCGTCACCGATACGCTGGCGTTCCCCGAACCGCGCATCACGCTGATGGGCGCCTCGCGCGAAACCACCATCATCCGCCTGGCAGATAACACCGCCGCCTTCGGCAACATCGGCACGCCGCGCAACGTGGTCTCCACGCGCGAGGCCAGCGGTTTTTCCGCGAACCAGTTCCGGGTGTACGTGAACGATCTCACCATCGACACGGGCGTGGGCAATCCCGGCGCGATTGGACTGAAGCTGCACCAGAATAACTCCGGCGGTGCCCATAACCTGACGATTCGCTCGGGAGATCCGCAGCGCGTTGGCGTCATCGGCCTCGATCTTCGCGGCACCGACAAAGGCCCGGGTCTGTTGCGTAATCTCAGTGTCGTCGGTTTCGACACCGGCATTGCGCTGGCCGGCACCGAGTACTCGCTGACCTTCGTCAATCTGGCGCTCAGCCAGCAACGATCGGTTGGCCTGGACAACACCTGGAATCTGGTGCAGATCGAGAACCTCACCAGCGACAATTCGGTCCCGGTGATTCGCAACAATGCCGCCACCGACAATCTTTTCCGCTGGGGCACCGTAGTGGTGATCGGCGGCCAATTGACCGGTGGTAACGGCGGCCCGGCCATCGTTAACGACGCGCATATGTATCTGCGCAATGTCAGCGCCAGCGGTTACTTCAATCTCATCACTGAGCGAAGCGTGCCCCGGCAGGGTTTGACTGCGGCGGAATACATCGTGCCTCGGCAACTGAGCGTTTGGAAAACCGGAGCGGGCTCGCTGAAGCTGCCCATCGAGAGCGCACCGAATCCGCCCGTCGATCCAGTTGGCAGTTGGGTTTCGGTTTCCAGCTTTGGCGCCAATGGAGCGGATGCGCTCGACGACGCGGCAGCCATCCGCGCCGCTTTTGCCAGCGGTGCCGGCACGGTGTACTTCCCGGCCGGGCGCTACCTGGTCGCAAGTACGCTCACGCTAGGGCCAACCCTGCGGCGCGTTTTCTTTTTCGAATCCCGTATTGAGGCCGCCGCAGCGCTGCCCGCCGATGCGCCGCTGGTAGCCGTGGGCGATGGCTTGTCGGTGGAGTTTTACCAGGGCGATTTCGAAACCGGAAGCCGGGTGGCGATCGCGCACACGGGTAACCGCACGCTGCTGTTGCGCTCGGGCAGTTTTGCGCCTTACGAGGGCAGCGGCTCGGGGCGGCTGTTGGTGGAAGACGTGGTAGGCGGGCCGTGGAGCATCGGTGCCCAGCAGCAGGCGCACATGCGCCAAATCAACGATGAAACCAACGGTACCAAGATCAGCAATCGCGGCACGCTGTGGATGCTGGGTTACAAGACCGAAAAACAGGGCAGTGTGATCGACAATTGGGGAGGCAGCGTCGAACTGCTCGGCGGGCTGGTGTATCCGGTGGGGACGCTACCGCTGGAGCAGCCGATGGTGCGCAATCGCGGCGGCGCGCTCTCTCTGATCCTCGGCGAATCGGCGTTTGTCGGCGGCAGCGATCACAAGATCCTCGTAGAAGACACGCGCGCAGGAGTCACCCGGCGGTTCTTCGACCGCGAGGCGCCAGGCCGCGTGGGCAATGGGTTAGGCGCTCACATTACACTGTATCGCAGCAGCGCCGATGCCGGCTTACCGGCCGATGGTCAGGCGCGGGCGCACTACTGTTTTTCCGGCAACCTTTTGGACTGTCTGGGAAGCAATCACGGCACTGGCGTCGGCCTTAGCTTTGTCCCGTCCGGTATCGACGGTGCCGCTCTGCGCCTGGACGGAAACAGCCATGTCGACCTGCCCGGTGGCTTGCTCGGCAGTGCCGGCGGCAGCGTATCGCTTTGGCTGCGTACCTCGGCCAAAACGGGCGATCTGCAGCTCCTCCATTACGCCACGGCAAGCACCAATCCCTTGGCCGACGGCGGTGGCCCGGAGAGCGAACTGCACCTGCACCTGACCGCCGCTGACCGCGGCGCCCTGTTCATCGAGGGCGGCAGCAGCGATCTGCTGCTGCAAACACCTGAGGCGATCAATAACGGCCAATGGCGACACCTGGTGGCCACTTGGCAAATCGGTGGCTTTGCCGATCTGTATTTGGACGGTCGCCGCGTGGCATTCGCTGGCCCAACTTCCTGGAATAGCTTTGCAGGCGCGGTACAACGGCTGGGCCGGCCCTTGGCGAACACCCGCCGCTACACCGGCGATTTAGACGAGGTGCGGGTATTCAATCGCGCGCTGCGCCACGACGAAGTACTCGATCTCTACTTTGGCGAATTGCCCTTCACCAATTATCCCCCTGCGGTCAGCGCAGGTCCGGATCGGGTGCTGCAACGCAGCGACTACGCGCTAGCCATCCGCGGCGAGGCGGTCGACGATGGCCAGCCCGCGGCCACTTTTGCGGTCGAGTGGTCGGCGCCGTTGGGCGCGGGAATTGTTTTTGACCCAGCCAATGCCGCACTTACAACCGCCACGTTTCCTGCGCCGGGCACCTACACGCTGCGACTGGCGGCCAGCGACGGTTTTGCCAGCGCCTTGGATGAGATGACCACTACGGTTTACGCGCCGCTGCGCGCGCCGTGGGAGAACGGCGATATCGGAGCGCCGGCGCAGGACGGCTGGGCCATCGACAGCGCTGCGCGGCGCATGAGCTTGAACGCGGCCGGCACTGCGATCGCCGGCAACGCCGCCACCGGCGGCGACCAGTTTCATTTCGTGCGCCGAAGCATTGATGGCAGCGGGCAAGAATTGCTCGCCTGCGTCGATCGATTCACCGCAACCGATGCCAACGCGCGGGCCGGATTGATGTTCCGGGGCGACCTGTCGCCGGTGGCGGCCAACGCCTTGCTGGCGCTCAGCGGCAACGGTTTGGTTTATCAGAACCGCGCCGGCGGCGCTGGAAACACCTCGACCACGACCATCGATACCGCGCTCAGCGCACCGCTGTGCTTGCGCCTGGCACGCATCAGCACCAACCAGGTCCAAGGCAGTTACAGCACCGACCGTGGTCGCACCTGGATCATGCTGCAGCCGCTTACCGTCAACGTGGGCGGCGGCACCAAACTCATCGGCCTCGCCCACAACTCGGGCTCCGCCAATCGCACCCAAGCGGTGTTCAGCAATCTGTGTTTTGCGGCCACCGTCCCGGATACCTGCGGTCCGACGCTAGAGGATTTCGTGCGCGATGGTTTCGAGTGAGTTCGTCACCGTGGACCCGATCACGACAGTCGACGCTGCGCGTCTCCGCAGACGGAGCTTTCGGCGGCCCGAAATCCATTGGGCGCTGACGCGGTTTTGGATTTCATTGAGGTCTCCTGCTCGACCGCTTCGAACTACAAGTCTCCTTCGGCAACGCCCGCAAAATGCTGATGGACGTCCCGCGCTGCGGCCCCGACGCCGAAGTCATCGCCCCCGTATCGCTGCGTGAGGAGATGAAGCAGTTGCTGACGTTGGCGTTGACGGGGTATGCGACTTCGCTTTAGGCAGAGGAACTGATCGCTTTGGTTTCATATGTTCCCCCACACACAGCTAGTGTGGTGTCCCAAAAATAACTGGAAGAAATGTCCGATGGATTTCGGCCCGAGGCAAGGCGCGAGAAGGAGTCATAGCAGCGCTATGGCGACGACGAGCAACGTAGCATTCGGGTCGAAAAACGCGGACATAATTCCAGTTATTTTTGGGACACCACACTAGCAGGCTGTTGAGAAACAGCCTGCTAGCGCGAACCATGGATGGTTCGCGCATTGATCAAGCACGTAAGTGTTTGATCAATGGAGAGCGAGCCCGGACATGCGCCGGACTCGCGACTTGAGAAACGCACAGGAAGTGCGTTTCTCAACATCGTGCTAGTCCAATCAATCGTGCCCGCTAGGAAAGTGGTGGCGAATGAGCCGCGCTCGACAGCGCATCACCGCAGGGCTTTGACGGAGTGAGTCGATCAAATTCGATACTCCACGTTACGCCCTTTGGGTCGTCGGAGCACGCGGCCATGCGAACAAGCGTTTGTGAATCAATCTCCATAAAGACGGAGCCTCTAATGGAGAACGTAACAGACACGATATCTTCGGGCGGGTCACCGAAGACCAGCCCTTGCCCAGGCTCGACCAAGCCTTCAGTGACATCGCCGTTTGCTGCCGCGATGCGGACATGAACTGGGTCGTCGAGAGAGTTCTGCAATCTTGGCGAGTAGATACGATCAATCGGACAGCCAGCAATGGCCAGACTCGCAACGAGTAGCAAAAGTAGTCGAGAGCTCATCGGCGTTTCCTTGTTGTTGGCCACCAACTTCCGCCTCCGGCGTAGTTGTTTGCTCCTTGCTCAAATGGATTTCGACCCCTGATCCCGCCGGTTAGCAAGTACGTGGGGATGAAGAATGGCCCAAACGCCTGATACTGGTAAGTGTGCCCGCGCTCATGTAACCCGACGTTCAACAGCCTCCGATCACCGTAAAGCTGACCGACGTCATTGGGAGTAGTGCCTCGCGCATAAATTATCGAGTTTCCGAGCGTTATGGCGCCAGCACCCCACGGATAGTTCTCGAACTGAATCGCGTTATTACCAATCGAGATAGTTGCTCCGAACGGCATACCTGCAATGCCAACCGCCAATCCAACAATTGTGTTTGGCAACGTCCAGACCTTACCTGCGAAATCCAACGCACCGGAAAGAATTCGCCTCCCAATTGAAGGTTGCTCTTCATCCTCAAATCTCGACGAAAAGCCCTCTTCGCCTTCAGGTCCTGTTGCTTGCAATGCGTTTCCAAACGCATGTGCAAACGCCGCCGTGCTTGCCCCATTGGCGAACTTCCCACCCGTTGCCGCACTCACAGATCCACCGACCAGCGCTGCGGCGATCACTCGGGAGGGGCTGAAGCGTCGATTTGCAGCGTCGATACCATCGATCTTCCCCGAGAACGCTTGCGTCACGCCTGCCGACAAGAACCCGTGCCCGAACTTGCCGCCTTGCAGTTTTTGAACCACGCCACCGGCGATACCGTGCATCGCCACCTTCGCCGCAAACACGCTGTACCTATCGCACCAAAAAGACCCGCCGAAAACGCACCCCACAGCCCGCCTTTCAAGTCCCCCGACGCGACGGCACCGGAAACGAATCCCGTCGCCACGCCGACCCAGAACGATGCGGTAGCCGACATCGTAGTCCAGATCGCACCAGCCGCAAACGGCACAAAAGCCGACAACGCAATCGACACTATCGTCCGCCAATGCTCCTTGATCTTGTCCCAAATGCCGTACCCGCCTGGATCAGTGTACGTCAGCGGGTTGTTGAGCACGTAGATTGCCGACTGCGTCGTAGGTAAGGTCGATCCTCGCGTGAGCGCTGATGTCAGCACAGCAACAAAACGTTTCTGAAATATGACAAAACACAACCGGAACACGCCAAATGACTAGAAATGTGACTGCCGATTTGAAGCTGCGGCTGTAGCGCTCGAACTTGCAGTACCCAAGAAGTTTTGTGTGCCGGCTTCCGGCTCCTTGACGCTAGTGCGCCTATTCTTCGCTGTCCATTCTCGAAACACGACGCCGCATGATCCGGACAATCTTGGGGTTGCTAGGCATGGCGCTGGCGTTCAACGCTGCGACGAAGGACGTTGCAGTGAGAATTTATGCCTCGCCAGACTCCCTGGTCTTGGCCGGCATCGACGCCCAACGGATCGAGGATGTTGGTGCTTTCGCCTGGGCTCGTTTGACACCCGAGGAGCTAGACCATCTTCGCAGGCGCCGTTTGCCGACTGAGGTTCTCGCTGACGATGTACGAGTGGGATCAAAACAGGTTGCGATGCAGCAGCCAGCGCAGATAACTGGGTCGGCACAAAGCAGCGGTTTGTTCCTTGTACAGTTCAACGGAGTTGCCCGCGGTGCGAGAGCGGGCGCCCTGGAATCTGTCGGCGTACTACCGCTCCAGTACTACCCGCACAACGCCTACCTTGTCTGGGCCGATAGCGCCGCGATTGCACGGCTCGGCCCAAACCCGATGATTCGCGGCGCTGCAGCTTTCGATGAGGCGCTGCGGATCGACGAGACTCTGCGCGGCGTTACTGGGACGATCGAGGATGGCAGTGTTTTTCTCTTCAACTCGGGCACGCCAGACGCGCTTGAAACAACGTTGCGCGCGCGCGGAATGCGCCTGAAGCAGTTCTACCCGGCGCAGCCAGACGGGCGCTTCTATCGCGCGCTCGGACCAATCGCGGCTGGCGCACTGGCAGCCATCGCTGAGATGCCGGAGGTAGTTTGGGTAGGACGCGAAGGCCTGCCCAATGTCGATGACGAAATGGCCAATCAGACTTTCGCTCGGGCCTTCGGAGCCACTGGGATCGGCGGTACGCCCGGGTATCGAGACTTCCTGAAGACCATCGGGGTACCCTGGGACCTCGGCTTGAGTGGAGCCGGGATCGTTTGGGGCGTGACCGACACCGGGACCGATTGGGACCATCCGGATCTTTCGGTTGCGCGTGTCGGCGGTATTGATGCAGGTGGTTGTAGTGCGCAAGCCATTCCCGGCGACGACACTCATGGACACGGCACGCATGTGTCCGGTCTGGTTGCAGGGCGCGGCACTGGGGACTTTTCGGGGCCGGCAGCTGAGACCGATGCCAATGGTTATGCTTACGGTCAGGGCGTAGCTCCAGCCGCTGCATTATTTGCGGTCAGATCGGTAGCCTGTGGCGGCACGCCGAATTACCCGGAGCAAGTGCGAGCCCATCTTTCCAACGGAGCCCGCGGCTCCAACAACTCATGGAACAACGGTCCCGGTCCGCAAGTTCGTTACCTCGCCAGTGAGCGTGAGTTCGATATTCTCGTGCGCGACGGCGACTTCACCACGCCAGGCAACCAGCAGTTTTCGATCCTGTTCTCGGCAGGGAATGCGGGACCCGGGGAATCGACGATCACCAGCCCACATGTCGCCAAAAACATCATTACCGTCGCCAATTCAAGCTCGCAGCGATTCGCTCCAACGGTACCCGGCGAGACCATAGCGATCAACTCCTCACGCGGCCCCGCCGAGGATGGGCGACGAGTTCCGATCATTAGCGGCGTCGGCGGGCAGGTCGGCTCGACGAGGCGAGCCGAAGGCGGCGCAATGTGCGCCGGCTCCATTCCGGGCGGTAACGGGCTGTACTCCTTCTGCTCCGGCACCAGCATGGCCGCTGCGATGGCCTCTGGCGCCGCGGCGCTCATGCACGAATGGTGGGGCAAGAAGTTCGCTGGCGCCGTGCCCTCGCCCGCGATGACCAAGGCCGTGCTGATCAATGGCGCGTACGATCTGCCAGGTACCGGCACGCTGGGATCCAACGATGGATCGTTGCCGATTCCGAACAACGATGAGGGCTGGGGCCAGGTCGACCTGAAATACACCTTCGACCCAAGCTTGCGCGGCGTGTATCGCGATCAGGACGATGTGCTGACAGCCACCGGACAGTCGCGGAGCTTTACGGTCGGCGTGGTCGACCCGGGCAAACCGCTGAAGATCACGCTTGTGTGGTCGGATGCGCCGGGTGCGGTCCAGGCCAATCCGGCACTGGTGAACGACTTGGACCTGACCGTGGTCAATGGCGGCCAAACCTACTTCGGCAACGTCTTCAGTAACGGCACGTCGACGGCTGGAGGCAGTTTCGATCGGCTGAACAATGTCGAAAACGTTTACCTGAGCGCACCGGCGGGCGGCGCAACAACCATCACGTTGACCGCTGCAGCGATTAACGCCGACGCCCTGGCAGGCAATGGCACGCCCGGAACGCCGGCGCAGGATTACGCATTGGTGTGCACCAATTGTCGCGAGGCCGGCGTGGCGATCACTTCCCCGGCAACGACGATCAATGTCTGCGGCGCAACCGCGACGCAGACCATCCTGAGCTTTGCCAGTTTCGCCGGTTTTGCTGGCAACGCTGCGCTCACGTTGGACGGCGCACCGAGTGCTCTGGGCGTGGCGTTTGCGCCCGCCGCCATCAACACCGGCAACAGCACATTGACGTTGACACCCCAAACCGGACTGGTACCGGGCGTGTATGCATCCACCCTGCGCACCGACGTCTCGGGTGGCGCAGACGACGAACGGGCACTGGCGCTTTGGGTATCGAGCGCGATCGCAAGCGCGCCGTTGCCGGTGGGCCCAGCCGACACCCAGTCGGGCGTCAGACGCGCTCCGCAACTGTCGTGGCAGGCAGCGGCCGGCGCGCTGCGCTATCGCGTCGAAGTTTCCGACAGCAACGCCTTTGCCGCAGGACCGGGCACCCAGAGTTTCGAGACCCAGGCCACGCAGTTGGTCCTGCCCGAGCTGGCCCCCGGCGCGACGCGCTTCTGGCGCGTGGTTGCGATCAACGCCTGCGGCGAATCCGTCGCCAGCGCGGTGCGCAGTTTCACGACCGCCGCCGCCGTCTGTTCGCAAAGCGCGCTGCCGATTCCCGACGGCAACAGCGGCGGCGCCACGCAGACGCTGACGGTGCCGGGATCGACGATCGGCAATCTCGATATCAGCATCAATGCCACGCACACCAGTGCGGGGCAGCTGTCGCTGCGCTTGACGCACGTTGCCAGCAATGTCGAAGCGCGCCTTTACACCAGGCAGAACAACTGTACGGGCGATGATGTCAACGGCACTTTCAACGATGACGGCGGCGCGATCATCGCCTGTCGAACCGCTTCCCCAGCCATCAGCGGCACGCTGCGTCCGCAGGACGATCTGGCGCGCTTCAACGGCTTGCCGGCCGGCGACTTCCGCTTGACAGTGATCGACGACGCGACTGGCGACAGCGGCACGGTGAATCAGTGGTGCGTGATCGCTGCAGGCGGCGAGGATGGACTGTTCGCCAACGGCTTCGAGTGATCACGGACATTCGGCGGCGTTTCGCTATGCGGCGTTCCTTCAGAACGCGGGGATCGGTGCGCGCATGACCCAGGGCGTTGCCCTGGCATGCGATGCTCCGTTGGGCATGGCGGCGCTTTGTCGAACATTCTCGTTGCCAAACGAGATTTCAATTGCGGATTCGCACAAATGCGCGGCGGCGCGATCGGTTTGGTGCGATCATGGTCATCTTTGCGCCCGATGCCATCACCGGCATGGCATTGCCCCAACGGGGCAACGCATACCAGCCCAGGGTGCAACCCTGGGTATCGAATCGGTTTATGGAAGCGTTCTGAAGGAACGCCGCATAAACATGCGGCGACGTTCTGCCATGCGGTGTTTCGCCCCTGGCCGCGCACCAGAGATCACTTGCCGACCGACCTCATTACCGTAACCAGTGGCGACGCCTTCGGGATCGGTCGGCCGTCGCCAACCATAACGGCATTTCGAACGGTCCCGAAGGCGTGGTCAGCGCGACCTCTTCGACCAAAGATGCCTCCGCAGCGACTGGCGCACGCGTCTGTATACCGGTGCTGTCCCGAACCTCCACTGCTGGACCGATCCAGTGATAGCCGATGCCGGCCACCGTCCGAATCACTTTCTGCGCTTCGCCATCATCCCCAAAGGCACGTCTGGCAGCCACCACGACGCGAGCGAGCTGGTTGTCGGACACATTGTCCCGCCCCCACAGATTCAGAATCAATTCGTCGCGACCGACCGCACGATCGCGGTGCTGCAGCAAGTAAAGAATGCAATCGAAAACACGCCGTCCGACATCCGCTAACGCACGTCCTTGGTCAACATCAACTTTGCGGGATCGATCTGATACTCGCCGACACGGTAATGCATGGTGCCTCCGCTGGTTGCACGAGCCGCTGCAAGGTGAACGCCCTGCCGCTACAGTTGCCAATGAACATGTAGCTATTTGTCACCAGGACTCGGCGAGTTGCAAGCGTGATCGTGAACACTTCGTGCAGATTCGAGCCGAATCGACGTTATTGGCTTCGCGCGATCGGCGCATTCGATGCAATTCGACATATTTCGATCATGCAAAACGCTGAAGACGTGCCAGTTAACCGAATGTTTCGATAGCCTCAGCACGCGGTTCCAAAGCTTGGCTAACGATGCTCAGCGAGCCATAAAATCAAGCAGATAGACGTGAAAACAAGCACCCTCGGGCGCAGGATCGACCCGCGCAACACCGGTCGGTTTCAGCATCGTATGGACATGTGACGGTCTCAGCACAATTTGGAGACCATAATCGTCCGCAGCGCGCTACGGTGCGACACAATGAGGTCATGAGGTAAGCGATGACAACGCCGCTACGTCTCAATACCCGTTTTCTCGACCAGCGCTATGAGCTTGGCGGTCGCGTTATTGACCCCATCGCGGGAACGCTGCTTTGGAACGGCGATTCCTACGCGCTGCGCCGTAAACAGCTGGAAGTGCTTGCATTGATGGCCAGCGCCGGCGCGGCGATTGTGCCGCGCTCCACCTTTATTGATCTGCTCTGGGCAGGTAATGCACTGGTCGGCGACAAAGGGCTGACCGACACGCTGAGTTCGTTGCGCCGTGTCCTGCACGATTCGGACGCCAGCCATCCTCTAATCCGTACCATTCCGCGCCAAGGTTATCAGCTTGGGGCCGGGGTGCGCTGGCTGGATGGCGAGCCCGCCGAGCGCTTCTCCGTGGGCGATGCGCTATCGAGCAATCCCGGCTGGCGTTTGCTTCGGCGCATTTCGCAGACCGATGTGCAACAAAGCTGGCTGGCGGCGAATAACGCTGGCGAGCAGCGCCAGTTTCGATTCTGCTGCGATGAACAACATCTGCGCCTGCTGCAGCGCGAGGTCACGGTCTTGCGCTTCCTGCGTGAGGCGCTGTCCGACCGCAGCGACATCGATCAGGTCATCGACTGGCAACTGGACGAGCCTCCCTATTACCTGGAATTGCATTACCCCGCCCATGGCAGCTTAGTCGAATGGACGACGGCCCAAGGCGGTCTGCGCCAAATTGCGCCCGGCGAACGGCTGCGCTGGATGGCCGACGCTGCGACTGCGCTGGCAGCGGTCCATGCGGTGCATATCGTTCATCGAAACGTTGGCGCCGAGAGCCTTTCGGTCGATGAGGTTGAAGGACGGCTGCAAATCAAACTGGGCGAATTTGGACTCAGTGAACTCACCGACCGCGCTGCACTGCAGTCGCACAACATCACCGCCGCAGGACTGACCTTAGACGGCGCGGAACAAAGCGGCCCGCAGAACTACTGGGCGCCTGAGCGCCTCGTCGGGCAGCCGGCAACAGCGGCAGGCGATGTTTACGCACTGGGCGTCTTGATCTTCCAGTTCGCTGTTGGCGAATGGCTGCCGCTGCGGCCCAACTGGGAGCGTCAGGTCGCCTCGGCGCGCCTGCGCCAATTGATTGCTTCCTGCATCGCCGAACAAGCCAACGCCCGGCCCTCCGCAGCGTCGGTTGCCGAGCAATTGCGCAACCTGAGCGAGCTTCGCCCCGCCGACCGCAGCACGGAGCGGATCGACGAGCCGGCCGAACCGGCGCGTCCCGTGCTTGAGCCCGATGCGGACCCCGGTCGACGCAGCATCGGCCCGTACCGCATCCTGGAGGCGCTTGGCGAAGGCGGTATGGGAGCTGTGTATCTCGCTGAGCAGCGCACGCCGATGCAGCGCCAGGTGGCGCTCAAGGTCATCAAGGCCGGCATGGATTCAAGCCAGGTCTTAGCGCGATTCGAAGCCGAACGCCAGGCGCTGGCGCTGATGAATCACATCAATGTCGCGGCCGTTTTCGACGCCGCCAAGACCGACACCGGCCAACCGTATTTTGCGATGGAGTACGTGCCCGGCCTGCACATCACCGCGCACTGCGACGAGTTGGCGCTGGATTTTCGCGAACGCATCGAGTTGTTCATGCAGGTGTGCGACGGCGTTACACATGCGCACCAGAAAGGTCTGATCCATCGCGATCTGAAACCGAGCAACATCCTCGTCAAGCGCCAACAAGGCCAGCCGAACATCGTCAAGATCATCGACTTCGGCGTGGCCAAGTCGCTGCACGGAAAACTTGGCACGGTCACCGCGCACACACAGATCGGCAGTTTTGTGGGCACGCCGGTCTATAGCAGCCCGGAACAATTGCTCGGCCATCGAGCGAACGTCGATACGCGTGCGGACGTCTATTCGATGGGCGTGGTTTTGTACGAGTTGCTGTCCGGCGTCACGCCCTACGCCGAAAAAGAACTGTCGAATAAATCGCCGTTGGAACTGGCCAAACTGCTGAGCAGCGGCGATCCACCGACGCTGGCGACACGCTACGCCAGCCTCGATCCGGCTGAAGAAACCAAGATCGCCGGGCAGCGCCGAACCACCGTCGCGCGCATGTTGCAATCGCTAGGCGCCGACTTGTCCTGGATCGTCGCCAAGTGTCTGGAGCGCGACCCGGAAGATCGCTACGACTCGGCCTCCGAACTGAAGCAAGAGCTGCAACGGTGGCTGGATGATCGTCCGGTCGAAGCAAAGCAGGCTGGCCGTTGGTACCGACTGCGCAAACATGTCCGACGTCATCGCGCCGCGGTCTCCCTGGCAGCCATCGTCAGTCTGGCGCTGATCGGCACCACCACCGCCGCCGTGATTGGCTTTGTTCGCGCCGAACGCGCGCTCGAAGCATCACGCCTCGCAGCCGCCGAAGCCAAGATGGCCGCCGACTTTCAGGTCAAACAAATGCAGTCGCTCGATCCGGCGATCATGGGCGCGGGCTTGCGTGACGCACTGATGGCGGCTGCCCGCGAACACGGAACCGAGCGCCGCTGGGACGCGGCTACGCTGGCGCAGCATGAGCAAAAACTCAGCGATTCGCTGGCCGGGATCAACTTCACCGATCTGGCGCTGGACCAGCTGGACGCCAACTTTCTGAAGCCGCAATTGGCGGCCATCAAGACCGAGTTTGCCGCCCACCCTTTGCTGCAGGCACAACTTTGGCAAACGATGGCGGATACGCTGACCAAGTTGGGGCGGTCTAAAGTAGCGGTCGAGCCCCAGGAACTAGCGCTGGTGCAGCGCCGCAGGCTCCTCGGTGACGACAACCCATTGACGCTCTACTCGTTGGCCCGCAGGGCCGAATTGAAGTCGTTCTTGGGGCAATCGGATGCCGCTGAGAGCGAATCACGGGCTGCGCTGGAAGGAGCGCGGCGCGTCTTGGGCGATGACCATCCGCTGACGCTCGAGTTGAACGAAGTACGTTCGTGGATCCTTTCTCGGCTCGGCAGGTTCGAGGAAGCAAAGCCGTTTGCGCATGTGGCGCTTGCGGGACAGCGACGAACCCTCGGTGATTCGCATCTGGAAACGGTCGGAACCATGGTTAACGTCGCCCTGATCGAAAGAGCCACGGGCAACGTAAACGAAGGACGTGCGCTGGCTGAAGAAGCACTTCGCGCCCATCGGCAGCTACTCGGGGACGACCATGTGACGACACTGGGCACTAAGCACGAGTTAGCACTCTCTTATTTGCGTACTCACCAGCACGCGGACGCTGAGGACCTGTTGCGAGAGGTACTTGAGGGCCGACGCCGAGTTCTCGGTGACAAGCATCCTGAAATCCTCGGAATTCTCAGGGATCTGGCGAGGGTCCTCACGGCGCAGGGAAAACACGACGAGGCACAAGACCTACGCAATCAAGTCTACGAAACTGCGCTGGCAATGTTTGGTCCCGATCATCCCGGCACCCTGCAGAGCCGATTGGATTCTGGCGCCGCAATGATCGACATGGGGCGCGTGGCCGATGCTGAAAAGACTCTTCGCGACGTCCTTGCGCGACTAAGTTTGGCAAACGATAACCACGCTATCGAGCCGACCGTCAGGGTGGCGCTTGCGCGAGCACTGAGAAGTCGATCAAAGTTGGCTGAAGCCTTGGCGCTTCTCCCGCCGGCTTGCGAGAGGCAGTATCGGAACTTGGGCGCTACGGGCGCTATCCGCTGTCAAAATTTGACTGCGAGCATATTGATCGATCTAGGGCGCTACCGGGACGCGGAATCCCATTTACGCGGTGTACTCGACGATCTCAGAAATAACAGCCGGGAAGATGATCGCTTGGCGATCAGCGTCTCCAAACACCTGGCCGACGCTTTGGCCGCACAAGACAAGGCCGAGGAAGCGCTTGGACTGTATCGCAATGCTGCATCCGCATATCAACTTACTCTCGGAATCGAGCACGTCGATACCTTAGCCGCAAATCGGTCGCTGGCTCTGTTCCTTGTCAGGACCGGGGAGCTTGACGAGGCTCTCGCGCTACAGCGAGCCACCCTCGATGCGCATCGACGAACGGTGGGCAACGCGAGCCCGAAGACGCTGGAGTCGATCATCGATTTGGTCGGCTCCCTGGTCCAGCGGAACGAAGCGGGACAAGCCCAGAACTTGCTCGAAAACGCTGTTCCCATGATCCGCGAGACCCTGGGCGACGACGCCCGCCTCAGCCTGCTGGCCCTCGATCGCTTGGCACAAGCCTACCGTAAACTCGGCAAATCAGACGAAGCACTCAAGCTTGCCGAAACCATCGCGTCCTACACCAACCGACATGAAGAGGCACCTCACTGGGTCGGCGCGTTCCAAGTTCACCATGGACAAGTCCTGGTGGACATGGGGCGATTCGCCGACGCTGAACGTCTCTTGGATCAGGCGACCCGCAACTACTCTAAGGCTGACGGTGCGCCCAGGCGCGAAATGACCGAACTGTCCCAAGCCTATGTCGCGCTCTACTCTCGGTGGAACGCCTCTGATCCGTCCAGCGACAGGGCGGCTCAGGGCGAACTTTGGAATCGGCGACTTGAGGCATTGAACAACGGCGCAGCTTCGCTGGCGGTACTGGCGATGATGTAGGAGCACAAACTAGAAGCTTGCGTTCGTCATCTTCATTCCTGAGTCGGCGAGCCCATGTTCACGGAGTATGGTCAACTGTTATCACTTGCCAAATGACCAAGGCCTCCTTCGGAGAGCACTCCAAGTGCCTGGGAGCACGTATGTACACCGACCAACAGGCGAGCTAGCTTCGTCTGCGATGCGATGTAAGCCCGACGGCAATGGATTAACCAGCCAATCATGATTTCGACAGTTCACAAGAACGTCTGCAGTCAGTTTCATGGTTCTCAGCGGACCGCCAAGTGTCGCCGCATTAACAACGTTCGGCGAGTTAAAAACAGCAACAACATCAAGAGCAGCATTAAACCTATTGTCGTGGGCCAACTGCAATCCGAAAATGGAGGCTGCGGCACCACCCAAACTGTGTCCGGTTATGAAGATTGAAGTGCAACGGAGATTACTCAGTAGATTAGTAATGGTTTCGCTGTGAGCAGTCACACGGTTAACAAAACCACGCCCACCCCTCATTTCCACGTTTCTTTTATTTGGAATCAGTTCGTTGGCGAAGGCGGCCTGGCCTCTCAGATCTGCAAGGACATCCCACAAGTTTGTGACTTCTGTGCCGCGCCAAGCTACGACACAAGTGTTGGTGAGTTCCAGCGCTGCGAGATTGGTCTTGGTCGAGGAGAGGAGGTAGATCGCCTGGAACCACTTGGTCAGAGGCAGTTTGGTGGACTCGAGCAGCGTCCCGCTGGTCAGCGTCGTCTGGTGGCGGCAAGCGCAGCACTGATAGTAGATCGCCTGCCCGCGTTGAAAGCGAGACCGCGTCCGGCCGTTGCACGCCGGACAGCGAAAACCGTTCGGCCAACGCCATCGATAAAGGGCTCGATAGCACTTGGCCTCCGTGCCAAAGTGCGGTCCCAAAAGCAGCATTTCGAACGACCCAAAACAGCCTCAAAAACGCTCGTTCGGAACGACCCAAACCGAGCTAAAATCACCCCCGACGTTCGAGCCCGTTCGCACCGCACGAAGTGGCTCGATTCACCCGCACATCGGGTGGCTCGATTAAGGTGCTCTGTGACAATTTGATTTCCTAGCAAAATAACCAAGGCCCCCATAATGGGAGCCTTGGTCAAAAGCGCCAATCAACAGTTTAGACGCACCTCAACGCGGGTCGTCAATTCCGGCCTCGTTAAACCACCAAGTTAAACTGTGGTTTGTGGTCGGAAACGGGCTCCATTTTGAGTCTTCCCGAACGTAGGTACATCGAGAAACTTTTTCGCTATCTGCACTTCCAAGGCGATGTAGTCCGGACGGCAATGGGTTAACCAGCCAGTCGTGATATCGACAATTAACGTCTACGATACCGTTGGCACGAAGCACCGTCAACGGACGGCCGAGAGTGAATTCATCAACAACGTTTGGTGAGTTGAAGACGCCAACTCCATGAAATCGAGACCGCATAGCGTTATCATAAACCATCTGCAGTGCATTAATCTGTGCAGCCGCACCACCCAGACTGTGGCCAGTAATGTATACCTCCGCGCATCGCTGTTCAACCAAGCGATCGAAAACTACCTCATAGAAGGCGCTAACGCGATTGACAAATCCTCGCCCGCCCCTCATGATTGCGTTTTGAGCATTGGGTATCAGTTGATTGCTATACGAAATCTGACTTCTCAAGTCAGCATAGACGTCCGTCAAGTTATTCGTTCCCCGCCACGCTACGATACACCGTTTGTCCGTTGTTCGGGCGTGTAAAGGCTTCGCCCAAACGTCAACTTCAGTGTAGTTCATTACGAGACTATATCCAGAATAGGTTGCGGGACTACTTGTATATGCCAGGGCTGCGAACGGAAGCACGGTTTTGCTGAATAGCGTCAATGACCCTCCCCACTTGTTGGGATTCTCAGAAATCTCTTCATTAGGACGGAGTTTCGAGACCAATCTTGAATACTTATAATCTGTAGTTCTTGAATGCGGCACGCCCGCATACATCGCCATTTCACTTGGATCGACAGCTTTAGACATCACTTTGCCTGCGTCGATCTGTAGTAATATATTAACGTCATCCACGGTCGTTAGATCAACCTCCGGAAACTCGACGCTAACGATATGTTGTAACTTTTTCAAGTTAAACTGACTAGTCTCCAACACGATCGGCGATCCCCGCACTAACCCTTGACGCAACAAATCGAATGCGGCTTGATATTCTGATGGCTCGAGAGTGTCCACATCGACGTAGTACATTTTGTCGCCAGGCCAGTCGGCAAAAATCTTCTCGCGAACCACGGGAATGCCCATTCCGACGGCTTCGAGTCCAATTTCGCCCATTTTTTCTGACAAAAGAAGTACATGGGCGATATCGACTGACGCGTCGGCGATTTCCGTGTCGAGGAGCACAGACTCCTCGAACTTTTTGGATGAGCCTTCTGAATGTGCGATCATGGGCAATGCTGCAATCATGGCGATCAAGAGCGATCGATTCATTGCGGTGTTCCTTTTGTGCGTTGCGATTGTAGCGTTCATATCAATTCCTCTTTGGTTTATTCACTGCTTGTTGATTCTTTGATTGCGTTTGATAACGGCATTCGGTTAACGCCTGCCGATGTCCAAGCTACGGATCCGCACGCAATTGGTCGTTCCATGCGCGTGTAACGGCGATGGCGATGCGATGACATGCACGTGGCAGATGGGTGATAGCTGCTCCGCACGTTTAAACTCGCTGCGGACAGGCGCGGTCGGCTGGCGTGAGAGGGTCGAAGTACTTGGGCGTCCATGCGCCGAGAGCACGACGAAGGGTGCGGAGGAGCACTAAGTGGCGGCAAGTAGGCGACCGTCAGCAATGGACGATGCAATGTCGACGCCAGGTCTTGCCGGATTCCCCCAGTGCCATCGCCGACCTGAGATCGCCCCAGCGGGGCAACGCACACCAGCCCAGGGTGCGAGTGTGGGTATCGAATGGGAAAAAGGATGCGTTCTGAAGGAACGCGGGGATCGGTGGCGCGCATGACCCAAGGCGTTGCCCTGGGCTGGTATGCGATGCCCCGTTGGGGCATGGCGCGGCGATTTGACAGGACAGTCTTGTTGCCCGACGAGATTGCAGTTACGGACTCGCAAGGCGAATGTCAGCGGCGAACGATCGAATGTCGTCACCGGATGTTGCCGGTTTTACTCCCGCTCCAATCGCATCAAAACATCGCTGGCATGAAAGGTGCGGTTCCGTCGTTGCTTCGGTTCGTTGAGGATCCCGCGCTGCACCAGTTGTTCGATGGCCCGATTGGCCGCAACGAAGGAAATCCCAAACGCCGTTGCGACCTGGGTGACCGATACAACCGGATGGCCGAGCAGGAACGCAGGGAGGCGCAGTGCAGTGGCGTCCGATCTGAGGTCGGCGAGCCGGCTCATCCAGTTCTTGCGGATCCCGTCCAGATCTTTGGCGATGGCGATCGCCCCATCGCTGGCTTCTACGACCGACAGGCATAGCAGCCGAGTCCAAGGTCCCCAGTTTGCGCGCAGTTGCACATCCGCAAGCGCGTCGTAGTACGCGCGACGGTGGCGCAACAATCGGCCAGAAAGGTACAGCGGCGGATAGCCTTCGGCAGCCAGGATCAGCGGCATCAACAGTCGACCGATGCGGCCGTTGCCGTCGACAAAAGGATGGATGGTTTCGAACTGCGCGTGCGCGATGGCGATTTGCGCCACCACCGGGACCTGCCAGGACTCGTCCTCGCGCGGCGCGTACTGCAGCATCGACTGCTCCAGCTCGTCCATGCATCCGGCGATCCGATCCGGTGGCGCCGGGACGAAGACCGCGTCCTCAATGCGGCCACTGCCGATCCAGACCTGAGTGTCCCGGTACTCGCCCGCGCGCACATGCGCTGGCCCGTCCTGCATCAGGATGGCGTGCATGTTCCTGACCAGAGGGACGTTCAGGGCGCGGCGCGCGGCTGTCTCGCGCACGCTGGCCAATCCGAATTGAAGGGCCTGGACATATCGCTCGGTCACGGTCGCGTCGGGAGGCAGTCCATCGCGGCTCTGTGTCGCCTCATACTCCAGGAGTTCGTGCAACTGCGTCCGCGTACCTTCGATCTGCGAGCTCTGCGCCGCCTCACGCCGCGCCAGAGTGCGAGTCACCATGTCGCCATTGGGGAGAAGCTCGGCTGCTATTTTGAGCCGCTCTAACGCCTGCATCGCAAGCATCACCAGATGCGCGACGGCCGGATCATCGGGAAGCCGCCGTGGTGTGGCCGGCGCAACGAGCGCGTAGCAATTCGGATGACTGGTGCACTTCACCAAGTAGCGGTGGAGCGCATTGCTGACGTCGGCCCGGCGCATGTCGGAGAGCCGCAATAGAGTTCAACAATCCTCTCAGTTATTTAACTTTACGGCAACAAGCATGAATAGGTGAGCGGTTTGAATTTCCGGTGGGATGCGCCGGGTTACAGGCACCTGCCGCACACGAATTTCGTCAAGCGCATATTCCCGCCCAACCGTCGAACGCCGCCTCGTTCATCGTCTCGATCGAAACGACTTTGTCGACTTGCCCAGCCAACATTCCCAAAAACCCATCAATGCTGCCCTTGGGCTGCGCCGGGCGAACGCGAAGTTCGCCACCCGGCATCTTCTCGAACTCAACTTTCTGCCCAGGTTGGATGCCTAGCCCGCATATTTCATGCGGTCGCGATGAAATGGCTTAGTTTCGTTGTTACAGCCCGGAAATCATCGAGTTGGTAGTACTGACAAAGTGTTCGCTGCCATTTCCTCGCTAACACGGCCCTCGCTCGTTCTTTGCGCCGGACTCTTCGTTGCTCGTCGTCGCAATGGAACAACCATTCCTTCTCCTCCCGCCTCGATTCCGGCGCAAAGCCCTTCGCGATCTTCCGCGTTCCCTCATGAAATATGCGGGCTAGGTGCCGCAACAGATCGCGCTTGAGCGTCACCTGGCCTTTCGCTGTTACCGCTAACGTCGTCATGTGCCGTTCCAAGAAATCCCAGGCGCCAGGGTAATGGAAAATGGCATTACCAGGAATCGACTTGGCTCGCTGCCCTCACCACTTCCATTCGATCGCCAGATTGAACTCGCGGCCTTTGTTGAATTCGCGGGTGACGCCGTCGCCTTGAGTGAAAAGGACCTTGGGGTCGAGCAGGTTCTTGATGCGCGCCTTGAGCACCAGGCCCTCGATCGGCAGGTTTTGCTTGTAGACCAGATCGAGCTGGTTGAAGGGTTCCTCAAAGATGTCGGGCGCGCCGTCGACGCCGACGTTGCTGATGCGGCGACCAAAGCGGTTGTACACCAGGCTCGCTTCGCGCCCGGATTCGGGGTTGATGTAGCCCACCTGGAAGTTCGCCACGTACGGCGATTGCCCCTGTAGCGGGCGCTCGCTGTTGGTCTGGATGCTGGTGGCCTCACCCAACTCGATGTTGGAATCGATGTAGGCGTAGTTGGTCGATACGTACCAGTTTTCCCACTGGAAATCCGGCAGCCACGACGGGTTCGCCCACGAGCGCTCGCTCAAGAATCCGAGGGTCTTGTAAAGATCGAACTCGATGCCTTGCAAGTCCGCGCTTTCGACGTTGACGTAGGTCAGCAGCTCGCCCGTGCCGGGCACCGCGACGCGTTCGATGGGCTTGTCGAACTTTTTCTGGAACAAGCTGACGGTGAAGCTTTCGCTGTCGGTGAAGTAGTACTCCCAGCGAAAGTCGATATTGCGGATGCTGCTGGTGACGAGTTCTGGATTGCCGATGGTTTCGGTGTCGAGAATCGGGTCGGTGAACGGCGCGGCCGACAGCTCGCGGAAATCCGGGCGCGACAAGGTTTCGGAAAAGCCGAGGCGGAACTGGTCTTTCTCGGTGCGCACCCAGGTGATCGAGGCGGACGGCAACAGATCGGTGTCGTCGATGCGCGCTTCGGTGATGTCGGCGTTCGGATTTTCTGGATCGCCGGTGCGCACGATTTGCAGATTCTTTTCCTGCCGGGCGCCTGCAGTGAAGCGCCAGTCTTCGTTCCACACCACATCCGCTGCCAGGTACACGGCGTCCAGGCTTTGCTCGGCAACGTAGAAGTCGGTGTCGCGACCGGTCTGGTCGAAGACGAACCCACGCGGACCGATGTTGGCGGCGGTGAAAATCTGATTGGGCAGCAGACGCAGTGTTGCCGGGTCGCGCGCCAGCGGGCCAGCGGCGCGATACACGAAACGCAGGATGCCGGAATCGCGCGCACGTTCAAGTTTGGTGGCGCCGGCCAGCAGGGTGAGCGAATCGTCCTCTCCAAACTGCCAGGGCCACTTCAAGTTCAGCGCGTACTCGTCGGCGTCGTCGTCCAGGTCGGAATAGTCGGTACTGTTGCTATCCGGGCGCGCCGAGAACGCGAACTCGCCGGTGTTGTTGTTGCGATCGTAGCGATATTGGCGATTGGCCGGCGCATCGCGCCCGGCGCGTGCCGTGGTCCACTGCCAGTCGAGCGCGAGATTGGCAAGCGGCGCGATGATGTGCTCGCCGCTGACTTGCTGCGTAACCAGGAAGTTTTCGATCCACTCGTTTTGGTAGAAGCGCGACACATCGCCCGGGTCCTCGGTATAGCCTTCCGAAAAGCGCGCTTCGTCCTGCGTCTGGCGCACGATGAGCGTCGTCGACTTGAGCTTGTGGTCGTCGCCGAATTCCACGCCAGCGTTCAAGAATCCGGAAAGCTCGATGTTTTGTTCCGTGCGCACGCGATCCAGCTCGGCGCCGAGCACCAGTTCGTTGGTGCCCTGCACACGAAAGCGTCGCCGTGTTTCTTCGGTGCTGTCCCACGCGTTCTGATAACGCACCGCCGACAAGAAACCGATCTTGGTGCCATCGATATCCCAGACGTTGCCTAAGCTCGCGGACAAGCCACCCACCGGCGGCAGCTCATCCGTCGTTTGATCGAAACCGAGGCCCGCGAACTGCTCGCCGAAGCGCTCATACTCCTCGGGTGTGACGCCGTCGGGATTGAAAATCGTCGCCGGGCGCAAACGTCCATCGGCGGCGATGCGGTCGGCAATGTCGCCTGGCAGTTCGCGCGCGCCATCGTCGAAGCCGGTCCAGTCGCGGTTGTCGCCGCGATAGCTCAGGCCATCCTCGAACGTCGAGCCATCGATGTAGGTGCCCTGGATTTGCACGCGCGCAATGAAGCCTTCTGGGATGCCGCGCGTGCGCAATTGCACGGTGCCGCCGCCGAACTCACCCGGCATGTCGGCGGTGTAGGTCTTCTGGATGACAATGCCCTGCAGAATATCGGTCGGGAACAAGTCCAGCGGCACAACGCGACGCGTGGGGTCGGGCGATGGTATCTGGGAGCCGTTGAGCAGCGCCGACGAGTAACGTTCACCCAATCCGCGCACGTAAACGAACTTGCCATCGACCAAGGTCAGGCCGGTCACGCGGCGCAAAGCGCCAGCGGCATCCGAGTCGCCACTGCGCGAGATCTGCTCGGCGCCGATGATGTCGCTCACGGCGCTGCTGGTGCGCTTCTCTTCCACGAAGGCCGCGAGCGAACCTTCGACGTACGGCTCGACGACGACGAACTCCGGCAACTCCAATCCGGCCGGCGTCAACTCGACATTCTTGGTGGCCTCGCCCTTGGGCGGAACTTCGATGCCATCGAGGGTCTGTGAGGCGAAGCTTGGCGCAAGCACCGACATCGAATACGTGCCGCCCGGCACCTGCGCGGTGAACGCGCCCTCGCCATCGGTGGTGACATCGACTGGCGTACCGGCAATGAACACGCGGGCGCCGACGATCGGCTTACCAGTTTCGGCGTTGAGAATGCGCCCCTTGAGCGTGCCCGGATCGGCGATCTTCACTTCCTTCGCCAAATCGCGCGTGGCCTGCGCGGAGCTCTCCAAGCCCACTTTAGCGCTGCCATCGGCTTCGAAGCTGACGATCAATTCGGCAATCTCGCCGGCGGTGGTGGTCAACGGCAACTCGCTGACAACTTTGCCGCCGCGCAGGATTTCCAACGTGTGTTGTCCAGCCGGCAAGTCGATGCGAATTGCGCCGTAGCGATTGGCCTTCTGCGCCGCGCCAGTCGATTCGCCGGTACGCACCCGCACCTCGAAGTCTCCGGTGGGGCCGGCTCCGGCGTCGAAGCCATAAATGTCGATCAACGCCGGCTCCGCAGCGTGCACACTCAGCGCCGCAGTCAGCAGCGCGGCGAGGAGGGTTTTGCGGGGCAACGTTCTCATAAATCACCGTCCAAGAAATTGACCTGGCTTCGACGAATGAATTCAAGAGCGAGGGCACGAGGGCACGAGGGCACGAGCGCACGTGCAATCCGATTCTTTATCGTCCCTTCTGATGAAGCGATGTACATCGATGTGTTCTCATGCGAGTGGTTTCGGTGCGCACGTGCCCTCGTGCCCTCGTGCCCTCGTGCCCTCGCTCTTCGTTGCGCATGCCAAACAAGAAGGTCTGTCGACCGACCTTGTTTGAAAGCCTGGTGCACTGAACAGCTCACCCGATGGCGCATCAAACGCACTTCCACCGCTCCGCCGCGCAGTCCTGCATCGACTGGCGAAGCTCCGTGGCCTTGCGGAACAAATCCGGCTTGGTGAGCTTGGCGAGATGGCCTTCGCTACGCTCGAACTCGCCTTCCTTGTACAGCGCGTAGGCGAGCGCATAGCGCACGTCTTCCTCATCGATGAGCCGCGTGCGCAGCAGTGCATCCTCCATTCCGCTCACTTCGGCGAAACGTCCCAACTCGACAAGAATGCCCAGGCGCTGTTTCAGCTTGAGTTTCTGATCGGCGATCTCGGCATTCACCGCCAGCGCGCGCGCATGCAAGCCGGCGCGGCGCAGCAGTTCCGCAGCTTCCGGCTTGAGCGCCGGATTGCTCAGGGATGCGCGATACATCAGCTCTCCGGCCGCAAGCGGCTTGCCAGCCTCGAGATACGTCGCGGCGAGGACCTTGACCACGTTTTCGCTGGCAGGGAACTTCAGGCGCGCCGACTCCAGGAACACCAGCGCCGAATCGAACTGGCGCGCGCGCTTGAGCGCATTGCCGATCGCGACGAAATCTTCTTCTTTGCCTTCGGCGATCTTTAGGTACTGTTGGCCACGATCTGCGGCCTCCTGATACAACCCAAGTTCCATCAGGAAAAAAACTTCGCGGCGCATGAACTGCGTGTTGCCGGGAAAGCGTCGGCTGCCATCGGCCAAGGTTGCGAACGCGGCCTTCTGGTCCTTGAGCAACCAGTTCGCCTGAGCGCGCATCAGAAACACCGCCGGCAAAGTGTCGAAGGCCGCACCCGCCCGATCCAGCGTCTTCAGCACATCGGCGTAGCGCTCCAGGCCAAATTGCGCCTGCGCCATGTACAAGAAAATCGTCGGCTCTGTCTGCCCAGCCTCGATCGCCTGATCGAAGGATTTGATCGCATCCACGGGACGCTGGCGATTCAGCGCAATCAAACCGGCAAGCGTGTGGTACTTGATCAGATCCAGTTCCGGCTCGGCGGGATCGACCTTGCCGAATTCGACTTCAGCTTTTTCGTAGTTGCCATCGGCCGCGAGCACTGCGGCGAGTTCGAGGAAATTGGGTTCGTCGGTGGCGGCGTGGGCGAAGGCGCTGGCGAGGAGCAACAGAATCGCGGCCGCCATGGGTCGCGCCATGTCCCGACACTCTGCGCCGATCCCTCGGGGTGCACATGCCCTCGTGCCCTCGTGCCCTCGTGCCCTCGCTGCTACGTGAGCGAACTGGCTCGACGAACCTGTGCGGGCGAGATGCGTGTTCGTACTCATGACAAATCAAATCTCACGCGCTGCGTGGCCCATACGCGCACGGCTTCGCCTTTGTACTGCGCGGGTTCGAATTTCCATGTGCGTACGCCGTTCTCGGCCGCGGCTTCGAAGATGCCGGCGGGCTGCGCCTCCAGCACCTTGACGCGCTCGACCTGACCCGTCGGGCTGATCAACACGCTCAGGAGCACATAGCCTTCAACGCCTTGCGCTTTGGCGCGCAGCGGATAAGGAATCGCGGTCTGCACCATCGGCTTGGGCGCCACATCGACCGAGGCATCGGTCATCACGACATCTTTGTTATCGCCGAGCAAGTTGCCACCGAGCGCCGACAAATCCTCGCTCTCGTACTGCGGCAAGCCGAAATCCAGACCCTCAAGTGCTCCGCCACCCATCACCGGCGGGGCCGGTGCGCGACGCGGTGCGCGCTTGGGCGGCTCGCGTTTCTGCACTTCGCGAGTGGGTTTGGGTTTTTCTTTCTTTTCAACGCTGATCTGCGACACCGGCCGACCATCGTCGCCCGAGCCGAGCACGCCCTTGCGATTCATCCACAGGATCGAGCCGAGCACCAGCGACATTCCGAGCACGGCGCTCGTAATCGCTACCGCCAAACGGCGCGAGCGTGGGGCCATCATCAGCCTTCTCCAGCCTCGACCGAGGTCGCAACGCCAATGTCTTCGGCACCAGCCAACCGCGCCTGATCCACAACTTCGACGAGTCGTCCCGAGGGTACGATTTCATCGGTCACGACCAGTACGCTCTTGCCAGTCGATGCCTTCAGCTGATCGCGAATGCGGCTCTGCAGCGTCCAGATCTGCACCGGCTCGCCGTCGATGTAGGTTTGGCCCTGCTTATCGACGTACACGCGAATCGCCTTGGTCGATGCCACTTGCGTCGCTGTGGCGCCGGGCCGATCGATGTCGACCTTCATGTCCTTGACGAACGTAGTACTGACCATAAAAAAGATCAGCAAGATAAATGTCATGTCGATCATCGGCGTAAGATCGACCTGACCCTCGGGCGTCTTGTCCTCGCCTCTACGAAAACCCATATCAGCTTACCTCCGCCCGGCTCTCATCGAGCGAGCACAAAATGTCTTTGATCTGCGCCAGATCGTGGTGGATCTGGCGCTGGCGACGATCAAGCAGCGTTTTGGCGATGTAACCCGGCACCGCCACGATCAGTCCCATTTGCGTAGTGAAAAGGGCGATGGCAATACCGCCAGCGATACCGCCGGTCTGACTGAAGAGCGTCATGTCGCCCAACGAGTCGAAGGTCTCGATCATCCCGGTGACGGTGCCGAGCAGGCCCAGCAGCGGCGCGATCGTCACCACGGTATTGACGGTCATCCCGTAACGCTTGATCTCGCTTTCGATGCTGGAGAACGCTTCATCCAGTCGCTCGCGCAGATACGGACGTTTTTGCCGCCAAAGGTCGATGCCGATCTGGACCGCGCCATCGACTAGACCCTTGGGCTCGCGCTCTTTGCCGCGCAGGTAGCCGTTGATCAGTACGCGCACGCTCTTCGCCGTGCCGCGATTGAGCGTACTCCAACGCCATCCAATCGCGAACCACAGTACCAACGCGCAGAGCACCAGCGGCGGCATCACGAAGCCACCGCTGGACATGTACTCGCCGATCGCCTCGAAGGCGCTCTGGAATCCCGTGACGTTGTCGCCGACCATGGCGCGCTCTCAACAGTTAAGCGGCGCGACGCGGTTCGGCGCGACGCTCGGTGAAGAGGTTGATCACTTTCAGCGCACCGGCTTCCATGTCGTCCTTGATTCGATCGGCCCACCCAGACAACAGGTTACCGAGCAGCAGACACGGGATCGCCACAATCAACCCCTGCTCCGTGGTCACTAACGCAACGGCGATGCCGCCCGCCAACAACTTCGGATCCGAAGTGCCGAATTCCGTGATCACATCGAAGGTTTGAATCATGCCGGTGACGGTGCCGAGCAGGCCCAGCAACGGCGCAACTGCCGCAATCATCAGGATGATCGAGCCGAAACGATTCAGACGCGTGGATTCGTGCAAGATCGCTTCGGAGATGATGTCTTCCAAGTGCTCGCGCTCGCGGTCGAGGTTGCGGAGCGCAGCAGTTACGACGCGCGCCGCCGATCCCTTGCGCAGCTTGATCGCATCGATGGCTTCGTTGATGCGTCCCTGGCGAACCAGCGGGCCGGCAGTATCGATAATCGGCTGCACTGCAGCCCCCGCCTGGAACAAGAACATCGCGCGCAAGGCAACCAAGATCAGCGCGATCGCGCCCAGCGACAGAATGACGTAGCCAATCGGGCCACCTTTCTGCATCTCTTTCCAGAAGGTCTTCTTCTCCGGCTCGCTAACCGCAACGGTCGTGTTTTCGAACAAAAAGACCGGTAACGTGGGCAAGGATTGCCCCGCAGCCAAGGCTTGCGCGACATCGCTAGCGGGCTCACGCCAGAGCTTGAAAGCGCCGCCGCCAGCAGGCGCCAGCGCGCCTGCGCCGCGATCACTGATTCCGTACGCAGCGACGTTGCCGACGCGCACGATCTTGCCGCTTACCTCAGTGCCGTCCGCGAGAAAGAACTTGCCTTCGTCCTGACGGATCTTCGAAAGCTCGGCGAGTTTGGCGGCGGCGAGCATGAACATCTGCATCGCCTTTTCGCCGTCGGCCAGGGCGGCAAAGTTCTCGCCCTTCATCTGCTGGCTGCCCATGCCCTCAAGCGTAGCGCTCGCCTGTGCGAAAGTCGCTTCCAGCAGATTGCTGGTCTCCTCGTTCGCTAACGCACTTTCCTCGGCCACTGTGGTCTGCTCGGCCAGATTCTGCGATTCGGTGTCGAGCGACAGTACGCGCGCTTCGAGCGCAGCGATCTCGTTATTGAGCGCCGCTTGCTGCTGGGCCGCCGCGGCCTTCTGCTTCTCCAACTGCGCGGCCAGTTCGCGCTTTTGTGCGCTCAGGAACGCAAACTCTTTGCGATAAGCCTCATCCACCGACACCGGCGGCGCCGCTGGCGCTGCCGGGGCGACCGGAGCGGGCGCCGGCGCTGGCGCCGAAGCGGCAGCTGGCTTCTGATCCTGCGCCGCCAACGGAGCGGCCAGTGCGAGCGCGATCAGCGCAATGTGTAAGCGCTTCATTGCGCACCCCCGGCCAACGTATTCGGCAACTCGAACCAACCTTGGCGTATCTGTTTGCTCAAAGAATCGAAGTACGCAAGCACCCGCTTGCGATCATCCTCGCCCTCCAGCACCTGGAAGGTCCAGCCACTGCCGGCGCGGCGTGCGGCACCCACGCGGCCATCCGATAACCGGAAGAACAACATCATCGAACCGACTTTAGCGACGTCGGCCAACACGTCTTCGCCGTCGAGCGCGATGGTCTGGCTGTAGATGCCGTTCTCGCGTGTGATGCGGAATTCGTCCTCGTAGAAGGCCCACAAACGATTCGCCGCACGCGGTGCCGCCAGCGTGCCGGCCTCCACCTGGCGACGGATTTCATCCAGCTCCGCCAGGCGCTCGGCAGTTTTGAACGGGATACCGGTTTCGATGTGCTTGCGCAGCGCGTCGAAGGCCGCCAGCACGATGGGCTTTAACGCATCGCCAGCCACGCCCGCAGAACTGGCAGCTTCCTGTTGCTTGGCCAGGTCCGCACGCAGCTTGGCGACATTGAGCTCCGCGCGCCCTACTGCCGCCTGCAGTTCCGCACGCTGGGCTCCAAGGGCGGCTAGTTGCGTCTTCGACTCCTGACGCGTCAACTCCACGTCCGTGTTGAGCTGCTCAACTTCCGCGCGCAACTTGATCAGCGACTCCGCCAACGCACCCGGCGAATCCTTGGATTGAGCGAATGCGCCCATCGACGCAAACAAAAGCAGCGGCGCACACTGGCGCCAACCGGAGAAAGTCATGACTCAACGCCACTTAGGGTTCCGAGCGGCGCAGTCTATGAAGAGAATGTGACAGTAATTTGATTGTGACGGTGCGAATTGGGAAATCGACGCTTGCGTCAGAGCCTCATGCAGATGTCGGGAGGAATCCTCCCCAAACCCTCCGACCCCAAGGCTGAGGTTTTGGGTTTGCCTTCGGACGTTGGCGGCAGGATTGCGAAGCGGCATGGCGGAATCTGGCCGGTCGGGCATCCGGAATGGCCGCGATCCTTCGCGCTTGGACATCGCGAATCGCTCTGTTGAGCTACGACACCGATCGGACGGGCGACTCGGACTTCCGCTTCCGCCTCGAGAGCAGTTCCGGCGCCTGGCATCGCAGCACCGGCTGCTTTGTCGACGACTGACCAGGCGTTGACGACAGATATCGAGGTTCGGTTCGGGACATCGCTAATCCGGACTCGGCAAACAAAAAACCCCGCCGAAGCGGGGTCTTTCGATGCCGAATCGCTGACAAATCAGCCGGCGTGGAACTTGGCGATCAGTGGGACGATCAGCAGCGCCACGATGTTGATGATCTTGATCAACGGATTGATCGCCGGGCCCGCGGTGTCTTTGTACGGATCGCCCACGGTGTCGCCGGTCACGGCGGCTTTGTGGGCTTCAGAACCTTTGCCGCCATGATGGCCGTCTTCGATGTATTTCTTGGCGTTGTCCCAGGCGCCACCGCCGGTGGTCATCGAGATGGCGACGAACAAGCCGGTGACGATGGTGCCGACGAGCAAACCGCCGAGCGCCGCCGGGCCCAGCGCCAGACCGACGATGATCGGCACGGCCACGGGCAGCAGCGAGGGCACGATCATTTCTTTGATCGCCGCGCGCGTCAGCATGTCCACAGCCTTGTCGTACTGCGGCTTGGCTTTGCCTTCCATGATGCCCTTGATCTCGCGGAACTGGCGGCGCACCTCTTCGACCACCGAACCGGCAGCGCGGCCGACGGCTTCCATCGCCATCGCGCCGAACAAGTAGGGAATCAAGCCGCCGATCAGCAGGCCGATCAGCACCAGCGGATCGGCCAGATCGAACTTGACGCCTTCCATGCCGTAGATTTCGAGTTTGTGCGTGTAATCGGCGAACAGCACCAGCGCCGCCAACCCGGCCGAGCCGATCGCATAACCTTTGGTGACGGCTTTGGTGGTGTTGCCCACGGCATCCAGCGGGTCGGTCACGTTGCGCACGTCTTTGCCCAGCTCCGCCATTTCAGCGATACCGCCGCCGTTGTCGGTGATCGGGCCGTAGGCGTCGAGGGCGACGATCATGCCGGCCATGGACAACATCGCCGTGGCGGCGATCGCTACGCCGTAGAGGCCTGCCAGTTCGTGCGTCACGTAGATCGCGGCGCACACCGACAGCACTGGCATCCAGCAAGCGCGCATCGAGACCGCGAGGCCGGCGATGATGTTGGTGCCGTGGCCGGTGGTCGAGGCTTGCGCCACGCCGCGCACCGGCTTGTATTCGGTGCCGGTGTAGTACTCGGTAATCCACATCATTGCGCCGGTGAGCACCAGACCCACCATCGCGCAGCCGTAAATCTGCATCGCCGTCAGCGTCATCGTCCCATCCGGCAGCGCAGTGGCTTCGGCCGGGAACAGCGCGGTCGTGATCGGATAAAACGCGATCGCGGCAAGCACGCCGGAGACGGCGGTGCCGCGATACAGCGCTGCCATGATCTTGCCGTTATTGGCCTTGACGAAGAAGGTGCCGATGATCGAGGCGATGATCGACACACCACCGATGACCAGCGGATACAGCAACGCGTTGGTGCCGGCCTGGGCGGCGAAGATGTAGCCCACCAGCATCGTGGCGATGATCGTGACCGCATAGGTTTCGAACAAGTCCGCCGCCATGCCGGCGCAGTCGCCCACGTTGTCGCCGACGTTATCGGCAATGACCGCCGGGTTGCGTGGGTCATCTTCGGGAATGCCCGCTTCGACTTTGCCGACCAGATCCGCGCCGACGTCAGCGCCTTTGGTGAAGATTCCGCCGCCCAGACGAGCGAAGATCGAGATCAGCGAGGAACCGAATGCGAGGCCAACCAGCGCGTTCAGCACGTCCTGGATCGGCATACCTTGGGCGGAAAGCGCCTGATAAAAACCGGCGACGCCGATCATGCCTAAGCCAACGACCAACATGCCGGTAATGGCGCCGCCACGGAACGCTACGGCGAGGGCTGCGTTCATGCCGCTGCGCGCGGCCTCTGTCGTACGCACGTTAGCGCGCACCGAGACGAACATGCCAATGTAGCCGGCAAGCCCGGACAGGATCGCGCCGATCGCAAAGCCGATCGCTGTCGTCCAACTCAACGCAAATCCAATCACAACCAACAACACCGCACCAACAATGCCGATGGTGGTGTACTGGCGATTCAAGTAGGCGCTGGCGCCTTCCTGGATGGCGGCTGCGATCTCCTGCATACGCGCGTTGCCGGCCGGCTGTTTGAGAATCCATTGTGTAGAAACGATGCCGTACAGCACCGCCACGACCGCGCAGCCAAGCGCAATCCATATTCCATACTGCTCAAGCATGAAGCTTCCCCGATTGATGTGTGGGACAAATGCGGGCACGCGCCGCGGCGGCCCGGAAAGGCGGGCGGAGTATACGGATGGGGTGGGGGTTGTGAAGCGGTTGTTGGTTGCTGGTTCTCGGTTCTTGGTCCTCGGTCGGGTGGCGATCGGGGTAAGACCATTCCCAATCCAGGAACCAAGGACCGAAAGACAGGAACCAAGAACCCAGAGGCGCCTTCACGAAACGTGACGCGCAGCAACCAAATGTGACTGTGAAGGGCGCATGATGGCTGGATTATGGACGCACAGGGGCGTGCAGTGAGCTTGCCGGGTTACCTCTTGGTGTTGGCGCGGATCACCGATCGAGATCGATTCGGTGCATACATTCAGGCGCTGCCGCCGGTGTATGCAGAGTACGGCGGGCGCTATCTCGCGGTCGCGCCTGCAGTCACCGTGGAACACTTCGGCCTGAGCGAGCCGCCGCAATCGACGGTGGTGTCGCACTGGCCGAGCCTCGGTCGACTGGTCGAGTTCTGGCATTCAAAACCATATCGCCAAGTGGCCGGTCTGCGCGCCGGAACGGGCGAATTCACTTGCGTGGGTGTCGAGGGCCTGGAAGCGCCCACGACTGACGACCCCATCAGGGCGGTTGTCGCCATTATCGGAAACGTGCCAACCCGCGCACTCGTTGAGGCTTCCGGAGGCACAGCGCTGGCCATCGCCCGTGCGGCCAAGGTGGAGCCGCTGGAGGGTGCTTGGACCCAGGGCGATCTGGCGCTCTATACCTTCGCCGACGTCGCGCGTGCGCGGAAGATGTTGGGCGACTTCAGTTCCGGTCAGCGCGGACGATCGCTGTTGTTGCCGGTGGCGGCATAGGCGTTATTGTCCATCGCCATTTCAGCATCCGCTTTACGCGTGCGCTCGATGAGTGTCTGCATCAGCAGCCAGCCGCCGATCAAAAAAATCGCCAGCATCGCGATCAGCACCAGAATCGAATAAACGATCGTGGGCGCAATCGGATCGACGCCGCGCTGAGCCCAGACCCACGCACCGAGCAATGCCAGCGTCAGCACCACGCCAAGCGCCATCGCCGTTTTGCCCAAGCCTTTGTGCCAGGAAAAGGCACCGATCGCGCACAGCGGCAACGACGCGAGCACCAGCCACGCCTCCGTTCGCGTGCTGCCGCCGCGGGTGACGTACCACAGCAGCATGAGCGTCAAGGCGCCGAGCGCAATGCTCACGCCGGTGGCGCGCCATACGCGCGAGGAGGCGAGCGCCGCCAGCAGCGCACCCTGCGCGGCGATCGCCAGGAACAACCATAGCGAGCCGCTCATTTGACCTGATACTCCGGCAAGCGCTTGGCGACCAATTTGCGCTTGAGCTGAACATAGGTCGGCATGCCATCCTTGTATGGCGGGTAGGCCTCGCCCTCGATCAGCGGCGCCAGATAGCGGCGTGCGGCGGCGGTGATGCCAAAGCCATCGTCGCGAATAAAGTTTGCCGGCATTTTGCGCTCATGGTTGGCGATGTCTTGCAGACGCGCCACTTCAATCTTGAATTTGTACGGCCGGTCCGACAGCCGCTTGATGACCGGCATCACATCGTTCTGACCTTCGAGCGCGAGCTTCACCGCGGCCTCGCCGACCTTGCCGCTGACCAATAGATCGGTGCGCGACGCGATATGCCGCGCCGAGCGTTGCAGATAATCGGCCACCGCCCAGTGGAACTTGTAGCCCAGTTCGCTGCGGACGATCTCTGCGATCGCCGGTCCCACGCCGCCCAGCTGCGCGTGGCCGAACGCGTCTTTGGTGCCCGCTTCGGCGAGAAACTTGCCGCTCGCGTCCTTCAGGCCTTCCGAGACCACCACCGTGCAGTAACCCACGCGAGCCACGGCGTCCTTGACTGCTGCAACAAACTTGGCGCGATCGAAGGTCACTTCGGGGAACAAAATGATGTGCGGCGGATCGTTCTCGGTCTTGCCTGCCAGCCCGGACGCAGCTGCGATCCAGCCGGCGTGACGCCCCATCACTTCGAGCACAAATACCTTGGTGGAGGAATCGGCCATGCTCATCACGTCCAGGCTGGCTTCGAGCGTGGAGATCGCAACGTATTTCGCGACCGAACCGAAGCCCGGACAAACGTCGGTGACCGCGAGATCGTTGTCGATGGTTTTTGGAACGCCGATGCAATGCAGCTCAACGCCAAGCTGCTCAGCAACCTGGGCGAGTTTGTGTGTGGTGTCGGCCGAATCGTTGCCGCCGTTGTAGAGGAAGTACCGGATGTTGTGCGCTGCACACACTTGTACGAGGCGCTCGTAATGCGCGCGATCCTGCTCCAGCGATTTCAGCTTGAAGCGGCAGGATCCGAAGGCGCCGCCGGGCGTGTGCTTGAGTCCGCGCAACACCTCCGGACGCTCTTGGCGGACATCGATCAACTCCTCACGCAGAGCACCGAGGATGCCATTCCTGGCCGCATACACCCGATCGATTCGCGACGGGTGCTTCGCTGCCGTTTCGATCACCGCCGCTGCCGTGGCATTGATCGTGGCGGTAACGCCGCCTGACTGAGCGTACAAGAGGTTGGCGCGAGGCATGTCGGGCTCAAAGCAAGTGCGATGGTCGGACTATATCGCGGCCTTCCAGAAGTTCGCGTCATATTAGCGCCGGGCTCGGCGCCGCCTGTTATCGAGAATAAATCGCGAAGATGCGAACCGGCGGGTGGGTCGCGGTTCACTTTGCACCTTCCAGTGCGCTTAACTTCCTTTTAAGATTCGTGCTGTCGAGGTTCTGCCCCGCCGCGCGGCCGTATCACATGTTTGGGCGATTAATGCGGAACGATGCGTTCGTCAAAGGTCGCACAGCCAAGAGGCGTGAGGACGCCGCAGCAAGCTCCAGACCATTCTTCGTAGTGCATTTGCCAGATTCGAAGCAACGTTTCTCCTGGCGGAATAGCGTGGCCCTGGCCTCCCGCCGCCTGCCTCAAGTCGCCAGTTCCAAGTTACGCGTTGGTACCGCCGGATCACCAGGAACCATGCATGGATAGCGCGCTGACGCTGTCGTTCGACATCGCGCTGGTCCTTGGCATCCTGTGCCTGACGGTGGCGCTGTTCGTGCGCGAATGGATACCCGGGGATGCTGCGGCGCTATTGGTGCTCGTGGTTTTGGGGCTGACGCAACTGGTGCCGGTCGATCGCCTGTTCGATGGCTTCGCGTCGGGCGCGGTGATAACCATCCTGGCTGTGATGGTGTTGGGCGCCGGCCTGGATCGCACAGGCGTGATGAATCGCGCGGCGAATCTGGTGCTACGTCTGTCCGGGGGCGAAGAGCGGCGCCTGGTCGTGGCGCTATCGCTGGTCGCGGGGTTGAGCAGCGCCTTCATGCAGAACCCGGCGGTTGTCGCATTGTTCCTGCCGGTTGCCAGCCGCATCGCCGCGCGCACCGGTTATCCGCTGTCGCACCTGCTGATGCCGATGGCGTTCTGCATCGTGCTCGGCGGCTGCATGAGCATGGTTGGCTCCTCGCCAATGATTTTGTTCAATGATTTGCTACTCGCCGCCAATCGCAATCTGCCCCCAGGCGCCGAAAGCATGCGCGCCCTGCCAGTTTTCGCGATCCTGCCGATCGGTGCGCTGATGTTGTTGATGGGGCTGGCGTACTTTCGCCTCTACGCCAGCGCCGTACTGGGTCGATCAGACACCGGCCAACCGGTCACGCCGGGCACGACCGAGAGCTACTTCGAGCGCGCCTATGGCATTGCCGGCGATGTGTTCGAGCTGTCGGTCGAGAACGGCAGCCATTTGATTGGCATGACCGTGCAGGACGCCGAATCGCTGCCCGGTGCGCCGTTCATGCTGGCGATCAAGGATCAGCAGGGTGTGCGCGTGGCGCCGCCCGGGGACACCATGATCAATCCGGGCGTGGTGCTGGGCGTACTCGGGCAGGGCGAGCTGGTCGAACACTTCTGCAATGCGCATGGCCTGAAACTGTCGACACAATTGCGCATGCTCGAAGACGCGTTCAATCCCGCGCGCTCGGGTATTTCCGAGGCGGTGGTGCCGCCGGGATCGCGTTTTATCGGCAAGACGATCGGCGAGTTGCGCCTGCGCAAGCGCTATGGCACTAGTCCGCTGGCGCTGAATCGCGGCGATGAGGTTTTTCGCGAGGACATTCGCAGCATCGAGATCAAGGCCGGCGACTGCCTGGTGTTGCATAGCGGGTGGCAAGAACTCAGCGAGCATGCGCACGAGAAGGATTTTCTGGTGGTCACCGACTATCCGAAAGACGAAGCGCGACCGCAAAAGCAGTGGATGGCGCTGAGCTTCTTCGCGCTCGGTTTTGTGCTTGCGCTGATCGGCCATTTCCCGCTGCCGCTGGCGCTTCTGGCGGCGGCGCTCGGCATGTTGCTGACCGGGGTCATCAGCATGGACGAGGCCTACAAGGCGATCAGTTGGAAAACCATTTTTCTGCTGGCCTGCCTGATTCCGCTTGGCATTGCGGTCGACAGTACCGGCACCGCCGCGTACATCGCCCAATCGGTCTCGCAGCAACTGCACGGCTGGCCCGACTGGCTGCTGCAATTGGCGCTGGCGCTGATCAGCGCTGCGGCCGCGATGGCCATCTCCCAAGTCGGCGCCGCGGTGCTGATGGTACCGATGGCGATCAATCTGGCGCTGGCGAACAACGCCAGCCCGGTCGAGTACGCGCTGATCGCGGCGCTCGGCGCATCGAACAATTTCTTGACGGCCAGTAACGCTGTGAACTCGCTGATCAGCGGCCCGGGTGGCTATCGCTCTCCGGACTTCATGCGCGTTGGTGTGCCGCTGACGCTGCTGTTTGCGGTGATGTCGGTGGTGGCGGTGAATGTGTTTTTCTGAGGCGGAGCGTGGGGCGCGGGGAACGGGGCGTGGGAACGGGGCGGGGGCACGGGCCGAGCGCCTGCCTTCGGACCTTGCGCAGCTCTATCAGTGCGGCTTGCAAGCCAGACTCGGCCCCCGCCCCGTGCCCACGCCCCGTTCCCCGTTCCCCGTGCCCCGTGCCCCGCGCCCCCTGCCCCGCTATAGCGCGACCCGCGTAAAGCGCTATCGTTCGCCCATTCGCTTCGCTTCGGCCCGCGCCATGACCGACACCGCTCTCGTTCGCCCGCACGTGGTCGAATTCAAGAATGTCAGCAAGACCTATGGCGAGGGCGAGCGCGCCTACACGGCGATCAAGAACGTCAACTTCGCGATCGACGATCGGCCCGATCACGGCGAGTTCGTTGCGATTCTTGGGCCGTCGGGATGCGGCAAATCGACCATCTTCCGGTTGATTGCGGGTTTGTCGCCGCAGCATCCGCCGAGCACCGGGCAGGTACTGGTATTCGGCAAGCAAGTTGGCGGCGCGGGAGCCGATCGCGGCATGGTGTTTCAGGACTACACCAGCTTCGATCATCTGCGCGTGATCGACAACATCGCGTTCGGCCTGGAGTGCCGGGGCGTGCCGCTGGCAGAGCGCCGCGATCAGGCTCGCGTTTGGATCGAGAAGATGGGACTCAATCCCGGCACCGATGCGATGAAGTTTCCGCACGAATTGTCGGGCGGCATGCGCCAGCGTGTGGCGATCGCGCGTACGCTGATCTTGAAGCCGCGGATCATCCTGATGGACGAGCCATTCGGCGCACTCGATCCGGGCACGCGTTATGCGATGCAGGATTTGCTGGTGAAACTCTGGCGCGAGCAACAAGCCACGGTGTTTTTCATTACCCATTCGATTGAGGAAGCGGTCTATCTTGGCGATCGCGTGCTGATCATGTCGCGCGCGCCGGGGACCATCCTGCACGAGCTGCGTATGGAGCACTCGACTCGCCCGGCGCGCGATGTGCAGCGCGAGCCGGCGTTTCTTGAGGCCGTGTTCAAAGTGCGCGACATCATCGAGCAGCTGGAGCGGCCGGCTTAGCCCAGAGTTCTCAGGAGATCTTGAGGCAATGGCAGCGGGCAGATCGCCACCTCAGTTGGCAGCGGTCAACGCGCCGCGGCGATCTGCGTTGATGGTCGCATGGCCCTTTCATACCGAGTTCGCAATGCGCCTGCTCTTCGCTCTCTTCCTGTTCGCTAACGTTGCCGCCCATGCACAAAGCGGCCTGTATTACGACCGTACGCGCAGCGGCCATGGCATGGATTGGCAATTCGTTGGCGATCGTCTGGTCGGTGCGCTTTTTACCTACGACGAGGCCGGCGAACCAACATGGTATCTGCTCGACGCGGCGCGTAGCGGTAACGACGCGAATGGCGAGCTGGTCGAGTATCGGATCGCGAATGGAACGCCCGCCGTATTTCAACGCTCGCCCGGCGTGCGCATCCGCAGCGCCACTGCGGCGCAATGTGGCGACGGAAGCCCGCGCCCCGGCGCCGCCGCACTTTACGATGTGCAATTCACGCTCGATGGGCGCAACCATCGCTGGTGTCTGGAGTCGATCGTGCCGGCCTCCACGCTGGCTGAGAGCGCACTCTCAGGCACCTGGTACGCGGGCGAGGCCGACGCCGGCTGGGGGCTCATCACGTATCGATTCGGCGCTACGCCCAACGATGCGCGTGCGTTTTCCACGCTGTATGTCTACGACGGCAATGGTCGCCCGCGATGGGCCTTCGCCGAGCATGCCGCCGCGGATGCGGATTTGACGCAAGAGCTGGTGTTTGCGCGCGGCTACTGCCGCGATTGCGTCAGCGTGCCGCTGCAGACGGCGCCAGCGGGAACGGCGCTGACGCGCCTCGTGACGCCGCGCAACGACGTCGACCACAATCGCATCGCGCTCGACTTGCGCTATCCGTTCGGCAGCGGCGGTTTTCAGCGCAGCGAGCGGCCACTGCGTGTACTGCTGAGCGCCACCGTGCCGCGCGTCGTGGCGACGCGCGAGGGTCTGGTCGAGGGCACGACGACCGGCGCGATCACCCGCTACTTTGCGATTCCTTATGCGGCACCGCCCGTCGGCGCTTTGCGCTGGCGCGCGCCGCAAATGCCGGTCCCGCGCAATGAACCGTTGCGCGGCGTAAGCCGCGGACCGGCCTGCCCACAGCGCCCCGTCAGCGAAGGCATCTTCGGCGGCGACTTGGGTGTCATCAGCGAGGATTGCCTGCAGCTCAATGTATGGACGCCGCCTCCAGGCGGGGCGCCCAAGCCTGTAATGGTATGGATCCACGGCGGTGGACTGACGCAGGGTTCGGCGGTCGAGACGGCGCCCAACGGCGGTCGCTTGAAAGCCGACGGCGAGCGGCTGGCCGACGACGGCGTGGTGCTCGTGTCGATCAATTATCGCCTCGGCCCATTGGGTTACTTGGCGATGCGCCAGTTCGCGGGCGAAGCGCCAGATCACCCCACCGCCGGCAACTACGGCGTGCTCGATCAAATCGCCGCGCTGCGCTGGGTACAGCAGAACGTCGCCGCTTTCGGCGGCGACCCGAATCGCGTTACCGTATTCGGCGAATCGGCGGGCGGCCTTTCGACGTGCGCCTTGCTTGCCAGCCCGTTGGCGCGCGGTTTGTTCCATCGCGCAATCATGCAAAGCGGCGGTTGTCCGAACGCATTGCCCGCGCTCGATGCCACGGTGGGCACGCTCCTGAGCGCCTACGCGCAAGGCGATCGCGTCATCGGGCTGGCCGGGTGCGCCGGCAACGTCGATCGCAAGGCCTGTATGCGCGGCTTGCCATGGCAGACGCTGATCGACGCCACGCAACCGACCGTCGGCTTTGGTCGCGAGGGCGAGGACTTTGGCTTCGTCAACGATCAGCACGCATTGCCCGAAGCGCCGGGCGCTGCGCTGGCGGGCGGACGCAGCGCGACCGTGCCGCTGATCGTCGGCGTCAACGAAGACGAGATGACCACATTACTGGCGCCCACGCAGCGCCCGCAGACCGCAGCGCAGTACGAGGCGTTGGTGCGCGCACAGTTTCCGACCGTCGCCGGGCTGGTACTCGCGCAATACCCAGCGGCGAACTATGCCTCACCGACGCTGGCCTATGCCGATCTCACCGATGATCTGACGTTCGCCTGCCCCGCCGGAGCGTTTTCCCGTAAGCATGCGAATCCGGGGAACCCAACGTGGCGCTATGTCTACACCCACGTTTTCGACAACGCCACGCGCATCTATGGGGCCTTCCATGGCGCCGACATTGCATTCGTATTCGGCCCCAGCGACACCTTCACCGCCGCAGAGCGCGCCTTGAGCGAGCGCATCCAGCGATATTGGACGCGCTTTGCGGCTGGCGGCAATCCCAACGGTGGCAGCGATGCAGCCTGGCCGCAGCGTACGACAACGAATGATGTGGCGATCGAGTTGGCGACCAGCGACAAGCCGTTGATCTTCGACTATCGCAAATCGTATTGCGACTTCTGGAGCCGATTTCTGACGTTTTGACGCTCCGAGGTCTTGAGGTCGAATCCCGCCATTTCCGTCGAAGCGGAAAACCAGGCACTTCGGCCTGTGTCGTAGCTCACCCGCGACGGAGTCCCGACTTCGTGGGAAAGCTATGCTTGACGCATGCTGATGCTACCCACCACCGATGACTTGAAGCGCTTGAGCGCCTTCGATGGCGACTCCGTCGCGGCGTGGCGACTCAATACTGAGCTATTGCACGCGCGCTACGGCACCATCGGATTCGCGCTATTGCATCGCCCCGGCGATGGCGTTGTGCAACTCGCGGCGCTGAGCACGCCGAGCGGCGAAGTGCTGATCGATGCCCGCGATCCGATTGGCGAGCTGGGCCTTGCACCACGCCTGCCAGGCTCGCCGGCGCTGCTCGGCGAGCAAGCCTGGCGCGGCGCGCCGGATACGCTCTGGCGCGAATCGCTGCTCGGACGCCTGCTGCCGGCCGAGTCGGCGATCGTGCTGCCGCTGTACGCCAATGGCCGCACCGATCACGCGCTGGTGTTTGCGCACAGCGACGACCACGCTTTCGCCTCTATCGAATTGCCGCTGTTGCACACCATCGCCAATCTCTACGGTGCGTACATCAGCGGCGCACTGGATCGGCGCGACCTGTCGGAGCGCTCGCGCTTGGCCGAATCGGAGATCCGCGATCTGGCGGATGTGCAACGTCGTCTGCTACCCGACAACCTGCAATTTCGCGGCGCCGACTACGCCGTGCACTACCAGCCATCGTTGACCGCCGGCGGCGACTACTACGACTTTGTGCGCTTGTCGCACCGCGTGCGCGCCGACTATCCCGCCGACTGGCCCGATGTCTTTGGCGTGCTGATCGCCGACGTCTCCGGCCACGGCGCTGGTGCAGCCATGGAAGCGGTGCAATTCGATGCGATCTTGCGCACCTATAAGGGCGACGAAGGTGCCGGCCCTGCTGGCGCGCTGACCTACGCCAATCGATACTACTTCTCGCGCCGTCCGCGCGGCCATTTCATCACCGCGCTGGGCCTGCTCTATGTGCCGCACGAGCGGCATTTCCGCATCTGCAACGCCGGGCATCTGCCGCCGTTGCGGCGTCGCGCTGGGCAGATCGAGCGATTGAGCGTTGGCCGCGATATCCCGATCGGCATCCTTCGCGAGCACCGTTATGAGAACGCCCACGCCGATGCCGAACCGGGCGATCTGCTGGTGCTCTACACCGATGGCATCGTCGAGGCGCGCAACGGCGCCGGCGAGGAGTTCGGCATCGACCGGATGAGCACTATCGTGCAGCGCAGCGGCGAGTCACCCGCGGAGATTCGAGACGCCATCCTCAGTGCGCTGTTCGCGTATCAGGAGGGCGATGTGGGGCGGGACGATCAGACGTTGCTTGTGATTCGACTTGAAGATCGGATCGCCACGTAAATGATCGCTAATCCGATCGAAAGGCTTTGTCATTTGGCACGTGCATAGACTCACTTTGGACACCAGATAAAAGGTACGCGCATGCTCGCACATCTCGGGATGTTCGCTTCCTTGCTGCTGCTGACTATGGGCGCTGTGGCCCAGTCGCCACTCGACGTGGAGCAGGACGCGGCGAAGGCACCGATGCCGGGTATGTTCGAGGCCGGCCACGGTACCCCGGCGCTGATCGACATCCGTATTGCGGCGATCGAGCAAGAGCTGAAGGAGCTCGCTGGGCAGCATCCGTGGGCCGGCGAGTACTACTGGGGCGATGGGCTAGGCGCCAATCTAAGCCTCAGGATTGCCGACCAAACGGGCTTCGCGATCACCTGGCACGGCTGCCTTGGACTATATGGGGCCAACGAGGGCCTGGTTAGAAAGGCCGACGGGCGACTGATTTTGGATTTTCGGTGGCGCAATTTGGAGCGTGGATTCGGCCACTTTGCGCGCGAGTTAGTGCCGGTGAGCTGGGGCGAACGGCAATATCTGATCGATGCCAATGACATCGCTGGCTTTATCAACCATATCCATTCGGGAAGTGAGCCGCGCAAAACGGGGCACGGGCTACACTTCCTGCGCAGAGGGGATCACGAAAAAGCAGCGCCAGGATGGCCCGACCTCGCGCCAGAATGGCTACTACAACTGCAGGTTGAGCCCGCACTCTATCGCGTTCGCGAAGTGCGCGCGGAACCCGTCGTCAAGAACGGTCGGCGCTGTACCCTGCGCGCCGAGTTAACACTCGACCCGATCAGTCGCGCAGTGGATTTGCGTCCCGGCATCGAGCTTCGCTCTGAAAGCGACGAGGTAGGCGACATCAAGGTACAGCGCACTGAAGCTGGCGTGGTCATAGCGACCTGGACTCGTCTGTTCAGCGATTGCGACGACAAGGACGAGCCTCCAGCTGTTGGCGCAACGCTGACCACGGGCGCATTCGTTCCCACCGAGAGTACTGATACCGAAAACCTGTGGTGAGTCGCATGTTCTCGGCGCGCGCGTCGAATCACGCATCCAATTGAACGCGTAGTCTTGTCGTCCTAAACACCTCGGACGACACCCATGGCAACGCTGTACCTGATCGACGGCTCTAGTTTCATGTACCGCGCCTTCCACGCGCTGCCGCCGCTGACCAATGCGGCGGGCGAGCCGACGGGGGCGTTGTTCGGCGTGGTGAACATGCTGCGCAAGATCATGAGCGAGGCCAAGCCGGAGTACCTGGCATTCGTGTTCGACGCCTCGGGCCCAACTTTTCGCGACGCGCTGTACGCCGACTACAAAGCCAATCGACCGCCGATGCCGGAAGACTTGCGCTCGCAGATCGAGCCGCTGCTGACGCTCGTGGAGGCGCTCGGCGTGCCGATTTTGCGCGAGCCGGGCGTGGAGGCCGACGATGTCATCGGCACGCTGGCGCTGCAGGGGCTTGAGCAACACCACGAGGTTGTTATCGCGACCAGCGACAAGGACCTGACGCAGCTGGTGCAGCCCGGCATTCGCTGGCAGAACTCGATGACCGGCGAGACTCTCGACAGTGCCGGTGTTGCGGTCAAGTTTGGCGTGCCGCCCGAGCGCATCGTCGACTATCTGGCGCTGATGGGCGACAGCGTCGACAACGTGCCGGGCGTCGACAAGTGCGGGCCGAAAACGGCGGCGAAGTGGATCGCCGAGTATGGTTCCCTCGAAGGCGTCATGGCGCGCGCCGGCGAGGTCGGCGGCAAGGTTGGCGAGAATCTGCGCGCGGCGCTCGATCGCTTGCCGCTGAATCGCCAACTGGTGACCGTGAAAACCGATGTCGCGCTGCCGGTGGGCGTGACCGACTTGAAACGCAGCGAGCCGAATGTCGAGAAGCTTCGCGAACTGTACTTCCGCTATGGCTTCAAGCAAGCCCTTAACGAGGTCGGCGGTCCGCCGGTACAGGCTCCGAAACCCGAAGTCGCTGCCAAGCCGATCGAGAAACACTATGAGCTGATCATGGACACGAGCGCGCTGGCGCGTTGGGTCGACAAGCTCAAGGCCAGCGAGGCCTTCGCTTTCGACACCGAGACCACCAGCCTCGACGCGCAGCGCGCTGAACTGGTTGGGATCTCGTTATGCCTCGCGCCCGGCGATGCCGCCTACATTCCGCTGGCCCACGACTATCCCGGCGCACCGGCGCAGTTGAGCGTCGCGGCGGTACTGCATGCGTTGAAGCCGATTCTCGAGGACGAGAGCAAGACCAAGATCGCGCAGCATGGCAAGTACGATCTTAACGTACTAACGCGTTACGACATTACCATCGCCGGCTTTCGCTTCGACACGATGCTGGAATCTTACGTGCTCGACTCGACCGCGAGCCTGCACAATATGGATGCGCTGGCCAAACATTATCTGGGCATCCAGACGGTGGCGTATGAGGAGGTCGCGGGCAAAGGCGCCAAGCAGATCAGCTTCTCGCAGGTGGCGCTCGACGATGCGATGAACTACGCCGCAGAAGATGCCGACGTCACGCTGCGCTTGCACCAGCATTTCTGGCCAAAACTGCAGGAGATACCCGCGCTGAAGCGCGTTTTCGAAGAGATCGAAATGCCGCTGGCGCCGGTGCTGGCGCGCATGGAACGCCGCGGCGTGCTGATCGATGCCGGGTTGATGCGCCAGCAGAGCCAAGAGCTCGGCAAGGCCATGCACCAGCTGGCGCAGGAGGCCGAAGCGCTCGTTGGCCATCCGTTTTCGCTCGATTCCACCAAGCAGCTGGCGCAGGTGTTGTACGTGGAGCGCGGCTTGCCGGTCAAACAGCGCACGCCCTCGGGCGCACCCTCGACCAACGAGGACGCCTTGGAAGATCTGGCCGAAGTCGATGAGCTGCCGAAGAAAATTCTGGACTATCGCTCGTTAGCAAAACTCAAAGGCACCTACACCGACAAGCTTCCCGAGCTCATCAATCCACTCACCGGGCGGGTGCACACCAGTTTCCATCAGGCGGTGGCGGCAACCGGGCGGTTGTCCTCGTCCGATCCCAACTTGCAAAACATCCCGATTCGCACGCCCGAGGGTCGGCGCATCCGCCAGGCCTTCATTGCGCCGCCCGGCTATGTGCTGCTCGCCGCCGACTACTCGCAAATCGAGCTGCGCATCATGGCCCACCTCTCGGGCGACAGCGGTTTACTCAATGCGTTCAGCGCCGGCGCCGACATCCATCGCGCCACGGCCGCCGAAGTGTTCGGCAAACCCCTGACCGAGGTCAGCAGTAACGAGCGGCGGGCCGCCAAGGCGATCAACTTCGGCTTGATCTACGGCATGAGCGCCTTTGGACTGGGAAAACAACTCGGCATCGGCCGTGCGCAAGCGCAGCAGTATGTGGACTTGTACTTCCAGCGCTATCCGGGCGTGCGCGAGTACATGGAAAGCACGCGCAAGTCGGCGCGCGCCAAAGGCTATGTGGAAACGGTGTTCGGTCGGCGCCTGTACTTGCCAGACATCGCTGCAAAAAGCTTCGCTGCGCGCGGCGGCGCCGAGCGCGCGGCGATCAATGCACCGATGCAAGGCACGGCAGCCGACATCATCAAGCGCGCGATGATTGATCTCGATCGCTGGTTGGTGGGCAAAGACGATGAGGCGCGCATGTTGCTGCAGGTCCATGACGAGCTGGTGTTTGAGGTTCGCGAGGATGTTGTGGACAGCTACACATCCGGTATCGCGCAGCGCATGCAGGCGGCGGCCAGCCTCAAGGTGCAGTTGATCGTCGATGTCGGCACCGGCCCGCATTGGGACGCGGCGCACTGAGACACGGCGACGCTGAAACGCGATTGCTGGCGCAGGTTTTTGGTGCGCGGACCCATGGTCCGCAGCCCGATGCTTATTGATCCGGCCAGAGTCATCCGGCGATTTTAGTTCAGCGACGGGGCATGCGAACCGTGCGTTCGAGTACCGATTAGCGCGCTACTCGGCAAATCTGCACATCAAGGACAAACGTAGGCCGTAAAACGCTGCTCTCCCGCCACCGGTTCGGACTCGGCGCGAAGGGTGTTGGCGCCGAGCGACGCAGCCTCGTTGCGCGCAAGGGTCTCCAGCTCGTCGGCGACTTTGATCGAGTTGCGCTCGATGCCGGCGAGCCGGTTAGTGACGCTGGTGGAAATCTCGCCCTTGTACTGGCATCCGGCGACCGGCGCGCCCAGGCTCAGCACGCGCACGGTTGCGGCGCTCTCGTCGAGCCGCACCCAGCTGCAGCCGGCGGCCAAAGCGGCCAACGAAATCCAGACCATGCGCATATTGCCTCCAACAGTTGAGCGATTGGACGGCAGTTTGCCAGATCGGGTCTGGCTTTTTGCGTAACGCGCCCGACATCTCTTGGTCGGAGTCTATATTCTGTCCGTAGCGGCGCGACTCATTGCGCCCCTGATGAATCGCAGAACGGAGACAGGCCATGGCGCGAAAGCCGATCAAGCCGCAGAAGCCGAAAAGCAGCGGCGTGCCGCGGTGGATGATTGCCGTCGGCGCCCTGATGGCGTTGGTCGTTGCTGTGCATTTCCTGCTGATCAGCCAGATCGAACAGGCCATCGGTCAGTTGTCGAGCTTGACCGGCATCAACGGCACGCTGACCCATCGCGGCGGTTACTACACGCTCGGCGGCGACGTTGGCGTATCGCGGTTCCGCATGGACCTCGATAACGACGGGCGCTCTTACATCATCGCGGATCGGTTCGAGATCGACACGCCCGGCTGGGGATGGACGCTGCGCGCCGCTAATCCGATCACCGGCGATAGCAGGGCGTTTACGACGCTGCTGCGGGCGATGAACGATGCTGCTCGCGGAAACGGATTTTCAGCGCCAAACTTGCCGCCGGCCGACGCGCTGCACGTGCGTCTTCGCGGTTTCGAGATCGAGCTGGCCGAATCGATGTTTCCGGGCAAGCCCAAGCTTGGGCTGGCGGCCGGTGCGCCCTTTGAGACCGAAGGCTGCACCGCCTATCGCTACTTTGTGCCGTTGAATCTGCGCCAGGAATTGGGGCTGGCGTATACCGAGACCACGCTCAGTCTGGGCTATCGCGTCACCGGACCAGAAAATGTGGTCCAGGAGCTGATATTGGACGCACCGAACGCGATGCGAACGAGCATCGAGCAGGCACTGCAGGTGGATGTCGCTGAGCGCTATGCGCGCAGCGATATCGCCGAGCAAACCCGATTGGGATTCACCGTGACTTTCGACGATCGCGGCTTCATCGCTGCACGCAACGAGTGGTGCGCTGCCGAGGCTAAGGTCGATGCCGACGAGTTTCAACGTCGCCACATCACGGCGGCGAGGCGCGTGCTCGAAGTTTTTGGTATGCGCATGTCGCCGGAGACCGAATCGATCTACTCCTCGTTCGCGCGTCAGGGCGGTGCGCTCAGCATCATCGCCCAGGCGCCGGATTTTGCGAGCGATGAGCCAATCGCACTTAAGTTCATGCGCATGGAACCCAAACTTCAGCACGACGACGAGGCGGCGATGCCATTGATCGTCGAAGCGGTCCCGGTGCGATTGCTGCCGTTGGAATACGGCGGCAGCGTGTACGACATGATCGCGCGCGGCGATGCCAGTGCGCCCGCGCCCAAGCCGGTGGCCCCAGCCGCGCCAGCGCTGGCGAGCGCGCCGGCGGCAGGCCCGGCCACGGTGCCTGTCACCGTGGCCATGGCGCCGCCAACAGTGATACGTCGCGAACCGCCCAAGCCGATTGCGCTGGAGCTCAGCACTGAAGCGCTGATCGCAGCGATCGGCGAACGCGTTGAGGTGATTTCCGTGGAAGGCCACAAGCGCCAAGGCGTCATCAAGCGCGTCGACGATGAGTTCCTGGTGCTTGAGCAGCGCGTACCGGGAGGACGCTCCGAACTCAGCTTCCAGCGCGATCGCATCGCCGCGGTGAACGCCAATCCGCCGCGACAGCGTTAGCGGGACAAGAGCAGTTCACACGAAGTCACGAAGACACGAAGGGACAGTCAGAAGGAAGCGCTTCGGCGTACGTTCGCCAACGCCGCTTCGTACCTTCGTGTGAACAAACGCTTTCCCGCCGGCGCGCGGCGAGCGCCTTACCCGCTCGCCAGCGCCGCATCCAATTCGGCAGTCAAGTCGCTCACATCTTCGATACCCACCGAGAGCCGCACCAGATTGTCGGCGATGCCGAGCTGCGCGCGGCGTTCGACGGGCACCGAGGCGTGAGTCATGATTGCCGGATGATTGATCAGGCTTTCGACGCCGCCCAACGACTCGGCCAGACCAAACAAATGGCAGCGCTCCATCATGCGCCTGGCACCATCCAGCCCGCCCTTGACGTATACCGACACGATGCCGCCGAAGCCCTGCATTTGCCGCTGCGCCAGCGCGTGCTGCGGGTGGCTCGGCAATCCGGGATAGATCACCTTCTCGATGCCCGGGTGTCCCTCAAGGTGGCGCGCAATAGCCAGCGCGTTGGCGCAGGTGCGCTCGATGCGCAAGTGCAACGTCTTCACGCCGCGCAGCGCCAGAAAGCTGTCGAAGGGACCTTGGATGCCGCCGACGGCGTTTTGCAGGAAGGTCATCTTCTCGGCCAGCTCAGGCTCGTCGCCAACGACGATCACGCCGCCGACCATGTCCGAGTGGCCGTTCAAGTATTTGGTTGCCGAGTGCATGACCATGTGCGCGCCGAACTCCAGCGGACGCTGGATGGCCGGCGAGCAGAAGGTGTTGTCGACCACCAGCACTACGCCGCGGTCGCGGGCGAATTGCCCGAGCCTCGCCAGATCGACGATTTTCAGCATCGGGTTGGTCGGCGTTTCCGCCCAGATCAGTTTTGTGTTCGGGCGCATCGCGGCAGCGAGTGCGTCGAAATCGTTCAAATCGACGAAGCTGAAATCTAGCCCCGCCGAGCGCCGACGAACGCGCTCGAACAACCGGTACGTACCGCCATAAACATCGTCCATGCAAACGATGTGGCTGCCGGCATCGAACAAATCGAGCACAGTGCTGGTGGCAGCAAGACCAGAGGCAAACGCATAGCCGCGCGTGCCGCCTTCCAGATCCGCAATGCAGCGCTCCCAGGCAAAACGCGTCGGGTTGTGCGAGCGCGAATACTCATAGCCCTGGTGTACGCCAGGGCTTTGCTGCACGTAGGTGCTGGTCGCATAAATCGGCGTCATCACCGCGCCGGTGGAAGGATCGGGCGATTGCCCGGCGTGGATAGCGCGTGTGCCGAAGCCGTGTTTCATTGCGAGCAGGTCGGAAATGTGAGGTCGCGAAGTCTACGCTGCGTAGCGGGGCACGGGGCGCGCCGGTTGCTGCCCCTGCGTCCGGGCGCGCATGATTTCGCATCGATCAGCCGCGGCGAGTCAGTGATGGCCCATCCCCCGCAACAGCGCATCGCCGCCACCTACATGCGTGGCGGCACCAGCAAAGGCGTGTTCTTCAATCTCGACGATTTGCCCGAAGCGATGCGTGCGCCAGGTGCCGCGCGCGATGCCTTGTGGCTGCGCGTCGTCGGCAGCCCGGACCCATACGGCAAACACATCGATGGCATGGGCAACGGCACCTCCAGCACCAGCAAGGCGGTTCTCGTGAGCAAAAGCGCGCGCTCCGATCACGATGTCGATTACCTGTTCGGACAGGTGGCGATCGACAAAGCCTTCGTCGACTGGAGCGGTAACTGCGGCAATTTGAGTGCCGCCGTCGGACCATTCGCGATCGCCAATGGCCTGATCGATCCCGAGCGCGTGCCACAGAACGGCCTGTGTACCGTGCGCATCTGGCAGGCCAATATCGGCAAAACCATCATCGCCCATGTGCCGATGACGAACGGCGCGGTGCAGGAGACCGGCGATTTCGAGCTCGACGGCGTGACCTTTCCCGCCGCCGAAATCGCGCTCGAATTCATGGAGCCGGCCGATGAGGGCGACGGCGGCGCGATGTTCCCCACCGGCAATCTGATCGACCGTATCGACGTGCCGGGACTGGGCGCTTTGAACGCCACGTTGATCAACGCCGGCATCCCGACGGTATTCGTGAATGCCGCCGACATCGGATTGAGCGGCGTGGAGCTGCAAGAGCACATCAACAACGATCCGCAGCGTCTGGCGCAGTTCGAAGCGATCCGCACCGCTGGCGCTTTGGCCATGGGCCTGATCAAGAACGCCAGCGAAGCGCAAGCGCGCCAGCACACGCCGAAGGTCGCCTTCGTCGCGCCGGCGCAAACCTACACCGCATCGAGCGGCAAATCGGTTGCCGCTGGCGACATCGATCTTTGCGTCCGCGCGCTGTCGATGGGCAAACTGCATCACGCGATGATGGGCACCTGCGCGGTCGCCATCGGCACCGCAGCAGCCGTGCCCGGCACGCTCGTCAATTTCGCCGCCGGGGGCAGCGCGCGCGACGCGGTGCGCTTTGGTCATCCCTCGGGAACACTGCGCGTGGGCGCCAAGGCAGAGCTCAAAAACGGCGCATGGAGCGTCACCAAAGCCCTGATGAGCCGCAGCGCGCGGGTACTGATGGAGGGGTTTGTGCGCGTGCCGTTGTAGTCCACGCCAAGCGATTTCTTTTCGACGAACCTCGCGATTCTGAGTGAAAGCAGTTGCAGTATGGTCGCGGACCAATCATCCAAAAGCGTGGTGTGCGCAACTGCCCTGAGCGCACAAAGTCTGCCCACCTGAAGCCTGAGACCGGGAAAACCCGCATGCAGCCGAGGTAGCTAAACTCGCGACGTGAGCCAGAACGCGCGATGGATGCGCGCGTCGCGGGCGAAGTCGGGCGGGATGCTGGCTTCGGTGACGTCGGCCACGGCGGCAAACTCGTTCACCTCGTCGCTCAACTTGAAGCGCCGCAAGTTGCAGACGAACAACAGCCGACCGCCGGGTTTGAGATGCGCAAGCGCCGAGCGCAGCAGATCAACGTGGTCGCGCTGCACATCCAGCACCGTGCGCGTGCGCTTGCTGTTGGAAAAGCTGGGTGGATCCAGGTAAATGAAATCGAAGCGCTCGCTGCGCGTCTTTAGCCATTCCACCGCATCGGCGGTGACGATGCGATGCTCAGCCGTCAGCCCGTTCAAACGAAAGTTGCGCTCCGCCCACGCGGTGTACGTGGGCGAGAGATCGACGCTCACCGAACTGCGTGCGCCGCCCAGAGCGGCCGCGACGCTCGCGGTGGCGGTGTAACAGAACAGATTCAGCACATGCGCATCGCGCGTGGACTCGGCGATCCAGCTGCGAATCTGCCGGCCATCGAGAAACACGCCAGTGTCCAGATAGTCGGCAAGATTGACTTCGTACAGCGCGCCGTTTTCGCGCACGGTGAAGAAGTCGCCGGTATTGGCCTGGCGCTGGTATTGCTCGCCGGGCGTCTGCGGTCGGCGTTGCTTCAAGTACAGGCGCTCGCGCGGCACATCCAGTGCGCGGCGGGCGGCGATGACGATGTCGTCGAAGCGCTCGGCGGTTTTGTCGGCCGGGATCTCCGAGGGCGCCTGGTATTCCTGGATATGCACGCGATCGACGTACACATCGATCGCGGCGGCGTATTCGGGAATGTCGGCGTCGTAGATCCGATAGCACTCGATGCCGTGGCGTTCCAGATAGGGCTTCAGGCGTCGGCGGTTTTTGAGAATGCGGTTGTAGACCATCTCGGCGCCCGCTCGCTTGAACTTCGGCGGCCCCTCGATGGCGCGCGGCGCCTGCACCTCGCCCGCGATCAGCGCACACTCGATAGCACCGTTGTGCAGCGTGGTGACTTTCTGCGCGCGCAACTCGGTGGCGCGCGCCAGCGTCTCGCTGCCGGTGAGCAGCGCAAACCGCGCGCCGACCGCGCGCGCCTTGAGCGCCGAGCCGAATTCCCGATGCAAACTGAGCCACTGGCGCTCGTCCCCGAGGCGCTCGCCATACGGCAGATTGCCGACCACAAATCCGCTGCCCGCGGGCGGCGCAAACGCCCGCGCATCGGCGCGCTGCCACTCGCAGTGCGGGGCCAGGCCTGCCAATGCCGACTGACTCCTGGCGATGCGGATCGCGCTCGCCTCGCTATCGCTCCCGAACGCGCGCGGCAGCGCGGTGAAGTCGATGGCCGCATCGCAACTGGCGCGTACCGCCGCCCAGCGCTGCGCGTCGTGCCCGCGCCAGCGCAGCCATGCGAAGTGCTCGCGCATCCGCTGCGCCGGTACCCGTGCCGCGATCTGCAGCGCCTCGATGAGCAACGTACCCGAGCCGCAGAACGGATCAGCAATCCAGTCGACAGCGAACGGCCAGCCGGCGCGCAGCAACATCCCAGCCGCCAGCGTTTCCTTGATCGGCGCCTCGTGGCCCTGCGCCCGCCAGCCGCGCTCGTGCAGCGAACCGCCGATCAGATCCAGCGAGATCGTTGCACGGCGACCTTTCAGCGCAACATGGATCGAGGCATCCGGACTCTCGGCATCGACAAACGGCCGCCGCCCGTCCCGCTCGCGAAACACATCGGCGATGGCGTCTTTCACGCGCAGCATCGCAAAGCGCGAATCGTTGATCAGGGCCGACTGCCCGGCCACGTGAATGGCAAAGCGATCCTCGGCACCGAAGTGTTCGTGCCACGGCACGCCGCGCGCCAGATCGTAGAGCCCGTCGGCATCGGCGATCTCGCTCTCGGCCAGATTCAACAGCCAGCGACTCGCGGCGCGGATGCAATAGCCGACGCGATACAGCGTCTCCAGCTCACCCTCGCAACGCACCCCCGCGACCGTCTCGCGCACCTCGCTGGCACCGAGCGCAGCGAGTTCCTTGGCAACGATCGGTTCCAGACCGCGGGCGCAGGTGGCGAAGAACAGCATATGCAGGAGGATCGGAGGCAGGACCGCTTCTAGGCTACACGGTTGCCCACGCCCTCCGAGCGGATATCACAGCGATCCGTGCGCGCTTTTGCGGCCTGCGCGCTGGATTCGCAACCTGCGGTCAAACGATTGCAGCCTCAGGTCAAACCATGTTGCGCGGCTCCCGCTAGCGTCGACGCCATCGTTAGCGCCAGAGGGGTAAGCCATGTTTCGTTTGGTTGCGTTCTGCGCATCGTTGCTCGCGGTGTCGGTAAGCCACGCCGCCACCTTTACGGTGACGACAACAGCCGACAGCGCCGGAACCACCTGCGCGGCGACCTGCAGCCTGCGCCAGGCGCTCGGCGCGGCCGGGCTTGCGGTGGGGGTGGATACCATCGCCTTCAACATCCCCGGCGCCGGCCCGCATCGCATCGCGCTGGCCAGCGGGCTGCCAGCGACTAACGATGTGATCATCGATGGCTATACCCAGCCGGGCGCGCTGGCGAACACGCACGCGCATGCAAGCAATGCGGTGCTCAAAATCATCGTCGATGGACGGACACTGACGCAGACGATGATGGCTGTGAATACTGGTGCCGTGCGCGGCCTGTCGTTGATCGGTCCTGCGGCCCACGCGGCGCTGTCGTTGACCAACGGCGGCAGTGTCGCCGGTTGCTGGTTTGGCGTCGAACCCAATGGCGTGAGCACCGTGGCGAATGGCATCGGCCTCGTCGCCAATGGCGCCGGTACGCATACCGTGGGTGGTCCGGCGCTCGCCGATCGCAACGTTTTCGTTTTGGCCGGTCAGGCCGTGCGATTCGATTCGGCGGCCGTTGGTGCCAATTCGGTGCGCAACAACATCATCGGCCTGTTGCCCAATGGCAGCACGCCAGCCGCCGTCGGATTCGGCATCACGTCGGTCGGCAATCTCAGTTCGCAGAGTGTGATCGCCAACACCTTGAGTTGCACCGGCGCAACCGCGGTGCAGGTGTTCGGGCGCGTGTTCGAGCAGAACCGCTTTGGCACGACGACCGACGGATCCGGCGACCCAGGATGCAGCACCGGTCGAATCGCCACGACCAGCGGTGCGTCGTACTCATTCAACACCTTCGGCCATTTCGCGACCTCGCCGCTGCAAGTTGCCGCGACAGCGACCGGCATCGTATTGCGCAGCAATCGCGTCATCGGCGGTACCGCAGTGCCCTTCGATCTCAACAACAACGGCTTCTCGTTCAACGACGAGACCGACGCAGACACCGGCGCCAACAATCTGCAGAACTACCCGACGTTGACCGAGTCGCGCCACATCGACGACGACAACGTGTTGCTGGCGGGCCAGTTGCGCTCGACGCCGAACACCAGCTTCGCGCTGGAGTTCTTCGCCTCCCCCGAGATCACGCGCTCGGTTGCTAACGCATTCGCACTGGCGAATGCCGAGCGCGTATCGACCGGGACCATCCAGGTCACCACCGACGCCAGCGGCATTGCATCGTTCGGTCCGGTGCCGGTCGAGTTCGATGGCAGTGGCGCTCTGGGCGCCGTGGTCGGCACCGCAACACGTCTGGATGGTCTGGGCATCGGGGTGGAAACCAGCGAATACGGCCAGGCGAGCGCGGTCTACGTTCAGTCCAGCGGGGATTTCGTCGTCACCAACACCAACAGCAGCGGGCCAGGATCGCTGTTCCGCGCGCTGCTGGAAGCGCAAGCGCGGCCCGACGGCGCCACTCGCGACCGCGTGGTCTTCGCCATTCCCGGCCCGGGCCCGCATACCCTCGGGTTAGGCGTGGTCTCCGAACCGATTCTCGATGGCGCCATAGAAATCGATGGCTATACGCAACCAGGCGCGCTCGCCAATAGCGCAGCCGCAGGCAGCAACGCGCAACTGAAAATCGATCTGTCGAACGTGCGGGTAGCGTTGCGCAACGCAAATTCGCTGCTCAAAGGGGTGGTCATGCGTGGGCCGAGCAATCTGCTGTTTTTGAATGGCGCCACACTGGAGGGAAGTTTCATCGGCGTCAGCGTGGATGGCACCGCGCTGGCCACGACCAATGCCGGAACCTCGCAAATTACTTGCGATGGTCCATGTCGCATCGGCGGCCCGACGCTGGCCGCGCGCAACGTCATCGGTTGTCCGCAGCAGATCAACGCGATGTCCTGTGTGTCGATCCGGCAGCTCGGCGCTACTGGCCCGGCGTTGGTCGAAGGGAACTTGATCGGCGTCTCCGCCGATGGCGTGTCGCGTTTGGTGACGCCGGTCGACAACGGCGCCTCGCAGATACCGATCGGCATCGAGGTGTCGCGGCAGTTCACAACATTGCGCGGCAACGTCGTCGGCGGTCTGGTCAACGGCATTCGCGTGATCGCGGTCGGGAATGTGACCATCGAAAACAACCGCATTGGCGTTGGCGCCGATGGGCTCGCAGCCGTCGGCAATGCGCGTCATGGCATCGCCATCGAATCGGCCAACGCTACAGTCGTCGGCAATCTGATCGCGCACAACAATCGCGACGGCGTGCTGGTCGCCGGCGGCACATTGACGACGCTGGTCGACAACAAGATTCACAGCAACAATGAGTTGGCAGTCGATCTCGACATGACGTTCGCCGGTCCATTCGGCGATGGCGTTACCCCCAACGATCCGGGAGACGTCGACACCGGCAGCAACGACGGCCAGAACTTCCCGGTCCTGAGCAATGTGCGCCGCACTGCCGGCGGCGTGACTGCGGATGTCAGCCTGAATTCCTTGCCCAGTCGTCAATATCGATTGCGCTATTGCTTCGTAGCGGTGCCCGATGCTGGCGGGCACGGCGAGTGCGATGACCCGACGCTGGTCAGCCATGTGGTCAGCACCGACGCCAGCGGAAACTTCAGCGGCACCGCGCCACTACTGCCGGCGACGACGCTTGGCCATCTCACGGCCAGCGCCGGTCGTTTGCAGGGCGCCTTCGAGGCCAGCAGCGAGTTCGCGCAGACCGTTCCGATCGCGGATGTCACTACCACTACGGTCAACGCGAACCCAAGCCCTTCCGTTTTTGGGCAGCCCATCGCGGTGAATGTCAGCGTTGCAGGATTTATCGCCGTCCCGGTCGGCACGGTTGCGATTGCGGCCTCGAACGGTGGCAGCTGCAACGCCACGCTGAGCGCAGGCACCGGGAGTTGCCAGTTGACGCCGGCTGGCGCCGGAGCGATCACGCTCACTGCCGCTTATCCAGGCGCCAGCGGATTCACCAGCAGCATTGGGACCACAACGCACCTCGTGGAGCGCGCGCCGACCACGCTCAGCATTCAAAGCGACACGCCAGATCCGTCGACTTTTGGCGATGCGATTACGGTGACTTTTGCTGTGCAGAGCACACCTGCGGCGAATGGCACCGTCATCGTGAGCGATGGCGTTGGCGGTCAGTGCAGCGCAGCGCTAGCCGGCGGCACAGGCAATTGCGTACTCACGCCTGGCGCCGGCGGCGCGTTGACCCTCGTCGCGAACTACGCGGAAACGGAGAACTTCCTCGCCAGTAGCGATACCGAAGCGCACCAGGTCAATGCGGTGGCCAGCACGCTTGCGATCCTCAGCGACACACCCGATCCCAGCGTCTTCGGTCAGGCGGTCAACGTCGCCGCACAGCTCTCCAGCGCTGTCGGCACGCCCGCCGGTCCTATCGTGATCAGCGATGGCGCGGGTGCGTCTTGCGAGATCGCAGGCGCAAGCGGCAACTGCAACTTGATTCCTGCCAACGCCGGGAACATCACGCTGCGCGCCGATTTCCTCGGCAATGGCACCCACCTCCAGAGCACGGCCAGCACGACTCACGCGGTCGATCGCGCCACGACCACGCTGACACCCGGGACGCCCACGGCGAGCGATGGAAACTTGCCGCGTCAGTTCGCGCCCATGCGTTTTCCGATCGCTATCGGTGTGGGCGCGCCCGGCTCCGGCGCACCGTCGGGCAGCATCACTGTGATTGGCACGCCGGGTGTCGAAGTGTGCGCACTCACCCTGCCGGCGCCCAGTTGCGATCTGGTCGTGCAAACGCCTGGCCCGCGCTCGTTTACCGTGCAATACCCGGGCGATGCACGCTTCCTGCCGAGCAGCACCGAAATCACCGTCGACGTGCGAGCCGACGCCTTGTTCCGCTCGGGGTTTGAGGAGACCGATTAGCTACGCACGGCCGTCGATGGCTTCTGCAAGTTGGTCCAGCCAGCTGCGATTGCCGCCGCGAGCGGCTGGGTCCTGGGCCATGCTGGCTCGTCGGTCCGCCGCTCGACGCGATGCGCGAACAATTGTGCCGCTTCGATCGCCGTAGCCTGGCGTTCCTGAGAGACTGTGCGGACGGTGCCGGTCGTTCGAGACGTTGATCCCGATCAGCACGCGCCTCTCTCGAATCTGGAGCCACTCCATGCGCTACATGCTGCTGTCCGCCATTCTGTTTTGCAGTTGTGCGAGCGCCGATCAGCCGATCGCGCTTGCAATCCACGGTGGCGCGGGAACGATTCTGCGGAGCGAGATAGGCGATTCGCGCGAGGCAGCGATACGCGCCGATTTGAACGCCGCGCTCGACGCCGGTTACAAGGTCCTGGAGGACGGCGGCGAGGCACTCGATGCGGCAACGGCGGTGGTCGTGCGCCTGGAGGACTCGCCGTACTTCAACGCCGGCAAGGGCGCGGTGTTCACCGCCGATGGCCGCAACGAGCTGGACGCCTCGATCATGGATGGCGCGACGCGGCGCGCCGGCGCAGTGGCTGGGCTGACGCGCATCAAAAATCCGATTCTGCTGGCGCGCGCGGTGATGGAGCGCTCGCCGCACGTGATGATGATCGGCGCTGGCGCCGAGGCTTTTGCGCAGGAAATGAAGCTCGAGTTTGTAGCTCCGGCGTACTTTAAAACCGAGCACCGCTGGCAGGAGTATCTGAACGCGAAGGCCAAGGCCGCGCAGCCGCGAGCGGCCTTGCCGATCTCCAATTACTACGGCACCGTGGGCGCGGTAGCGCTCGATGGGAAAGGGCATCTGGCGGCCGCAACTTCCACCGGCGGCATGGTGATGAAGCGCTATGGCCGCGTCGGCGATGCGCCGATCATTGGCGCCGGTACGTTTGCCGACGAACGTTGCGCCGTGTCGGCCACCGGTTGGGGCGAGTTTTTCATCCGCATGAACGTCGCTGCTGACATCTGCGCGAGGGTGGCTTATGGCAACAGCAGCGTCGCCGACGCCGCAGACGAGGTGGTGTTGAACCGCATTCCCGCGCTCGGCGGCAACGGCGGCGTGATCACACTCGACGCCAAGGGCCGGGTGAGCATGCCCTTCAACACCGCCGGCATGTACCGTGCAGCCATCGATGGCGAGGGCAAACGTGTAGTGGCGATTTATCGCTAGCCGGCGAAAGCCAGACGGCAGTTTAGAAGCCGCAGATGGGACACGACCAGAAGCCGCAGATGGGACAGGCAGGGTGCGCACGCTCAACAGCGCCGCATGGACCGTTCCCCATCCACGAGATCGTTGACACAGCGTCAATCACTAACGTATCGTCACTAACATGAGCTACCTTGCCGAACGACGACTGGAAGAAAAAGAAGCACGCCGCGCGCAGATCGTGGATGCAGCGGAGGCGGCGTACGCCGACACCGGGTGGGACGCGCTGACCATCGACCAGGTGGCGCGGCGCGCGCGACTATCGCGCGGCCTCGTGTATGTCTATTTCAAAGACAAGTTCGATTTGCATTGCGCCATTTGCGAGCGCGCGTTGATCTTGCTCGGCGAGCGCTTCGAGGCGGCGCAGGCGCGGCATAAGATCGGGCGCAACAAGGTTGAGGCGCTAGGCCGATCGTACGTCGCGTTCTCTCAGGAAGTTCCCCACTATTTCTCAGCGCTGGCGCGCTTCGAAGCGCATTCGCTGAAGGAAATCGAAGATGGCAGCACGGAGGCCGGTTGCATGCTCGCGGGCGATAAAGTGCACGCGATTATGGTGCGCTGCATCGAGGCCGGCGTGGCCGACGGTTCCATTCGCGGCGATCTTGGCAACCCTTACCTGACCGCGGTGACGCTATGGGGCTTCATGCACGGGATCATCCAGATCGCAGCCACGAAAGCGAACATGCTCGCCGCCGATGGCATCAGTTCGCAGCAACTGATCGATCACGCGCTGCGTTTGGCTGGTTTGGGAATGTCGCCAGGTGCGAAAGTCGATTGACTTTTTTTTGACTATCTTTTGACACGTGTATAACCGTTCTACGGCCAACAAAACCATGACACTTCGCCGAACACTGATTGCTATCGCCTTGTTGGTCGGTTCTGCCGCTGGCGCTGCCGACTATCCAGGGACCATTGCCTCCTTACAGGCGCAGGCGCGCGACAGCAATCTGGCGCTGCGTGGCGAGGCGTTGAATGTGCGCTCCGCGAGTGCCGCACTCGATCAAGCCAAGGCGGCTTATCGACCAACGATTTCGCTGAGCGCGCGCTACTCGCGTGCAGACGGCGGACGGGTGCAATCGCTACCCGTGGGCGATTTGGTCAATCCCGCCTATCGCACGCTCAATGAGTTGCTGCGCGCACAAGGATTGCCGAGTCGCTTCAACGATATCGCCAACCAGGAAATCCAGTTCCTGCGCGAACGCGAACAAGACACCAAGCTCAGTTTGTCGCAACCGATCTACGCGCCGGCGATTGCCGCGAGCATCCGCGCCGCCAGCGCTGGCCTGGATGCCGCCGACGCAGGACGCGATGCCTTCGCCAGGCGCCTGGACCGCGATATCGAGGTGGCGTACCTGAACTATTTGAGCGCACATGAGGCGGTGAGCATTGTCGAAGCCAGTGCCGCATTGCTCGCCGAGAACCAGCGCGTTAACCAAGTCCTGTTCGACAACGGCAAGGTCACGCTCGATCAAGTGCTGCGCGCCAAGGCCGAGGTGCTGGCGGTGGAGCAGCAGCAGCTGGAGGCCATGAATCAGCGCGAACTGGCGCAGAGCTATTTGAATTTTTTGCTCAACAAACCGCTCGACAGCGAGATTGCCCGCGTCGACGTGCCCGAACCCAAGGCCTTGGCGGATCGCACGCTAGGAAAACTCGCAAGCGATCTCGACGCTGCGAATAACGCTCGCTTCGAGGCCCAAGGACGAAGCGCCCGCGACGAGCTGCGTCAGCTCGATGCCGCGACACGCGCCACACAGGCGCAAGTCGATATCGAACGCGCCAGTTTCTTGCCGACGGTGGGCTTGGCCGTGGATGCCGGTATCCAAGGGGAGGACTATGGCTTCGGCAGTGGCCAGAACTATGCGATCGCCTCGCTGGTGCTGAACTGGACGGTGTTCGATTTCGGCGCCCGCAAGGCCGCCGTTTCCGCCGCGGTCGCGCGATCGGAAGCGGCCGAGATCCAGCGTCAAGACATCGCCAATCAAGTCGCGCTGGATGTGCGCCAGGCGGCCGATCGGCTGCGCACCGCACTGCGCTCGCTGGATACCGCGGCAGCGCGTCGCGCGGCTGCCCAAGAAGGCTTTCGCATTGCCAGCAAGAAGCGCGATGCCGGTTCGATTGCGCAAGTCGAGTTCATCGACGCACGCACGGCGCTGACAAACGCAGAACTCAACGACAACCTGACCCGTTTTTCCGCGCTGGTGCGCCTCGCCGAGCTTTCGGCCGCGCTCGCGCTCCGCCAAGGAGAGCCGCAATGACCCGCATCCTCACCCTGCTCGTCGCCGCAGTGCTCGCTGCGTGCAGCAACGGCAACGCCGTGCAAACCGAATCTGAGCGGACCTACTCGGTGCGTGTCGCGAGCGCCGTCGCCGGTCCCGCAGCACCGACCATTCGCGCCACCGGCGTGCTCAAGCACAAAGATGAGATGCGCCTGGCATTCAAGATTGGCGGCGTGATCGCCAAGATCCATGTCGACGAAGGTCAGCCGGTGAAGCAAGGCCAGGTGCTCGCCGAACTGGAGCTGGCCGAGATCGGCAGCCAGGTCGAGCAGACGCGGCAGATGCTGAGCAAGGCCGAGCGCGATCTGGAACGTGGCGAACGTTTGTACCAAGAGCAGGTGATCCCGCTCGAAGCGCTGCAAGACCTGCGCACCCAGCGCGAGATGGCAGCGCAGAGCCTCAAAGCGACACGCTTCAACAAGGACACGGCCGTCATCACCGCATCGAGCGACGGCGTGGTCTTGCGCAAGTTGGCCGAGAGCAACGAAACCGTTGCGCCGGGCGCGCCGGTGCTGGTGGTCGGCAGCAGCGCCAATGGTTTCGTGTTGAACGCCAGCTTGTCCGATCGCGACGTGGTGCAGGTGGCATTCGGCGACACCGCCAAGTTGTCGTTCGACGCGCTGCCGGGCGAAACCATCGATGCCAAAGTCACCCGTTTGCCGGCGGCGGCCGATCCGAAGAGCGGATTGTTCGACGTCGAACTGTCGATCGCGGGCGATGAGCAACGCCTGCGCAGCGGTCTTGTTGGCCGCGTTGCGCTGACACCCGCCAGCGCCAGCGCTGGCAGCCGCGTGCGGGTGCCGATCGCAGCGGTACTCGAAGGCGATCGCCATCGCGCCAGCGTGTTTGTGCTTGATGGCGACGTAGTCAAACGCACGCCGATCGAGGTGGCGTTTATCGATGGCGACGAGGTTGCTTTGAACAGCGGGATTGTCGAAGGCGCGCGCGTGGTCACCGATGGCGCCGCGTACGTTGAGGACGGGAAACGCGTGCGGATTTTGGAGTAGCGGTTGTCGCTGATGGGACGCCCATGAATAGCGCTGTCAAAAGCGAGGGCACGAGGGCACGAGGGCACGAGGGCACGTGCACATCGAAGCCGCGCGCATCAACTCGCGAGGGCGCGCACCGATACATCCGAATCAGAAGCAAAGTTTCGGAGCGCACGTGCCCTCGTGCCCTCGTGCCCTCGTGCCCTCGCACTTGCAGCCGGCGCTCTGTCGGCAACCAGGTGCCCAACTCTTTCGCCACCATCGACTTGTCTTGCGGATACGCCCAATGAGCCTCCTCGAATTCCCCATCAAACGCTACCCCTTCACGCTGATCGCGTTCCTGGGGCTGGTGGCGGTCGGTATCTACAGTTTCAATTCGATAGCGCGGTCCGAGGACCCGTATTTTCCGATACCTGCGTTTGTGATTTCGGCGATCCTGCCGGGCGGCGATCCGGTGGAGATGGAGCGTCTGGTGGCCAAGCCGATCGAGGATCGGCTCGCGGAATTGGACGACATCAAGCTGATCAATTCCACGAGCGCCGATGGCTTGGCCGTGATCGTTCCCGAGTTCGTCGCGGGCGTCGATGTGGACCGCAAGTATGAGGAGGTCGTCCGCGAGGTCAACGCGCTGCGTCCGGAATTGCCGGCCGAAATCGTCAAACTGGAGATCCGCAAGATCAATCCAGGTTTGGTGAACATCGTGCAGATGGCGCTCGTCAGCGAAGACGCGCCGTATGCGGAGCTGGAAACGCTGGCGCGCGAGCTCAAAGACTTGCTGAAAACGCTACCGGGCGTCCGCACGGCGGAGAGCTGGGCGTATCCGGAGCGCGAGTTGCGTATCGCGCTCGATCTTAAACGCATCGCCGAGCTTAGCCTGACGCCGGGGCAGATCATTCAGGCCATCCAGAGCGACAACGCCAATATCCCGGCCGGCAGCATCGACATCGCGTCGCGCTCGTTCGCGTTGAAAACCTCCGGCGCCTACACCTCGCTCGATCAGGTGCGCGACACGGTGGTGAACGTCAGCGAAGGCCGCAGCGTGCGCGTGCGCGACATCGCCGAGGTGCAATGGGATACGGCGGAGCAGCGTTACCTGGGCCGCTTCTCCGGCAAGCGCGCGGTGTTCGTCACGGCGAACCAGAAGGATGGCGTGAACATCTTCGAGATGCAGGAGCGCATTACCAAGGCGCTCGATCGTTTCGAGAAGGATTTACCGGCGCGGGTCACGCTAGAGCGTGGGTTTGAGCAGAGCAGGAACGTCGAGAACCGCCTGAACCGTCTGGGCATCGACTTTCTGATCGCCATCGGTCTGGTCACCATCACGCTGCTGCCGCTCGGCCTTCGCGCCGCCAGCGTGGTGATGATTTCGATACCACTGTCCCTGGCGATCGGGCTTGCCGGTTTGTACGCGATCGGCTACTCGCTCAATCAGCTGTCGATCGCCGGGTTTGTGGTCGCGCTCGGCTTGCTGGTCGACGATTCGATCGTGGTCGTGGAGAACATCTCGCGTTTCCTGCGCGAAGGTTACAGCCGGGAAGAGGCGGCGCTGAAGGCGACGCAACAAATCCTGGTAGCGATTCTGGGCTGCACCGGCACGCTGATCTTTGCGTTTCTGCCGCTGCTGGCCTTGCCGGGCACGCCCGGCCAGTTCATTCGCGTGTTGCCCATGGCGGTGGTGTTCACTGTGGTGGCGTCATTGCTGGTTGCGCTGACGATCATTCCGTTCCTGGCCTCGCGCATTTTGCCGCGACATGAAGCGAAGGAGGGTAACGCCGCGCTGCAGGCAGTGATGCGCGGCATCCACGCGTTCTACAGGCCGCTACTGCATTGGGCGCTGGCCAATCCCAAACTCACGGTAATCGGTGCGCTCAGCCTGTTTGTCGCCTCGCTCGGGCTGCTGCCGGTGGTCGGCTTCAGCTTGTTCCCGAAAGCCGACACCCCGCAGTTCATGATCACGATCACCACGCCCAATGGCTCGAGCCTCGAAGAGACCGATCGCGCGCTGCGTTTTGTCGAAGACGAGCTGAAGTCGCGCGAAGAAATCGAGCTTTGGTTCAGCAATCTGGGCAAAGGCAACCCGAAGGTTTACTACAACATTATTCCGCAGGAACAAGCATCGAACCTCGCCGAAGTGTACGCACAGGTCAAGCACTACGATCCGGACGACACGCCCGTTTTCATCGACAGCTTGCGCGCCGAGTTCGCGCAGTATCCGAATGCGCGCATCGTCATTAAGGAATTCGAAAACGGTCCGCCGATCGACGCGCCGATCGCGATTCGCGTGCTCGGAAGCGATCTGGACGTACTCAAGCGCCTCGCCGGCGAGGTCGAGAACATCATCAAGGCTACGCCAGGCACGCGCGATATCGACAATCCACTCAAGCTCGATCGCACCGATCTTAAACTTCAACTCGATGCCGAGAAGGCAGGTTTGTTGGGCGTGCCCAGCGCCGAGTTCGACCGCGCCGTGCGACTGGCGGTCAGCGGCGTGAACGCCGGGCAGTATCGCGACCCGGATGGCGAGAGCTACGACATCGTCGTGCGCACGCCCATTGACGGCCGTCCGACGCTCGAGCAGCTCGATCAGGTTCGCATCCCCTCGCTTTCGGGCGAGCTTCTTCCCAGCTCGCAACTGGCCAAACTCGAGTTCGACCGCTCCCCGCCGCAGATTCAGCGCTTCAACCGCGAGCGCACGGTGATCGTCAGCGCTTTCACGCAAACTGGCTTCAACACCGACAAGGTCACGCGCGATGTGCTCGCGCAGCTGGAGGAGATGGATTGGCCGCGCGGCTATCGCTATCAGGCGGCTGGCGAAGTCGAGAGTCGCGAGGAAAGTTTCCAGGGACTTGGTGCTGCGATGCTGGTCGCGCTGTTCGGCATTCTCGCGGTACTGGTGCTCGAATTCGGCAGTTTCCGCTCGACGCTGATCGTGGCCACGGTGATTCCGCTTGGGGTGCTGGGAGGACTGGTGGCGCTATTCCTGACGGGCTACAGCTTGTCGTTCGTCGCGCTGATCGGCTTCATTGCGCTGGTGGGCATCGAGATCAAGAACTCGATATTGCTTGTCGATTTCACCAACCAGTTGCGCGCAGAGGGCATGTCTATCGACGATGCCGTCGAGAAAGCCGGCGAGATCCGTTTTCTGCCGATCTTGCTGACCAGCGCCACCGCCATCGGTGGGCTGCTGCCGCTCGCCGTGCAGCAAGTGGGAATGTATTCGCCGATGGCGTGGGTGATCATCGGCGGCCTGATTTCTTCGACAATCCTGGCGCGACTGGTGACACCGGTGATGTACAAGCTGTTGCCGCCCACGATCGAGGAATGCGGCGCCAGTGCAGCGACGCTCCCTGCGGCGCAGCCGCAACTGGCATAGGGCGCGGATGGTCCCGACGCGGCCCGTGCCAGACGCGGCGCGAACATTTCCAACCAGCTGAGGTAAGAGCATCAGAAAGCGGACGCTACCGCGTTCGAATTCGAACGCCCCTGCGTCGCGAGAACTTCCCCAAAAGCCAATACGGCGCGTCCCGCAAGCAAAGAGGCTGCTGGCACACTTTCTGCTGCACGGGCGCTGGTTGTCGGCGCGCCATCGGGCCGCGCTCTGGGCCAGTCTGCGAGAATTCGGGAGCCATCGAACATGCATCGCCGTTTTAGCCTTTATGCGGGCGCCATCTTGTCCCTCGGGCTTGCGCTTGGCGCGGCATTGGTCGTGTTGGCGGCGGTCGACGCCTTGATATGGCGGCCGCTGCCCTATCCAGACCAAGATCGCATCGTGCAGGTTCTGCGCGAGCAAGGGCCGCAGCGCGTCGGACCACCGGTGTCGGCACCGGCATTCGCCGACTTGCGCGAGCGCCAGCAGTCGTTCGAGGCATTTGCCGCCTACACGTCAGACAGTGTCATCGTGACCGGCGCCGAGCGCGCATCGCGCCTGCTCGGCGCAGTGGTTTCGGGTCAATACTTCGGCGTCTACGGCCTGCCGATGCAAAGCGGTCGTCCGATCGAGCGCAGCGACGAGCGCAGCGATGCGCCTGCGGTCGCGGTGCTCTCTTACGCTCACTGGCGCGACGCCTATGCGTCGGGCGAGGTGCTCGGCCAGAACATCGTGCTCGATGGTGTGGCGCACGCGATCGTCGGCGTGGCGGCGGAGAAGATGCGCCTTCCTAACGATGCGGCCATCGCGAGACCGCTGAAGGTCAACGATGACACTGCGCGCGGCAACAACTATCTGCTCCTGGTGGGAAAACTCAAGGCCGGACGAACGATCGCCAGCGCGCAGTCCGAGTTCACGGCTCTCGGTGCAGGCCTCGCGGAGCGCTTCCCCGACAACCACGCGCAGTTGAATTTCGCCGTGCGCACGATCAAGGATCTGATGGTGCAGCGCTGGCAAGGCCCGTTCAAGCTGCTGGCTGCAGCGATCATTCTGTTGCTCCTGGTCGGTGGCGCCAGCTTCGTCAACTTGCTGCTCGCCGATCACGCCGCGCGTCAACGCGAATTTGCCACGCGCCTTGCGCTCGGCAGCAGCGCCGCGCGCATGGCCACAATCGCGCTTAAGGAATCGCTGCTTCTGGTTGCGCTTGCAGGCGCGGCCGGTTTTGCGATCGCCGCGCTGGTCTTGCCGCAGTTGCCGCAGTGGCTGCTCGGTACGCGGCAGTTGAGTCTTTGGCCGCTGCCGCTTCTGCTCGTCGCTGCCGCCGCGCTGGTGATTGCCCTCGGCACGGCCGCCATCGTCGGAAGCGCCACCTGGCGCGCGGTCGCGCAGCAGTCGTTAGCCAGCGCCAGCCGCGGCAGCAGCCAGCATCGTCGCGCTATCCAGGTTCGCCGGGCTCTGGTTGTGGCGCAAATCGCATTGTCGCTGGTGTTGTTATGCGGCGCCGGCCTGATGACCGAAAGCATGCGGCGCTTGTTGAGCGTCGATCTTGGATTCTCAACCGCCAATCTGGCTGCGATGCGCATCGTGCTGCCTGCGGAGACGCTGACCTCGCCGCCAGCGCCCGAAGGTGTCTACCCCGGCGCTGGTGAGGCAGGACAGCTGCTGCTGACCTTGGAGCGCGAATTGAGCCTGCAGCCGGGATTCGATGCCATCGGCATCGTTTCGCGGGCGCCCATCGTCGATGGCAACGGCACCAATACCGGCTTCAATATCGAGGGCGAGCCGCCCGCGGCTGAGGGTTCGGCACCGCTGGTCGAGTTCCGCTTCGCCACGCCAGGATATTTCGACGCTATCGGTCAGACGCTGATCGAGGGGCAAATGCTTGGCGTACAACCGACACCGCTGGACCAACGCCGTGTGCTGGTCAACAGCGCGCTGGTCGAGAAACATTTGGCGCATCGCGCTGCCGTTGGTGCGGTGATCTTGAACGGCTCGCTGCGGCTGCCGATTCAGGGCGTGGTCAAGAGCGTTCGACAGAACGGTTTCGACGAGCCGGCGCAGCCGGAGCTTTACGCGAACTATCTGGACTTCGCCGCAGGCGCCAACGCCACGATAGTGGTGCGTTCGTCGCTACCGCTTGCTGAGTTGCTGGAGCGCACGCGCGCTGTGGTTGGGAGACTGCACAGCGGCATGCCAGTGTACGAGGTGCAAAGTTTTTCCGAAGCAGCATCCAGCTGGACGCAGCGTCGCGAATTCCTGCGTACGCTGATGCAGTTCTTTTCGCTCGGCGCGCTGGCCATTGCGCTGGTCGGACTGTACGCACTATTCGCGCATGCGGTGGCGCAGCGCAGTATGGAGTTCGGTATCCGTCAAGCGCTCGGCGCTGCGCCGATCACGGTGTTGGTCCGCGTGCTCAAGGAAGGCCTGGCGATCGTAGCTTTCGGTGTTGCCCTGGGCCTCGCCTTATCGCTGATGCTCGCGCCGGTCTATCAAAGTCAGATATACGATATCCGCGCCTCCGATCCGGGCGTGCATGCGGCAGCCGCGCTGCTTTTGTTGCTGGCAGCCATGGCGAGCGTCCTGGTTCCTGCGTGGCGCGCGCAGCAGATTCCGGCATACCTTGCGCTGCGATCGGAGTGAGATTGCAGCGCGCATCGCGCGGCTCATCGGTATTCGAGGAACCAAAAGCGTCGCACTCGTACGCGACCGACGGAGACACCATGCTGCAAACACAGAATCTTGAGAAATCCATTGCCGCTGGGCCGTCGCGTTTGTGGCTCCTGCGTCAGATCAATTTCAACGTCGAGGCGGGCGAGTTTGTTGCCATCACCGGGCCTTCCGGGGCGGGCAAGAGCACGCTGCTATCGATCCTGGGTCTGATGGATCACGAATTCCAGGGCGAGTACCTGCTCGATGGACAGCGCGTGTCGGCGTTGAACGCCAAGGCCCGGCAAGGGCTGCAACGCGATGCCATCGGCTTCATTTTTCAGCACTACCATTTGATCGACGATCTGACCGTCGCCGAAAATCTGGACTTGCCGCTGTCCTATCGCAGCGTCCCGTCGGGCGAGCGCAAAGCGCGTGTCGCCGATGCTCTGGACCGTTTTCAGATCGTCGGCAAGAAGGATTTGTATCCGCGCCAGTTATCCGGCGGGCAACAACAGCTCGTGGCGGTCGCGCGCGCGACAATCACGCGGCCCAAGGTGCTGCTCGCCGACGAGCCAACCGGCGCGCTGCATTCGAGCCAGGGCGAGGAGATCATGAATGTCATCGGCGAGCTGCATCGAGCAGGCAGCACCATCGTCATGGTGACGCACAACGAAGCCAATGCCGCACGTGCGCAGCGCCGGGTGACGATGCGCGATGGCTGGATCGAATAGCGTCTGGACGGGTGACGCTGATCGATTGCAGGCTTTGGCGGGACTTGATTCCTGCCTTCGCAGGATGACCCGATTCAGCGTCCGCGCGCGCTCAAATAACCGCGGCCGCGCTCCATCAGCGACACGAAGCCAACCTCATCGCCGGCCTCGACGCAGCGGCGGATTTCGGTCACCGCGCTGAGCAGCGCGTCGAGCGCTTCGCGGCGATGGTCATTGAGGTGCTGGATCTCGAAATACAGACGCGGGTTCTCCTGGGCGACGGCTCCGGCGATGCGCAATTGCTTGTCGAACGTGGTGCTCGATAGCTGCGCAAGTTTGGGCGCCGCTTCGCCCGAGTTGGCGAGCGCGGTGAAGAATGCGATGTTGAGTGCGTGCGACAGTCCGAGGATGTACGCCACCAGATGATCGTGCTCCGAGAGCGGCATCTCAACCAGCTGCGCCATGGTGTCGGCAAACAGCGCACGCGCGGCTGCGAGGGGCTCGGCGCCGTTGACTGGCAGCAGCAGCACGTGGCGATCGGACAGCAGCGCCGCATCGGGGCCGAACATCGGATGCACCGAGCAAATGCGCAAATTCGCCTGGGCGCAGGCCTGCAAGCCCGGCATCAGTGGCGATTTCAGTGAGCCGACGTCGAACACCAGGCCCGTCGGTTTGCGCTCCGCCAGCGCCAGCAGGACTTCATTGCTGACGCGCAGCGGGGCGGCGACGACGATCAGATCCTGGTCGAGCGGCGCGCAGGTCCAATCGATGGCAGTCGCGCCCTCGGGCGCGCCGCTGGGATCGCTGACACTCACGCTGAAACCTTGCGCGTCCAGAAAGCGCACCAGCCAGCGGCCCATGCGCCCATTGCCGCCGATGATCAGCGCCCGCCGGCCATCACCTTTGGCCGCCAGCCGCACGCGATCCTGCTCCTGCGTGGTCAAGGAAGACTCGATCAGCAGCTGCATCACTTGCTCGGCCAGCGCCGGGTCCAGTCCATGATTCGCCGCGCGCTCGCGCACGTGCGATATCACCTGGCGCTCGCGCTGGTAATCGCGCAACTGCTGGCCTTGGGCGTGCTTCCAGCGGCCGATCTCGGCCACCAGCGCCTGGCGTTTGGCAATCGCCCCGATCAGTTCTGCATCGACGCGGTCCAGCTCCGCGCGCAGCTCCGGCAACGAACGGCTCATCCGGCGATGTACTGCGTCAGCTGCGCAATCTCCGCCTCTTGCGCCTGGATGATGGCGCGCACCAGATCGCCGATCGAAAGCATGCCGATGACTTTATCGCCTTCGACGACCGGCAGATGGCGGATGCGTTTGTCGGTCATCAGGCGCATGCACTCGCGAGCGCGCGAGGCCGTGCCCACGGTGATCAGTGGTGCGGGCGTCATGATGTCGGCCACTGGCGTGTCTTTCGACGAGCGCCCCTTCAAGACCACTTTGCGCGCGTAGTCGCGCTCGCTCAGGATGCCCACAAGTTTCTCGCCTTCCATCACCAACACCGCGCCGATGCTTTTCTCCGCCATGAGCGCCACGGCTTCGAGAACTGGCTGCTGCGGCGCCACGGCGAAAATCTCGTTCGGTTTGTCGGCAAGCAGTTGGCTGACGGGAACCATGGGACACCTCTGGCTGGGCGGGGCTGCGCTCGATTATTGATCCGCGAGTGGCGAGGAGTGAAGCAGTTCTTGGTTGTTGGTTCTTGGATGTTGGTCCTGGCTTCCCGCTTTCGCCGGAATGACGAATTTTTTGACAACCTGCAACTACCAACCAAGAACCGCGAACCAACAACCAACAACCCGCTAGTCTTCCCGCGTCACTTTCAACACCTCTTCCACGCTGGTCACGCCCGCCACACACTTGCGCCAGCCATCGTCGAGGATGCTGGGGCTGGAGCGCCGCGCAATGCGGTCGAGGTCGATTTCGCCAGCGCGATCGTGAATCGCCTGTCGCAGCGCCTCATCGAGGGCCACCAACTCATACACCCCGGTGCGGCCCTTGTATCCGGCGCCGCGTGCGACCCCAGCAGGGCGCCACAGATATTGCTCGCCGCCGCCTGCCTTGCCCAGCGCCGCCAGCTCCGCAGCGCTCGCCAGGTAGCGCTCGCGCGTGGCCGGGTCGAGCACCCGGACCAGTCGCTGCGCGAGCACGCCGATGAGGCTTGAGGACAGCAAGAACGGTTCGATTCCCATATCGCGCAAGCGCGTGACGGCGCCGACTGCGGTGTTGGTATGCAAGGTCGAGAGCACCAGATGGCCAGTGAGCGAGGATTGCACGGCGATTTCCGCGGTCTCCAGATCGCGAATTTCGCCGACCATCACCACGTCCGGATCCTGGCGCAGGATGGCGCGCAGGCCGCGCGCAAAAGTCATATCGACCTTGGTGTTGACCTGCATCTGCCCGACGCCATCGATGTAATACTCGATCGGGTCTTCCACGGTCATGATGTTGCGGCTCTTGTCGTTGAGCTGCATCAGCGCCGCGTACAGCGTGGTCGTTTTCCCCGAACCGGTAGGGCCGGTGACGAGCAAAATGCCGTGCGGGCGATGGATCAAGTCGTCGAGGCGGCCGCGAGTGGCCTCATCCATTCCAAGTTCGGTCAGATTCAGCCGGCCAGCCTGTTTGTCGAGCAAACGCAACACCACGCGCTCGCCGAAACTCGCGGGAATCGTCGATACGCGCACATCGACCGGTCGCCCGGCGATTTTGAGGCCAATGCGCCCATCCTGCGGCAAGCGCTTCTCGGCGATATCCAGCTTGGCCATCACCTTGATGCGCGACACCACCGGCTGCGCAATCGACTTCTGCGGCGAGAGCACTTCGCGCAGCACGCCGTCGACCCGGAAGCGCACCACCAACCGGTTTTCGTAAGGTTCGATGTGGATGTCGGATGCATTCTCGCGCACCGCTTCGGCGAGCAGCGCGTTGATCAGCCGAATGATCGGCGCATCGTCTTCGCTCTCCATCAGATCCGTGGGTTCAGGCAACTCGTCCGCCAGCTGCTTCAAATCCAGTCGCTGATCGATATCCGCCGCCATGCTCCGCGAATCCTCGCCGCCGCCCTGGTACAGCGACTGCAGCAGCGCATCGAAGGCCTCCGTCGGCATCTTCTCCGGCTGCAGCGGCACCCCCAGAAAGCGCCGCAACTCGATCAACGCCTCCGGCTTGACGTCGCTGCGGCACATCACGTGCGCCTTGGTTCCCGCCATACCCACCACCGCCACACCATGGCGTTTGGCGAAACCGAAGGAGGGGCGAGGTAGAGCAGTCATGCGCGGTGAGTCGAATCGAGCGATTCGCGATTCTCGCACGAGCGCAAGAGGAGTCTTTCGCGATCATCCGAGCCCTGACCGGAAGTTCAAGCCTGGATGCGAGCCGGCATCTTGTTGCGAAACTACGACGCATGTCGTACTCTTGTCGTCGTACATCGTCGGAGGTGCTGCATGAATCGCTGGCTGGGATTGTTAGGTGCGGTGGGAGTTGCGGTGGCTTGGGCGTGCACGGAGCCGCATCCGGTATTAGCTAAGCGCACGGCGCCTCTCGCTCAGGAAGGCAAGGTCAGTCCGCAGTGGTTGGGGCCGTGGGTGAGCGGAGCGTGGTACGACACAGCGCGTAGCGGCGAAGGGATCATTGTCCAGTTTCTGGCCGATGGCCGCGCGCTGGCGGTGTGGTTCACCTATCCACCGAGCGGCGAGCCCGGGCGCCAGGCATGGCTGTTGGCCGATGGCGGGCGGATCGATGGCGATACGTTACGTTTCGACCGGGTGATCCGCCCACAAGGTGCGCGCTTCGGCGCTGCATTCGATCCGGCTACGGTGCAATTGAATGCCTGGGGCACGATGAGCCTGCGCTTCACGAGTTGCGTCGGCGCGCAACTGAACTATGCCGGGCCGGCGGCATTCGGCAGCGGCAGCCGTGCTTTGTCGCGCCTCACCACGCTCGATGAGATCGATTGCGATGGAGCGCGAAAGCTCACGCCGCGCGGCGCCAGGCGCAGCGATGGCCTGCGCGCCAAGAGCGGCGCGTGGTTTGTCCCATCGCGTTCCGGCGAAGGGTGGATGGTCGAGGAATTGCCGGACGGTCGCGCTGTCGTCTATTGGTTCACTTACGATCCGGAGGGCAATCAGGCCTGGACCTTCGGAACTGCGACCCGCCAGGGAGAATCGCTGCTGATCGAAGACAACTTGATCGCCCGCGGGACGCGTTTCGGCAACGACTTCAATGCCAACGACGTGCGTCTCGAACCTTGGGGGCGGCTGCGTCTGGATTTCAGCAATTGCCAGAATGTCGCCATCGACTACGCCTCGCCGCTCGCCGGCTATGGCGCCGCGACACGCAACGCGGTGCGATTGACAGCCTTGGGCGGTGCGCCCTGCCTGGACCCGGTCACGAGCAACCCGCAAGGGCTGGCTTTTGTCGAGAAGGCGATCAGCCCGGCGCCGTTTCAATCCGAGCATGCCATCGCCATCGACGGCAGTTCGCTATACGTTCTCGGCGGATTCGGCAAGCCGCGCGCCTTCCGCCGCTACGACGCGGCCAGCAACACCTGGACCGAGTTGCCTGACCTTCCGGCCGGTCGCGATCATCCAGCCGCTTTTGCGCTGGCCGGCGGCGTATACATGGCAGGCGGCGCAGCAAACGGGGGCGGCGATCAGGCGACATCCGCGTTTCGCTACGACATCGCCGCCGGCACCTGGAGTCCGGTCCCGGAGCTGGTCGGCGGCTATGGCAGTCACGCGACAGTGCTCTTTGGGCGTGCCTACATCGGCTTAGGCGACGGCGCCCTGCTGCAATTCGATCCGGTATCGCGCCGAACGCGCCTGCTTCGGCCGAGCGACTCGGAGCCACGCGATCACTCGCAGGTTGTGGCCTATCTGGACGAGATCTGGAGTCTGGGCGGGCGCATTCCAGAAACCACAAGCGTGTCGATTTACGACCCCGTAAGTGAACGCTGGCGAGCGGGCCCGGCGTTCCGCTCCAAACGCGGAGGCTTCGCGGCAGCGGTGGTTGGGCCGCGCCTGGTCATTGCTGGCGGTGAAGTGATCGATGCCGGGCTCTATGTCGAGGCCAGCAGCGAAATCCTCGGCGCCGGTGCCAACGCGTGGGAGTTTGGTCCGGATTTGCCCGTGCCGGTCCATGGCACCATTGCCGGCGGCGTTGGCAATCGTTTCATCTTGATCAGCGGCTCGACGATCGCAGGCCAGGGCATTGGTCGAACCGGGCGGGTATTCGAGATGGCGATTCCATGAACAGAACGTAGCGCCGATTGCGGCTTCGAGCGCCCGAGTCAACCGATTGCAGCCGGGGACGTTATCGCACCACAACGCTCGATCGAAAAATGACCGATGATTGCGGTGCTCTCGTCCATCACTCCCTGGCCCGCCGACGCGATGTCCGACGTTGCCGCGACACGAACCCGCCTGAACGATTTTCTCAAGGGCGTGGAGCGCCGCGCGTTGCGGATGGCAGAGTTGGCGGTGCGCCAGCGCGAGGATGCGCTGGAGCTGGTGCAGGACGCGATGCTGAGTTTCGTCAAGAGCTACGGCGGCAAGCCACAGAGCGAGTGGCCGCCGTTGTTCTGGCGCGTGGTCGACAACAAGATTCTCGATCACCACCGGCGCCACGAGGTGCGTTCACGATGGCGCGTGTTTTTCAGTTCCCGAGAGGATGATCGCGACGAGCTGGCAGAGTTGCCGGATCCGGGGCCGGTGGAACCCGCGTTGGCGTTGAGCGCTGCCGATGCCGGCAAAGCCATCGAAAGCGCGTTGCGGGCGTTACCCGATCGCCAGCGCCAGGCTTTTCTGCTGCGCCAATGGGAAGGATTGGATGTCGCCGACACGGCGCGTGCGATGGGTTGCTCGGAAGGCAGCGTCAAGACACACTTGTTTCGCGCGATGGACAGCTTGCGCGAGCGACTGAAGGATCACGTATGAACGACGAACGCCTGAGCGCGCACATCGCGGCACAGCTCGATGCAGATGTGGCGCATTTCGATGCCGCCACATTGTCGCGCTTGAATCAGGCGCGGCAGCGTGCGCTGGCCGTCAAGCCGCGGCCTGCCTGGCTTTACGCGGGCGCCGCGGTCACCGCTTGCGCAATGTTGCTGCTGGCGTCGAGCGTTTTTCGGTTCGCCGATCCGCCGGTTGCGCCCGCCGGCCTCGACCAGGAACTGCTTGCCGAAGCCGACATCGAATTGCTGGAGGATCTCGAGTTCTACGCCTGGTTGGAGCAGCAGGAGATGGACCCGGAAGAATTCGATGTGCGCGAGCCGACGTGATTTTTGTCGCTACCCTTTGGCTTGCCGCCGCGGCGCCGCCCGACCCGGCGCTGGAAGCGCCGGAGCCGAAGGCGCCGAGCACCGAGTTGTTGTTGTATCTGGGCGAGTTTGATGACGACACCGACCCTGAGGAGCTGACCGACGCGATGACCACGGAACCGACCGATGACGATGTGCAAAACGATCCGCCTCGCTAGCGCCTGCCTGATCTGGCTATGCGCATGGCCGGCCTTGGCGGCGATCGATTTCGCGTCGTTGCCGAGCGAACAACAGCGCGTACTTGAGGCGCACAAGGACACCTGGGATCAGCTCGACGAGCTGACCCAGGCGCGGCTGGTCCGTGGCGCGGAGCGCTGGCTCAAGATGGATGCCGCTGAGCGGAGCGAGGCGGCGAAGCGTCTGGCGCGCTGGCAAGAATTGAGCGAAGAGCGCCGCCAGCAGATACGCGAGCGATACGAGGCCTTCCAGGCGCTACCACCCGAAGCGCAGCACGAGTTGCGTCTGGCCGCGCAGCGCTTCCGGCATTTGCCGGAGGCCGAGCGTGCGGAACTGCGGCGCAAATTCGAAGCGATGTCGCCAGAGGAGCGCCGCGCGTTTCTGACCGCACTGCGCGCCACCCGACAAGCCGATGCCGCGCGCAATTATTGGCAGAACATGCCGCCGGCCGAACGCGCCGCAACGCGAGCGATGATCGACAACCTGACCGGCCCCGAACGACGCGCGTTGCGCGCGAAAATGCAGGCGCTGCCGATGGCCGAGCGCGATGGCTTGCGCCGACGTTTGCTGGAGATGACGATCGAGGAGCGCCGCGAATTCTTGAAGTCGCCGCCCTGAGGCGCGCAAACGCGAAGTCGCTGGGTGTCGGAACGGACGCTGCTCACGTCCGGCTTCGTTGGACCTCGTTGTGAGTTGCGACATTCCATGCGTTGAAGCGGTCGCCTCGGTATGAACGCTGTTCTCGTCGCTGCCGAATCGGCGTTGCGCGACGAGCTGCTCGCCGTCAGTTCGAACCGCCAATTCCGAAGCGGGATCTCACCTGAGGAAGCCGCATCCGTTGGCGCAGCTCGTGCGTATCGATTCCGTTCTCCTAAGCTCGCGAATCGGCGGCAATGCAGATCGAGAAGGACACCGAGGCGCTCGTCCGGCAAACGATCGAGAACCTGTACCCCCTCCGCGCGCTACCGGACGGGCTGCACGGATTTTGTACGACTGCGTGTCGGGCGCTGAAAGCCAAGGCTGTCGCTGTCGGTCTCCTGGCGAACGCTTCGCTCGGGAGTGATGGACCCTTGTTGTGGATATCGGATTCGCAAGCGGATCCACGGCCGGGGCAAGATGCACTGGCGCGTCGCGCAATCGCGAGCGACTGTTTGCTCATCGAGCATCACTATGGCGATCGCTCGCAGCTGACAGTTTCGTCCGATTCCCAGTCGGCAATGATGGCGCCCATGTGTTGGCGCGGAATGCCCAAGGGCGTGCTTGCCGCGTTCTACGAACGGCTCGAAGCCATCGGCAGCGGCGAAGCCGAGATAGTGCGTCGCCTTGGTCATAGCGTCGCTGGAATTCTGACCGAATACGATCAACGCGCCGCCCGCGCCAAGGATGCCCTCATTGCGGAGCGAAAACGCATCGCGCGCGATCTGCACGACGCCGCCCTGCAGTCCTCGATCGCCGTTTCGCTCGCGATCGATGCGATTGCGCCATCGCTAGATCCGGAGCAAGCGAGTCGACTGCGTGCGCTTAGCCGCAAGGCGCAAACCGAGGTACGTTTCATTGTTGCCGACCTGCGCGAAGACGGCGGCGTCGAGCACATCTCCAAAGCGAGTCGACGATTGGTCGATCGACTCAATTTGCAGCGAGCAGGATTGGCAGAAGCAGTACAGGCGCTGCTCGATCTGATGGCGCCACTCGGCGCGCGCATGAGCCTCAGCGCCAGCAGCTACAGGCGCCAGCGGCCCGTCATCGAAAGCGCGCTGCTGGGCGTCGTCCAAGAGTCGATCGCTAACGCCGTCCGGCACAGTAAACCCAGGCGCATTCAAGTGTTTCTCGGCGTCGACGACCAATACGCCTTCGCCTGCATCCATAACGACCGAGGCCGTCCGCTCAGCGCATCGAGCGGCTCGCCCGGTTTCGGCCTGGCTGGCATGCACGAGCGCGTTCGCGAATTGCTCGGTTCGTTGGACATCCAGGTCGACCCGACCAGCGGAACGATGGTCCGTGCGAAGGTTCCGCGCGCCGACCAAGACGATGGGACCGAGTCATGATATCGGTGGTAATTGCCGACGATCACGCTCTGGTGCGCGCCGGCATCTGCGAGTTGCTGGTGTCCACGGGCGAAGTAGAAGTCTGTGGCCAGGCTGGCGATGTCGATAGCGCCGTGCGCCTTACCGTGCAATGCCAACCCAACGCCTTGCTCCTGGATCTCTGGATGCCGGCGCACGCGCTCAGGCCGTCGACAGATGTCGTGGTGCCGCAACTCAAGATCGGCAGTCCGCGAACAGCCATCGTGGTGATGTCCGGACAGCTAAGCCCGGCCGACATCGCAACGCTACGTCAGGCGACGGTCGCCGCGGTGTTGCAAAAGGATGTCGAGCCCGGTTGCTTGCTGGCGACGCTGCGCAACTGCGTCGGGGCGTCCGTTGTCGCGGACCGAGCCGCGCCGGGCGCGAAACTGACGGTCCGCGAACGCGATGTGTTGCGCCTGCTCGCAAAGGGCTATGCAAACAAAGAGATCGCGCGCGCTCTCAATCTCACCCACGGCACGGTGAAGCAGTACGTCAGCGCGGTGTTCGCCAAACTCGGTGTGCGTCACCGCGCCGAGGCGATCGTCCGCGCCAACCGCTCACGCGAATGGATCTCCGACTGACGGCTGCCCGGCTCAGTTCGGCGCGATGGTCTCGAAGCCGCTCGTCAAGAAATCGTCGCCCAAAAGCCGCACCAGTGCCACATGACCGAAGTTCACGCTCTGCGGCGGCAAATCCTCGAAGAAATGCTGCCCGGCGGCGACGATACGATCTGCGGCGTCGACGTGAAGCACGTGCAGATTGGTGTAACCGCCAGCACGTCCGAGGCCGAAGCTATCGGGAAATGCGATGCGCTGCATGCCGTTGCGCCCAAAACTGGCGTCGATGCTGCCATCGGCACGCAGGCGAAACACACCCATATCGTTGCGCACATTACCCGTCGCGATGTCGGCCGTGATCGGTCCAGCTATGAGCAGACGACCCAGGCGATCGACAGCCATCAGCGGCACATCGGTGGAAAAGGTATCGCCGCTCGGCAGTCGCTGCGGAGCAAAGCTGGCGTCGAGTTCGCCGGTAGTGGTCAGGCGCCGGACTTCCCAGGTTTCCAGCGCCTGCGGCAACTGAGAGACAGTGAAAATCCCGGCGCCAACTACGATCGCGTCGGTCGCCGGCAACGGCGTGCGGCTGAGCTGGCCGAATGCAATGTCGATGGCGCCGCTCTCGGACAAGCGCTGCGCCGCCACCGGGGCGCCGCCCACGAGGCCAAAGACGAATGCGCCGTCGCCATCGAGTGCGCGCAACCGCACCCGCTGCCGGTTCGCGCGCGGCAGCTCAACCGTCGCAATGCCCGAGCCGAAGCTTGGATCGTTCAGACCTTCGGCGATGCGCCGATTCACAACCAGGACCTCGGGCTGCTTGCTGTCTACGGTGACGATCCAAACGCGGCTGAAGCTGTCGACGATGAGGTCGTGTACCGGGCCATTGAGTTCGAGTGCGCGCGCAGGCGAAAACGGCCCGACGGGGATCTGGTTGCCGCTCCCATCGAGCCTCGCCAAAAAACCGCGACCCTCGACATTGCCGGCCAGCCAGTAGCCGCCGTCGGCCGCGTTGCCCGCGGCGACGGCCGTTTGCGGCGTGTTCGGCAGACCCGCATCGCTCAAGTCCAGCTGCACCGCTCCGCCTGTCCCAAAGTTGGCATCGCGCACGCCATTGGCCAGCAAGCGCCGCACGTCGGCGCGCTCGCCGACGCCCTGCATCGAGGTGCCGTAGACCAGCACCCGACCGGCAGCATCGATCGCCACGCCGCTGCGGCGCTCGAAGTAGTTCGCCGGACCGGCCATGGCCAAAAGTACCTTACCGTTAGAACCGTAACTCGGATCGAGCGACGATTGGGCGCTTAGATTGCTAGCAAGCAGCAAGGTGGCGTACCCAAGCCCCACGATTTTTTTCATAAGTGGCTTCCTTTGAGATCGCTGTGCGGTTACGTGGCGGAAGAAGGCCGAGTGGAAAACATGAATTGTGCTCGTGTGGCTGCGCACACTAATCTGTTGGAAACCGCATCTCCGCGTCCAAGAGACTTTCGGCATAGATCAGATGCGCACCGATTTGGCAATCCGTCACAACGTCTTTTTCGTACTGAAGTTTGCGCAATCAAGAGAGAAGCACAAACCGCCGCCACCACCGCCACCTCCGAGGGTCAAAATTGTGGCGAAGCTAAAAATAGGAGGAAGCTGAGTTGGCGCCCTGGCTGCGAATCCAAAACCATTGTTTATTCGGATCGTGCCTCCAGCGAACAAAACATCTCTCGCGAATATATCCGGACTGAAGTTGTTGCGGCCCACGGTGTTGAGATTAAACCGAATATCAATGTCCCTTACGGAGTCGATTACGATCTGAAAAGGTCTATTGAAAAATGTGCTCGAAGGCAGCGGTTTCTTTCTGGCGCGCTTCAATAGACCGTTTGCAGTATCTAAACTAAGCACGCCTAGATTTACGAGAAATTCAAGCGACTGAGGGTCGCTGTTGCACTCGGGGTCGGCAATACACGAGTTGCCCAATTTTCTGAGATTCGACTGGAAGTCAAAAACCGCGTTCTTAAGGGCCGTCTCCTCAAATTGAGGCAGGCCCACTGTCAACATAACTGCATTCCCAACGAGATCTAGATAGGTTGAGACTTTCAAGAGGTTCACCCCGGTTTTAACTTCCTCTCTTGCAGACTCCACATTGATTTGTCGAATTTTATTGTTCAGGTCTTCAACCAAATTAGATGCCTGGCTAAATAGCTTTAGCTTGCTGTCCGAGATCCCTCGCTTTTTCGGCTTGAGGCCGTTTTCATCGATAAAAACCAGCGGCGAGTTTAGCGAATACGCATAGCGATTCCAGGTCTGAGGGTCGACTACGCTCGCTGAGGAATTCAACGGATCGACACTCAAGAACCGCCCCATGGCCGCGCTGTAATAGCGCGCCTGCGCGAAGTCGACGTCGATATCGTCTTCGCGCTCATAGCCTGTAAAACGTTGCCGCGGTTTGCCTGGCTCGCCTGGGCCGCCGTACCCTTGCGCTGGCGTCCGTCCACTGTCGCCGGCAAGCAGTTCTTCGCCGTAGGGCATATAGTCGCTGCGCCGGACGCTGGCGAAGGCGCCGGATTTGTCCACGGTCATGCGCGTGGATCCGAGATGGTCTTTGATCAAGTAGCGCAGATCGAGGCCGCGCGCTTGCGCAAGCAAATCGCCATTGCGATATGCGTATTCGACGTTGGGCTCGCTCGCGGCGGCGCCTGCCGAGTATTCGGCCAAAAGCTCGCCGTCGATGCCGTAGACGAACCATGTTTCGCTGCTCAAGCCCACATCGCGATGGGTGCGTTTCCCGGCGCCGTCGTAGCGGAAGCGGTGCAGTTGATGATCGGACCCATCGGCGGCGATCAGCCGATTCTCGGCATCGAAACTGCGCGCACCAACGCCGGTCAGCCGATCCAAGGTCACGTTGCCGGCCTTGTCGTAAGCAATCAACTGCACGCCAGCGCGCGCTGCGCTCACCCGGTTAGTGGCGGTACTAATCGCCACCGTTGGAATGTCGGTGGCGAGCACGCGCACGGTGAGGACTGCAAGCGTACTAAAGCCGCGCGTGACGCTGGCCGGGTCGCTCCGGTCTTGCAGATAAAAAGTCGACGTCCCGCCGATCTGCGTGACCACCCCGCCAGCGCCCGAAGTTGCGCCACCACTGGCGACCAAGGGGCCGTTAGGCGCGTTGCGGCGGATTTCCACCGAGGTGACCGCGCCCAGCGGCTGCGTGTTCCATTGCAACGTCACGTTCTGCGTGGTGCCCGATACGACCGAAAGCGTGGGCGTCGGCGTCGAAAAACTAGCGGCGATTTCGGGCGCGGCGAGTAGCTGCGTGGCGGGCACAACCTCGCGGGCGAAACCGGGGCCTTGCCACTCGAAGCGGATACTTGCATCGCCAACATCGTCGAAGTATTCAATGGAGACGGGCAGTGGACGATTGGCCTCGGTGACAGTGAACGTGCCGCTTTGCTCGGTGGCCGGTCCTTCGCTCAGTAGCCGATCGATCACGCGCACGCCATCGATGGTCAAGCGCACGCCGTCGTCGGACGTCTCGAAAAAGGTGTAGGTGCCGGCCGAGCGAGGCACGATCTGCCCGGTCCAGCGGATCGAGAACTGATCGTTTGCGGGCGCGGTCGCCCCAGCCGGTGCCGCTGGCGCGCCAAGGCCGAAGTTGAAGTCGATGGTTGGGTCGATACGGCTGAAGCGTCGGGTGCGGAAGTCGATGCCCTCGAAGTAATGGCCACGAAGCCCGGTGCCGACCGGCGCCGCGTTGGCCACTACCGAGATTGTCACTTGCGCAAGTGTATTGGCGGTTGCCTGCGAGGTGCCTTGCGAGGCGTCCTGCAAGAAGAAAATCTCGTTGTTGGCGACGTCGGTCAGGGTGATGCTGCCGTCGCGCGAGGTCAGGTCGTCGGTACGGATCACACGCAAATTGGCGAGCGGTCCGCGAAACAGTTGGATGCGGCTCACGTTGCTGGTGTATCGCAAGGTGGTTGAGCCAATGCCCACGCCGGCAGCCACGCTGATAGGGTTAGGTGTTGCGGTCAGCGTGCCGCTGCGCGCGACTGAGGCGGCCGCGATGTTCGCGGTGGTGGTGGCCTGGTAGCTCAGCTCCGCCTTGTCTTTCGCCGACAATCGGAGGGCGTAACTGCCTGCGGTGGCGTAGGTCTTGCTGACGCTGAACGGCCCGGTTGCAGAGGCCAGCGGCACTGTCGTGCCGTCGCCAAATTCAAGAGTCACATCACTGAGAGCGACATTGGAAAGCGGCGTGATGGTGCCGCTAACCGTGAGCGCTTGACCGGCGGTGCCCGAGATAGGGCCGTTGAGCGAAACGGTAAAATTCGCGGCGTGCACTGCGACCGTGCCCAGCAGCAAAGCGCATAGGCCAAGCAGAACCATGCATCCGTGCAGCACAGCATTGCGGCGCGCGCTGGCGCGCGCTGCCTGGTATAGCGTTGTCATTGGAATTCTCCTGCGCTAGATCGCGGCGGCGCTGGTGCGCCGCCGCAGGCGTCACGGTTGGGGTTTCACTGCGGGCGCCGGAAACACGAGCGGCTTGTCGGGGACCGGCACGCTCGGCGCGTCTGGATCGGCGCTGGCGTGCGCCAATTTGGATTGGCGCAACAGCGCTTTTTGCACCGCGTCGCGAATATCGTCGGCGCCGATGCTGCGATTGCCGTAACGATCGTAGCTGTAAGAGCGAGTGAAATTGACGGTCGGCTGATTCGCAGATGGCAAAAACGTTCGGTCGCTGATGGTCGCCAGACGGTTCAGCGCGTCGTAGGTGAAGAACTGCGCATAGCCAACGCCACCGATGTTCTGACTGACGCCGTAAACGTTGCCGTTGTTGGCGGCATCGCTGGTGCAGGTGCTGCCGTCGGACGTGTACTGGATGTTGAGAAAGCCATAGTCGTTGCCGGCGGCGCTGGTGCCCAGGCGAACCCGGCAAAGCTGCAATCGCGAGTTGTAGTCTCGGGAGTAGAACAAGGGGACCGACGTGCCCAGGGTTTCGCTCACCATGGCGCTCGCGGCGTTGTAGCGGATGTTGGCGGCGTAGCGGCGGGTCGGCTCGCCGCCGAGCGTGCCATCGGTGTTGAGTAGCCGCCCAAAACCATCGTAGCTGAAGGTCTGCGTCCGCCCGGAGGGCAGCGTCTTGCGCGCTACTGCTCCACCGAGCAGATAACTCTGATGCACGGTAAAGGCGACGCTGCGGCCACCGGCTTGCCGGAACTCGGTTTGCATCCGTGTAATGCGGCCGGCTGGGTTGCGATCCAAGAAGTACGTCGCCGTGGTGGTATCTCGGCCATCGCCGCTGGTGTTTTCGGTGTAGTCGAGCGTCAGCCGACCGCGCCCGAACGTGGTGGCGCGATCGGCCAAATCGTCGTAGCGCCGGATGCGCGTCGGCGTACCGTCCGAGTATCGTGTCTCGGTCAGGCGGTTGAAGCGGTCATAGGCGAATGTTGTGGAGACATCGCGCGCATCGACGCGGCGGATCAGATTGCTGTTCGCGTCGTAACCGAACTCCGCCGTCCATTGCGCATTGTTCGAGATCGGATCGGTATGCGCCGCGATGTTGGCGTTGACCTCCTGCTCGGGAATGCGCATGCGGATCAGGCGGCTGGCGGCATCGAAGGCGAAGTAGCGGCGTTGCTCGCCTTGACGGACTTCGCGAAGATTGCCGAGCACATCGTAGACGTAGGAAGTATCGAGCCGCTGGCCCAATGGATCCTCGGTCACCGCGACGACATTGCCGAGCGCATCGGCGCGCGCGCTGCGGCGTTTGCCGGCGGCATCGGTCACCGTGACCACATTGTTCTCGCCGAATTGGGTTGCCGTCGCGGCGCCATCGGGCAACGTCTTGGTTTCGATCAAGCGGCCGAGCGCATCGTAGGCGAAGGTGGTCGCCGGCACGCGATCGGTCTGGACCGTGCACGAGTTCTGGCCCGGCGTACAGCCCGGCGTGCTCAGGTAGTCTCGCTCGAAATGCGGTTGCGTCGTTCTTACGATACGTCCGAACGCATCGTAGAACGTCGCGCTCACGATGGGATCGCAGTCCGGGCCGGATGTGCATGCCGGGTAGGTTAAGGTTTTGCGCACACGGCCCAGCGCATCCACGACCGTGTCGGTGAAGGTTTCGCGCTGGTCGATCGGCGAGCGTTCGCGCACAAAGAGGTTGTTGATGTCGCTCTCCACATATTCCGTCGCTACATAGCTGCCATCCGGACCCACGATGCGCGTTACGCGATTGAGCGGGTCTTGGTACTGCGTCGATGTTCGGTCGCGACCGGCGATCACGGTGTTGTCTGCGTCGTGGCCGTTCGGCCCGATCACGGCGGTGGTGAGCCCCGTCGCAAAATCGACTTCAAGGCTGGTCGCCAATCCGATGGTCGATAACGGGCGGCCCGTTTCGTTCGGCGACAGGTCGCGCGGCGCTGGCGTGATGATCTTGGTCACGAAGGCATAGGCCTGTGCCGCCGCGTACTCGGTCTTGGTGACGTTGCCGGAGTTGTCGGTGGTTTCGACGATGTTGCCGAACTGGTCGTAGCGAAATCGCTGGCGGACAAACTCTTGGTCGGCGCACGGGGACGTCGTGGGCGTTGCGCGAGTGCAATTGCGCAGGCTCGTGAGATTGCCCCGCGTCGCGCCCGGGTCCGACCAACCAGAGATCGCCAGCATGGTTCCGCCGGTGCCGTAACCTAGAATCGGCATGTCGGCCTCGTCGTAGGCCATGCGCTGCTCGCTCAGGATGCGTCCCGCAGCGTCCTTGACGCGAACCGCCGTCGGCAAGCCCAGGATGTTGCGCGCCGTGTAGCGAGCGTCGGAGAGGTAATCGGTTTCCGTGCGCCGCGCGACAGTGCCTACAGGTATGGCGTCGATGGCGATCGTGGCCGCAGTGGCCCGCGCGATGGTGACGTGTTCGTGCTCAATGGATGCCGATGGCAGGACAATATCGGTGCGCGGCAGGTACTCAGTGCGCACGCTGCTGGACAGCACATCGCCCGTTCCGTCGAAACTCAGCGCGGTGGTCCGAATCGGACGCACATTTCTAATGCGATAGATGATCGACTGGCGCCCGGCGACGACAGGCCCGAGGTCGCGCGTACCGTCGTGCGCGTACTGGAACAGCGTCCGGCGCAGCAACGGCGCCTCGCTCGCCGGACGTCCCGCCGGGGCAACCCCATACTGGCGCTGCTCCAGCGCAAGACCCACGCGCGGATCGTCGAAACCAAACGCGATGAGTTCGTCGGCCGACTCGATGTACGTAGTCTCGATACGCGTACCGTCGGGATTGTGCACCGCGTTGCGCTCGTATCGCGTTACGGCGTCGGGTTGCCCGGCAACTTTCAAGGTGGCGCGGACCACGCCACGGTTGGTCTGGTTGAGGAAGCTGGGAACGCTTTGCGCCATACCGCTGCGCGGTGGCAGTTCGGCGTATTCGAACTCCTGCACCGCGCCCGTGGGCAAGGTGATTCTGGCGAGCTCGCCGAACACGTTGTAGCGGAACACGTACTTGAGTCCGTTCGCCAACACGATTTCGCCGATCAGCGGCGGATTGAACAACTCATCGCGCGAAACGAAAGCACCAGTGCCGCAGCCGGCCGGTGAGTTAAACAGAAAACCGTCGGTCACGATCCGGCAAGTGTTCGTTGCCGGATTGAAGGCCGCAGAGGTACGCCTGCGCAGCGGCGTGGCCGGATCGATGCGCACATCGGCGAGGCGCTGAATTCGAATCACGGTGCGGTTGGTGCCGCCGCCGACCTTGGCGATATCGAGTGGGTAATCGCCAGGCGCTGACTCGAAGTTCGGCCGATTGTCGGACAAGTCGGTCAAGAAGAATGACCGGCGTGGAACCGGGACGGTGCGCCCAAAAGAATCGAAACCCTCGTCTTTGCGATCGATGAAATTTCCGTTCGCATCGAGAATGCAATGGGCGCCACCGATCACGGTGCCGCTCGCAAACTGCACGATGTCGCTGCCCTCCGGTCGGCTGAATACCGCACCGCTGCCGTCTACGGCGCGACGGACAACCGAGTCGGGATCGATCACGCCGTCGGTGCGATCGGAGCTTCGGAACTCTTGCACCTCCCCCGAGGGCAAGATCGATAAATGTCGATTGACGAACACGCGCGGCGAGGTTCGATCCTCAAAAATATCGAGAGGCTCGCCGGTAGTGCCATTGAACACGAAGTTCGACAGCCCGGCCGATCCGCTGCTGCCGAGATCGGCGCACGTGCTGAGCTGCGCCCAACCGGTGTCGGCGCGAAACAATGCTCGCGGATTGCCTGCGCCGCCTTGGCTCGCGGCAGTATTGGTTTCTGCGCTCCAGACTCGCGAGCTGTAGCGCAGTCCGATCGGAACTGCGAGACCGCCGCGGCCAGGAACACTGCCGAGCGGGACCTCGAATCGCATCACGCGTGTAAAGGGATCGACTACGCCGCTGCCGTCGCCTCGATTTTCGGCGGCCAGCGCGCGCGGGTCGGTCTGCGCAGCGGCGGTGCCGACGACGGCAACCAGGGTCAGACCGCACAATCGAGTTATCAGGGAACGGAAGGATTGCTGCTCACAGCTTCTCGGAGTCTTCGGCATGCTCGCCTCTCAGTGCTGCGTTCGCCGCGCGAACGTGCATTGATCCTCCTTTGCCGGTGCCGCCAGCGCCATTCGCCAGAGTGCGCAACGCACGCTCACCGTGGTTAGCCCGCATATTTCATGAGGGAACGCGGAAGATCGCGAAGGGCTTTGCGCCGGAATCGAGGCGCGAGGAGGAGGAATGGTTGTTCCATTGGGACGACGAGCAACGAAGAGTCCGGC
>JALHMG010000011.1:0-46828 GCA_022844135.1 Lysobacterales bacterium
CGCGTGCGCGCGAGACTGAAGCACGCGGAATCTGCGCGCACGAGTGCGCTAACGCATTGTCTCGTCTTGGAAAAGTGGTTCTTGGTAGAGAACTGCGCGTCGGAAAAAGTTGTAACGGCTTACACGTTCGACGGCAGAGACCAACTGACGACCGAGACGCCAGCCGTCCCCACCGGCCCACCGATCGCGTACACGCACGATGCGAACGGCAACATGACGCGGCGCGGCCCCGCCGCCAGCCCGCTGGCCACGTACCTCTACGACTCGCGCGACCGCCTGATCCGACTAACCCCAGGCGCGCAAGCGCCGATCGAGAGCCAGTACGACGAGCAAGACCGAAGAATCTCGCGCAGCGACGGCGCGACCGGTTCCAGGTATCAATGGCTTGGCAACCACCTCATCGAAGAAACGAATGCGGCCAACAACCGGCTGACGCGGTATCACCGTGGCATGGGGTTGGTGGGCACGACAGGCCAGACCAGCGACCCACAGCCAAGACAGTACGGGCTCGATGCACTCGGTAGCCCGGTCGTCATCGTACGCACCGACGGCGGCATCGTAGGGCGAACACGCTACGACGCATGGGGCGTGGTGATCGATCAGACGGGCGAGCAATCGAAGCTCGGCCATACCGGCTATCAGCGCGAGGTCGACGACTCGTACCAAGCGATCGCACGTTGGTATCGCCCTGGACTAGGCCGGTTCCAGTCGATGGACCCGATCGACGGCGATCCGACAATGCCGGCGACGTTGAACGAGTACCTGGCGTTCAATGGCAATCCCGGCGTGTACATCGATCCAGACGGGCGCGTCGCGTTCCTGTCGACTACCGAAGCGTACCTGCGCGAAACGATCCAGGGTTACCAAGCGTCGATCGATCAGGCGGTCAACGAAGGTGCTGGTGGCCGCGCACTTGCGCTTGGGATCGGCAGTGGCTTGGTACAAGCCGGCAACGTCGTCGTTGGCGGGCTGAACACCACCAGCAATTTGCTGGCGCAGAACTACTTCGACGGCGACACGTACGCGCAAGCGCGTGCGGAACTCGACGCTAACGAGATGGCGGTCTCTGGCGTCATCGAGGGCGGGCACAAAGTGGGCCGCGCTGTTGCCGCCGATCCGCTCGGCACCGCCGAGCAAGCGCGCCAAGCGTCGGTGCGGTTCACGGTTGATGTTGCGATGGGCGAGCCGCAGGCGTTGGCTGGACTCGGCGAGTTTTCGGGCGGCGTTTTGGGGGCGCCGGGTGGCGCGCTTGCGCTGCGCAGCTCGGGGCGATTGGCGACGAGTGCCGGGAACAGACTTAGGGGCGTTGTCGAAGGCTATGCGCCGAAGAAGGTTGTCGAAGGCGGCGATGGCGGTAGTGAATTTGAGATCAAGCTCGATGCGGAATTGAATGAAGGGTTTGATGATGTTGCTGATCGCGCCTATGCGGTGGCCGATCGACCGCAGCCGGATTTTGGTAAGTACACGACGAAGGAGATTGGCGATCTCGGCGAACAAGTCAGTGTTGAGATGCTGCGGAGGAATGGTTACACCGATGTCTTGCCGATACAGAATGCGAGCGGTAACGGTGTCGATATCGTGGCGCGAACGCCGGATGGGCGCGTGGCATTTTTTGAGGTAAAGGCCTCTGGCAAGGGCAATGTTGCAGACCTTAAGCCGGCACAGCAGGATTTTGATGCGTTTGTAAGGGATCGGCTTGGTCGTGCCTCCACGCGCACGAAAGGCTACGAGAAAATCAGTGACGACATGCGAGATAGAGCTAGAGAGTACCTTCGCGAGTATCGAAGAGACCCGAGTCGGGCGACAGGTGCCGCGATCGGCGTTGACCTCGACGCAGGGGTCATTCGTGTTTCGCCGTGGAAGAAGCCCGGAGAGTCTTGACTATGACGGCCGAGTTTTCCGAAGCACTTAAGGCGCATCAGGCTTGGTTGGAGAGAAATGGAGAGGGGCTAACTCGACGGAGCCGGCAGGAACTTGAAGAAGACCTGGGATGCGATGGGTTCGGTGCACTTAGGAACCTAGCTGGATCGTTGGACGTTTTGGCCCAAATCGATTCACGGCGGTTTCTTACTGAGATCGAGAAGTCCACCCGCCTAGACTGCGCGCTCGCACCGGAGGCTGCTGGAGTTCAGATTGCACTGATGGTCTTCCTCCGAGAGCAGCATTCTGTTGTGCGGATCGATGTTCCAACTGGCGAGTTGGACCGGACTCCGTTGTTGATTGCGACTTGCTTCCTACGCGGTCTTTCTGGCGCCCATCGCCAGCTAGTCCTATTGCAGCGCAATCTTTTGGACGTCTTTCCGAAGATGATCGCCGTAGCGCAGCGCTTCAATGCTTCGGAACCTTTCCGCTTCGTCTACGAGTTGGAGTGCCAGCGCGACGGTGTGGTGCCGAATTCAAGCTTAGTCGACGCACGCGAGACCCTGGGCCCGTACTGGCCGTTGCTTGCGTGGAAGAGTGCGAGTCCTGAGGAGTTCGGCCAAAGCCTCGACTCTGCGGCGACGCATCGCATGAGTTTGATCACGATGACAGACGACCGAATGGCGCCGCTCGACTATGCGCCGTTCGATCTTTTTCCCGTGGAGCTGTTGTACGTCATCGAGCTGCGCAAAGGTGAGGGCTTGGCGCTGCCGGAGATCACGCATCCGCTACTGACGCCATGGCTCAACTTCGAGTACGCCCAGGGCCCATTGCCAGCGGACGAGTGGGTCGAGCGGGTGCGCACCAAGTGTACGGACTACGGAATCGAGATTGTGCTGGATTAGCGCTTGTCAACAATGAACTTGGGGGCGGAGATGGACTTGATCGATCGATTGCGGGACTTGGCGGCACGGGCAAACCGAGTGATGGCGAGTATTGAGACCGAGGAGGCGTGCAAGAACGCTTTCGTGATGCCGTTCTTGAACGCACTGGGTTATGACGTCTTCAACCCAGATGAGGTGGTGCCGGAGTTGGTAGCGGATGTCGGCATGAAGAAGGGCGAGAAGGTCGATTACGCGATCAAGAAAGACGGGAAGGTCATCATCCTGGTCGAGTGCAAGTGGAGCGGCAAAGCGCTGGCGATCGAGCATGCGGCGCAGTTGTTCCGCTACTTCACGGTGACGGACGCGCGTTGCGCGGTTTTGACGAATGGCTTGGTGTATCAGTTCTATACGGACATCGATGAGAAGAACAAGATGGATAAGCATCCGTTCTTCGTGTTCGACATTCGCGATTTCGACGAGTCGCACGTCGAGGAGTTGAAGAAGTTCAGCAAGCCGGCGTTCGACATCGACAATGTGATGGGTTCGGCGGCGACGTTGAAGTACTCGAACCAGATCAAGGCGGTGCTGGCGGAGCAGTTGTTGAAGCCATCCGATGAGTTCGTGCGCTTGTTGGCGTCGCGCATTTACGAAGGCCGGATGACACAGTCGGTGCGCGATCAGTTCGCGAAGATCGTGCAGTCATCGTTTGCCGAGTTCATCCGCGAGCGGGTCAGTGAGCGCCTGAAGAATGCGCTACGCGGCGAAGTGCAGCCGGTGGTTGAAGCGACACCGGCGAGCGTTGTCGCCGCTGAGCCGGATGTGGTGACGACTGACGACGAGCGCGAAGCCTTCCAGATCATTCGCGCGATAGCGCGCCAGGCGGTGGACGTGCGCCGTGTGTTCCTGCGCGACGCCAAGAGTTATTGCGCGGTGCTGCTGGACGACAACAACCGCAAGCCCATCGCGCGGCTGCACTTCAACGCGCAATCCAAGCGCTACGTCGGCGTGTTTACGCAAAAGGTCGAAGAGAAGATCGAGATCAACTCGATAGACGACATCTTCGCGCTGGCGCCGAAAATCCTGGGCGCCATTCAGGAGTACGCCGGCACCTGATCGGCCGGCGGATCCGATTAGCGCCAAAGTTCGCGCTTTTGAGGATCACATTGGGATGATGTTCTGGAACAACTACCCATCCTTTTGCAGTTGTTCGGGATCGAGGCCGGAGCGCAGGAGCCCGAGGATGATGAACGTGTACGGGTGGGCAGAGCCGATTTGCAGAGGTTTGCCGATGGCTCCGTCGACGCGAAAACGAACACGTCCACGGCGCGCGCCAGATCTGCAAGCATCGCGAGCGCTGGAAAGCGGCGCGTTGCACGGTTAAGAGGCCGATGAGAAAACTCGACATCAGAAGCGTTGTGCGAGGTAAGCGAGTGCAGACCACCAGGTCCCATCCGACGTTGTCGTGCTCGCAAGATATCCTCAACCGGGAGTTAAACGCTGATCATCCGGATCAGTTGTGGGTATCGGATTTCACATACGTGTCCACGTATACGTCCCGCGCCTGCGAATGACGATGATTGCAAGCCACAGCTTTGGCTGTCACTTGCGTAGCCTGCTTGCCGTTGCCGCCATCGCGACAACGGCGGCCTTCGCAGGCGGCGGTGTCTGGGAGTTCGAGTACACCGGTGTTTGTGGACTGGGTCCCGTTTCCACCGTCGCCACCGATTCGCGCAACAACGACACCGAGTTCGACGTGGATCGCTACGGTCTCGTGCTCGACCGCAAAGTCGAGGAAACCCGAGCAAACGCGGGCGGCTCAGGCGTGCAATTGCGCAAGTGGACCTACGATGCCGTCGGTCGCGAGCTGAGTTTCCAGAAGCCACTGGCGCCATTCGTGTAGCGGGAGTTGGCGAGCCTGGATGTCTCCGATGCGCTGGGGCTTCGGGATCGAGCGATGTTCGAGGTGCTTTACTCCACCGGCATACGGCGCTCGGAGTTGGTGGCGCTGACGTTGTCGGATGTGGATGCACGCGGCGGTTGCGCGTTCGTGCGTCAGGGCAAGGGCAAGAAGGATCGGGTGATACCGATCGGCGAGCGGGCGTTGCGATGGCTTGAGCGCCATCGCGAGGAGGTACGCGAGGCCTGGTGTATCGACCCGCAGGAGCAGGCGTTGTTCGTGGATCCCGATGGCAGCGCGCCGAGCGCCGATGCGGTCAGCCAGCGGGTGCGCAAGGTGTTCGACCAGCTCGGTATCCGTCAGCCGGGGGCGTGCCATCTGTTCCGGCACACGATGGCGACGGAGATGCTGAATCACGGCGCAGACGTGCGCTATGTGCAAGAGATGCTGGGGCATGCGCGGCTGGATACGACGCAGATTTACACGCATGTGTCGATTACGAAGCTGAAGGCGGTGCATGCGGCGACGCATCCGGGGGCGACGCTGAAATCTTCCGGTAAGGTAAAGCCGCCGAACAGTGATCACGAAGACCAGGAGGCTTACAATGGCGGCGACGAATCCAAACCGGGCGATAACGATGGCCGCGCGCTTCGATGAGATCCAGACGCCAAGCGTTAAACAGCAAGCAATGGCGTTCTTGAGCCAGCTTCCGGATGACGTGAGTTGGGAGCAGCTGGCACACGAGTTCGCAATCGCGGCGGGCGTTGCCGAATCGATCGAGGAAGATCAGATCGCCGATCCGGCGCAGGTTGCCGCGTTGTTCGCGAAGGCCGGAGTTCGTCTTGCGGCTTGAGTGGAGCTTGCGAGCGGCGCGCGATCTTGAGCGCGAGTACGAATACGCTGCCAAGCACAGCAATCCACAGAATGCGGCTGCGCTGATGGGCTACGTTGCCTCCGCTGTCGAGCACTTGCGGATGGTGCCGCTGGCGGGGCGAGCGGGGCGCGTGGCGAATACGCGCGAATACGTGGTGCAGCGAACCAAGCTGTTGCTGATCTACCGCGTTCGCGGCGATGCGCTGCGCATCGAGCGGGTGTATCCGGCGCATCGGCGGGCACCGAAGTAGGCGGGCAACGCGAAACGTTCGATGACGGCCGACGCGACTGGCACGAAACCCGGCGCGGCTTAAGCGCTGACGCGCTTAAAGCCGACGCCTGGAGTGATCGCGAGCCGCAGGGACGAGCGCGGCGGCTGACACGCGACTTGATCTGACACGACACGCAGCCCGCGAGGACAAGCGCGCTCCGCCACACGGACGCCGTCACGCGGCTTGCAATCGCCGCCTGCGCCGCTTCTCGCGCGCATGCGGCGCAAGCCGCGCGCCGGCTGCTTGCCATCCTTGGCTTGCTTCGCCCACCGCATCGCTTCGACCCAGCACGCTCGGCTCCTGCCTCGCGGTAGTGCGCACACGCTGACGCGAGTGCGCTATGCGTTGCCAGCCAGCGCACAGCAGCGCGCAGGGAAGGGCGCGAGTGCATCGAGCGCATGCAATGCGCGCCCCTGTGCGCTGGCGCTCCGTTCGAGGTGCGTCTCGCCTGCTGCGCAGTCGAGCCCCCGTCCCCGTTCGCGCGAACAGCGCCTGGCTCCGTCACAGCGTGTTAGCGCGCGCTCACGGGGCTTTGGGTGGGCAAGTTACATAAACTGCTCTTAATCGCACACGTCCGTGTGTGTTCGGCGCGGCGCGCGGCATCCATGCCGCGCTCAAAGCGCCGCGCCCGTTTAAGCCAGTTTATGCAAAATGCCCACCGCGGCAATGCCGCTGCCGCGCTGCGCTTGGCCGCGCATGCCTGCAATGCGCGCTTCGCGCACGTGGCCGGCGTCCGTGCGGCAAAGCCTGCGCGCCATCCATGGCTTGCCTGTCTTCGCTCAGCGTTCGTCGTTGCGCGCGGTGGCAGGGCTGGCACTCATCGCGCCTGTTGCCGCGCGCGTGAAGTTGGCCGGCTCGTGGTCGTTGGCTCCGTAGCGATGGCGTTACGTCTGGCGCTGTCATCACGTCTCGAACTGCGCGCAGAACAACATCGCGGCTTCGTTCCAGGCGCCGTGCTGCGCGCGGGCGTCGCTGCGCATTGCTTGGCCAGAAGCCGCCAAGCAATGCACAGCGCCACCTCGGCAAAAGCCGCGCGGCGGCAAAGCGAAGATCGGCAGCAACGAAGCGAAGCGCAGCACGCGGCCGTGCCGTCGATCAATGCCCCAAGTCCATTCCCTCTTTAGTTGCGCTTCTTGCTACGGCGAACGACTTCGAAGCGAACAGCAACGCTGGCGCATGCGCGGCCCGCCAGCGCGTCCACAGCTCACGCCAAAGCCCAAAGCGCAACTAAAAAGAAAACGCGCCTGCTGGCCCGCTGGTGAGGCTCTGCGAGAAACGAACGCGCAACGTTCTGTTTAGAATCGTAACCATGCATCGCCTGATCGCCCTCGTCGCCACGTTATTGCTGAGCGCATCCGCGCTGGCGCATGCGCCGCGTGCGTCGGTGGGCGCGTTACCGTTCGGCGAGCCGACGCGCATCGAGGCTTCCAATGCAGCGCGCATCGAGCAAGCCGAGCACCAGGCCGAGGCCGCAGCGCCTGAACCGCACGTCCTGGAAAACGCATCGCGTCAGCAAAAAACCGCACATCGCGCGCACGCGAGGCTGAAGCACGCGGAGTCGGCGCGTGCGAGTGCGCTAACGCATTGTCTCGTCTTGGAAAGTTGGCTGTTCGGATGGGAGTGCGCGTCGGGCGAAGTAATCGACGGCGATCCGATGATGCCGGCGACGTTGAACGAGTACCTGGCGTTCAATGGTAATCCCGGCGTGTACATCGATCCTGATGGGCGCATCGCGATCTTGAAAGATCTACTGCCGGGCATCGAATCGTTCGGGCCAGTTCGGCCGATTTGGCGACGTACGCGAACGAGCAATACGCGAATGCGCCGATCTACATGAAGCCGAGCTTGGTGGCGGCGTACGCTTTAGGCGGCGCCGGGTATCTGGGATCGGGCGTGGCGGGCGGTGTGGTGAGCGGCGCGAATGTGATCGCGAACGCCGGCGTGCTTGCGACCGAAATGGGCGGCAATCAACTCGGCACGACAACGGTTGTCGCGGGGCTCGCGGGCGAAGCTCGTAGCGAGATCGAGGCCACCGTTGAAGCGGCGGTTCCCGTGATCCAAGCGTTCGGCGCCAACACTTGGGGCGCGACTACGGCTGCGGGCCAAGCCGGCGTTGCGGCGATTGATCAGATGATTACCGCCGCGCAGAGCGGCGATGCGAAAGCGCAGTTCGACATCCTGGCGTTCATCAAGGACGGCGCCCAGAACATTGGCGCTGGAATCATGGCGCAGATGGCCAAGCCGGGCGCTGGCGCGCCGGAAGTTGCGCGAATCGTTGAGGGCGGCGATGGTAATGCCGCCAAGGTGGTTGATCCGCCGCCGAGAATTTCACTCGCTACGGATGGTGCTGGACACCATCTTCCTGCGGTCAGAAAAGCCGAAGGGCGCCCGTTTGAAGTGTCCAGAAGCGACAAAGATCGCCCGACACTTTACCCGCTTGGAGATGACCCGGCGCATGCACATTGGCGCTTGCATGACGCGGAGAGAGAGTTTGTCGGACCAAGACAAGGTGCGTTCGCTGGGACAGATAAAGAGCCAATGGACGCTTACCGATCCGCCTACGAAAATCTCGCTGATATGCGCGTTGACGTGCGATCGCCAAGTGGCAAGCACAATCTCGCGGAGTCGATCACTCCTAGAGCCGCCGTCGATCGAATCGAGACTTGGCTGAGGGAAAACAACCTATGGAAAGATTGACGCAACTCATCGAGCTGCTGGAACGAGGAATTCTGTTCGCTATCCCGAAGGAAGCTCGCTGGCTTGAGAACGCAGTTGAAGCGCGCTACGGCGAGTCGTTCGAAGGGTGCTGGATGAAGCATTGGGAAAGCGTTTCGAAGATGCCTCTGACCGAGGCCACCAAGTCGGCGATGGATAAGCTTCGCGAAGCTGCTTTTAAAGCTGCATTTCGTGCAACCGGTAGTTCGGAGATCGCCGGGCTTGTGAGTGACGACTTCGAATTGTTGGTCCGATACGACGTTGGCGGCTTCGGGGCTGATCCGTGGATTACAGGCTTAGCAGAGTCCTACCTCCAAGGGTTCTTCCCCGCTTGTGAAGTCACGCACTGACGCGTGCTTAATTTTTGTAGCTCGCCAATATTCGATCGGCTGTCATCGTAGGTGCTTTGGAGATTTCGCAAGTCGTCATGCTGAAGTTCGGAACTGGGTTGCTGACATTCCACGGCTCGCGGTACTCGTCAGCGCTACTCAAAAATTTGAACTGCGCTTCGGCTGCGTCGCCACCGAGTGCGTAAATCAACATTGCTTGAATGTTGGACATCCAGGCCGAAACGATGCCAAGTTTTCGCGGCAGGACGCTCGGCTCCCAGTTGCGTGTTTGTAGCTCCGCCCGCTTGAGGCGCGCAAAAACTAAAGGCTTGTGGTTGCCCAGGCTCTTGTTCCGGAGTTGCTTTGCCATGTTGAACAGAGCCGGATAGAGCCGTTCGGTGTTTGCCGGCTTGAGTGGGGTCCGCAACCGGCGTGCGATCAGCGATTACTTCGAACCGGCCGCAGCGAGGGCAGGGGAGTTGGCGGCTTTTTTGATCTCGGACTCATAGCGCTTTTGCAACACGCCCACGCGCTGGACGTACACTTGAGTTTCAGCATAAGGCGGGATGCCGCCGAAGCGCAGCACAGCGTTTTCGCCGGCGTTATAGCCTGCGGCTGCGAGCTCGAAATCGCCGTCGAACATATCGAGCAGCATGCGCAGGTGTTTGACGCCGGCTGCGATGTTTTGATCTGGGTCGAAGGCGTTGGTCACGCCGTACATGCCCGCAGTTCCCGGCATCAGTTGCATCAGACCTTGTGCACCGACCGGCGACAGCGCTTCATGGCGATAGGCGCTCTCGGCGTGAATGATCGCGCGCACCATCGATTCATCGACGTTATTGAGACTGCTGGCGGTGGAGATCTGGCTGCTGTACGCGGTGAGGTTCAGGCCAGTTGCGTTCCAGTCGACTTTCGAGTCGACTTTGCACGCCGGGCACGAGTACGTGCCGATGACGCGCGCTGCGACGCCGCGCGGCTTGATGTTGGTGTACACGGTGACGCCGTTGCGGTCGGTGTACTTGTAGATATTGGCCGCGGAAACCGGGCCCGCAGCGAGCAGGGCGGCAGACAAAGCCAGTTTGACCAGCATCGGCATTGCTCGGGGCATCAAGGAACTCACCTAAGACCTCAACTCTTGTTGCTAAGTTTCTGAGAAATGGCCGCAAATGGCAATTCCCGGGCAGAAAAATGACGATCCGGTCACGGCTGGCTATAGTCCGCGCCGAAACGAGCGGTCCGCGGGATGCAGCCAGTGGTGAGTTGGTCGGAATTCGAGCGCTAGCGCCGGTTCCGAGCTTTCAGCACAGAAAGCCCTTGATTCAACAGGGTGCGGTTGGTTCCCGTTGCGACCTTCTCACTACTTCGCCTTTGACAACTTACCGAGTCTCCCCATGCGCGTCTCCATTTTCGGCACCGGCTATGTCGGCCTCGTCACCGGTGCATGCCTCGCCGAAGTCGGCAAGCAAGTTGTTTGCGTCGACGTCGACCGCGGCAAGATCGATCGCCTCAATCGGGGGCAAATCCCGATCTACGAGCCTGGTCTCGAAGACATCGTCGAGCGCAACCGCAACGCCGGTACGCTCAAATTCACCACCGACGCCGCGCTCGCGATCGAACACGGCGAAATCATCTTTATCGCCGTGGGCACGCCGCCCGATGAAGACGGCAGCGCCGATTTACGCTATGTGCTGGAGGTGGCCAGCGAGATCGGCAGGCACCTGACACGCAAGGCGGTCGTCGTCAACAAATCTACGGTTCCAGTTGGTACTGCCGATCGCGTGCAAGCCGCCATCTCACGAGAGCTCAAAGCACGCGGTCTGGATATCGCTTTCGATGTCGTTTCGAATCCGGAGTTCCTCAAAGAGGGCGATGCGGTGAAAGACTGCATGAAGCCGGATCGAATTGTGATCGGGTCGAACAGCGCGGATGCGATTGCTCAGCTCAAGACTCTCTATGCGCCTTTCAATCGCAATCACGAACGCATCGTGGTGATGGATCAACGCTCGGCCGAACTCACGAAGTACGCTGCCAACGCGATGCTCGCGACCAAGATCAGTTTCATGAACGAAGTGGCCAACATCGCTGAGCGTGTTGGCGCCGATGTAGAGTCGGTGCGCCTGGGCATCGGCTCCGATCCGCGTATCGGCTATGCCTTCATCTATCCGGGCATCGGCTATGGCGGCTCTTGCTTTCCGAAAGACGTTCAAGCGCTTGGCAAGACAGCGGCCAGCGTCGGCTATCGCACGCGGATTCTCGATGCAGTGGAGGACGTCAACAAAGATCAGAAGTCGAAGCTTTTCCAGCTGATGGAAAAGCACTTCGGAGACTTGCGCGGCAAAACCATCGCTGTGTGGGGCCTGTCGTTCAAGCCCAACACCGACGACATGCGCGAGGCGCCCTCGAAGTACATCCTGGAAGCGTTGTGGGCGGCCGGGGCGCGCGTACGCGCCTTTGATCCCGAAGCGCGTCATGAGGCGGAGCGCGTGTTTGGCAACCGCGCCGATCTTGAGCTGGTCGATGAGCCGATGGAAGCGGTGCAGGGTGCCGATGCGTTGGCCATCGTCACCGAATGGAAGGCGTTCTGGAGCCCCGATTTTGCGCTGTTGGCAAGCGCCTTGAAGGCCAAGGTCATCTTCGATGGGCGCAACATTTTCGACCCCAAAGCAGTTGAAGCCGCGGGGATTTCCTATTACGGCATCGGGCGTGGTCGCTCCGTGTCGCGGCCGGAGTTTGTCTGATGCGGGGCGATCGCAAGCGCATTTTGGTGACCGGCGGCGCCGGTTTTTTGGGTTCGCACTTGTGCGATCGGTTGATCGAGCAAGGGCATGATGTCCTCTGTGTCGACAACTTTTTTACTGGCAGCAAAGCCAACGTCGAGCATCTGCTTTCGCACCCACGCTTCGAGCTGATGCGCCATGACGTGACGTTCCCGCTGTACGTTGAAGTCGACGAGATCTACAACCTGGCGTGCCCGGCTTCGCCGGTCCATTACCAACACGATCCGGTGCAGACCACCAAGACCAGCGTCCACGGCGCGATCAATATGTTGGGATTGGCCAAGCGTGTGCGTGCCAAGATCCTGCAGGCATCCACCAGCGAAGTCTATGGCGATCCGCAAATCCACCCGCAGCCGGAGAGCTATTGGGGACACGTCAATCCCATTGGCATCCGTTCTTGCTACGACGAAGGCAAGCGCTGCGCGGAGACGCTGTTCTTCGATTACCACCGCCAGCATCGGCTGCAGATCAAGGTCGCGCGCATCTTCAACACTTACGGTCCGCGCATGCATCCAGCGGATGGGCGGGTGGTGTCCAATTTTATCGTGCAAGCGCTGCGGGGCGAGGCGTTGACCGTGTACGGGGAGGGCGCGCAAACGCGATCGTTCTGCTATGTCGACGATCTCGTCGATGGACTGATGCGCCTGATGAATACCGATGACAGCGTCACCGGACCGATCAATATCGGAAATCCTGGAGAGTTCACAATCCGCCAGCTGGCTGAGAAGGTGCTCGCATTGACCGGATCGAGCGCGTCCATTGCCTTCAAACCGCTGCCCTCGGACGACCCGACGCAGCGCCGTCCGGTCATCGATCAGGCCCGTTCGGTGCTGGGCTGGGAACCCAAAGTTGCGTTGGAGCAGGGATTGCCAGCAACCATCGAGTACTTCCGGAAGCTTCTTGCTGCCTGAACCTGGAGTTCAGACTTTCTGCAACCTGCACGTTGTGCCGCGCAAGTCAAGATTGTTCGTTGGGCGTCACTTCTCGTACACTGCGCGGCCTGCCGTACATCAGCGACGGCGGGACGACTCCCCAGGCCCGGCCCGTACGGCGGCTGATCTTGGGGTCTCGGCACCGTGAGCCGCCGTGGTTCACGGTTCGCACTCGCCAGACTTTTAGGAAGGACAGCGATCGTGAAGTGGTACGTCGTCAACACCCGTCCCCGTGAAGAAGCACGCGCCGTCGAGCACCTGACGCGCGAAGGCTATCAATGCCTGTACCCGCGGATTCGCCGCACGCTGCGCACGACCAAGGGGCTCGTCGACCGCGTCGATTCGCTGTTTCCCAATTATTTGTTCTTGCACGCCAATCCAATGACGGACAACTTGGCACGCGTGCGCTCCACGCGCGGCGTGCGTAACTTGGTGCGTTTTGGTCTGGAGCCGGCTGAAGTGCCTCCCGAAGTTATCGATGAGCTGCAGGTTCGCGCCGACAAACAAAGCGGTGTGATCAAGCTTACCGGTCAGACGCGGCAAGAAGTGGCAGCCAAGTTTTCCGAAGGCGCTTTCGTCGATTTCGGTGGCGTGTTCCTGACCTCCGACGGTTCCGAGCGAGTGATCCTGTTGATGCGTGTTCTTGGCGACTACAACAAGGTCAATCTGCCCGAGGAGCAGCTTGATGGACGTCAGGTTGCGGCCTGACTCCGAACAGTGCCCATGATCGATCCAACCCATTAAGAAAAGGGCCGCGCAGTGGGATTGTCGCTTCGCGATCAGTTGTTGCAGGCAGGGTTTCAGGAAAAGAAGGCGGAACCGAAGCCTGCTATCAACAAGGAACGGCATGGAGACAGGCCTGCTGCGTATCAGGGCAAGCCTGGTAACCAGGGCAAGTCTGGCGCCGGCAAAGGTCAGCATCAGCAGCAAAACCGCGCAAAACCTCAGGCGCCAGCGACGGCGCCTAAAGCAATCGATCCCAATCAGGTGTCGCTGGCGCACGCATACCATCTGCGTGCCGAGACTGAAAAGCGCGAGCGCGAGGAAGCGCAACGGCGCGCAGAAGAAGCAGCTCGGGTCAAACGCGAACAGCGCGCGCGGTTACAGCAGCTCGTGGCTGGCAAAGCGCTCAACGACAAAGAAGCGGAGCACGTCCGTAACTTCAGTTACGGCAGGAAGATCCGCAAAGTCAACGTGACTGCAGACCAACTGCTGGCTATCAATCGCGGCGATCTTGGGATTGCGCAAGTCGATGGCCGATTTATGGTTCTCGAAGCCGCGCTGGTTCGTGAAATCATCGCTTTCGCCGCGCAACACGTGGCCGTCTTCGTGCCCGAAGGCATCGGCGCCGCCGATAGCAAAGACGACGACTACAGCGATCCCAAATTCCAGGTGCCAGACGATTTGGTGTGGTGAGGCGTCGAGTCCGCCACTGGCGCTCAACTCAGCAGCGTAGTATTTCAGATAGGCCCATCCAGCAAGCTTTCCGAGTGGATTCGGCAACGAACCGCGCGCGGTCTCGTTAGGCATGATAGTGCGTGTAATGTATATTATGTCAAATAAGGACTAGCCGACTTTGTGTAGCCCGCTCCTCGCGACTCGGCGCGCACCGAATGGGTTCGCCCTGCGCAAGCCCTGGACGACCGTCACTCGTTCCGCAATCCATTTCCCGACGAGGACGCTGCAATCGATTTCTTCCGCCTGTCGTTGTCATCCGCGCTCTAATCGATCCACTCTCGGAACGGGGATTCGGCGATGCGCCTCTTGTTGAGTGTCGTGCTCGTGTTGATGGCCACGCAGGCACCGGCCGCGTTGCGCGTCGAACCGCCGTTTTGGTGGGCGGATATGAAGCACACGCGATTGCAGATCGTCGTCGAGGCGCCCAATGTCGCCGATGCAGAGGTATCTCTCCTCGAAAGCGACGCGAAGCTGCTCGGAGTCCAACGCGGAGACAGCCATAACTATCTGTTCCTTGATCTTGATCTGGCGGAATCAGCGCCAGGTTCGCTGCACTTCGATCTGGTCTTCCCCGACGGCACGTCGCAGGCATTCACGTACGAGTTACGTCAACGCGCGCCAGGATCGGCGCAACGACAAGGCTTCGGGCCGCGCGATCTCATTTACTTGATCGTGCCGGATCGATTTGCAAACGGAGATACCCGCAACGACGTCGTTGCCGGACTGGCCGAGTCGAAGGTCGACCGCAAAGATCCGAACGCACGCCATGGTGGCGACATCGCCGGAATCGTCGCCCATCTCGATTACTTGCAAGACCTCGGCGTTACACAACTTTGGCCAACGCCTCTGGTTGAAAACGATGCGCCGCAGTTCTCTTACCATGGTTACGGCGCAACCGATTTTTATGCTGTCGATCCGCGTTTTGGCAGTAATGCAGATGTTGTCCACTTGTCGCGGCAGGCGAGCGAGCGCGGGATAGGTCTGATCCAGGACATCGTCCTCAATCACATTGGCAGCGGCCACCGTTGGGTATCGGATCCGCCAACCCACGATTGGCTGGGTTTCGGTGGCACATTCACGCCCACCAATCACGCGCGCACTACATTGCAAGATCCCTACGCTGCCGACATCGACCGCAAGAGATTCAACGCGGGTTGGTTCACGGAAACGCTGCCGGATCTCAATCAGCAGCAGCCGCTGTTGGCCACGTATCTCATCCAGATGAGCCTCTGGTGGATCGAATTTGCCGGACTTTCAGGCATTCGCCAGGACACGTATCCGTACGCCGATCATGCGTTCCTGAATGAATGGGGCCGGCGAATTGCGCTTGAGTATCCGAGTTTCAACATCGTCGGCGAGGAATGGAGCGACAACCCGGTCGTCGTCTCTTACTGGCAAAAAGGCAACGCCCGCGGCAATCCTTCATCCACACCGTCGATGATGGATTTCCCGCTGTATTACCAGATGCTGAGTGCGTTGACCGGCGAGGAGCGCTGGGACGCCGGGCTGATCCGCCTTTATCAGGCGCCAGTGAACGATGTGCTTTACGGTGACCCGAACAATCTCGTTCTATTCGACGGCAATCACGATACCGCCCGCCTCTACTCGCTGCTCGACGAGGACTTCGACGCATGGAAGATGGCGATCGCCTTCCTTTTCACAGCGAAACGTATTCCACAGCTCTTCTACGGCACCGAGCTACTGATGACGAGCCCGAAAGAACGCAATGACGGCCTCGTGCGTGCAGATTTTCCTGGCGGCTGGACGGAGGACAAATCCAGCGCCATCAGCACGCGCGGATTGTCCCGCCGGGCGATCGAAGCACAAAACTTCATCCGCACGCTTGCCAACTTCCGACGCAACACCCCTGCCCTGCACCGCGGCGATTTCAAGCATTACTTTCCGGAGAACGGCGTGTATGTGTACTTTCGATACGACACCAAAGACGCTGTGATGGTGGCAATCAACAAGTCAACGGCGCCACACAGACTGGCGCTCGATCGATTCTCTGGGGTCTTGGATTCCCAGGCCGTCGCGAAGAACGTTGTGACCGGGACAACCGAGAAGATAGGACCGCACCTCGCTCTAGCGGCAAGGTCGACAACCGTGCTGGTCTTCAGCAGAAACCGAGAGGGCTGAAGGAAACCGCTGGAACGCATCCCAAGCTCTAACTCGGCCGCGCGCCTGGCGCGCTCGAGCATTGGTGCCGAAGGTGGGACTCGAACCCACACGCTTTTAAGGGCGGCGGATTTTGAGTCCGTTTTATAGCTTTCCTGATGGTTCCGGCGTTACCCTGAGCAAGGCATATCTAGTCAGTAAAAACAATCAGATGTAGACTGCGCGCAACGGACTAAAACTGACCGGGTTTGATGGAACCTGTTACCCCGGCGTTACCCCGGAAGCGAAAACGGACTCTCTGATGTCTGCGTCTACTGGCCTGATCTTGAAGTTCACGAACCCCGCTTTGATGGCGCTCGCGGCGCCCGAAAGCGGGCGCGTCGAATACGTCGACAGTGAAGAGTCCGGATTGCGTTTGCGCGTGTCCGCATCGGGCGCCAAGTCGTTTACCGTGTTGCGGCGCGTTAGCGGGAAGCTACAGCGCGTGACCCTGGGCGCATTCACGCGACCGGGCGACAAAGTGCCCCGCATGACCGTTGAAATGGCACGCAAGGCCAAGCGCAAGACCGACGGCGCCATCGCGACGGGAATCGATCCCAACGCCGAGAAGAAGGCGAGCCGGGAACGCGGCAAAACGCTTTCCGCTGTCCTCGCCGACTACTTTCGCAGCAATACGTCGCTGAAAGAGCGCACCCGCAGCGACTATGAAAAAGTGCTTTCCGAGTTCTGCGCCGACTGGCTCGACACAGCGCTGACCGAAATCACGCGGGAATCGATAAAGCGGAGACATGCCAAGCACGGCGCAGAACGCAGCGAGGCACGCGCGAATAACGCCGTCCGCGTATTGCGCGCCCTCTTCTACTTTGCAGGCATTACGCCGAATCCGGCAGCGAACCCGAAGAAGAAGGGACCGGGCGGCGCGTTTCTGTTCGATGATCGCCGCAAGCGCACGCGAATCGCGCCGCGCGAAATGCCGGCATGGTGGGGCGCAGTCTCGGAGATGCAGGGCCGTCGAATCGACAGCGGCGCACGCGACGCATCGGACTTGCTCCGCTTGCTCCTACTTACCGGGTTGCGTGCTGGCGAGGCTTGCCGCCTGCGATGGGAACACGTCAACGTTGCCGAAGGCGTCATCACCATTACCGACACGAAGAACCGCGACGATCACGTCTTGCCGCTCGGATCGTTGCTGCGCGCGGTCATCGAACGGCGCCATCGAAATCGAGGTCGCGCGCAATTCGTCTTCTCGTTGAAGGGCGATCCCGCGGAGCCTTACTCCTACAACACTTTGCGCGGCTGGTTCGAAGTGGTTGCCGCCGAATCGGGCGTCAAGATTAGCGCCCACGACTGCCGGCGTACCTTTGCCAGCATCGCCGAATCGCTTGATGTTTCCGCGTATGCGGTCAAGCGCCTTCTAAACCACCGCACCGGCCGCGCCGATGTGACTGACGGTTATGTTGTCGTTGACCCCGAGCGGTTACGCGGAGCAATGCAGCGCATAGAGGACGAAGTGATTCGGCAAGCGGGAGAAGTGCCGACATGACACCGATCAACAGCGGCTCCAAAGCGCCGCACTGGAACATCTGCTGTCAGCGGTTGAGACGCCGCCGCTGGAGTGTTTGCACGCCATTCGAGCGCTACGCATACCGAGAGGCGCACGACTCGAAGAGCTGGAAAAGGTCGCGTGAGAAAGCGGTCGCCATTTGAGCGAACAGGGCCGGGCAATCCGGCCCGCGTGGCGCCCGAGCGTTGGGCCGATTGGCACTTCGGTGATTGGTGCCCAATCCTTGGCAGCGTACCTGACGTCGATGGGATGACCGAAGCCGATCCAGCCGGTAAGGCGGCATCGATGATTCATCGACTGCGCGCCGACTTTTTCGGCCAAACCCCACGAATGGCCTTCAGTGTGTCTGAAGCAAATCGACCACCCGACAAGAACATGTTGCTGGAGTCGGACTTAGACGCCCTTGAAGATATTGAAGTCCTAAAGCTTCGGGTCATCTACCGCGAGGCGAGTTCGATTGAGAAGCACACGACTTGGGCGTTGCCCCTTTGGCGGCAGACGCGGAGCGGACAGCAAGAGATGTTACGCCTCGCAGAAGCATTCGCAGAGTGCGCAGACGGCCGCTTGAGCACGCCAATCGAGACCCTTGAGAGACTACTCGTCTCGGCAGTCGAGAGCGCGCTTGATTTCGCCATCAATTGCGCCAAGCACCACGAGAAAGAACCTCCGTTTGGGCGCAACGCTCCGCCGATTCACCACGTGCTAGCCGTGCTCGCCATCCAGGATTGCGCGAGCGCTCTCCAAGACTTCCTGGTCGAATGGAAAGATCAAGAGTTGGAGCGACGCTATCGCTATCTGCTGAATGCGCAGGCCCTCGACAAGCTCGCTCGCGACTACAAGGCTCGCGCTGATGCAATCGATGAGGCCAAGGCCGAGCCATCGCGTCGCGGACAAAAAAGCGCAGGTAAGCCGCGCCTGAAACGTCGTACTCCGCTTCGTTTAGCGCTAGAGATTCTCGTTGCGCGAGGCATGACCAACGATAAGATTTTCGAGTACCTCGGTAACCCCGATTCGATCAGTGGAGATCATGACCTGCCGATAGAGGTTTGTGACCCCAATGCGTCAGTTCTCGCGGATCGAAAGTTGAACTGGTACCCACGAGGCGGCAATTCCGATAACCCGAAGTCAACGCCCGAAAAGACCATCCGAAATCTACTCTCGGAAATCAGAAATCCCGACTAAGCCGCTTAGCCGGGATTGGCGTCTGGAAGATGCGCATCGGCCCGCCTAGATCGGGTCGGCGCTGACCAACTCCGGCAGCGTCACGATATCGGAGATTGGAGCATGGTTAAGCTGATGAAGCCTTCCGAAGTCTCGGGTTTACTCAATGTTCAAGAATCTACCCTTGAAGCATGGCGGTGCCGAGGCGGTGGTCCTCCCCTGCCCTTCGTTAAGCTCGGCCGCGCGGTGCGCTACCGCGAGAGCGACGTCGCCAAACTGATCGAGCAAGGCTTGCGCGACCGTGAGGCCGCGTAATGACCGCCAATCCACATGCCGCGCTCATCCGTGCGCTCGCCCAGCTGCATGGCGCACCACGCGAATTCGGCGCGGCAGTGCTGGCGCTCGCGAGAGAGGGAGCGCCACCCTATGCCGCTTGACTCGCCGCCGTCCGGTCTACTGGTGCGGTGGAAATTGGCAACTCAGGCCGCCGCAGACCCGCGACTATCGCGGGTCGACTTGGCCGCGCTTCTCGTCATTCTCGATCACATGAACAACGCGAGTGGTGAGGCGTGGCCATCGGCGGAAACGGTCGCAGCAAAGACCGGAGCCAGCGTTCGTTCGGTGATTCGTTCTCGCCTCCGACTCGTCGCTCTCGGGTATCTGATCGAGACCGCCGAACGTGGCAAACCGAACCGCTATCGGATCGGAACCCCTGACGCCTATGTCACCCCTGACACGGTTGTCGCCCCTGACGCACATGTCATCCAACCCCTGACACCCGTGTCACCCACCCCTGACATGGGTGTCACTAGACCCCTGACGCCGGTGTCAGCCGAACCTGCTTATAGAACCAACTTAAAGAACCAACCTAAGGAACCAACCAAAAAGAAACGCGCGCGAGATACGCGCTCGGTTGTTGGTGATTCCGTTTCTGAACTCGTTGATCTCGAATTGCCTTCGAAGCTGAAGCGCGAAGTCTGGCAAGCGTACGTCGAACATCGCCATCGAATGGGCAAAAAGAAAAGGCTCACGAAATCGTCGGCGCTCGTGTGCATCGAACTCCTTCGCAAATGGGCACACCAGGGATACGACCCAAACGAGATTGCGCTCACGTCAATCGCCAACGGATGGCAGGGACTGTTCGAACCGAGCAAGCCGCCGGTGCAATCGCTCGCAGATAAGGTGCGCCGGGCAGCCGAAGATTTTGCCGATTACCAATTCGGTAGCGCGCCAACGGTTGATGCCAAAACAGCAGCGACGCTTAACGAACGCGCAGCGCGCAGGTTGGGTGACCTATGAACGACGACGACCACATCGAGCGCATGTTCGGTACGTCGGGTTCGCCATCGAATCAACGCGCCACCAAGTACACCTGCGCGCGTCACGGCGAGTACGAACCCAACCAGCGCAACTGGCACGACCGCGACGTGTGCCCGCAATGCATCGCCGACGGTGAAGCGATCAAGGCACCATGGAAAGCCGCATGGGCCGAATACAGCCGATGGCAGCATGCGCAAATTCCTGAGCACTTTCGCAACCGACGTCTAGGGAACTACCGACCCCATACCGAAAACGCGCGCCAAGCCCTAGCCGCTTCGCGTGAGCTGGTATCCAAGCGCATCCGCGCGCTCGCACTCATCGGCGATGTTGGCACCGGCAAAACGCATCTATCCGTCGGCATCCTCGCGGCGGCAATCCGCGAGGGTAGCTCAGGGCTTTGGGTGCATGTGCCAACGCTATTGCGCGAATGGCGCGCGACGTTCAGCAAAGGCAGTGAGCAAAGCGAGGAGCAAATCCTGCAGAGGCTCCAACATGCCCAAGTGCTTGTGCTCGACGAGTGCGGTGCCACAAGCCGCACCGAGTGGGAACTCAACGCGATTTCGATGCTTATCGACGAGCGCTATCGAAACGGTGGAGCCATCGTCATCACCGGCAACCTGCCGCACTTGGCCGCAGGCATCGGCGAACGCGGAGCGGATCGCATCGACGAGATGGGCGTAACGCTGGCGCTGACCGGCGCGAGCTATCGAACGCGCGCCGTCGATGATCCGGGTTTGAAGGTCGACGACGACTTCATAAAGCCGCCAACGCGGATCAGGTGGACGGTATGTGAAGCGGGCATTGACAGGGTGGAGGCACGCGAATGGTGAACCCTGGGTCCCATTCATGGGCTATTGCAAGCGGGTCAATACATCGCTTCGCTCGATCAGCGACAGGCGCGCGCCGATTTCCTACCTGGGACGGACATTACCAAGGGCTTTGGCCCTGGTTGCGTCTTGCGCTCCGCAACCCGCAACGAAACGAACGCACCGGAGGGACCCAGGCGCTCACTCAAGCGTGGGTCCCTCCAGGCGACCACGCGAGCGCCACGGGGCAGAGCACGCGGTATTCGACAGTTTTTCAGTAGCCCGAGGACGCAGCAACAGATGGGCGTAATTGGCTTAGGTAAGCGGAAAACGACCTGTAAACACTGTAGCGAGGCGAGCGTATGCGTGACCTGACTTTCAGCATCAGCGAGATTGCCCGAGCAACGAAAACGGCGCGCGATACCGTCTCGCGCAAGCTGGCGGAATCCGGCGCCGAGCCTGCCGGCCAGCGGGGCGGATACCCGGTCTACGACTTGACGGCCATCGTTGCAGCTTTCAACGTGCGCGCCGTCAAGAACGATCCGGCACGAATGAACCCCTATGAACTGCGCGCCTTCTACGCTGCCGAACGGGATCGGCTAAAGCTCGGCATCGAGGCCGGCGAGCTAATGACGCGCGCGAGCGTCGCCGACGTGCTCGGTCGCCTTGCTGGGCCGATGGTGCGCGAACTGGATACGGTTTCGGATCGCTTGGAGCGCGATAAGCGCGTCGGCGGCGATGTGGTCGAGTATGTTCGCGGCGTGATGCGCGCCACGCGTGAGCGATTGGTTTCGGTGATCGACGGTGTTTGCACGCGCTCAGGCCCGGCGCCATGAGCGCCGTCGATGGAATGGAACGACCTATCGTTCACTAGCAATCTGCCGCCGTGCCGCCGTCTAGTTCTTTTCGGGTTCACCTTCGACTTGTTGCGGCTCCGGCTCTTGCTTCGACTCGCGCGCCTTTCGAGCCGCTTCGATTTCCGATTCCTTGGAGCTGATCGCCTCTTGGCATTCCGCGCGTACCGCCGCCAATTCTTGCGCTTCTGCAGATGCCAACGCTCCGCGCTCCGCCATCAAGCCCGCAATCTGCTGCCTTAGCCCTGCTTCCCAGGTTGCGCCCGCTAGGTTGTTATTGGCGCGTGAGGCCTCGGCTTCTAGTCGGGCAATCTCGCCGCCTATCCTGCCGCGTTGCGCGTTGTACCGCGAATTGATCGATGCAATTCGATTGTCGCAATTGCGGCGAACCGAGTTGAGTTGCGCAAACTCGCTTTGCGACTCGACCGAACCGCCGCTGCCGGTCTTGAGTGATCGAGACGTATCGACTTGCTCGACCTTAGCGGGATCATCAGCGCATGGGCGCTGCGAGAACACAGTAACCCCGTTCTCCCCTTGGCACTTGAAGACCGACTGTCCGAACGCCAGCGATGGCAGCAAGAGGAACATAGCAATCGGGTTCATGTTTTCGGCTCAGGCTAGGCGCTGTCACCCGAGGATACGTCGGGGCACCCGTGACCGCGAGACGCTAACGGGGCAATGCCAGCTTGGTCAGAATTTGCGAGATTCTTAAGCTGTCACTTCCCGCTCTGCCGAGCTTAGAAATCCTGGATCACGGAAAGCCGTCTAGCAATGTCTTTTGAAGTTCTTCAAGGTCTGACTGGCGAAGAACTATCATTCCACGCAGTTGCATTGCAAAGCCGGCCAAGCCCTTGAACCACCGCAGGAGATTCAACTGGTAGTCGAGCGTCCGCACCTTTGAGTCAGCGAAGTGGGCAGTAACAAGCTCGCGTCCGCCATGTGTCAATGCATGGGCGGTTTTCACGCTGTCGTAGAAGTCTCCGAAGGGCCCCGGTAACGTGCCCAACTTTTCCGCGATCTTTGCCCTCAGTTCGCTGAAGTTCGGGACCGCCCCCGTTCTGAAATCGGCTACCGCGTCGTGATCGTTGTGCAGCCAGATGGCGCGCTGCAAGCACTCAAAAGTTGGACGTATAAGTGTCAAAGCACCACCAACGTAGCCCTCTCTCATGGCGAGCAGTGCCGTGAAGTGAAGCTCGCACACCTGCGCGCAGAGTCCTTCGCAATCCTCATTACCGTTGGGGAGGCTCGAAGATCGCCGCCGGAGAATCTCCAAAGCACGATTTGCCCACTCTCCTTGCCTATCAACTTCGGCAACTATTTCCTTCACAACTGCCTCTTTGAAGGTTGCCGGGGTTACGGCGCAGCGCAAGGTCCCAGAAACATAAAAGCCCAGCAGGTGCCGGGCTTCTTCTCGTCGAACCTGTTACCCCTGTGTTACCCCGACTTTGCGAACTGGTCAATTTCTGACCGGACGATTGCGCTAAGTCATTGGTGCCGAAGGTGGGACTCGAACCCACACGCTTTTAAGGGCGGCGGATTTTGAGTCCGCTGCGTCTACCAATTCCGCCACTTCGGCAAAGCGAGCCGCGAACCATAGCGCGTGACGCGGGTGCTGTGAAGAGGTGGCACACGAAATCGTTTCTGTCATTTCGGGTTCATCTGTTTTGCGTCACCTGTTCATGTGTCAACTCGAATGAGTTCATCGGCAACGCGCCTTGATGTTCACGGCACGCTTCGAGACTGGCGCAGCCGGGAGCGCATAGCTCCTATCACCCCTGGAGAACGACTTATGAAACGCATTCTGTCAATGGCGGTCCTCGCTTTCGCTGCTGCACCCGCATTTGCCCAAGAAGCACCGGTGTACTCCGCCAACATTACCCAGAGCGAAGTGCTTGCCGCGCAGCAGGCGTGGGGCAATGCGCTGGTGGCTATCGGTAAGGCTTATGAGACGGGCGGTCAGGCAGCGGCCGCGGAACTGGCCAATAAGGTGCTGGACGATGCCTACGGCTACAACTTGGGCCCGGTGTTGTTCAAGCCCACGCTGACGGAGGCGCCGCAAACCTTCCGCATCACGAAGGAAGGCGCGCTTGCGTACTTCGTCGGCGGCGACGAGGACTATCCCAACGACAGTGGTTTCGCGTTGAAGGGCTGGACCAAAGTCGAGATCAAGAATGCTGCAATCCACATCAACGGAGATGTCGCGACGACGATGGGCAATGTCATGATCACCAACAAGGATGGGTCGGTGACGACGGTGGACAAAACGTGGAAGTTCAAGAAGACCGACGATGGCAAGCTGCGCATCGTGGTGCACCACAGCTCTCTGCCTTACTCCAGTTGATTGAACAACGGCCGCGATGATTCGCACGCGGCTGTCGATCGCGTTCGCCCTGCTCAGCGCTCTGGCGCTGAGTCAGGGCGTTTTCGCATGGTGGGCCGCATCCACTGCCGCGCTGTACGCCGAGCGCAAGGCAATCGCTTCAGGTATGGAGGCTGAGTACGAGTCGCTGGGTGGCAACAAACAGCGCCTCAAGGTGTGGTTTGCCGAAGCGATGCTGACAGGCAATGCGCCGGCCATCACGCGCGTGACGCTGGTGACGCGCATGGAGGACAGCCTTCGCGAGCTGAGGACACTGACTGAGCGTGACGCCGCGGTGCGCGGTGGCCCGTCGCCGGAAGCGGCAACCGTTGCCACGCTGGAACGAAATATCGAGACGATGGCGAATGCCGTCCGCGAGGCCATCCCGCTGATCGACGCTGGGGATCCCGCCCAGCGATGGCGGGGCGTGCTGGAGGCATTCGATCGATTGGCGAATCAGGATATGCGCGAGGTGATCCGCGAAGCGATTCTGCGCCAGGATCGGCTGGCCAAAGAGGAATCCAAGCGACTGGCAGATGGACTGCGACTGGCGCGCGTCGCCAACGTATGCCTGGCGGCGGTCGCCGTGTTGTTCGGCGCCTTTGCGGTTTGGTACTTCGTAACGCACCTGCAGCAACCGTTCACCCGTTTGACCGATGTGGCAGCTCGATTTGCCCGAGGCGAGTTGACCGCGCGCAGCGGCCTGACAGGACGCGACGAGTTTGCACGCCTCGGCGGATTGCTCGACTCGATGGCAACGAGCCTGCAGCAGGCGCACGCGCGGGATGTGGACGTGCAGCGCTCGCTCGATGACTTGATCGCCACGCGGACACGATCGGTGATGCAGGCGCATGAGGCGATGTTGCGCGTGGAAGGCCAGCGGCGGCAGTTCTTTGCGGAGGTCAGCCATGAGTTGCGTACGCCCGTTACTGTGATCCGAGGCGAGGCCGATATCGCGTTGCGTGCTGGCGATGATGCGAACGAGCTGAAGGCCAGTTTGCGACGTATCCGTGATGCCGCCAAGGACTTGTCGGCGCGGGTGCAGGACTTGCTCGACGCTGCGCGCAGCGGATCGCACGACTACACTTTCGTGCTGGCGCCGCATGCGTTGCCGGCTTTGATCGAAGCGGTCGTTGTGCAGATGCAAGCGCTGGCTCGCTACCGCGGGATTTCGCTGTCGATGAACCCGGCGCCCGATTGCACCGTGCTCGCCGATGGCGAGCGCCTGCAGCAGGCGCTGACAACGGTGCTCGACAATGCGCTTCGCTACACGCCTGAAGGCGGCAAGGTCGTCGTTCAGGTCACCCGGAACGACGAATGGGTTTGCATCCAGGTCGACGACGACGGTCCAGGCATGAGCGCCACCGAACTCGCCCAGGCGCGCAATGCGCAGTTTCGCGGCAGCGCCGCCAGCGCGCACCCCACAGGCGCCGGGCTTGGTTTGTCGATTGCCGATCGTATTCTGCAGGCGCATGGCGGCTCAATTGAACTGTCGATGCGCAGTCCGCGCGGCCTTCGCGTACAGTTGCAGTTGCCGATGGAAACGGACAACGCATGAACTTGATGGTGGTCGAAGACGACGCGCGTGTCGCTGATTTTTTGACGCGAGGATTACGAGCCGAGGGCTTTCGCGTGCAAGCGCTGAAGACAGGCGAGGAAGCCCTGGTGTATGCGCGTCAGGACACTCCAGCGCTGATTCTGCTCGACGTGATGCTGCCCGGTATCAGTGGCATGGAGGTATGCCAGCAGTTGCGTGCAGCGCGGATCGCGACGCCGGTGCTGATGTTGACGGCCATGGGCACCGTGCAGGATCGCGTTGCCGGGCTGCGTTGCGGCGCGGACGATTACCTGACCAAACCCTTCGCATTCGAAGAATTGCTGGCGCGAATCGAGGCCTTGTTGCGTCGCCCGCCGGCACTGGTCGAACGTAGCTCGGTACTGACGGTGGGACCGATCAGCTTCGATCGTGAGCGTATGGAAGTTAGCCGAAACGGCGAGCCCGTGCCGATGACCGCGCGCGAGATGGCCCTGCTCGAATTACTGATGAGTTCGCCCGGACGACTTTTCAGTCGCGAGCGCATTCTGTCCAACGTCTGGGGCGTGGACGAAGATCCGCTGACCAACGTGGTCGACGTTTACATCCGCCGCTTGCGCACGAAAATCGACGGCGATGGCCCTTCGATGATCAGCACCGTGCGCGGATTGGGCTATCGCTTCGAGGCGCAGTGAGTTCGTGTCAGGCCCGCGGAGCGAAATTCTCCGCATGAAACTTTGACCCGAAGCTTTCTCGTTTGACGCGTCGCAACAAGCTGTGCTGTAGTCGAACGGTCCATTGCGATGGGAAAGCGTTCGATGCGGCAAGCAGGGCTTTACGATCCGGCGTTCGAGAAGGACAGCTGCGGCTTTGGCTTGATCGCACAGCTCGACGACAAGCCGTCGCGCAGCATCGTGTCGGCCGCGCTGGAGGCGCTGTCGCGCATGACGCATCGCGGCGCGGTGGCGGCCGATGGCATGAGCGGCGATGGCTGCGGATTGCTGATGCGTCGTCCGGATGCCTTTCTTCGGCGAATTGCGGCGGAGTCGCAGATCGCACTGACCGATACCTTTGCCAGCGGCATCGTGTTCTTGCCGCACGATGCGGTTGCCGCAAAGAGCGCGCGCGCTCGGATCGAAAGCGAAACGCACGCTGCGGGCCTCGAGTTTCTCGGTTGGCGCACGGTGCCGGTGGACACGAGCGCCTGCGGTCCGGAGGCCGATCGCACCCGCCCTGAGATCGTGCAAGTCTTTGTCGGTGCGCGCGACGACACTGACGCGCCAGCATTCGAGCGCGCTTTGTACCAGCTGCGGCGGCGCTGCGAAATGGCGCTGAGCGATGTGCGCGACTTTTACGTCATCAGTCTGTCGGCGCACGTGCTGGCATTCAAGGGCATGGTCATGCCCGCGTACTTGCCGAAGTTCTATCTTGATCTTGCCCGGCCCGAACTCGCCTCCAGCGCGTGCGTGTTCCATCAGCGATTCTCCACCAACACCATGCCGCGATGGCCGCTCGCGCAGCCGTTCCGGCTGCTAGCCCATAACGGTGAGATCAACTCGATTCAGGGCAACCGCAACTGGATGCGCGCACGTGGCCCGCGCTTCCGCTCGCCGCTGGTGGACTACCGCGAGCTGCAGCCGGTGGTATCGATGGAAGGTTCGGACTCGCAGACGCTCGACAACATGCTCGAAGCGCTGCTCGTGGGCGGTATGGACCTGCTTCACGCAATGCGCGTGTTGATACCGCCTGCATGGCGCGATCGCGAGGATCTGGATTCGGATATCAAGGCGTTCTATGAGTACTACCAGTTGCATATGGAGCCTTGGGATGGGCCGGCGGGCATCGTCATGCTCGATGCCCGCTACGCGGCGTGCACGCTCGATCGCAATGGTCTGCGCCCTGCCCGCTATTTGCTGACACGCGATCGGCATGTCGTGATTTCCTCCGAGGCGGGCGTGTTCGATGTCTCGCCAGCGGATGTGATCGAAAAAGGTCGCCTTGGCCCCGGCGAAATGGTGGCGGTCGACCTGCTGCGTGGCGAGTTCTTGAAGAGCCGCGATATCGATGCGATCAATCGTGCGCGTGCGCCGTACAAGCGCTGGCTAAAGACCGGCGTGCGTTATTTGAGCAATTCGCTGATCGATCCTTCGCTCGCGATTGAGCCGATGGACTCGCCAACGCTGGCCGTTCACCAGAAGCTTTTTGGATTGTCGCGCGAGGAGCGCGATACGATTCTGAAGTCTTTGGCAGAGAGCGAATCGGAGGCAACCGGTTCCATGGGCGATGACACGCCCGTGGCGGTGATGAGTCAGAAGCCGCGTTCGTTGTTCGACTACTTCCGACAGAGTTTCGCGCAAGTCACCAACCCGCCGATCGACTCCTTACGCGAGCAGCGCGTGATGTCGCTGATGACGCAGCTCGGACGCGAGTGCAACATCTTCGAGGCGGCGCCGAGTTACGCCAGGCAGATCGTTCTGAACTCGCCAATTCTGTCGCAGCGCAAGCTCAAGCAAATCTTGTCGATGAGCGATTTCGGCGGGCACGTCGAGATCGATTTGAACTACTCGAGCGACAGCACCCTGCCGCAAGCGCTGGATGCCATCTGCGCGCGCGCCGAAGAGGCGGTGCGTGGCGGAACGCTGTTGGTGTTTCTGACGGACCGGCACGTGGCGCCGGACAAGATTCCGGTGCATGCATTGCTCGCCGTCGGTGCCGTGCATCAGCATTTGACGCGTGCCGGCCTTCGCGCCGCGTGCAACATCCTCGTTGAGACTGCGGTCGCGCGCGATCCGCACCATTTCGCGTGCTTGATTGGTTTTGGCGCAACGGCGATTCAACCCTATCTTGCGTATCAGTCTCTGCTCGCTCTGGTGCGCTCGGGGCAAATCAAACGGCGTTTCGGCGAGCCCTTGGAACTTGGCCGGTCGTTCCGCCGTGGCGTGCGCAAAGGCCTGCTCAAGATTCTCTCGAAAATGGGCATCTCGTGCGTCGACAGTTACCGTGGCGCGCAACTTTTCGAGATCGTCGGGCTCGCCAGCGAAGTGGTCCAGCGTTGCTTCACCAACACGCCAAGCCGCATCGAAGGCGCGGGATTCGCTGAGATCGAAGCTGAGCAGCGCGAGCTTTGCGGAAAAGCCTGGAACGCCACCACGCTGGTCGATCCTGGCGGCTTGCTGAAGTTCATGCAGGGTGGCGAGTACCACATGTACAACCCGGACGTGATCGCGCGCTTGCAAGCGGCGGTGCGTAGCGGCGATTACGCGTTGTATCGCGAATACTCTGAGGTGGTGGATTCGCGGCCCCAGTCGGCGCTGCGCGATTTGCTCGACGTGCACAGTCCAAACGCCCCAATTCCACTCGACGAGGTGGAGCCGATCGAGTCGATCTTGAAGCGCTTCGACTCGGCGGGCATGAGTCTCGGCGCGCTTTCGCCCGAAGCCCATGAGGCCCTGGCGATTGCAATGAACCGGCTCGGCGCGCGCAGCAATTCGGGCGAAGGGGGCGAAGATCCGGCGCGTTACGGCAATCAGAAGTCCAGCAAAATCAAGCAGGTCGCCTCCGGCCGCTTCGGCGTGACGCCCGAGTACCTGATCAATGCCGAGGTACTGCAGATCAAGGTCGCGCAAGGTGCCAAACCTGGGGAAGGTGGCCAGCTTCCCGGTCATAAGGTCGATGAGTACATCGCGCGACTGCGCTATGCGAAGCCCGGCATTGGACTGATTTCGCCGCCGCCGCATCACGATATCTACTCCATCGAAGATCTGGCGCAGCTGATCTACGATCTGAAGGAAATCAACCCCGATGCGCTGGTATCGGTCAAGCTCGTTTCGCATGCGGGCGTTGGCACGATCGCCGCAGGCGTCGTCAAAGCCTATGCCGATCTGATCACCATTTCCGGTCACGATGGCGGCACCGGCGCGAGCCCGCTGAGTTCCATCAAGTACGCGGGAACGCCATGGGAGTTGGGCCTTTCCGAGGCGCACCAGACGCTCAAGCGCAACGATTTGCGCAAGAAGGTGCGGTTGCAAACCGATGGCGGGCTCAAGACCGGGCTTGATGTGATCAAGGCCGCAGCACTCGGCGCTGAGAGTTTCGGCTTCGGCACCGCGCCCATGGTCGCGTTGGGCTGCAAGTACCTGCGCATCTGCCATCTCAACAACTGCGCCACTGGCGTTGCCACCCAGCACCAAACGCTGCGCAAACTGCACTTCGTCGGCCTGCCGGAGATGGTCGAACACTACTTCCGGTTCGTGGCTCAAGACGTGCGCGAGCGCCTCGCGGCGCTTGGATTGCGCACGCTCGATCAGCTGATCGGACGCACCGAGTTTTTGCGGCCGAACGCAGGCGCTGGACCCAAGCAGGCGCGCCTCGATCTCACCCCGCTGCTTGGCGATGGCCTGGCGAGCGATGCGCCGAACTGCTGTATCGATGAGCGCAATACGCCCTTCGACAAGGGCACGCTCGCCGCACAAATGCTGAGCGATTCGCGCCCGGCGATTGCAACCAAAGCCGGAGGCGAGTTCGCCTATCGCGTCAGCAATCGCGACCGCAGCATCGGCGCGCGGTTGTCGGGCGAAATAGCACGGCACCACGGCAATCTGGGTATGAGCGAAGCGCCTATTGTCTTCAAGCTCACAGGTTCTGCGGGCCAGAGCTTTGGCGCCTGGAACGCGGGTGGTCTGGTGCTCGATCTCACCGGCGAGGCGAACGATTACGTCGGCAAAGGCATGGCCGGCGGCAAGATCGTGATTCGCCCGCCCGCCGACGCCGGGTTTGAACCGAAGAACACTGTGATCGTCGGTAACACCTGTTTGTATGGTGCCACGGGCGGCGAGTTTTTCGCCTCAGGGCGCGCCGGCGAACGCTTTGCGGTGCGTAATTCAGGCGCGCTCGCAGTCATCGAAGGCTCCGGCGATCACGCCTGCGAGTACATGACGGGTGGTTGCGTTGCCGTGCTGGGCCGCACGGGTCTGAACTTCGGCGCCGGATTCACCGGCGGCTTCGCCTACGTGCTCGATATCGAGCGCGATTTTGTGGACCGCTACAACCCGGAGCTGATCGACATCGTGCGCATCTCCACCGAAGGTATGGAAAACCACCTTTCGCATTTGCGCGAGCTGTTGCGTCGACATCATCTCGAGACCGGCAGCACCTGGGCCCGCGAGCTGCGCGAGGATTTCCGCGAAGTGCTGCCGCGGTTCTGGCTGGTCAAACCCAAGGCCGCGAGCCTGGAGAGCTTGACCGAGACGTTGAAGCGGGCGGCGTAGTTACCAGACCTGTTACCCCTTCCCTTTTCGTGTCTTCGTGTCTTCGTGTGAGCAATCGCTCCGCGCAAATAACCAATAGTTCCAAGAGCAAGAGCCCATGCACGATCCGCTGAAGTTTTTGAAGATCCAACGCGAAATGCCCCGCGAAGTGCCGGTAGCGACGCGCGTGTTGGGCTATGGCGAGATCTATGGGCAATTCGACGCGGAAGGTGTAGCCAATCAAGCGGGCCGTTGCCTCGATTGCGGCAACCCTTATTGCGAATGGAAGTGTCCGGTCCACAACTACATTCCCAACTGGCTTAAGCTCATCGAAGAAGGGCGCATCGTCGAGGCCGCCGAGCTGGCGCACGAAACCAATCCGCTGCCTGAGATCTGCGGTCGCGTTTGTCCTCAAGATCGCTTATGCGAAGGCGCTTGCACGTTGAACGATGGCTTCGGCGCGGTGACGATCGGCGCGATTGAAAAGTACATCACCGACGAAGCGATACGCCTGGGCTGGAAACCCAATCTGTCGGCCGTCAAACGCACTGGCAAAAAGGTCGCCATCGTCGGCGCAGGCCCTGCGGGACTGGCCGCGGCAGATCGGCTCGCGCGCTCCGGTATCGACGCGATTGTGTATGACCGCCAGTCGGAGGTCGGTGGGCTGCTGACTTTTGGCATTCCGCCATTCAAACTCGACAAAGACGTCGTCGCCAAACGTCGCACCTTGCTCGAAGGCATGGGCGTGCGCTTCAAACTCGGCGTCGAGATCGGTCGCGATGTGTCGTTCAACGATCTGCGTCGTGATCACGACGCTGTGTTCCTTGCGATGGGCACGTATCGCGCGCTCGACGGCGGCCTGCCGGGCCTGCACCTCGCGGGCGTCCACCCTGCCCTGCGTTACCTTATCAGCAATGTCAATCGCGTTATGTCCTGGCGCGACGATCAGGCGCCCATCGATTTGCGTGGCCAGCGTGTCGTCGTGCTCGGCGGCGGCGACACCGGCATGGACTGCGTGCGCACCGCCATCCGGCAAGGCGCTGCGAGTGTGCACTGCGTCTATCGACGCGATGAGGAGAACATGCCCGGATCGCGCCGTGAGGTGAAAAACGCCAAAGACGAAGGCGTCGAATTCCTGTTCAATCGCCAGCCGCTGGCGATCCTGGGCGATCAGCAGGTGACCGGCGTACGCGTCATCGATACCCGCCTGGGACCGCCCGACGCCAAAGGCCGCCGCCGCCCTGAAAACGTCCCCGGCAGCGAACGCAACCTGCCCGCCGATGCCGTCATCATCGCCTTCGGCTTCGAAGCCGACCCACCCGACTGGTTCGCCAGCGCCGGAATCCAGGTGCAAAACAACGGCCGCACCATCGTCAAAGCCGAAACCGATCCCCTGCCCTTCGCCACCACGCTGGAGGGCGTCTTCGCCGGCGGCGACATGGTGCGCGGCGCGGATCTGGTGGTCACTGCGGTTTACGAAGGGCGCGAGGCTGCGGGCAGCATTGCGAAGTGGCTTTCGGTTGCGTGAGCGCGCTGAGGCGTTGTCATCACCCGGCATCTGGATCACTGGCGACCCGTGCTCGATGGATGGCTCGATGACCTCCATTGGCGGCGCGGCCATGCTCGCCCGCCACTTTGCGCCAAGATCGATGACCAGACGATCTCTGGTCGGATGATCGAGTGGTACTTGCAGGACGACACTCAGTCTCTCTTCGCTCACGAAACGACGCCAGCAGAAGCGCAAGGGAATAAACTCGCCTTTACGCGAAACACGTCGTTCGGATTCCTTATCCGACGGCATTCTATGCAGGCACCAACACCTGGGACTCACTGCCATGCGGATTCCTGCTGTCGTCGTTTACTCGCTGCTATTGCTCTGCGCCGGACCCGCCAACGCGCTGGGAACACCTGGCGCCGCGGACACCGGCGAACGCTTCGTGGCAGCAATCAACAGCGTCGATGGTGGAGCGTTCAACGACATGCTGGATGCCGAGGCGATCGCTGCGCGCGTCTTAGGTGGCATCGCGCCGGATGCGCCGGAGCGTAAGGGCTTTCACAACGTTCTCAGCTCAAAATATTCGATGCTGGGTTGGAGTCTTTCCGCCCAGTTCATGGCAGGCAAGGCCCGCGCCAAGCTGGTTTCCGCCACCGATGGCGAGGCGCTGGTGCGCGTGACCATGGGCGAGCCTGGGGATCTCGCGCATTCCTACATGCGCTTGAAGGTCGGGGCTGGCGGCAAAATCGAGGACTGGTACGACTACGCCTTAGCGATGTCGATGAGCGAGCAATTGCGCTTCAGCGCCGCGAGCGAGATACCGTTGACAACGCTGGTGGCGATGCTGTTCGGGCGCAGCGATGACGCGGCGACGGTTGCAAAGTTCAAATCGTTCGCCGCGCACGTCGTACAAGGCAACCAGGCAGCGGCGTACAAGACCTTGCAAAGCATGCCGGACGAAGTCAAGGCCTCCCGTGCCTATGCAACGCTCTCAGTGGTGCTGTCGCGCCAGTTGGGAATCGATGCTTATCGCGAGACCTTGAACGCTCTGGTGAAGTCGCATGGCGAAGACAAGGAGCTGCAATTCATACTGATCGACCATTACTTCATGACGGAGCAATACGAAAAAGCGCTCGCCGCTATTGCCGCAGCCGAACAGGAACTCGGCGCCGATGAGGTCATGTCCGCACAACGTTGTGCTGCGTTGATCGGGATGCAAAGCTACCAGGACGCACTGGTCGCCTGCGATCGCGCCCTCGCCATAGACCCGACTTTTGACACTGCACTTTGGACACGGGTGCGCGTGGGGCTCACCAGCAAAGACGCCGAGCTGGTGGTCGCGTCGCTAGAACGCGTTGAGGAGGCAACTGGAACACCCATCGACTACGACGAACTCAGTCAGCGCGACGCATATGCGTGGGTGCGTGAGCAGGAACCGTTCAAGGAAAAGCTGAGGGCTTCACCTAACAGCGCCCAGTAGCACGATCCGAACGTAGCCGCTCGGCAGCTGTTTGGTGGTGCCCGAGGCCGGACTCGAACCGGCACGGCTTGTGGCCGAGGGATTTTAAGTCCCTTGCGTCTACCGATTTCGCCACTCGGGCTTGGGAAGCCTGGTATCCGTCCAACGCCGAAACAGGTCGGCGCAGGATACGTCGGAATCGTGAGCGGATGGAGGCCAGGGTCGGAATCGAACCGGCGTCCACGGCTTTGCAGGCCGCTGCATGACCACTCTGCCACCTGGCCATCCGCTGGGACTTTGCGTCCCTAAAAACAACGAAACCTCGGTCACCCGAGGTTTCGCCCTGAACTGGAGCGGGAAACGAGACTCGAACTCGCGACCCCGACCTTGGCAAGGTCGTGCTCTACCAACTGAGCTATTCCCGCAAGAGCCGCACAGCATAACGCCGCAAGCTACGATGTCAACACCCCCTCGCCGATTGATTGCGTGTGGTTCATTTTCTGGCGTGCTATGGCAATGAGCGAGGCGCCTTAGGTGGGCGCCTTGCCTGCCGAACGCAAGTGTTGCCCAGTCGGAGAAGCGCCCGCTGATAGACTCCAGGTTTACGGCGAATGGCGAGGCGGCGATGGTTAATGCTTGGCGATCGGCGGCTGTTGCTTTGTCGGCACTGATTTTTTCGCTAGCTGCCCCGATGGCTCTGGCACAGTCTGCGAAGTCGCCTTTGCCAGATCGCATCGTCGTACGCGTCGAATACCGTGACTCGGCGCAACTGCAACTGCTGGGCACGGTGTTCGGGCATGTGGTCGTCGATCAGGGCGCGAAAACCGCGATGGTCGAGACGGACACTTTTTGGAAACATCGACTCGAGCAACTCGGCTTTCGTACGTCCATCGTCGAGGAGGCCACCTGGGCAGTCAACCGCGAGCTACCGATCGGGCGCAAGGCGAAAGCGATTGGTGGCCTCGTGTGCTATCGCACCGTGGAAGAAACCTATGCCACGATGGATGCGCTGGCTGCCGCACGGCCGGATCTGGTGACGATTTCCAGTATCGGTTCCTCCTGGCGTCTCACGCAGGGACTGTCTGGCTATCCGCTGCGCGTTGTTCGCGCGACGAATTCGGCAATTGCCGGGCCTAAACCGAAGTTGTTCGTAATGGCCTCGGTGCATGCGCGCGAGTACACGCCGGCCGAAACAGTCACGCGCTTTCTGGAGTTGCTTGTCGCTGGCCACGGCCGCGATCCGGACCTCACCTGGATGCTCGATCACCACGAGGTGCATTTGCTGCTTCAGGCCAATCCCGATGGCCGCAAAATCGCCGAAGCGCAATGGGCTGGCAGTGCCAATCAGCGCAAGAACGCGAACACGAATTTTTGCCCGGCGACGCTGTTTGGCGTCGACCTGAATCGCAATTTTCCCTTTGGATGGAACTCCACCAGCGGCAGCGGATCGAGCGGCGATCCTTGCTCGGGTACGTATCGCGGACCTTTGGCGGCGAGCGAGCCGGAAACCAACGCGATCGCCAACTACGTGCGTTCGATTTTCCCGGACGCGCGCGGCACCAATCCGCTCGATGCTGCGCCCGACGACACGCCGGGAATCTTCATCGATATGCACAGCCACTCGCGACTGATCCTGTGGCCTTGGGGCGCAACCAACACCGTGGCGCCGAACGGCGGACCCCTGCAAACGCTGGGACGGCGGCTGGCCTGGTTCAACGCATACACGCCGCAGCAATCGACCGGATTGTATCTGACCGACGGCACCACCATCGACTTTGGTTACGGCGAGCTGGGCGTCGCGTCCATGGCCTTCGAGTTGGGCGTGGCGTTCTTCGAGAGTTGCGGCACCTTCAACTCCACGGTGTTGCCGGACAATTTGCGCGCACTCATCTATGCGCTGCGCGTCGCGCGAGAACCGTATCGATTGCCTGCCGGGCCGGAAGCGCGCGATCTGTCTGTAACGCCCGATTTGGTGGTCCGCGGTGAAACCGCAACGATTCAGGGAACGATCGACGACACGCGCTTTTCGACGGTATCTGCCCCGCCCAATCCAGTCATTCAACCGCAGCATACAATCGTGTCCGCCTCGGCTTTTGTGACCACCCCACCATGGCAGGCCGGGGCGACCGCGCTGGCGTTATCGCCAGTCGACGGCGCGTTCAATAGCAGCTCTGAGTGGGTTGTCGCGACTATCGGAACCAGCGGACTGGCGGCCGGCCGTCACCTGGTGTTTGTTCGTGGCAGCGACGCCAACACCGACAATTCGCGAGCGACCGGGCCCGTGGCGGCGGCCTTTCTTCGCGTTGTCGAGTCGGCCGATCTTGCAGTGCTTTCGGGGCGCGTGCGTGCCGCCAGCGGCGAGGCGGTGGCTGCCACGCTACTGATCGACGGCTTGAGCGCCACGAGCAACGCAACCACGGGCGCCTACACGCGCCGCCTGGCGCCTGGGAGCTTCGCGCTGGAAGTGTCTGCGCCCGGATTCGAAACACGGCGCATCGAACCACTGCTCGTTGCGCCCGGCGCGCAGATAGCTCAGGACATTGAGCTGTTTCGTTGGTGCCCACGCGCGGCGGATGGCGGAGAGCCAACGCAGACGACAAATCTGGTTGCGGATGCACCGTGGCAACGTCGCGTCGGCTCCGGCCTCGGCGGCGGCGGTGGTTGGATTGCAGGCACTGGCAGCAGCTATCCCAACAACGCCAACGCCAGCCTGACATCGCCCGCCATCGATCTTTCGGCTGATACCAGCGTGGTGTTGCGTTTCGATCAACGTTGTGCCACACAGGCGCGATTCGACTACGGCATCGTGGAAGTGCGCAGCAGCGCAGCGGCGCCCTGGACCGAAGTGCATCGCTGCGAGGGCGATGCGAACTGGCGCCGAGTAGAACTCCAGCTGCCGCAGCTGGCCGGCGCCAGCGCGATGCAATTGCGCTTCCGCTTCACGTCCGATGCAAGCACGGGTGCTGAAGGGTTTGCCATCGATAATGTGCTGCTCGATGCCACGGGCGCGGCGTGCCGTGCGCCGCAAAGCACGGGAACCGTATTTCGCGATGGATTCGAGTCCTGATCTACAGCAGCGCGTAGGCGATGACCACGCTGGCGATGGCCATCACCGCCAGCCCGATCAGAAACAAGACTTCGACGATCCAACGTATACGTTTGCGTACGTCGGCGTTCCGGGTCTTGAATGACCAGAATGCCAAGCCGGTGCTCACGGAAAATACCACTGCGTCCACGGCGAGGAGATCATCGCCGATAGTCTGCGCACGGTTCTCGCCGGTTACCAAACGCAGGATCCCGATGGCGGTCAAGCACACGCCGACCATGGCCGAAGACACCACGAACACGTTCATCGCAAGCTCGTGTTCGCGTTGCTCTGAGGTTGGCTCAAGACTCATCGGGTCGACAACCTGGGTACACTGCGGAAGCTCAAGAATTGGTCGCAATGTGGCAACTGTCAATCTGAAGCGCGGGCGGTTCGATGACCGCTGGCACCCGTCGGCGAGCAACTCGCTCCAGGGATGAAAACGCCCGCGCGGTGCTGTGCGCGGGCGCCAGGACTCAACGCTTGTCGAGTACGGCAGCTTCGAAGCGCAGGATCTTCTGAACTTTGGCCTCGCCGGTATCGGGATCGGTCTTCGTCGCTTTGAACGAGCCATAAAGCTTGTCGCCGATGCGCACGGCCTCGCCGCCCAGGTACTCCTCGTTAAATCCGTCCTCCGGGTCGATGTGATAGCCGGATACCGCCGACAGCTCGCCGCTCGCGCCTTCGAACATGAGCAGCAGACCGCGCGCTGGCGCTTTGCCGAACAGGTCCTCCAGCGGCTGTTCCGATTCCCAAAGCGCAGAGGCGTGTTGTGGCTTCAGTGGACTCGGCGCCAACAGCACCATGTGGACTTCGTCGTCGGACTGGATCGCGAGGACATCGCGCATCGCAAACGCTTCGTCTTTCCAGGTTGTGTCGCCACACACGATCCCGTTCTTGATCACCGTCGGGCAGAGATCGGCGACGGTGTCGGCAAACACTGGCGGCAACGGTGTTTGCTCGTTGATGCTGGAACCCGCGCTCGAGCGCACCATGATCCAACGATCGCCCTCGCGGCGAAGCTCCGCGCTGGCTGGTTGGTTGTCGTCGCCAACGATGCTCAAGACCGCGGTGTCGCCAAAGGATTTCCCGCCGGTGATCTTCGGCTTCTTCGGCATCATCGCCTGCATCATCGGCAGCGCCTCCTTGAACTCTTCATCGCCAATGCGCGGCCGATTGTTCGGTTGCGCCGCTTCGATGGCGGCGCGATCGCCAGCGTGAACCGCTTTGACCAAAGCGAGATAGGCCGCTCCCGCCGGTCCGCCATCCGCGGGTAACGGGATGGACTTCGCCGCCTGCCAAATTTCGGCATCGAATTGCAGATCGATCACCAGCGCCGAGCCGAACAAATCGCCGAAGTTCACATAGTGCCCGAGCAGTCGATTGCCCTCGATCCGAGGTGCGTACACCTGCCCCATCGTGCCGCTGGCGCCGAGCTGCAATTTGCCGCGTTCGTAGACGTTCATTTCGATCGCATCGCCATAGGTATCGATCACGAACTGGAGCCCTATCGCCGCTTCGTCCCGCAAGTACGTCGACACCCAAGCTTCGGGATCGCGACTGCTGCGCAGCGCAGACAAATCGACGTCGGCCGGAACGGCCAGCACGGACCAACGCGACTGATCGTCGAACCAGTCGCGCGGGAAGGCCATCGCCTGCGTGAGTTTCAGTTCGGTACGCACCGCCGCCTGGTCCATGTTGGGCTTGGCAATCTGGTCGACAATGACTCGCCCACTGGTGGCGGCGTGGGCGCTGCCGAGCGCAAAGAAAAGAGCAAACGTCAGCGAACGACTCGATTTCATTTCTGTGATCCTCGATTTGGCGTGTGAACACATGAACGCGCTGAGGTGGCGAAACCGGACAAGAAAGCGGAGATGCGCTGTCGCGTGCTAGCAGCCGTCCTGGCGCTGGGCCAAGGCGAATGACGCGAACGTCTCCACGGGTTGTTTCACAGTTGAAACATGGTGAGGATAAAATTCGTCGAATGCGCCGCGCGAATGGGATCGCTTCCGATTCGATCGCAAATCGTCCCACCAGCCAACTCGACCACAGCGCCGCAGACGCACCCTGGTCCAGCTGCCGAATTGGAGAAACGCCCATGCACCAACCCACGCTCCATGCGGTCTGGCAATGTGTCGCCGTTCTCTATCTTCTCCTGTGTTCGGCGGGAAATGCGTCCGCCCAGGTTTCGCTGACAACGCCTGGCGCCGCGCATACACAGAACTTCAATTCACTCATCGACACCGGCTCCGCGACTTGGACAAACAACGCCACGATTCCCGGATGGTTCCACGCCAGAACCGGAACCGGTGTCTCCATTGTCGCCAATAACGGCAGCAGCAATGCCGGCAATCTATACAGTTACGGCAGCACACCTGATCGTGCGCTGGGCTCGGTGGGTTCCTCCAACGTTGCGATCGGGAACCTGTTTTGGGGTATCCGGCTGCAGAACAACACCGGCGTTACTATCACCGATCTCCAGGTGTCGTACGTGGGCGAACAGTGGCGCAACAGCGCGGCCACGGCGCAGACGGTTTCTTTTTCGTATCTGGTTGGCACGCCCGCGGTCACCGGCACCTTGTCGGAATTTCAATCGCCGGGCGTTGCTGTAGCGGCTCTCAGCTTCACCAGCCCAATCACCGGCGGCACGGCTGGGGCACTCGATGGCAACGCCGCTGCAAATCGGACGTCTATCAGCTCAACGATTACCGGTCTGTCGATCCCGAATGGCGCCGAGGTGATGCTCCGCTGGTCGGATCCGGATCACTCTGGCACCGACCATGGTCTGTCCATTGACGATCTTTCAATCACACCCAACAGCGGTGGCGCGGGAACCCCAATCCTGTCGATCAACGACAGGGCCGTCACCGAAGGCGATTCGGGCTCCACAACCGCCCAGTTCACAGTATCGCTGTCGGCACCGGCGGGAGCCGGCGGCGTCAGTTTCGACATCGCTACTGCGGACAACACCGCCACCGTAGCCGACAACGACTATGCCGCGAACTCCCTGACCGGGCAGACGATTACGGCCGGCAACTCGACATTCACATTCAATGTCACGGTGAACGGCGACACCACCGTCGAGCCGAATCAAACCTTCTTCGTCAATGTCACCAACATCACGGGAGCGACGGCGGGCGACGCCCAGGGCATCGGGACCATCAACAACGACGACGTGTCGCTAACGCCGATACATGACATCCAGGGGCCGGGTGCGACTTCGCCGATCGTCGGTGCCAGCGTTTCCACCCGCGGCATCGTCACCGGCGTTCGCAACAACGGTTATTTCATCCAGACACCCGATAGCGATGTCGATGCTGATCCACAAACTTCGCAGGGCCTGTTTGTTTTCACATCGAGCACGCCGCCCGCAACGGCAGTGATCGGCAATCTGGTGCAGGTCACTGGCACCGTCATCGAATTCGTTCCCAGCAGCGATCCGCTGCAACCGCCACTGACGGAATTGACGGGGCCAGCGACGTTGCTCATTTCGTCCGGCAATCCATTGCCGGCGGCGGTGCCGCTCACGACCACTTTACCGCTGCCCAGCGGCGCGGTGGATCAGCTCGAACGTCTAGAGGGCATGCTCGTATCGGTGGCGTCGATGACGGTAGTGGCTCCCACCTCCGGCTTCGTCAACGAATCGAATGCCACGGCGACCACCAATGGCGTGTTCTATGGCGTGGTCACCGGCAACGCTCGCCCGTTCCGCGAACCCGGCATTCAGGCGCCCGATCCGGCCCCGAGCGGCACGATCCCGCCCATTCCACGCTTCGACGCCAATCCCGAGTTGATTCGTGTCGACAGCGATGCGGCAGGCCAGGTTGCAGTCGATGTCGGCGTTGGGCAAGTGGTCGCGGGCCTCATCGGGCCGCTCGATTACGGCTCGCGGGCCTACACCGTGCTGCCGACCAGCGCATTGTCGGTGTCAGGATCGATCGTTGCCGACACGGTGAGCGCACCGACCACAGGCGAAATCACCATCGCTTCGTTCAACCTGGAGCGCTTCTTCGACACCACCAACGACCCGGGTATCGGTGAGCCGGTGTTGACCGCTACGGCCTTCAACAATCGTCTGAACAAGGCATCCCTGGCGATCCGCAACCATTTGCGCTCGCCGGACATCGTCGGCGTGATCGAGGTGGAAAATCTGACCACCTTGCAGACCCTCGCAACACGCATCAACAGCGATGCCGTCGCTGCCCTGCAGCCGAGTCCGGACTACACGGCCTATTTGATCGAAGGCAACGATGTCGGTGGCATCGACGTCGGCTTTCTGGTGAAGACCGCGCCGGTGGTCGGCGTAACGCCGCGCGTCACGGTGAGTTCGGTCACTCAGGAGCTGGACGGAACTTTGTTCGTAAATCCCGACACCAGTACCGAAATCTTGAACGATCGCCCACCCCTGCGGCTCAACGCGGTGATCAACAACGCCGCTGGGCAGAGCTACCCTGTGACCATCATCGTCAATCACTTGCGCTCCCTGATCGGCGTCGATGGCGTCGGTGCCGGCAGCAATGGCTGGCCCACGGATGGCGCCCGCGTTCGCGCCAAACGCCGCGCCCAGGCCAGCGATCTGGCCAGTCTGGTGCAGAGCCGTCAGCTGGCAAACATCAACGAAAACATCGTACTGATCGGCGACTTCAACGCCTTCGAGTTCAACGATGGCTTCGTCGATTCCATGGGTGTGATTGCCGGTACGCCAGCGCCAGCCGGACAAGCCGTGCTGGACGGCACGGACCTGGTCAACCCTGATCTGGACAACTTGTTCGATTCGCGGCCCATGGGTCAGCGCTATTCGTTCGTTTTCTCGGGCAGCGCGCAGTCGCTAGACCATGCGCTCGTCAACTCGGCGGTACTGGTGTCGACCGCGAGCCAGCGCATCGAGCATGCGCGAATCAGTGCCGATTTCCCGGAGGTTGCGCGCAACGACGCCAACAGCGGTTCGCGCTTGTCGGATCACGATCCGTTGGTGGTTTACCTCTCGCCGTTGGCGTTCAGCAGCGCGGATGTCAGCGTCACCCTGACCGATACGCCAGACCCGGTTGCCCCCGGCGCGCAGCTGACCTATGTGGCTACGCTGCTCAGCAACGGGCCCGCGGGCGCCACGAACGCGAGCATTTCACTGCCGTTACCGTCGCCGACGATTCTGGTGTCGGCCAGCGCGAGCAGCGGCGGGAGCTGCTCGGGCAACCCTGTTGTCGTTTGTTCCTGGCCAGGAACCACCGCCGCCAGCATCAGTCGCGTGGCAACCATCGTCGTGACTGTTCCTGCCACGGCCAGCGGTACGCTCAGTGCAACGGTCACTGCGGGCGCCAGTAACGATGCCAATGCAGCTAACAACACCGCCAGCACCACAACCGCCATCTCGCGTCGCCGCGTCGTTCCGCCGCCGGGCTAGCGCTCAGGAATGAGGTTTGGTGTGCCTGCCAAACCTCACCGAAGTATCCGGTTGATGTCGAGCGGTAAGGGCCCCGCTCTTCCAAGTTGCTACGCGCTACTCGAAGGTTGCGGAGAAAATCGCGTCTGGCCGTCCGCTGCGAAACTGCGCCACGATGGGCGCGGTTTGATTGCCGACACGGGCGTTATCGCGCTGATTGGCAATACCGGTGGGTTGACCCATGAACACAACATTCGGGTTGGAAAAGTACGGATGCCGCGTGCAACCGCCCACGCAGGAGGTTGAGTAACTCATCACCGTGCGGTAGCTGCCGCTGACGAAATGCCCGTATGCGTAGGGATAGGCGCCGCTCCCGCCGGCCTCGGGGTTATGCATCATGCCCATGTTATGGCCATGCTCGTGGGCATAAGTCAAATTGCCGATCGCGCAGTTGCGCGCGGTAACTTGGAAGGCGTTCGGCGCAAACGCGCTTCCGGGGGTGGACATCAGATAGCCCTGGCCACACGCGTTGCTGAACTCGGAGATCATCCCAACCATATCGGCACCAACTTCATTTCGCCAGCTTGTCACCTCAGGGTCGCTGCGCACCCAGCTCAAATCGGTCGACGACGATCCGGAATCCGCACGCGCGGTAAACCGCACCCCCACCAGTCGCATGCGCGACGTCATCTGGCTGTTGGTGTAGGCCAAATTGGCCGAATCGACGGCTTGTTGCGCGAATACTTGCGCGGCCGCTTGATTACCCAACTGGGCAAGACTGCCGGGAGAAAACACCACCAGAACATCCATTTCATTGGCCGCACCCTCGGTCACGCCGGCCAGTTTGGTCTGCGTCGAATCCGGGCTCGATAGCACGGGTACTGCGCCGCCACACGGTGGGAAGCGTTCGGTATCGATGTGCATCAGAACATTACCGTTCGCTGTCGGCGAAATCTCATAGACGCCATGCACGGTGCTGATGTAGCCCGCCAGGTGTTCGCCGTCGAAGGTGAGCGAAATTTGCTGTTCAGAGTCGCCATCGAGATGACCTTGCCAGCTGAGGGTGCCGTTGTCGCGTTGCTCGACGAAGGTGCGATTCGCCACCACTTCGCGATCGAAGAGTGGGACTCGCAAGTGGATCGTCTCGCCGCTGAGCGCGCTGGCGTTGACGCGAAGGTATCGCGATTCGATGGCGGCGCTGGATGGTGCAGGTCCACGCACGCTATCGGTCAGCTCGTAAGCCAGCGATTGGCCCAACGCTTGTCCTGAAACGAAGATGGCGCAAAGGCCGCAAAGCACTCGTTTCTTCATTGATCCTCCTTGGTTATGCGGCTTTTCGCGCTCGGTGACGAGTGTCTGATGCAAGTTAGCGTTGTTGACCATCGCCCGAAGTCCTCATTTAGGTAGAAATGGACCGGCGGCGCCGGACACTCCTTTACTCGTAACGTGGATGCCCAAACACTCAGCAATTTGTTCGCTCGCTCACCAACGACTAAGCCTGGTAATGGCCGAGGCTGCGGGTCACGGCGTTGAGTCCTACTGCAGGTGGCCCCGATCGCTCAAAGTACGGGAAGCAGGTACCGATCGAAGAACTGAATCACCGCCTCGCTCATGCGATCGCGATTGGACTTCTTCTTGAAGCCGTGACCTTCGTCGAGCGCGAGCAGGTACCACGCAGTGACATCGTTCGCGCGCACGGCACGGAGAATCTGTTCGGCCTCCGATTGCGGCACGCGTGGATCGTTGGCACCTTGGATGACGAACAGCGGCGAGCGGATTTCGCTGGCGCGATTCAAGGGCGAGATGCTCTCCAGAAACCTGGCCATATCGGGATCGCGTTCGTCGCCATACTCGGGCCGGCGCTGATCGACGCGATAGGGGTTGGTGTTCTTCAAGAAAGTCACGAAGTTACTGATGCCGACGATGTCGACGCCGGCGCGGATTTGTTCCCCAAAATGGACCATGGAGGCGAGCACCATGTAGCCGCCGTAACTGCCGCCATACACAGCGATGCGCGAGGCGTCGAACTCTGGTTTCGTCTTGATCCAGCCAATGAGCGACCCGATGTCTTTGACCGAATCCTCGCGCAGCTTGCCGTTGTCGAGCGCCAGATAGGTTTTGCCGTACCCGGACGACCCGCGCACATTCGGAACGATCACCGCCACATTGCGCTCACGAACCAGGAACTGGATGAACTCGCTGAACTGGGGGCGGCTCTGCGCTTCGGGTCCGCCGTGGATCAAAATCAACACCGGATGCGGGCCAGGCGTACTTGGACGGTAGGCATAAAAGGGAATCTGTCGCGGCAAGCCCATCATCGCCGGATCGGTGTCGTGCGCGCCAAAGCGCAGCAACTCGGGCATCGCAAAGCTTGCCGGGTCGATGCCGCCAGTCTCTCCGCGCGTCCAGCGGGTCAACAGCCCTGAGTTGATGCGCCGGGAAAAGACATCGCCCGGCACCTGCGGGCCGGCCATGGTCAGCCCGAATTCGGTGCTGCTGCTGTTGAAGTGGATGTCGCTCATCACACCAAAGTCCAAGCTCATTTCGCTGACGACCGTATCATCGTCCTGGCGATCGTAAACCTTCAGTTTGCTGCTGCCATCCACATTGCGGACGACGGCCAGGTAGCGACCATCGGGGCTGATTTCGTATTGCTCTACATCCCAGGATTCGTCGCCAAGTAGCGGCACTACAACGCCATTGTCCAGCGCCACGCGCACCAGCGATACGTACTCGCCGAGCACATCGGTGAGTGCGTAGATGTGTTTGCCGTCGAGATCGAAACGAGCGGCCGAATCGGCGCTCGTGCCGCGCCCAAGCTCGATGCGCCGCAACTCGCCGCTGTTCAGATCGAGCACATGCAAACGCGAATCGCTGATCGAGAACCACTGCACTACCAGAAGCTTCTGGCCGTCCGGCGAAAAATCCAGCGGATACCAGGTGCCGCCCTGCTGGAGCACCAGACGATGGGCATCGGAGTTGGTGACATCGCCGATGTACACATCGAAATCGGTCTTCGTGCGGCGCGTGCCGGCATAAGCGAAGCGTCGGCCGTCGCGCGCGAACACGGGCTGTTCATTGCGCGAGGTGCCGTCGGTCAACAGGCGCGTGGTCCCATCGGCGAAGTTCAGAAAATGCAGTTGGAAGTACTCATCTCCGCCCCGGTCCTTGATGAAGATGGCGCCGTTCACGGAGGCGTCTGGGCTGACTACTGCTTTGCCGATGGGCTCATCGAAGAACGTCAATTGCGAGCGCATGCCTTCGCCGGTGGTGACGGCTGCCAATTGCGCCACTTCGCCAAAGCGCACGGTGATCAATACACCGCGATCGCCAGGCAACCAACCCTGGAAAGCGGCTGGGCGCATATTCTGGTAGCGCCGTAGCGACTCGCTTAAGCTTGGATCGGATGCCGGAACACCGTCGAGGCGCAGATTGCCCTGCTGGTCGACGGAGGGTCGGTTGTCGGTGGCGTTGGGTGATGTGGCGCAAGCCGACAGCAATAGAGTCAGCAGCAGAAATGCGAAGCGCATGGCGTCATCATCGGTGGGCGAACGGGCGGGCGAGTATGCCGCGAGAATGCGCTCGGGAGCGATTTGCCATTGGCCGAATCGCTTCGCATCTCGTAGCATCGCCCGTTAACTACCGACTTTTCACGAATTAAGGAGCTCTCCATGCTGCGCCAATGGTTGCTGTGCGCGTTCCTCGGATTGTCCGTCCTGTCGCTGACGGCATGTCAGCAAGAGGCGCCGAAGGTTGAGAATCAGGTCACGATGCCGACCAACCCGGCGGATACCGAGGCGTGGAAAAAGTACGTCGCTGCGGTGGTCAAGACCTACGTGCCGCCGGGCCAGAATGCGCGTTTCTTCGTGACATTCGCTGAAGCCAATCAAGACGCCGACAAGACCGCTCGCCTGGTCGAGAACACCCGCAACTTTTTATTGCGTGGCGTGGCCGAAGGTACCTTGCTGCCGTTCGCATCGCCGGATTCGGCGCTGATGGCCGAGATCATCGAGAAGGCTTTTGCCGAACCGCAGGCCGACAAGCTCAAGGGATCGAAGGTGCTGTTCATCGGCAAGCCCGAGGAACAAGAGCGCGTACGCGCGGCTGTCACCGCGTGGGGCGCAGAGTTCGTGTTCCACGAAGCCAAATAACTGCGCGCGGGTCCTCAGCTTTTGATCTTGGTACGCGGACCCATGGTCCGCAGCTTTTGATCTTGGTACGCGGACCCACGGTCCGCAGCTTTTGATCTTGGTACGCGACCTTGATGGCAGTGTTAGGGCTTTCGCGCGTGGACCCAACCGATAAACAAAGAACAAAGCGAAGCTGCGGACCATGGGTCCGCGTACCAAGAGCAAAGCGAAGCTGCGGACCATGGGTCCGCGTACCAAGAGCAAAGCGAAGCTGCGGACCATGGGTCCGCGTACCAAGAGCAAAGCGAAGCTGCGGACCA
>JALHMG010000011.1:46838-111581 GCA_022844135.1 Lysobacterales bacterium
CATGGGTCCGCGTACCAAGAGCAAAGCGAAGCTGCGGACCATGGGTCCGCGTACCAAGAGCAAAGCGAAGCTGCGGACCATGGGTCCGCGTACCAAGAGCAAAGCGAAGCTGCGGACCATGGGTCCGCGTACCAAGAGCAAAGCGAAGCTGCGGACCAGGGTTCGCGTACCAAGAGCAAAGCGAAGCTGCGGACCATGGGTCCGCGTACCAAGAGCAAGGCGAAGCTGCGGACCATGGGTCCGCGTACCAAGAGCAAGGCGAAGCTGCGGACCATGGGTCCGCGTACCAAGAGCAAGGCGAAGCTGCAGACCGTAGCTCCGCGGTTCAACAGAAATACAGCGGACGCGGTCCGCGCCCCGGAAATGCCCAACCTATGGCTCTTCGCATCACCGATCAATGCGTTAACTGCGATGTCTGCGAGCCGGCGTGCCCGAACACCGCGATCTCGATGGGCAGCAAGATCTACGAGATCGCACCGAAACTCTGCACCGAGTGCGTCGGGCATTTCGACGAGCCGCAGTGCATCGTCGTCTGCCCGGTCGAGTGTATCGAGTGGGACCCGGAACATATCGAAACGCCAGCGCAACTTCTGGCGAAGAAGCTGGCTTTACATTCGGAGGCCGCGTGAAGCGCTATTGGAACGTGTTGTTATTGCTACTTCCGCTTTTCGCGGCGGCCAACAAACCCGATGGTGCGGCGATTGCGAGCGCGAACAAACAAGCGACAGCCGCTGGCATGGAGGTGCTCGCCGCCGGCGGTAATGCTTTCGATGCTGCCGTCGCGGTTTCCGCAGCGTTGAGCGTCGTCGAGCCGGAAAGCTCCGGGCTTGGGGGCGGCGGTTTTTTCTTACTTTATCGCAACGATGGAAACGCGGTCTTCATCGATGCGCGCGAGAAAGCGCCGCTGGGTGCCACGCACGATATGTTTCTGAATGCAGATGGCAGCGCGGATCGCGACAAGAGCGTCAACGGCGGATTGGCGGCTGGAATCCCCGGATTGCCTGCGGGTCTGGTGCTGGTCTCCGAAAAGTACGGACGCGTGCCGCTCGATGTGGCACTTAAGCCAGCGATCGCGTTGGCAGAAAAAGGTTTTCTCTGGAGCGAAAAGAACGCCGCAATGATCGGCTGGCGCACCGAAAAGCTGGCGGCGTCCAAACCGGCGGCGAAGCTGTTCCTGCCCGGTGGCAAGGCGCCGGTGGTCGGTGCGCGAATCCGCAACCCGGACATCGCGCGTGTGCTCCGAGCGCTCGGCAGGAGCGGCAACCAGAGTTTCTACGACGGCCCATTTGCCAAGCGCCTCGTGGACGGCGTGCGTGCCGCTGGCGGCATTTGGTCGCTCGACGATTTACGCCAATACCGGGCCGTGGAACGTGAGCCTTTGCGCTTCGACTATCGCGGCCAGGAAATCATCACCGCACCGCCACCCTCCTCCGGCGGCATTGCCCTGGTGGCGCTGTTCAATATTCTCTCGGGCTACGACCTGCCGACGTTGCAGCGCGTGCCGCAAGTCCATCTGATGGTCGAGGCGATGCGTCGCGTTTATCGCGATCGGGCGGTGTATCTCGGTGATCCGGATTTCGTCGAGCTGCCAATGGAGATGCTGTCCAGCCCTCACTATGCTGCCGGTCTACGTGCGTCGATCCGCACCGATAAAGCGACGCCGAGCGCGATGCTGCCAGGCGTGACCCTGGCCAACGAGGGCACCGACACGTCGCATTTCTCGATTATCGATGCCGAGGGCAACATCGCTGCGGTGACGCAATCGGTGAATCTGCCGTTCGGCAATGCGTTGATGGTCGAGGGCACCGGATTCATGCTCAACAACGAGATGGACGACTTTTCGGTCAAGCCCGGCGTACCCAATGCGTTCGGCTTGATCGGAGAGGACGCGAACGCGATTGAGCCCGGCAAACGGCCGCTATCGTCGATGACGCCGACGATTCTGGTCGGCAAGGAGCGCATTGCCGCACTCGGCGCACCCGGCGGGTCGCGCATCATCACCCAGGTCTTCCTTGGATTGTCGGCGATTCTTGACGGAAGCAGCGCCATTGAGGTCGTCACCCGTCCGCGCTTTCATCATCAATTCGAACCCGATCAGATTTCTGTCGAACCCGGCGCGTTGAACGAATCAGAACAGCGCGAACTGGAAACTCGTGGTTTCAAGGTCTCACCCGCTGAGCGGCCGTGGGGCAATATGCAGTTGGTCATCTGGAACCTGGACGATGGTTCGGTGGAGGCGGCAAGCGATCCGCGCTGGAAAAACGTTGGCGCCGGGAGCACGAGCGAGGGTTCCATTTATCGTTGATTGCTTCGCGGCGCTGGCGCGTTCGACCAAGGTCTAACAGCCGCGGTGCATTCCTGAGCCTATGCTCTCAACGAACGTCCGCCGTTGGAGCTGCCGCTATGAGCAATACCTTTTCGCCGAGCCCCGAGTTCGTTGCCGCTGCACGCTTTACGCGTGAGAAGTACCTTGCCGACTACCAGGCCTCGCTTGAGGACCCGAACCGTTTTTGGGGTCTGGTCGGACAGCGTCTGCAGTGGATGAGACCGTACACTCGCGTCAAGGATGTGTCCTACTTGCCAGAGGACTTTCGCATCCGCTGGTACTTCGACGGCGTGCTCAACGTGTCGGTCAATTGCCTCGATCGGCATCTCGCCGTGCGCGAGCATCAGACGGCGATTCTGTTCGAGGGCGACAATCCGCACGTTAGCTACGCGCTGACGTATCGCGAGTTGTATGAGCGCGTGTGCCGCTTCGCCAATGCGCTGCGCGCCCAGGGCGTGCGCAAGGGCGATCGCGTGACGATTTATCTGCCGATGATTCCCGAGGCTGCGGTGGCGATGCTTGCCTGCGCACGCATCGGCGCGGTGCATTCGATCGTGTTCGGCGGCTTCTCGCCAGAAGCGTTGATCGGGCGGATCTCCGATTGCCAGAGCAAACTGGTGATCACCGCAGACGCCGGTTTGCGCGGAGGAAAATCGGTGCCGCTCAAAGCCAACGTCGACGTTGCGTTGGAAGACCCGGCGACAGCGTGCGTCGAGCGCGTCATCGTGGTGCGCCACACCGAAGTACCCATCGCCTGGCGCAACGGCCGCGACCAGTGGTACCACGATCTCGTCAGCGAGCAACCTGCCGAGTGCGAACCCGAACCGATGAATGCCGAGGATCCGCTGTTCATCCTCTACACCTCCGGCTCAACGGGTAAGCCAAAGGGTGTGCTGCATACGACGGGCGGCTATTTGGTGTATGCCTCATTCACCCACGAAACCGTGTTCGATTTGCGCGAGGGCGACGTTTACTGGTGCACCGCGGACGTCGGCTGGGTTACCGGCCACAGCTACGTGGTCTACGGGCCGTTGTGCAATGGCGCTACAACGCTGATGTTCGAAGGCGTACCGAACTACCCGAGCTTCTCGCGCTTCTGGGAAGTCGTGGACAAGCATCGCGTGACCATCTTCTACACGGCTCCCACCGCAATTCGAGCCTTGATGCGCGAAGGCGAAGCCGCGGTCAAGTCCTCTTCGCGCGCGAGCCTGCGCCTGCTCGGCAGCGTCGGCGAACCGATCAATCCGGAGGCCTGGGAGTGGTACCACCGCGTGGTCGGCGATGGGCGCTGCCCGATCGTCGATACCTGGTGGCAAACCGAGACAGGCGGGGTGTTGATCACGCCGCTGCCCGGTGCCTGCGATCTCAAGCCCGGCTCGGCGATGACGCCGTTCTTTGGCGTGCGTCCCGAGTTGGTCGACGCTGAAGGGCGCGTTCTTGAGGGCGCAACAGAAGGCAATCTGGTACTCGCCGATTCCTGGCCCGGACAAATGCGCACCGTGTACGGCGATCACCAGCGCTTCATCGACACCTACTTCAAAGCCTATCGCGGTTATTACTTCACCGGCGATGGTGCAAAGCGCGATGCAGATGGTCACTGGTGGATTACCGGTCGTGTCGACGATGTGATCAACGTTGCCGGGCATCGTCTCGGCACGGCAGAAATCGAAAGTGCGTTGGTGTCGCACGCGGCAGTGGCCGAGTCGGCGGTTGTCGGTTGTCCGCATGACATTAAGGGCCAGGGCATTTATGCCTATGTCACGCTCAAATCCGGCATCGATCCCAGCGACGACCTGCGCCGCGCCCTGGTCACGCATGTGCGACAGGAAATCGGCCCCATCGCCACACCCGATGTAATTCAATGGGCGCCGGGTCTGCCAAAAACCCGCTCTGGAAAGATCATGCGGCGCATCTTGCGCAAAATCGCAGCCAACGAGTTCGATAGCCTGGGCGATATCTCCACGCTCGCCGATCCGGGCGTGGTGCAATTCCTGATTGAGACGCGACCGAGATGATCGAACGACATCCTTGCGGCTTCCGGGAAGTTTCCGGCTAATGCGCTTCTTGCTCGCCGACGACCATCCGTTGTTTCGCGACGCGCTGCGCACCATCGTGCAGCGCGCGTTCGCTCAAGCCGAGGTGATCGAGGCGCCCGATGTGAGCGGCATCTATGCGGCTCTCGATGGCGATACCGATCTGCTGCTGCTCGATTTAGCGATGCCCGGTGCGCGCGGGTTCTCGGCGCTCGTCGCGTTGCGCGCGCAGTTCCCTGCCCTGCCGGTCATCGTCGTGTCTGGCCGCAGCGATCCGCTGACCATCGCCCGGGCGCTGGTTCACGGCGCTGCGGGTTTCATCCCGAAATCGGCCTCCGCCGAGCAAATGACCCATGCCATCGAGCGCGTGCTTGCTGGCGATATCGTCGATCCGACACACAGCGCATCGCCCATGATGCCCGCCGCCGAACGCGCGCTCGCGAGCAAGCTTCGCGAGCTCACCGCCGCTCAGTTCCGCGTGCTGCTGGGCATTTGCGATGGCAAACTCAACAAACAAATTGCCCATGAGTTGTCGATCACCGAGGCTACGGTGAAAGCCCACGTCACAGCTGTGTTACGCAAACTCGGCGCGCATCATCGAACGCAACTGGTGGCGATGACGGCGGCGCTGGCGGTGGAGTGATGGCGAGTTGGGCCTCAGTTCAGGCCCAGAGGCGCTGCACGGCGTAGTTTGCGAAAGCCTCATCGGCACTCGCTAACGCACATCCTCAAACTCCGGAAGCGGTGCATCAAAATCGTCCGACATCCAAATCTGACCACGAGCGCTTCCAGGTTGACGAACATCTCTCACGGCCAACATTTGCTGCTTGCGTTCCAGAAATTGAACGAAGTCGAAAACCTCGGCGGCGACCGATTCTGGAAGATTCTTCAAGTGCTGATAGACCAACTCCGCTTGACCCACGTGCATCTCCAGACACCTATGTCCAGACTCCACGATGATAGCGGCTGGCCGTTAGTCTCGCGCCGCCGATAGCGTCGCGCGCAAAGCCGCAGGGCGGACAGGTTTCCTCAAGAACTGCACACCGAGCGCTTTGCACCGCAGGGGTAAGTCTGGATCGCCTTCGGCAGTCAGCAGCGCTGCGCGCAAACCCGGCCATTGCGCGCGTTCTGCGGCGATCCAATCGAGGCCCGTGATCGGCTCGCCAAGCGCGTAGTCGACAATCGCCCAATCGATCTTCTCGCTCGCAAGTATCGCGCTGGCTGCGGTGCAGTTCGCCGCGGGGTGAACTTGCATCCGCCAGCCGCGCAGCAAGGTGCACAGGCTGGCCAACACCTCGGGATCGTTGTCGAGCACCAGCAGCGACAACGAGGGCTGTTCCGAGGCGACATCGACGGCGATATCGACGCGCGGCGCGCTGATCGGCAGCGATAGGGAGAACGCACTGCCGTGACCGGGTGTCGATTTGAGATCGAGCGTCGTTTGCATGACCTGCGCCAGGCGACGACAGCCGGCCAGCCCGAGCCCGAGCCCACGTTCACCCCACGGCGAGATACCGCCAATGCAACGGTCGTCGAAGATGCCCTGGGCCTGATCGGCATCGATGCCTGGGCCGGTGTCGATCACGACGATATGGGCGAGCCCGCCGCGTCGGCGCGCGCCGAGTAAGACGCCGCCATGCGCGGTGTAGCGCACCGCGTTAGCGAGAAAATTCGACAAGATACGTCGCAGCAGGCGTGCGTCGGTCTGCACCGAGAACTGGCAATCTACATAGCGCAGGCGCAGGCCGCGACTATCGGCCACTGGCGTGTACTGCTCGATGAGTGCAGCGAACAACGGTCCCAGCGCCACCGCCTCAATGTTCGGCCGAAGTTGACCGGTATCCAGGCGCGACAGGTCCGTTAGTCCGCCCAGCAAATCCTCGCTGGCGCAGAGCGCCGCATCGATGCGCGCCAGCAGTGGCGAATCGTCGCTGTCCCGTGCGGCGGACAGGTACAGGCGCGCCGCCGACAACGGTTGCAGCAAATCGTGGCTGGCCGCAGCGATGAAGCGGCTCTTTTCATCGAACGCTTGCGCTAACTGCCGTGTGCGTTCGGCGACGCGCTTTTCGAGCAATACGTTTGCCTCTTCCAGATCCTGCCGCTGCTGCACTGATTCGGTCACATCGAAGAACGTGGTGACGAAACCACCGCCGGGCAGAGGTTCGCCGCGCACATCCAGCCAGCGACCGTCGGGCAAATGCCGCAGGCTTCGATACGGCGTCGCCAGCCGCAACAGGTGCAGCCGGCGCGCCGTACGCTTTTCGGCAGCATCGGGATCGAGCCCCGACTGATCGGCCGCGACTTTGAGCAGATCGGCAATCGGTCGGCCGACCTGGAGCAGGTCGGCGGGCCATTGGAACAGGCGTTCGTACGGCGCATTCCACGCAACCAGCTTGAGATCGGCGTCGACCACGCTCACCGCCTGATGCATATGCTCGAAGGTTGCCTTGAGCAGCGACTCGGTACTGCGCACGCGACGCGCGCTTTGATCGAGCGCATCCAGCATTGCGTTAACGCCGGCCGTGTGGCCGCCGAGAGTGTGCGTGAGCACTTCGCGCGCGCTGTTGCCGAGTACCGCGCTGAGCGCACGTTCGGCGGCCTGCAATTGCGCGGAACTGGCGTAGCCATCGCGCCGCTCGCCCAGCGTCGCGACGCTCGTCGTTGGGCCCAGGATGCGATCGAGCAGCACGCGTACATCATCCAGCGGCACGCGCGTGACGCTGTCGGCCAGTTCGCCGGTGTGCAAGAACGCGCTCGCGGCGCTGCGTTCGCGCAGCGGCGCTGGCCACAGTTGCGCGAGCATCAAGACCGCAACGTTCAACGCCAACACAACAATCGCGCGCCACGCCAGCTCCGCCTGGCTGCGCGCGCCCGGCTCCATCAGCTCCGGCAGCCACAGCGCAAACACCCATCCGCATGCGCCCACGCCGAGCGCCATCCGCGCCCCGAGCGCGCGCGTCCGATCGCCGTTGATGCCGGCCCACAGGATCGGTGCCAGTTGCGCCACAGCAGCGAACGCCAGCAGCCCCATTTGCGCCAGCGTGCTCTTGCCGGCGTCGGCGCGAAACCACAGCAAACTGACCAGCGCCACTGCGATCACCGCAGCGCGCCGATGCAATAGCACGGCGCGCGCCGATGCCGGCCATCCCAGGCGTAACAACAGGGGCGTCGACAAGCTGTTGCTGACCAGCGTCGACAGCGCCAGCAGCGACACGATGATCATCGCGCTCGCCGCCGACAGGCCGGCGACGAAGGCCAGAATCGCCAACACCTCCAGACCGTGCCCGAGTGGCAGGCTGATCAGCAAGAAATCGCCGCTCGCCGACTGTGCCATGGCCAGATGCGCAATCGGCAGCACGGCAAGCGAGACGACGATCAGATAGCCGGCAAATATCCGGCGCGCGCCGCGCACATCAGCCGGCCGCTGGCATTCGACGACCCCGATGTGGAACATGCGCGGCAGCAGCAACACTGCGAGCGCGGCAAGTATCGTTTGAAAAGCGAACGTAGTCGGCGACGGCGCGGGCAGATGCAAGCCCGTGCGCTCTGCCGGCGCCAGCGCAGCCCACAGCGCGATCGCAATCAAGATCGCCAGCTTCAGCACGCTCTCGACAGCCACGACCAGGACCAGACCTGGGCGGCGCTGCACGGCGCTTGCATCGCGCACGCCAAAAAGCAGCGTGAACACTACGATCATCGCCAGCAACACCATCGTCAGCGATTCGGCGGCCGGAACGCCAAGCGTTGCGAAGGACCCGTTCAGCGCGCGCAGTTGCAACGCCACGTACGGCACCACCGCGAGCAAACACAGCATCGCTGCGAGCGCGGCGATCAGCGGATCGCGCCCAAAACGCGCTCCAAGGAAATCCGCAAGCGTGCCGATTTGATGGCGCTGCTGCAGTGCCACCATCCGCTCCCAAGCGGTCGGCGCAAACATGAGCAGCAATAGCGGCCCCAGATAGATCGGCAAATAGCCCAGCCCATCGCGTGTGGCCGTGCCGATGGCGCCGAACACCGTCCAGGTCGAGCAGTAGACGCCGAGCGCCAGGCCCAGAATCCACTGCCGTAGCGTACCTGGCAATGAGCGCCTGGACGCGAAACGATCGCCAAGGTGCGCCAGCCCGAAAAGCGCCAGGAAATACAAGCAGGCAACGACGAGCGTGCTGGCGGCGAGCGTGGACATGAATGCGATTGTAGTGTCCGGCGATGTTCCGTTGTGCGTGAGCAGCAACCGATGACCTCAACGAAACGGGCCGCGCCTTCGCGCAGCCCGTTTGCATGATGATGCGGTTTGACCAGGACTCAATGTGCGCTGGCAGCCTCCGCGTGCAACCCGGTGTTCTGGCGCACGTACAACTCTTCCCACATGTCCTCCGAGCGCTTCTCGCGCATCAGCAGCGAACCGAAGATCACACATAGGAAGCCCAGCGGAATCGACAGTATCCCTGGATTCTTGAGGCCGATCAGCGGCGCTTCCAGACCCACGAGGCTGCGCGTTTGCCCGGCCACCGCGTCGATCTTCGCTTGCGCGGCAGCGCGTTCTGCCGTGAGCTTGACGACACGGGCTTCGATCTCGGCGCGCCGCGCCGGATCGGCCAGCATTTCCGCATTTGCCGCGTCAATCGACGTGGTACGCGCCGCGACAATGGGCTCATTGGTTGTGCGCACAGCGTTCGGATAGGTCATGTTCGGACTGACCAGCACCAGGCCAATCGCGCTGGCAGCGCCGACGATCATGCCGAGCGCAATGCCGCGGGTATTGCAGCGCTTCCAGTACAGCGTCAGGAGCACTGCCGGCAGATTGCTGGAGGCAGCCACAGCAAACGCCAGGGCCACCAGATGCGCGACGTTCTGGCCCTTGGCGAGAATTCCGATCACGATCGCGATGACTCCGACGATCACCGAACTGATCCGTGCTGCGCGCACTTCCTGGGCTTGCGTGGCCTTTGCCCCCTTGATGACGCCAACCCAAAGATCGTGGCTCATCGCCGAGGCCGAGGCCAGCACCAGGCCGGCGACCACCGCGACGATCGTTGCAAATGCAACGGCCGCAACAAAAGCGAGGAACAAATTGCCGAGGATCGAGTCGGCGCCGCCGCCGATGTATTGCGCCAGCAAGGGTGCCGCCATGTTGCCCCCAGCGTCGATGCCGCTGATGGTTGCTGAGCCGACGTTCATCGCTGCGCCCAGGCCGAGGAAGAGCGTCAACACATAGAAACCGCCGATGATCCCCATCGCCCACAACACGCTGGTGCGAGCGTCTTTGGCGGTTGGAACGGTGAAGAAGCGCATCAGGATGTGCGGCATGCCGGCGGTACCGAACACCAACGCCAGACCCAGCGAAATCTGATCGATCGGGTTTTTCAGGTACAGGCCCGGCTCGAGAAATCTCTGTCCGAGCTCTTGTGCGCTCATCGCGGTGGCCGGATCGCCGAGCAGCTTTGCCACTTGCGCTTGAATGCCCGGATTGTCGACCGCCGCTTGCAGGAATCCCGGCAGCGAAAAACCGTAAGGCATCCAGGTGAAAAACACCAGCAGCAGCGAGGCCGATACCAACAGCACTGCCTTGATGATTTGCACCCACGTGGTGGCGACCATTCCGCCGAACACCACATACGCGAGCATCAGCACGCCGACCGCGACCACGCTGACTTCGTAGTCGATACCGATCAGCGTCTTGACCAGCACGCCGCCGCCGACCATTTGCGCTGTGAGATAGAAAATCGACACCGTGATCGTCGACACAGCGGCCAGTGTCTTGGCGGTCTTCGGATCGTTGCGGAATGCGAGGATGTCGCCCAGCGTGTACTTGCCGATGTTGCGGCAGGGCTCGGCGATCACCAATAGCACAGTGATGTAGGCGACTAACCAGCCCACCGAATACATGAAACCATCGTAGCCGTAGAGCGAGATCAGTCCGGCGATGCCGAGGAAACTGGCGGCCGACAAATAGTCGCCCGCGATCGCCCAGCCATTTTGGATGCCGGTCACCGAGCGCCCTGCCGCGTAAAACTGCGCGGTGCTCTTGACCCGCCTTGCCGCCAGGTAGGTGACGAACATCGTTAGCGCGATGATCACGCCAAACACCAGGAATGTGAGCCACTTGTACTCGGCCGAAACCGCGCCCTGAGCCGCGGCGGGAAAAGCTGCAACCAAACCTGCGACGACGAGACCCGATTTGCGTTTCATGGTGTGCTCCCTTCGAATTGTTTTTGCAGCTCTGCCGCCAGCGCATCGAAATTGCGGTTGGCGTGACGCGCGTAAATGGCGGCAATGCCCCAGGCGACCAGGAACTCGCTGAAGGCGAAGACCAGCCCAAAGTTCATCGGCCCCCAGAGTTTTTGTTTGAACAGTTCGGGGAAGTAGCCGGCTCCCACCGGCAGCAAGAAGTAATAGGCGACCGAAATCGCCATCAACGTCCACAAAAAGCGGCTCTTGCGTCGATGCAACTCTTTGAACTTCGGATGCGCATGGATATGCGCCCAGTCGGTGTTGCTCATGGTGGTTTCCTCCCTCGTGGATCGCAGGTGTTGGCTGACAGTGGTATCCGGGCAAAGGGCAGTTGGCGGGGAACCGCTCCTGCCCCATCCGCTTGCCCCTAGCCCGCATATTTCATGAGGTCGCGATGAAATGGCTTAGTTTCGTTGTTACAGCCCGGAAATCATCGAGTTGGTCGTACTGACAAAGTGTTCGCTGCCATTTCCTCGCTAACACGGCCCTCGCTCGTTCTTTGCGCCGGACTCTTCGTTGCTCGTCGTCGCAATGGAACAACCATTCCTTCTCCTCCCGCCTCGATTCCGGCGCAAAGGTCCGGCCTGGCGGCGCAGCCGCCAGTCGTTCGAGAGGGCGCATCGCATGCGATGCAAGCTTGCCCTCTCTCACCCTTCGCGATCTTCCGTGTTCCCTCATGAAATATGCGGGCTAGAACGCGTACTTGACCGTGGTATGCAAGCGCCAAAGATCGCCACTTGCGCCTGATTCGATCTCGCGATCGGCGTAGAACAGTTCGGCGCCGATATCCCACTTCGGCAACGGCGAATAAAACAGGTTGACGTGGAAGCTCTGAGTACTGCGCGTCTGCAGGAGTCCTCCGCCGACAGGTGAGTCGTACTCGCCGCGAGCGTAGAAGACGTTGCCGCGAAGCGTCGGCGTGAACAGGTGGCGATAGGCGACGTAACCGAAAACTCCGTCGACCGTATCGATCTCGCCGCGCGCGTTGAGCACGCCGTCGTTGTTGGCGTTCAGCGCCAGATAGCGCGAGATCCCCTGCCCGGCAGTCACCGCGAAGCGCACATCATCGCTGCCGATCGGGACTTTGCCGAACACGCTAATGCCCGCACCGATGGTGTCGTCGCTGCGGCCATCGGCCTCGAAGCGCAACTGTCGAAGGAGGCCGGCAACACCGAAAGTGCCGGCGCCGATCTTGCCGTTGTAGCGCACCACCAGGTCCGGCACGGAGCTGTCGTCGGTGCTGATTCGCGCGCCGCCGCCACGCGGCGTCAGTGTGGTTTCGGGGTTTTCGAGCGCGAACATCCACGGCCCGTGCGTGTAACGCACCTGCGGCTCGCGGACGAACACTGTGCCATCCGTGGGCCCGATCAGATCGGTCGATTCCGGCAGCGTTGCGGCGTCCATGAACGTGGTCCAGGTTTGACCGAACAGCCAGCGGTTATCGACATTGACGAAGGCGTGGCGCACAACAAGACCACTGGCGTTGTTGAAGCGCTCGTCGCCCAATCCATTGCCGAAAAAGTCAGCCTCAATACGGGTTTGCACGCTGTGCCCGTTGCTGACGCCGTCGGTGCCGAAGATCAGGCGCGAAAACTTGAGGTGCGAGTCGATGTCCGAGGCCTCGGAACGTCCGCCGATCGGGATCAGGCCCGGAATGTACAGGTCGCGTGCAATACCGCCGTCGGCCAATTCGCCATCCCCGGTATGCGTGCTCATCGCATCCAGTTTGACGAAACCGGAAACGAAAAACTTGGTGCCTGGCACGGCCGATGGCGTCAACGTGGTTTGCTGAATCGGCTCAGGTGCTGCCGCAGCGGCTGTGCCGGACGTTGGCGCAGGTGTGCTTGCAGGGGCGGCTGGCGCAGCAGCGCGCAACTGAGCCTCCAAGGCCGCAATGCGCGCCTCCAGCGCAGCGATGCGGGCGTCATCGGCGTGCGCCGGCGACAGCGCCAGCAGCAACAAGGAACTCACCAACAACGAAAGCCTTTTCTCGCGCATGTTTCACTCCCACGACTACGGTGTGCGCATCGTGGTGCAACGCGAGCGTTTTAAACATTCGACTTTGGTCGATCAGGGTGCGCGAACCCGCCCGTGCCAGACAGCCATCATGGCCGGCAAAATCAGGATCAGAATGACCTCGAACCAAGGCCTCAGGCCCGATTGATCGCGCATTTCGTGCGCCAGCAAGCCGCCGACAATCGCTAGGCCGTACCCCAGCAGCGGTCGCCCCGAAACCTGCGCAAGCCAGCCAGCCAATCCTCCGAGGGCACCGGCCAGCGCCGCAACCAATGCCGCAGACACCACCAGGATGAGTACAACGACGGGCCCGAGCAATGCCGCACTGCCGGACTCCGGTCCGCGTCCCTGCGCTGCGCCATGGTCATCGAGAAAAACAAATAGCAAGGCCATGGGCGCTGCGTACAGCGTTGCCATCATGAAGGCGCGAGCGAAAGCAAGTCGGGGTTGCTGGTTCTGCATTTCGGCCAAAACCCGCCAGAGCAATCGCGTGTCGTCTTTGAATATGGCAGTGTAGCACCGCGCCTGCACCACTTAGGACGAAACTGATGAAGGCTTGGTCGATCGACGGCAACACGCAGCGTCTGGATGGTGGTGCGATGTTCGGCAATGTGCCGCGCGCGTTGTGGCAGAAGTGGCTGCCGCCGGATGATCAGCATCGTGTGCCGCTGGCCTGTCGCGCGCTGCTGGTGCAACTGGACGATGGTCGCTACGTGCTTTTCGAGACTGGCATCGGCGCGTTTTTCGACCCTGCAATGCGCGAGCGATTTGGCGTCGTCGAGTCTGAGCACCGCCTGCTGGCCTCGCTCAGCGCCATTGGCTTGACCGATGCCGATATCGATGTGGTCGTGCTAAGTCATTTGCACTTCGATCATGCTGGCGGATTACTGGCGCCGTGGGCCCCCGGAGAGCCGCTGCGCCTGCTGTTCCCGAGAGCGCGATTTGTGGTTGCGCGCGAGCATTTCGAGCGCGCCGACAGACCACATTCGCGCGACCGTGCTTCGTTTATCCCAGGAATGAACGAGTTGTTGCGCACCAGCGGCCGCCTGGAGTTGGTTGAACTCGGCGCCGCGCAGTCGCTGATCGGCCAGCCTACGCCGGCGCGCACGCCGTGCCTGGGGGACGCGGTGGATCTTTATCTGTCCGATGGACATACACCAGGTTTGATGCTCAGCGAAATCCGAGGCGGACGAAACATCGTGTTCTGCGCCGACTTGATTCCTGGACGGCCGTGGGTCCATGTGCCGGTGACCATGGGCTACGACCGCTTTCCCGAGCGCTTGATCGATGAGAAGCGACACTTCCTGGAAGATCGACTCGCGCGCGACGTACGTTTGTTCTTCACGCACGATCCCGAGGTCGCGATGGCCGGCATCGCGCGCGATGGCAACGGCAAGTTCTCTACAATCGATGAGCTGCCGCGACTGGAGGCACTCTCCGTTTAGCGCCCAAGCCCGAAGCGCACTCGTCGGGGCACATTTCGATCCGAACCTTGCGGTTCTGCAATACTGCACTCTTCACACCCTTTGGAATTGCATCGATGCGCTTATCAGTACTTGCCCTGTGTCTTGCCTCGGCCCCGCTGTTCGCCGCCGACATGCCCAGTAAACCCATTGCCGTAGTCGACGGCCAACCGGTGTACGGTGTAGACATGCCGGCGGGCGACGCTGTCGATATCAAAGACGCGCTGGCCAATGTCGCGCAATACGCCGACAAGCCATCCAAGTTCAGCGGCCGCGTTGCACAAGTGTGTCAGACAAAGGGCTGCTGGCTGGTGCTCGCAAATGGCGAAACCCATGCGCGCGTAATGTTTGGCAAGCACGATTTTTACATCCCCAAGGACACCTCCGGAAATGCCGTGGTCTACGGAACACTCACGGTTAAAGATCTCGATGAGAAAACGGCCAAACATTTAGCCGAAGACGCCGGCAAAGACCCTGCCACGGTTACAGGCCCGCAAGTCGAATACCGCATCACGGCAACAAGTGTGATGCTGCAACCAGGCGTGTGACTGGGCAGCCAGTATTCCGTGGTGAGCAAGGCGGCCGGTTGAGCTCTTCAGCGCAATCGGCCTTCGATCAAGCTGCTCATCACGCCGCACGGGCTGGCGGTTCGCTTGCAGACCATGCTCAGGCAGTGGCTGTGCAGCGAATGCGCGAGCTGCTTTCTTTCACAACCGGCTACTAACGCTATGACCTATTGCGTCGGCATGATGATGGACGAAGGACTGGTGTTCCTCGCAGATTCGCGCACCAACGCCGGCGTCGATCAGATCAACAGTTTTCGCAAGCTCACGCTTTTCGAACGCGCTGGCGATCGCGTGCTGGTACTGCTTTCGGCGGGTAATCTGGCGATCACGCAAGCGGTGATCGCAATCCTGAAACGTCGGCTCGATGCTGAGGATGGCACCGGAAATTTGATGGCCGCCAAATCGATGTTCGATGCTGCCGAACTGGTCGGCGAGGCGCTGCGCTTCGTCTATGCGCGCGATGCGCGCGCGCTCAAGGATCACAACGTCGAGTTCAACGCGAGCTTTGTTCTTGGCGGACAAATCCGTGGCGAAGCGCCGCGCATGTTTTCGATCTACGCTGCTGGCAACTTCATCGAAGCCACCGACGACACGCGTTACTTCCAGATAGGCGAGAGCAAGTACGGCAAGCCGATCATCGATCGCATGATCACGGCTACATCGAGCCTGAAGGAAGCGGCCAAATGTGCCCTGGTTTCAATGGATTCGACGATCCGCTCCAATCTGTCCGTCGGCCCGCCGCTCGACATGGTGTTGATCAAGACCGATACGCTCAGCGTGCATCACCACGTGCGAATCAACGTGGACGACGAGTACTTCCAGACGATTCGAATCCGCTGGGGCCGCGCGCTGCGACAAGCTTTTGCGGATTTGCCGGATCCGCCGTTTGCGTGAGCGAAGCGTCTTCCGACATGACGAATGCGTTCGTTACGAAACGATCGAAGATGCTCCACACCGGAGCCGCGCGACCAGCGAGTTCCCAGGCACTTTTGCGGCGATTCGGAATTTAGTAGTCAATCGTCGAATGGGAGTGTCAAACGCGGACGGTACGAGACCGACGCTTTCCCATTGACCATTTACCAATGAAACGACCGAGTTCCTCGGTTCGAATCGCATCAGCCAATCACGGATCAGCCGGTTCCACCGACACGCGCACGCGCAGCTTTTCGCCTGGGTCATAGCCCAGGCGCGAAAAGAACACTTCGCCGCGATAACGGTACTCGACGTCGTAGCCGATGATGCGGCGTTCGTCGTAGCCGGACTCGACCACGCGGCAGCGCGTTTCGACCTCGCGATAGCTGCCAGGGCGATTGTCGTTGGCATCCACCTCGCGCCCGACCGCTCCGCCGATCACCGCGCCTGCAACCGTTGCGGCACGACGCCCGTCGCCACTGCCCACTGTGTTGCCGAGCGCACCGCCGACGATGGCGCCGACGATGGTGCCGGTATTAGTGTTGTCGTAACGACCCGAAGAGCGGCGAACTTCTGTGTCGTAACACTCTTCGCGCGGTTGGCTGACACGTACATTTTCGTACACCGGATCGACGCGCAAGACATCCGCATACACGGTACGAACGTTCTCATCCGGATAGGCCGGAGGCGGACCGTAATCTCGCGGTTGCGCGAGTACAGAGGTTGCCAGTCCCAACGATAGAGCAAGCACTAGGGCCGAACGCATTGCGATCTCCAAGCGGCACTTAACGCGGCCATTACATCAGTGGGGGGCTGAATGTTTTCTGATGCGCACTTGAGTCATTCAGCAGCCGTGGTTGATCCCATCAGAATGACCACTTACGACGCCCCGTTCATGCCGGGAGTACGGCGAATCGCGGGGTCCGCATCTTATGACCGCTGCTGGCCAGCGAGACTCGACCGGAAGCTGAGTTCCAGCCTCCGGCAAATTTGTCGCTCTTCAATTGCGGGATTCGGTCGCTGCCGCGTAGCGCCGGCTGACTTCATTCCAGTTGACGATATCCCACCACGCAGCGATGTAGTCGCCGCGGCGGTTCTGGTACTTCAGGTAATAGGCGTGCTCCCACACATCCAAACCCAGCACGGGCGTGCCACGCACATCCGCGACGTCCATCAGCGGGTTGTCCTGGTTGGCTGTTGAGGTGATCTTGAGCTTGCCATCGTTGCCTACGATCAGCCACGCCCATCCGGAGCCAAAGCGCGTGGATGCAGCCGCGGCGAATTCCGACTGCATCGTGTTCAACGAACCAAAGTCGCGTTCAATTGCCGCGCCCAATTCCGCACTCGGCGCGCCGCCCGTACCCTTGGGCGCCATCACTGTCCAGAACAACGAATGGTTATAGTGACCGCCCGCGTTGTTTCGCACCGCGGCTGGCAAGGTCGAGACCTTCGCAAGCAGCTCCTCCAGCGACTGTTCGGCTAACGCCGGGTTCTTGTCGAACTCGGCGTTCAAACCTGTCACTTGAGCGCCATGGTGGCGCGTGTGATGGATCTCCATCGTCTGCGCATCGATCGCGGGTACCAAGGCGTCATACGCATAAGGCAGCTTGGGGAGCTCGACTGCGGCCGAGGCGCAGTTGGCGAGCGACCAAAAGCACAGGCCGATCAGGGTTTTCTTCATGGGCTTGGTTTCTGGTGTGAGTAAGAGCCGACAAAGTTAGCGGTGCCTGCGTCGTCATACCGTCATCTCCGCGACGGCGGAGATGACGAGCATCGCTTGTGTATTGAACGGCAGCTTGCCTAAGCGGGCGGCGGACTTGCCGCATCGACCACTCGATTGCGGCCCTTAGCCTTGGCATCGTACAGGGCCTGATCGGCAATGCGCAGAAGCTCGGCCGTAGCTCGCATCTCTGGGGTTTGCTCGGACAGACCGATACTGACGGTGAGGTTCAGCGATTTGCCTTCGTCGATGGGCAGTGCGGTGGCCTGGAGTTCGCTGCGAATTTTCTCGGCCAGTGCGAGAAAATCGTCGTGATTGGTGGCTTGCGAGAACACCATGAACTCCTCGCCGCCCAGACGTCCCCCGACCATTTCTGAGGTCAGGCATTCCTTGACGACGGCAGAAAAGCCGGCGAGCACGCGATCCCCGGCCAAGTGACCATGGACATCGTTGACTTTCTTGAAATGATCGAGGTCCAAGATCATCACACGCAGGCGCCCAGGCTCGCGGCGACCGCGGTCGAAAGCATGCTCCAGCATCTCGCGCGATTGGCGACGGTTGTAGAAACCCGTCAGGCCATCGAATACCGCATGATTCAGAAGCTCACGATGGTAGGTGGCCTCGGCACTGCCCTCGCCGAAGAACTTGAGTTCGCAGTGCCCAACGCGCAAACGATCGCCATCGCGCAAGCCGAACTTCGTGATCTGTTCGCCGTTGACGAAGGTGTGATTGGTCGAACCTAGATCTTCCACGGTGTAGCCGTCGCCATCGCGCACGATGCGACAATGCCGACGGGACACGGACGAATCGCTGAGCGCAAGCCCGCAGTCTTCAGCACGTCCGATGACGAGCGGGTTATCGTCGACGCGAGCTTCCAGTCCCAATTGCGCACCCGCCACAACAACGACGCATGCCGGTTCGCGGCGCACGCGCGCTTCGGCTGGCGTGATCACGCGCGTGGTGGTGCTATTGGGTTGAGCGTCTTGGGTCATTCGTTTTCCGACTCAAAACCATCCGCATGGAGGCCAATTGTATCGACGTCCGTACTTTCGTTGTTGCCAAGTTGCGGGTCCGGCGTATTCGCAGGCGGCGCAATATTGGCGGTGTTGCTCACGATCTGTTCGGGGTTCAACTGCACCGTCGCCGTCAACTGGAACGTTGCTTGCGCGCCACTGGCCAGACTCACCAGTGCATCAATGTTACCGCTGCCGCTGGCCGGACACGAGCCGGACCCGCTGACAACACATGTCCATGTAGCTGCACTCAACTGAGGGGGCAGAATATCCGTTACGCGAGCGTTGGTCACGGGCTGCGGACCGTTATTGGTAACCAAAATGACATAGGTGGTCTGGGCGCCGCCAGGGAGCAAACGCTCGCCGTTTCGCTTGACAATAGCCAGGTCCGCCGTCGATGAGGCAATCGTGTGCGCCTCCGTGTCGCTGTCCGGCAAGAAATTCGCATCGCCCAGGTAGCGCGCCTCGAGCGCGAACGCGCCGGTGTTTTTGGGTACAAAGGTGCAGCTTAAAGCCGGCAAGAAAGCACTGCAGCTCCCCACGCCATCGGTGATGAAGATCTCGCCTGTGGGCACGCCGGCACCTGGGCTGACCACGCTCAGAGTGGTTGTCACCGTGATGGGTTCGTTCAGGGCCGATGGGTCGGGCGTATCGGCGATGATGTTGATCTCGGTTGCTGCTGCGTTCACCGTATGCGCTTGCGTCGCCGAAAGGCTCGGCGCCAATGACGGCGTGCCAAGGAACCGAGCCTGTACGGCCGTGTTGATCGCAAGCGTAGACGTCAACTGACAGCTGCTGGCGCTGGCGAGATTGATCGTGCAGCTCTGGTTGTCCGTGAGCTGCTTGATCTCAACCTGACCTGTCGACACTGGCATGCCACCGTCGTTGACAGCGACTGTCACGGTGTAGGGCTGGCCAACGATGCTGGGTTCGGGAGCTACGGAGGCGATCGTCGTGGTTGTCGGCAATGGGCCTTGAATCGTATGCGGCTCCGAGCCCGAGGAAACGATGAATGGTGAATCTGGCGCACGGTAAGACGCGCCCAGGGTCACCACGCGGGGTGGGCCTGCCGTGTTGAGTACGCAGGTAAAGCGAAGCCCGGTGCCCGCGACAGGCACCGGTATCGCCGGGTCGCAACCCCCTGCGCCATCGCCAATGGCCATCGCACCTGCCAACTTAAAGGGCGTGGCGTCGACGTGATTGACCGATGCCGTTACCGTGTAGGACTGACCAGCGAGCGTGGGATCGGGCGTATCGGAATCGATGGTCGTTGTGGTGGCGTAAAAAGACACTTCCGATGATCGGCCCAGCGCATCGGTTGCAATGGCCACGAGTGTGTCGTCCGCCGTGAGGGTGACACCAGCCGGTACGTTGAAGCCGAAACTGCCGCCGATGGGACCCTTTTCGGCACTGGGCGGCAAGAGGCTACCGCTGCCCAGATAGGCACCGAGTTCGTCGCCGAGGGCAACGAAGAAGTCGATCCGGACGGGATAATTGTTTGGACTCGACGAAATCGGCGTGTCCAGCGCCACGGTAACGTCGACCCGATCCGGGTCGGGCACGGTGTCGACGGCGAATGCGGTGAATATCGGAAAGTTTTGCAGTCCATTCGGACCGTCGTCGGAATCGCCAACATCGTTGCCGGTGCGGCCGTCTCCGCCAAGATCGATGGCCAATCCAAGGTTCCCGTCGATGAGATTTGGCCCTGTCACGGCGACTCGCCCCGCGTTCGAAGGCGCATTAGTGAACAAAACCCCATTGCCGCCGTTGTTGCGAATTCGGTTACCGATGAAATCGCCCGCTTCTAACCCGATATCGACCTGCGAAGCAACCAAACCAGAGACATTGATGCCATTGCCGGCATTCGGCAGCGGCGTGAACCCATCGGTGCTGGTTCCGATAAGGTTGCTGTAGATCGCCGCGCCAAAATCGAAACACGCGCTGCCGGGAACTGTGCATTGCAAACGGATACCGTCTTCATCGTGACCGCTGATGATGTTGTTGCGCAGGTACAGTTGAGCGCCGACGGGTCCTGAAACGTCTGCATACACGCCCCGACGTCCATTGGCTGCGAAGGTCGCCTGGCCGGTTCGATTGGTGCCGATATAGTTGAGCTGCGCCTGCAGGGCGCTCCCGCTGGTGAGCTCCAGTGCCTGATCGGTGAAACCAGCCAGCACATTGCGCGACAGCGGCCCACGCACCGGAGTGCCCACCACCACATCGCCGGCCGAGCGCACGCCCACGGACTGATTGCTTCCCACCGTAGTGCCATCGGCACGCAGCCCAATGAAGTTGCCGAACACGAACAACACGTTGTCCGCAGGTCCATTACCGACAATCTGCGCACCAGGGAAACTATGGATGGCAATACCTTCGACGCGGCTCGGACCACCACCCAGCGCAAACACCAGACCGTTCGTGCCAGGGCCGGTCAGGGAGCCATTGATTTCGATCTGGATCACCATGTTCAGCGGCCCAAAGCCGATTTCGGAATTCGGCACTGACCCGGGTTGCGAATTGCCGTCGAAACGCACGTTGTTGGGCAGGCTGGGCAGCGCACTGGTAGGGCTGATGACGTGAGGCCCGCTGCCCGGGATGTTGAACTCGATATCGGCGCCCGGTCCAAACAGTGCGGCAGCCACCATCGCGCCGCGCAAAGTGCAGTCGCTCAACGCGGCCGTACAAGCCTGAGCGGCGGGAGAGAGATCGTCGTCGGCACGATCGACCGTAAAGGAGCTCGGCGCGGCAACCAGTCGAATCGCGTTGGGCAGAACCGCCAGACCGAAGCCGGGAAAGTCGTTGATTCCGATCGTCAGATTACCGCTGCGAGTCCCGGTGAAGGTGATGAAATCGAAGACGTCCGACGGTGCCGGTATGAAGCTGATCGAAAGCGCATCCAGCGTTCCGGCAAGGCTCGCATTGCCATTGATCGCCAGGCGATCGTACTGCGTGCCGGGCGTAGTGCCGCTCGCTTGCATCACGAAACGTGTGGACGGTTGCGCCGTGAAGTTGCCCTGGACGGTAAGCAAGCCGGGACTCGTGCCGGGCCGGATTTCGACCTGGCCCACATCGAGATCGGCAGCGATGGTTCCCGATCCGCGCAACGTCCCATTGCTCATGGTCAGCGCGCTGCCACGGGCAAGAGTGGCGCCGGAGGCGATGTCGATGATCGAACCGGAGGCTGTCGTCAAATTGGCGTCGAGCAACAGCTGGCCGGCGTCCACATTCAGCGTGCCGTCTAACTGAACGCCGACGCCGGCGCCAATCGTGTTTCCGACGCCAGCGCTGGCGCTGCCCAAAATCGCCGCGGAGCCAATGACGACATCGCCACAAGGACCCGAGAACTCGCACTGAATGCGCGTTTGACCGATTGCAGAACCGTTGAGGTTCAGCGCGCCGCTGACCTCAACCCGGGCACTGCCGTCGAGCGATAGCGTAGTAGCGTTGATGTCCATTGCGCCCGAAACCTCGATCGTTCGGTTGCGCAAAACACGTTGCGAAGGCGACTGCGGAATCAGGTTCAGCGTCGTGCCGGCCGTCACTCGGAACAACGGCGAGCCGGACGTTCGGGTGATCTCGCCACCATTCCAGGTAAATGTGCCGCTAAGGTCGATGGTGTCGTCGCCGCTGATCGTGGCTCCTTCCAACAAAGTGTCGGCCAGCGCGATCGCGGTCCCTGGGGTCGAAAATTCGATAGTGCCTCCAACCATTTCGCTGGGTCCGGTGTGCGCGTATCCGCCAGCGAAAATCAAAGTCCCGGAACCTGATTTGCGCCAGATTCCGGCGCCTGTGATCGGCGGGCTGGCGCCGAGTGTGCGCGTCGTGCTGCCGGGCAAATCGAACTGCAACATGGCTCCGCTCGCAACCTGGAAACTGCCGTTCTCGGTGCCGCCGCCGCTTACCTCCAGGCGCCCACCCTGCACCTCAACGGAGTTGGTGTTCTCGAACGGAACATTTGCGGTAAACACCACGCTGCCAGCACCCTGCTTGACCACGTTGCCGGAATTGACAAACCGAATCTGCGGCGCGCCGTCGCCCGAGATATTCAAGTTACTGGCGGCACCGGCAACGAAGCCGCCAGCGTTGAAGACTCGGGTGTCGGCGAGTAACTCAATATCGCCACTGGTCCACGTGGTACTTCCGTTCATGTTCCACGTGCGCGAGCGCACGGTTTTCGTACCGCCACTGAGATTGACCGTAGAGCTGGGGCCGAACGAGAGCGTGTCGCTTGCCGGGCTGACGCCGGCAATTTCGCCGCCGCTCCAATCGACCACGCCGATCACCACGAGATTGCCTGAACCGCTGATCTTTCCGGTTTCGAGCGTCAAATTGGTCACGGAGCGATTCCCGCCGAGTATTACGTCGGCCAACGGCGTGGCGCTTCCAATCACAGCGGTGTCGGCGGTACCTGGCGTACCGCTGGGCGTCCCGGAACCCGTCGAGCAACCGTTCCAGTTGCCAGGCACGTTCCACTGTCCAGCACCGTTGACGTTCCAGGTACACGTCGCGCTCGCCTGCTCGACATAGCGCACATCGTCGCCGCTCAACTGCAACGCGAACGACGGGTTCGGGTTGCTCGCCAAAGTCGGCAATTGCGAAAAACCCGCGGGCCCATCGACGACGGTGAACGGGCCGGTGCCAGCGCTCACAAGGCAGCCCAGCGTGAAGACATCGAGATTGCCGTTGAGCACGAGGCCAGGGCCCGCGACAAGGGCTCTGGCCACTCCGCAAGGAGCGCCCTTTTCAGCTGCCAGATTGTTCTCCATCGGAATCGCGAGAAACCCGGCGGCGCCTTGTTGATAAGCGCCCGTGACGGTGCCGGAGGGATCGCCCGGACCGATCTCCAGCACACCAGCGGTCTGGTTCAATGCGCCGGACAGCGTGCCGTCCAGAAACAGCCGGCCGCCGCTCTGCTGAAGCGGCGACGTAGGCGTGACCACCGCCGTATCTTCGATCAGCAACTCGCCGCCGCTCAAAGAAAAAGATCCATTCACGGACATCGAGGTCGCCGGTTGCAGATGGATAACGCCTGAGGTGAGTGCAACCGTTTGATCGACAGTGAGGCCGCCGCTCTGGATGGCCACAGTGGCGGAGGTAGCATTCACGGCGAGCCCGACGTTCGGTCCCAGCTGTACGATGTCAGCACCACTCAGCCCAAATGTACCGCCGACAGTCACGGTGGGCGAACAGGCGCCGGGTAGCGCGCATTCAAAAACCAACGGTTTGCTGTTCGCGACGGCAAGAAGCTGACCGCCCGGCTTGATTGTCAACTGCGCGCCAGAATCGAACAGTTGTCCGTTGCGCACCTCGTGTATCCCATAGACGCGTTGATGCACATCATCGAAAGTCACGGAGCCAGCGCCGCTGAAGAATGGATCGCGGCCGATCACCGCGATATCGCGCACGGCACCGATGCCGTTGAGTCGCGCGGAGGTCAGCAGCCCATATCGATCCAGCACCACAATCGAGCCGTTCAAGTCGATCGTGCCGTTGTTCGAAAGCGTCAAATTCGTCAGCTCGCGCGGAAAGGTCCAGGAAGGCAATACGACGCGCGTGGATCCGCCCTGCGCGTGCAATCCGATGCCGCGATCGGGCGCGTTAACGATCGTCGCTGTGGCGCCGGTGTCGAACCAGTATGTGCCGGCGCGTCCCTTCAACGCCAAAAGACTCCCGATCGTGCGCGGCTGGCTGAATCGCAGCGTTCCTTCCGCCTCGACGTGCATCGTGCCGGTGTCCGCACCCGGTAGATCGATGGTGATATCGCCGAGCGCCAGCAAGGTGCCATCGATGTCCAGAGAACCGGTGTCGGTCGACACAAAGTTCTGCGGTCCGCTCCTCACGACCAGCCGGCCAGAGGCGCCGACGTTGAATGCACCAAGAATGAAATCGGCGGTGCCACCCGAAAATGCCCACGTGCCGCCCATCGCCACCGTGCCCTCGATGGGCATGACAAAACTGCCGGCAAGAATTTCGACACTGGCGTCGACCGGCACCGTGAAGGCGACTGATGGCGCGACCCCGATCGAACCATCAATGAGCCGAAGCGAGTGACCGATGGTCAGGTTCTGATCGATACCTAACGTGGCGCTGCCGATCACGATCTCGCCGACGGTTCCGCCGCCAGAAACGTCGTACGAGATTTCCGGCCCGCCGTTGATCGTCGCTCGATCATTGGCGCCCGGAACGACCCCGCAACTCCAGTGCGACGGGTTACTCCAGCTGCCCGTCCCTGGCCCCACATAGTTGCAGTCGTTCGTCGGAAATCCAGAACCCACGGTTACCGTGGCGTTCGACGAGACCGAAGCGCCGTGATCGGGGTTGCCGAGAAAACTCGCCGTCACGCTATAGGCGCCAGGTGCCAGGAAAGTGATGTTGCAGCTGTTCGCCGGCAGAAGAACCCAGCAACGTTTGTTCTCGCTGCCGCTGGTGGCGAGCACCTCAATGACGCCAGTGGGGATGCCACCGCCCGGCGCCGCGGCAGTCGTGGCAACCGTGAAAGTTGCTGGCGTCTGCGCAACGGCGCTCGGCGGTGCCGATAAAGTGGTCGTCGTCGCAGCCGCGGTGATTGTGAGCGGTGCGGCGCCCGACGATGGATTGAATCCCGGTGCGCCCGCATAGTCTGCAACCACATTGCGCAGTCCTGAGGGAAGCGCGCTGAACGCTGGGGTAAATCCGCAGTTGCCGATCGACGTGTTAGCGCCCCCCGGCGAGAGCGTAGCGACGCAGGTTTCGCCGACCACTCCTGTGGACAGGGTAACGCTGCCGGTGGGTGGCCCGGCGCCGGCGCTTTCCACTTGAACAACAATATCCAGCGCCTGACCCGTCACCGAGCTTGCCGGATTGACATTGGCGATTGCGGTGATCGTGGGTGCGGCCTCGGCAGCGCCTGCGAGGACGCAAAGCAGTGCAGCGGCCACGATCCAACTACGGTTGCGCCCAGTCATTCACGAAACCCCTGATTGTTGTGTCGCGTGGCAAGTCTACTGCGGGGCGTTTCGATTCAGCGAGCGTCGCTTCTGTTTCCTTGGAGATTTCACGATTGCTGGCGGGTAGCCGACGCTTCGTCTCGGGCGCCGCGTTGCAGAAGCCTTTAGCGGCGGGTGTTCTGACGATTCCAGGCCTCGGCGGCCTGGCGCAATACAGGCCCGAGATGGATGCGATGTCGGGGCGAGAGCAAGTCGAGCGCCAGCTTGCGATCGTCATCGACGATGCGCGGATCTGCACCGCTCTCGATCAGCGCATTGCCGCATTGAATCAGGCCATGACGGCAAACCCAATGCAACGCCGTGCGCCCAACGAGATCGACGGCGTTTGGATTGGCGCCGGCAGCAAGCAACGCTGCCAATGCTGGCTTCAATCGCGTTTCGTCGCGAATGGTTGGCTCAGCAAGACCGGCGCCGACCAGGAACAACAACGGCGATAATCCTGCACTTGGCTGATCGCCATTGGCGCCCGCTTGAAGCAATCTTTCTAACATCGCCTGCACCTGCGGCTGCGGCCTGGTCGCATCGAGAATCTGCCGCAACAGCGCCCACAATGCCGACTCAGCGCCGCCATCGATTCTTGCGCCCCGCGCGATCAATAAGTCGACCATCGGCAACCGTAGACATCCGGCAGCCAATCCCAGGGCTGTAAAGCGCTCGGCGATGAGGCTTTCCAGCCCTACTCCACGCTGAAGCAAGAACTCGACTGCCTCGGCCTGCCCCGCCAGCACGGCTGCGCCAAGCGGCGTGATGCCGCGCTTGGAAGGCGCCGTTGTGCTGGCACCACGGTCGAGCAGTGCGCGCATAAGGTCGACCTGGCCCTTGCCAGCGGCGTGGATCAGCGCAGAGTTGCCATCTTCATCGCCAGCGTCGATATCGATGCCGAGCGCCAGCAAGCGATCGATCGTAGCCAGATCGCCGCGCTTTCCCGCGGTCGCCAGGGCGCGACCGTCGAGCGCGGTGCCGGGGTGCGCGCCGGGCGGCCAATCCAGTAGTTGCGCCAACTCGAACTGCCCGTTATAGCGAGCGACGCCCGCAGCCGTGCTGCCATCGCGCGCGCGGCGCGCCGGATCGGCGCCGGCACGAATCAGCAGCGGCGCCAGCTCGCGTGCGTCCGAGCGACGCGCGGCCGCCAGCCCGATGAGCATCGGATTGCCTTGCGCATCGACGCCGTTCGGATCAGCGCCTGCCGCCAGTAAGCGCTCGATCGCTACCAGCGGCCAGTGCAGCACGCCCGACAAACCTGGCACGCTATCGGTCGCCAGCGACGCGCGTCGCGCTGCCAGAGCGTCGATCAAGGCGACCAGCGCGGGCGCATCGTCGGGTTCGAGTTGCAACTGTGGCAACGCGGCCCAAGGATTGCCAGTGGCACGTTCGGCAAGCGTCGTCAGAAATGACCACGGAACCGGCGAATGCGCGCACAGCCGCGCAAAGATGCTGGGCTCGCCCGGCGCCGCAAAGGGGTCGATGTTTTGCGCCAGCAGCGCTTCCAGGTAGCGCTCGCCATGCACGACGGCGGCGGCCAAAGCGTCTGCGAGATGGGAAATCGCAATTCTCGGCACGCCCAGCAGCTCCTGGTAGAGCGGGAATCGGCCTTGGGTCGCTGCCCGAACGAGTAGCTCGCCCGGCGCATCGGGACGAATCGTCGGCGCAACGTCGTTTTCGTCCGCAACGTGCGCGCTCGGTACCGGATAATCGGGGTCGAGTGCCATGACCTGGGGCCAGCGTCCGGCGGCTGCGGCGATATCCACAGCGCGTCGCCCTTGCCGATCTCGCACCTCAGGATCGGCGCCCATCTCCACCAGCAGGCGAATGGTCTCGGCATTGGAGTTGGCTGCGCTTGCCGCCAGATGCAGCACGCTGCGGCCGTCGCCGTCGATGCCCTCGGCGCTCAGCTTGTGCAAAAACAAGCGTTGCAGAACGCGGTTGGCGCCCGATCTCGCAGCTTCGGTAAGCGCACTGCGCTGCGCGTCGTCGGTAGCCGCAAGCGGCGCGCCGGCGGCCACCAAGACATCCGCGATTTCAGCGTTATCGGCGAGCGCTGCCACCATCAATGCGGTTCGTCCGTTCGGGCCGCGGCTGTCGACTTTGGCTTTGGCTTTCAGCAGTGCTTTGACTCCGCGTGGATCGTCGCCATCGACGGCGGCGGCAAACAGCAGCGCAGGCGTCGCGCCCGGCATTTCAGCTTTCGCGCCGCATTTCAACAGAAACTCGAGCACGGCCCAGTTCGCAGCCTCGGCCGCAAGACCGATGGGCGTCATGCCCTCGCGATTGATGGCGTTAACGTCTGCGCCGGCGTCGATCAAACTCTGTGCGACGGCCGGATCGCGCGTCAGCGCGGCAAAGTGCAGCGGCGTGTTGCCCGCACCGTCCGCCAACGTCACGTTGGCGCCATTGGCAATCAGCGTCATCACTGCTTCGACGCGGCCGTCGTAGCAATCTTTGGTCGCCGCTAGCAATGGCGTGACCCCATTCGCCGCCAGATTGACATCCGCGCCCTCGGCAATCAAGGCTCGCAGCGCACTCAAGTCCGGCATGGTTGCGGCGATCACCAGCGGCAGGCGCTGATCTGCAGCGTGCACGGGCGGGCGCGCGTTGGCACTCGCACCCATCGCCAGCGCGGTTTTAACGCCTTTGGCATCGCCACGCCGCGCCGCTTCCAGCAGGTCCTCGTCCGGGGTCGGTATGGCTTCGACGCTCGGTTCAGACGGCAGCTCGCTGACACCGCCATCAAGGAGGAACGATGGCACGCTGCGCGCTGCTCGGGGCTTGTCGCGCTGCGCCAAGGTGACGCGCACCGCGACTTCGACAGCCAGAAAACACGCAGCGAGCAGCAATGGCAGGCGCAGCCAGACAGATTCAACGAATCCGTGGAGGAAAATCGGTGCCAGCAACGCCAGTAAGAACCCCGACGCCACCCAAATGCCACCCTGAAAGAAGGCCTCGCGCTCATCGCTCAAATCCCCAGCGCGACTCGCCAGCCGCTGCCACAGCGAACGATTCCCGCTGGGGTCGCGCATTCGCGACGCCAGTAGCAACACGGGCATCGGCCACCATCGCCATTGCGCGAACAAGGCCGCAACTAGCAGTGCAGCCAGGAACAAAAACGATGCGACTGAGCCGAGGTCCGCAAAGATCGGTCCGAACACCAACTGCAGCGCCATGCCGAATCCAGCGACCAATCCCAGACCAAGTGCCAGCCTCGGCAAGCGCTCTTGATGCAGAAAGGGCTTGGCCCACGCCTCGGCTATGCCAGCGCGAGCCACCAGGGCAAAAAACAACCCCGGCCAAAGCGCAAAGGCAACAGGCGCTGGTTCATACGCCGCAACGGCGATCAGCAGCGCGCCAGCCGCGCCAAAGGCGCCAGCCAGGCGCAGGCGTTGAGAATGAGGATTGAGCATTGGGCCAGTATAGAGCGGCTTGCGACAGCAGCCCCCGTCGCCGACCTCACATAACTGGTAATCCTCGCTGGACAAATGGTCCGGCCAGAATTCACCAGCAACTTGAGATCGATGAGCCGGGCAGGAAGCGGGTGGATAAAGGCCACGCAATGGGCCTACAGCGATTAACGCTCGAGCCCTGAAAAACGCTCGGCGTGCATGCAATCAAGCTCGGCCCCTGCCCCCTTGCCCGCGCCCCTACTTCAGTTGCTGAAGAAATCCACCCGATTTAACCATCAGTACTGGCGTCAAGCATGAATGGCGTGCCCCAACGCCGCGAGGGCCGCCTCGGGCAAGGTTTCGGTCATCGTCGGATGCGCATGAATGGTTCCCGACAAATCCTCCAATCGCGAGCCCATTTCCAGCGCCAGCGCATATTCGCCGGACAACTCCGACACGTGCGCGCCCACGGCGTGGATTCCCAGCACCAGATGATTGTCGGCGCGCGCGGTGATGCGCACAAAGCCGCCGTCGCTACCTGCCTGCATCGCCAGCGAGCGGCCGTTGGCGGCGAACGGGAATTGGCCGACGATGACGTCGATGCCTTGCGCTTTGGCCTCATCGGGCGTGAGGCCCACGCCGACCAGCTCGGGCTCCGTGAAGCACACCGCCGGGATGGCGACCGGCGCAAATGCACGCCGATGCCCGGCAATGATCTCGGCCACCATCTCGCCTTGCGCCGAGGCTTTGTGCGCCAGCATCGGCTCGCCGACCAGATCGCCAATGGCAAACACGCCACGCATCGACGTGCGGCATTGCGCGTCGATCTTGACGAAGGGGCCGTTCATATCGACGGCCATACGCTCCAGACCCATGCCTTGCGTCGCTGGTTTGCGACCGACCGCAATCAGGACCTTATCGCAGGGCAGGCGCTGCAGCGTGCCGTCCGCGGCTTGGACTTCCAGCGCGCGCCCATGGCCATCGTCGATCAGCGCCTGCGCGCGAGTGTTCAAGTGCACATCGATCTTGCGCTGCTTCAACCAGTTCTCGACCGGCTTCGTCAGCGCACGATCGAACAGCGTCAGCACTCGATCGAGCGCCTCGACGAATACGACCTCGCTGCCCATGCGGGCATACGCCATGCCGAGTTCCATGCCGATGTAACCGGCGCCGATCACCGCCAGACGCTTTGGCACCTCGCGTTGCGCCAGTGCCTCGGTTGACGACCACACGTGCTCGCCATAGGGAATTGTCGGCAGCGTGGCGACGGTCGAACCGGTGGCCAGAATCACGTGTTTGGCGCTGATCGCCACATCGCCGCTTGCTGTGCTCGCCATGCAGTTTTTCGCATCGGAAAACACCGCCTTGCCTAGAACCACGCGCACCTTGGCGCGCTTGAGCAAAGCCGCAACGCCGGTGTTGAGCTTATCGACGATGGTTTCCTTCCAATCTACCGCCTGGCCCAGGTCGAACTCCGGTGCTTGCGGTAGACGAATTCCCAACTTCCCGGCGCCAACATGGTGCATGAGTTCATCGAATTTCGCCGCGACATGGATCAGCGCTTTGGAGGGAATGCAGCCGCGAATCAAACACGTGCCGCCGAGCCGATCGCCTTCGACGAGCGTGGTCTTCAGACCCAGTTGCCCAGCGCGGATGGCGGCCACGTAGCCACCCGGGCCGCCGCCGACGACCAATACATCGGTTTCGATTTTTTCGCTCATCACGGTTTCTCGATGGTTCGGGCCGAAACCGGAGAAGTACCCAGTTCGACAGTGCTCTCGATGGTGTCAGACCTGTTTCCTCGCCCACTGGTAGGGAACACGTCTGGTTTCGTATGGACAGATTGGCCAGTGAAGGCCAACTGCCCTGCACGCTCACGCCACAAACAACGTAGCCGGATGCTCCAGCTGCCCGCGCACATCCTGGATGAACTCGGCGGCGTTGTAGCCATCGACCATGCGGTGATCGAAGCACGACGACAAGTTCATCATGGTACGGATCACCACATGCCCGGCGCGCACCATCGGTCGCTCGACCATCTTGTTGACGCCGACAATGGCCACCTCCGGCGCGTTGATGACCGGTGTGGTCACGATGCCGCCGAGTGCGCCCAGGCTGGTGATGGTCATGGTAGAGCCGCTCAACTCTTCGCGCTTGGCCTTGCCCTCGCGTGCAGCTGTGGCGAGGCGGCGAATCTCAGCGCTGCACTGCCATAGATCCATGGCCTCGGCGTGGCGGACAACTGGAACGACCAATCCATTCGGCGTCTGCGTGGCGATGCCGATGTGCAAAGCAGCATGACGGTAAGCGATGCCTGCCTCGTCATCGAAGGTGACGTTGACTTGCGGATAGCGAACGATCGCATTGGCCAACGCGCGAACCAGGAATGGTAACAACGTCAACTTGCCGCGCTCTTTGCCGTAGTCGGCATTGAGCTTGTTGCGCAAATTCTCAAGCTCGGTGACATCCACTTCTTCGACGTACGCGAAGTGCGGGATGCGCTGCTTGCTGCGCTGCATCGCCTCGGCGATCTTGCGCCGCATGCCGATGACCTTGATCGGTTCGACAGACGTGCGTGGCGCAAGTGCGCTCGATGCCGGGTTGGCGACCGGCGCAGTGCCGCGCGCAATAAAGCCATCGAGATCGGCGTGCGTGATTTGCCCGGCCGGTCCACTTCCCGGCACGTACTGCAGCGCGATGCCGAGATCGTGCGCGCGTTTACGAACGGCCGGCGATGCCAGCGGCTTCTCGCCAGCGGCGCGCGGCACGCCGGGCGCAGATGGGTTCACCACAGTTGCAGTTGCCACTGATGCAGGTACAGCTTTGAGCGGTTCTTGCTCCGCAACCGCAGCAGGCGCAGGAGTCGCGGCGGAAGGCACAGGCGCAGGCGCCGCCATCTTCGGCGCCGGCGCCGCCAGCACATCCGCCTCCGGCGTCCCCTCGCCTTCCACTTCGATGATGACCAGCGGTCCACCCACTGGCGCCATGTCGCCCTCTTTGCCACGCAACTCCAATATCTTTCCGGACACGGGCGAATAAATCTCCACCGCAGCCTTGTCGGTCAGCATGTCGACCAGCGGCTGATCCTCGGCGATCACATCGCCCACCTTCACTCGCCACTGCGCGATTTCGCTTTCCGCGATGCCTTCGCCGATGTCCGGCAATTTGAATACAAAGCGTCCCATGATTCACGTCCTTCAAGATTCGGTCTCTACCGCAGGGTTGTTGGCAGCGAGTGCGTTCGCACGCTCCTCAAGCCATTCCAACAACCAGCAACCCGCAACCAACAACCGCTGTTACGCCTCCATGACTGCGAGCAACGCGCGCTTGACGCGATCGGGCCCAGGGAAATACTCCCACTCTAAGGCATGCGGATACGGCGTGTCCCAGCCGGTCACGCGTGCGATCGGCGCCTCCAGGTGCACAAAGCATTGCTCCTGCACTTGCGCCATCAACTCGGCACCAAAGCCGCCGGTCTTGGTCGCTTCGTGCACGATGACGCACCGCCCGGTCTTTTTCACCGAGGCCACGATGCAATCGATGTCGAGCGGCACCAGCGTGCGCAAATCGATGATCTCGGCATCGACGCCCGCCTCCGCCGCACCGGCCATCGCCACATGCACCATGGTGCCGTACGCGAGTACGGTAACCGCACTACCCTCGCGCACAATCGCAGCTTTGCCGAGTTCGATGCGGTAGTAACCCTCCGGCACTTCGCCCAGCGGGTGCTTGGACCACGGCACCAAAGGCCGATCGTGGTAACCCTCGAATGGCCCGTTGTAAATGCGTTTGGGCTCGAAGAACACCACCGGATCGTCGTCCTCGATGGCCGCAATCAGCAAGCCCTTGGCGTCTACGGGATTGGAGGGGATTACGGTCTTCAAGCCGCACACGTGCGTGAACACTGCCTCCGGGCTCTGGCTATGGGTTTGCCCACCAAAGATGCCGCCACCGCACGGCGAACGCACGGTGATCGGCGCCCAGAATTCACCACCCGATCGATAGCGCAGGCGCGCCGCCTCAGAGACGAGCTGATCGAACGCGGGGTAGATGTAATCGGCGAACTGAATTTCGACCACCGGCCGCAAGCCGTACACGCCCATGCCAATCGCCGCAGCGAGAATGCCGCCTTCAGCAATCGGCGCATCGAACACGCGCTCCTTGCCGTATTTTTTCTGCAGGCCCGCCGTGCAACGAAACACACCGCCGAAATAGCCCACATCCTCACCAAAAACCACCGTGCCTGAATCGCGTTCCAGCATCACATCCATGGCGGAGTTGATGGCTTGAATCATATTCATCGTAGCCATCTCAAACCCCCAGCTCTTGGCGTTGACGGATCAAGTGCTGCGGCACGTCCTTATAGACGTCCTCGAACATGGTCGCGGCGCTGGCCGGTTTCACGCCCAGCGTTCCGTAGCTCTCGGCTTCTTTCTGCGCCGCACGTACCTTTTCGTCGACTTCGGCCAATAGCGCTTCGTGCTCGGCGTCGCTCCAGATACCGATGCTCAGCATGTGCTGTTTCAAGCGTTCGATGGGATCGCCCAGCGGCCAGCGCTTGTACTCATCGTCGGGCCGGTATGCCGATGGATCATCGCTCGTCGAATGCGGTGCCGCGCGATACGTGTAGAGCTCGATGAGCGTCGGTCCCAGATTGTTGCGCGCGCGGTCTGCCGCCCATTTGGTAGCGGCATACACGGCAAGAAAGTCGTTGCCGTCGACGCGCAGGCCAGGCAATCCATAGCCAATTGCGCGTGCGGCGAAGGTGGTTTGCTCGCCGCCCGCAAAACCCTGGAACGTGGAAATCGCCCACTGGTTATTGACCACATTCAACACTACCGGCGCCTGGTAAACCGTGGCGAAGGTCAAAGCGTAGTGGAAGTCCGCCTCGGCCGTGGTGCCATCGCCCACCCAGGACGCGGCGATGCGCGTATCGCCCATGATCGCCGAGGCCATCGCCCAACCCACGGCCTGCGGAAACTGCGTTCCCAAATTTCCGGAGATCGAGAAAAAGCCAGAATCTTTGGACGAGTACATCACCGGTAACTGCCGACCTTTCAGTCGGTCTTTAGTGTTGCTGTACACCTGACACATCATGTCCACGAGCGAATGCTCGCGGGCGATCAGCAAGCCTTGCTGGCGATAACTTGGAAACAACATATCGCCGCGATCCAGCGCCATCGCCTGCGCCACCGCCACCGCTTCCTCGCCAGTGCATTTCATGTAAAAGGACGTCTTGCCCTGGCGCTGCCCGCGCATCATGCGCTCATCGTATGTACGCGTTGTCAGCATGTAGCGCAAGCCTTCCTTCAGCGTCTCCGGCGAGAGCTTCGGATCCCACTCCCCAACCGCCGAGCCAGTGTCGTCGAGTACGCGAATCATCCCGAATGCGTAATCGCGCAAAGTGTGGTCCGCCGCGTCGACGGATGGGCGTTTCAAGCTACCAGCCGGTGGAATCACGAGGCCGCTGAAATCGGTGGTTTCGCCAGGCCTGGCTTTGGGTTCGGGGACGTGTAATCGCAACGCGCTGCGGTGGCTCATGGCTTTCGTCCTCTTGGATTGAGTTCGCGGCAAACAGCTGTCGCGAACGCGAAACAGGATCATAGCGAGGTCGAGCGAAGTCCGTTGCGCATCGGGAATACCGGCCTGATGGCGCGCCCGCGACCAGAGCTGGCGACAGTTGCTATGGGCTTTCATTTAACGTGGTCGCCTCGATCCTTGTTTGTGCTATCGGTCTTCTTCTTTCGTTAGAGTGAGGTGGACACCGCTGGTGCCGACGCCAGATTCCAGTTCGGGTCACTGGTTCGATGAAACGATGGGACCAAGGCGCGTAGCGACAGGCTGGCGAATCCACAAAGGACAAACTCGAACCGACTCCCCAACCGCAACGAAGGACCAGACCATGACCCGATGGCTTGCTGCTGCCATATTGTTTTGCTGTGGACCAGCACATGGTGGCGCTCTCATCGTGGCTACGGAACGCCGCCCGGCCCAGAGCGTTCCTCTGGACACTGTGGTCTCGGCGTGGATCGATAGCGAAGGCGAAAGCCACGCAGTGGAAAGTCCGCTGGACTTGCTTGAAGTCGAATACGGTGCGATGCAATTCGGATCGGTCGAATTGGTGTCTGGCACGACCAAGCACCAGATGGCTTCGGGCTCCTGGTACTGGCTGCCGATTCCGAGCGAGCTTGCAGCCGATGGGCGCTTGCGGGAAACTGTGTTACTGCCGCCCGAATCGGTATCCGCCGCTTGCGATATCGCGAGCGACCAGACGCTGGAGATTTCCGCCGGTTCGCGAGGTTCGCTCTATTGGCGCTGCGCGCTGACGCACTTGCGCGCCGGTCGCCAGGACAAGTCCGATGCCGCATTTGCGAACGCTGTCGCTTTTGCGCCAGAGCACGCTTTATGGCTGAACATTGCCTATCGCATCGAGGGACGGCGCGCTGGTGCTCCTGTGCAAGGCTTGCGCACCGCACTCGATGCTCTGGTTCACGACAGCCAGAGCAGCGCCGTCGCGAAGGACGTTGTGCAGCTCGAACGCGCGAGGGCATTGCAGCGCGAGTTGAAACTTGGCGAAGCTTCGGCACAACTTGCGGACCTGCGCTCGCGGCGCACTGGCGATCACTTGCTCAACATGGTTGCGACGATGGTCCATGCGCAAACGCTCCGCGACTTGAACCGCGTCGAAGAAGCGCACGCCGCGTTCGTCGATCTGCTCGAAATGGCGAGAAAACTGCCGCCTAGCCTGGAGGTTGCTGGCGCGCTGATGAGCGCTGGTCTGTGGCAACGCACCCGCGGCGACTACGCCGAGGCCGAGCGAACCATGCTGGATGCGCTCGCCGTTTATCGGCAAACCGACCCCTTCGGCCTGCAGACTGCTTCGTTGCTGTTCAACATCAGCCCGCTGTACCTCGACCGGGGTGAGCTGACCAAGGCGGATGAGGCGCTTCGAGAGGCGCTGGCAATACAACTCAAGGTCAGTTCTACGGGTCGGTACGCGAAGAACACTTACATCGCGATGGCGGCGTTAGCCGTCGAACGCAATGAGTTGGACGAAGCTCTGCAAAACATTCTCAGGGCCATCGAGCTTCTCAGCGCGGAGCCGGCATCGCCCAACCTGGCCGCTGCGTACTCTCAGCTTGGCATCGTTCATTCAAAACGTGGATCGTTGTCCGATGCGGTATCAGCTTTTACCGAAAGCGATCGACTGTTCCGTCAGACCACTCCGGGCACGATGATCCATACCTGGACTCTACAGTTGGGTGCTAGCGCCAGACAATCGCTCGGCCAGATCGAATCGGCGCGCGCGGATCTGGAACGCGTCGTTGCGATGCGCGAAAAGATCGCACCCGACGGGCTCGACCTGGCCAAAGGTCGGCAAGCGCTCGCAGATTTGGCGTTGGCCAATAACGACGTCGATGTGGCTGCCAAAATGCTCGATGCGGCGGTACCGGTTATCGAACGAAATGCGCCACATTCGAGCTACCTGGCGCACGCAATCAATAGCCAAGGTCGTATCGCCAGGCGCCTCGGGCAAACGGATAAGGCTCGCGAATTGTTCTGCCGTGCGGTCGATATCGTGGAACAGCAAAAAATGCGCATCAGTCCGCTCGCCGAGCGGCGCGCGCGGTACAGCGCGGAACAGCGTGCGCTGTACGACGATTGCACACTCGCACGCGCGCAGGATGGCGACCTCAGCAGGGCTTTCGACGTGATCGAGCGTTATCGAGCGCGCGGTTTGATCGAGTTGATGAGCGATCGCGCGCTGCTGCTGGACAACGACCTCACTCCCGCATTGAGATCCGAGCGCGACCGGCTGGAACGGGCATTGGCGCGAACCCCCGGCGACGCTCAATTGCAGTCTGCGCAGGATCAGCTGATTGGCCGCATTCGGGCTCAGGCGCCGCGTTACGCGGCCCTTCGCTATCCCGAGCCTTTGTCCCTTCGCGTCGCGAGTCGGCAGTTGCCTCGCAAGAGTGCGGCGGTCGTTTACTTGCTGTCGGGCGATCGTTTGCACGCCCTGGTGGTTCGGGGCGACCGCGAGCCATCGTTTGTCGATCTTGGACCAGGCCGTGATGCAATTGCTGCGGTCGCGGCATTGCGCTCCTCAACCGACACCGCCTCGCTGCGTCGTACCTTTGCAGTCCTGATGGCGCCGTTAGAGACGGCGATTGCCGGCGCCGAACGACTGATACTTGCGCCGGACGACGTGCTGCATCAAGTGCCTTTCGCTGCGCTGCAGGATACGCACGGGAGATATCTGATCGAGCGCTTCAGCCTGAAACAGGTGCCGTCGTTGTCGCTGCTCGCGGAACTCCAGCGGCGCCGCTCTGCGAACGACGGCATCGTTGCGACCGCTGATCCGATGGCCGACGGCGGTCAGCGACCCGCCGTTTTGCGCGGCAACCTTGCGCCGCTGCCGAATGCGCGTCGCGAAGTCGATGCGATCGCTCGTATCTTCGGTGGTCGCACGGCAGTCATCGTTGGCGAAGCCGCAAACGAATCCGCAGTGATGGCAGCGGCACGCAATGCTCGCGTTGTGCACTTGGCGGTACACGGTTTTTTCGATTCCAAGTTTCCCGCGCGATCGGGTCTGGTACTGGCGCCGTCCGCGAACGACGATGGGATCGTCAACGTCGCCGACGTCGCTCAGCGCTGGCAGCTCGATGCCGATCTCGTTGTTCTCAGCGCCTGCGAGTCGGCCGCAGGCGAGATCAGCGCCAGCGAGGGCGTGATCGGTTTGGTGCGGGCATTTCATTACGCCGGCGCGCGCACCGTATTGGGCAGCCTCTGGGCGGTCCCTGATCGAAGTACCGCCGACCTCATGGTGGTGTTCCATCGGCTGCAGCAACGCGGCTTCGATGCAGCCGACGCTCTTCGGCACGCACAGTTGGCGATGATCGGGCGCCCGGCTCTCTCCGCGGATACGTTGCGCGGCGTTGGCGCCGTCGCCGCCACAAAGAGCTCGCCGAGCATCCAGGCCTGGGCAGCCTTCGTCGTTCATGGCGGATAGGCTATCGGTCGTTGCTGATGCGATCTGGCGCCGCGGCCTTTCGAATCTGGCTTGCAACCCAACTCCAGCGCCGACTCGGCGTTATCGAGGACGCCACGCGCACCGAATGAAGCGCACGTATCGATCTCGCGCAAGCGAGCGTGCGCTTCAGCATTCGCCAGCGTTTCAGCAATCGAACAATGGCGATTTCGAGCGACGCATTGCAATTGTCGTTTCGACATGAGAGCGACCGACGCTACAGGAGTTCGGCACATGGATGAGCGCCTGACGCGGTTGCGACAATGGCTGACGCCAAACTACCTGCACCGCGTGTTGACGGTTCCGGAGCATGCGCTACTGAAGCCGGGCTGGCGTCTGTATGTGCTCAAGATCGATGCACTGAGCCGACAACTGACGGACTCAGGCGCGCGAAGTTCGGCGTTCGAGCAGCTGCGTACCCGCCTGTTTCCGCAGTTGCTGCTGCGCATGGATTTCACCGACATCGCAGACCTGACGCACGATGGTCGCCAGCTCTGGCTCACGGATGGTGCTGCCGTTCGCTGGCGCAACGCGGCGCCGAATGCCGCATCCAGCCTCGGATTCGCCTTTCAATTCCTGCCGTTCGCGATCGCCATGGATGGCGAATGCCTTTCGGGTGGGTGGATCGTCCCGGCTGAAAGCCGCGCCCGCCTCGCAACGCCGTGCATGCGTCTGCTGGTCGGGACGCGGCGATTGGCTATCGAATTTGTGGCCGCCGGGAGCGACGATCCAGCGCAGGCAATGGCAGCATGCCGCAACTTGTAATCCGCTACGGGTTGATCAATTCGAAACGCCGCACTTCGAGATTCCGATGGCGAGCCTTCAATGCCGCTAACCATTGCGCATCCGGCTCGCTGGTTGCTGGCGCGAGACCACCGACGCCACGCGTGGGCTCGAAGGCATAAAGACCTTCGCCGGGGGCATCCAGCGCCGCTTGTTGCGCCGATTGGAAGTGCTCGCTGGAGATCGGCTCATCGCTCAGTAGAACGAAGAAGTGCTCGCGACCGCCTCGGCTGGTGATACGCCAGTCGAGGGCCGAGTCTGGGAGTCGATAGCTACCAGCATCGAGCGGATTCTTGAGGGTCGATGTGGCGAGCGGGAACAGCTTGTATCGTGCGCCGGCGAGGTCCTCATTGATCACATATACATACCGCCGGTCGGTCAACGTCAGATGCAACGCCAGCGCATCGCCAACCCGAGCGGTAGCGCCTGAGCTGAGGATTTCGACGCCCTGATCGCTGCTGGTGCGCAACCACTCAGTTCGATGCGCCTCAGGCGTGGCGACCGGCCACCAGATCGCGGCCGCTAGCACAACGGCCGCCGCTGTCGCTACCGCCATCAGCGGCGGTACCCGGTGGCGCGGCGCGGCATGCAGCGCCGCAGCGAAGTTTCCGCAACTGCTGTGGCGCTTTTTGGGATCGACGGCCAGCGCGCGCTCGATCGCATCGATCTGCAGGCGCGGTAAATCCGGGCGCAAGTCCATGAGACGGCGACGCTCACCCTTGCGGTGTTGCGCTTTCAGATCGATCACAGTCTCGGCGCTGTACGGATAGCTGCGTGCAGCAAGATAGAACAGCAGCACACCCAGGCTGTATTGATCGGCCGAAGCCGTGACGGCAGTCGATGTGAAGCGTTCTGGCGCCATGTAGAGCGGCGTGCCGCTGGCGCCCAAAGGATCGTTTGCGTATTGGCTTGAACCAAAATCGGCGACGACCCAACGGCCGTCGCGGTGGCGCAGGACGTTTGCGGGCTTCAGATCGCCGTGGACGATGTTGCCCTGGTGTAGCGCACAGAGCGCCGCACACAACTCACCACCGATCGTCGTTATTTCGCTGGCGCTGAGCTTGCCCTGGCGTCCGAGCCATCGCTCGAGCGATTCGCCGGGTAGCAGTTCGCTGACAAATCCGATCAGCGAATCGGTTTCGACCGCGCCATATACTTTGAGCACGTTCGGATGGTCGATCCGCGCCAGCAATTGCCCCTCGCGAAGCAACTCCTGGCGATGCCCTCCCTTGAACACCTTGAGCGCCACATCGCGATCGAGACGTTCATCGTGAGCCCGATAAACGGTGCCATAGCTTCCCTCGCCGAGTACGGCCGCGATACGCAGATCGCCCACGGTTGAGCCAACGCCAAGCGGACCGATCCCCTGCGGGGCGTCCGCTGCGACCGCAAAGCTCCCGGCGAGCGCCGCCACCTGGCGCAAGCTGGCGAGCAAGGCCGGACTCAAATCTGCAGCCGCTTGCGTCCAATCGATCGGCAGCCCTTCGGCCAGACGCGCCGTCCACTTCAATAACGGGTCGGCGTGCAGCGGGGTGACGTTGCTCGCGGTTGCCGACATTGGATCAATCCTTGAACTCGCTCATGTTGCGGGCGAGATCGGCAAGCGCACGCGCTACGCGCATGCGCGCCGCGTTGGCGCTTGGGCTCTCCGTCGCTGCTGCGATCTCATCGTGCGCCATACCAAGCTCAACACGCATGACCACAACCTCGCGCTGGTCGTCGCTCAGCTTGCTCAATGCCGCCTCGTAGGCCCGCAAGGTTTCCACCGTCATTGTCTGCGCCAAGGGCAAGGGCGCCTCATCGACGATGTGCTCTTCGAGCGCACTGGCTTGCGGACGGCGACCAACACGACGCAATTCGTCTTTCAGCAGATTACTCATGATCTGGCGCAAGAATGCGAAAAAAGCTCCGGGTCCTTGCGCTTGAAACGATGGCAAATGCTGAAACGCACGCAACAAAGTAACTTGCACCAGATCGGAGGTCTCCGACAAATCCCGTGCGCCCGACGGCAGGCGTCCACGCGCCCAGCGGGTGAGAATCGGGAGGTACCGAGCGAGAAGGCGTACCGAGCGAGAAGGCGATCGCGCGCTGTCGCGTCGCCGGCATGGCTGCGTTCGACCAGGTCCATGGTGGTTTCGAGCGGGGCATTCATCGGCTGACTTCCACGATTTTGCGCATGCTAACGCACACAACTTCAGACCACCGGTTTTGGCCGTCGATGGCCCATCGGCATTGGAGCGTCCGCTGTGCCCTACCAGAGGCGCGCAGACGATGGAACGAGCCTGTGCATCGGCGCTCGGTTCTCGTTGTGAATCCCGCTGGATATGCCACAGTGGTGAAGAACCGAGTACAGCCTGGAACCTACTTCTCCGGCAGCGTCACCGACAGCGCCAGCACTTCCTGGCTGCCCTCGCGCTCAAGGTTAACCTGCACAGCGTCCGGGTCGACGTTGACGTACTTGCGGATGACTTCCAGCAGCTCGCGCTTGAGCAGCGGCAGATAGTCCGGCATCGCCTCAGCGCCGCGCTCTTGGGCGACGATGATCAACAGGCGTTCTTTGGCCAGTTTGGCGGTGTTTTTCGGTCGCGCTTTGAAAAGATCGAATAGGCCCATCGCTGCTTAACTCCCAAACAGTCGCTGGAAAAAGCCCTTCTTTTTGGCGTCGAGGAAGCGCATCGGCACGGTGTCGCCCAAGAGGCGCGCTACCGCATCGGTGTAGGCTTGTCCGGCGTCGGAGTTCTCGTCCAGGATGACCGGTACGCCCGAATTCGATGCGCTTAAGACTTCGGGCGACTCGGGAATCACTCCGATGACTTTGACGCCGAGGATTTCCTCGACATCGCCTATGCTCATCATGTCGCCGCGCTCGACGCGTTCGGGCGAATAGCGGGTCAGAAGCAAGTGTTCCTTGACCGCTGTCTGGCCTTGTTCCGCGCGCCGCGATTTGCTCGACATGATGCCCAGCACGCGATCGGAATCGCGCACGCTGGAAACTTCTGGATTGACCACCACGACGGCACGATCCGCGAAGTACATGGCAAAAAAGGCCCCGCGTTCGATACCGGCGGGCGAGTCGCACAGAACGATATCGAACTCACTCTTCAACTCGTCGATGACTTTCGCAACGCCATCTTGGGTGAGCGCGTCCTTGTCCTTGGTTTGCGAGGCTGCCAGCACCGATAAATTGTCGAAACGCTTGTCTTTGATCAGCGCCTGCTTGAGCGAGCAATCGCCGTTGATGACGTTGACGAAATCGTAGACCACGCGCCGTTCGCAGCCCATGATCAAATCGAGATTGCGCAAGCCAATGTCGAAATCGACGACCGCAATTTTCTTGCCGCGGCGTGCGAAGCCGCAGGCAAGACTGGCGCTAGTGGTGGTTTTGCCGACGCCGCCCTTCCCCGATGTAACAACGATGACCTCGCCCATGAGCGCTCCTTAGCAGTTTCGCACCAGCCGACTGTCTCTTGGCGATCGGCTAGGCTTTCAAGGGCCGCACATCGACGCGGCCTTCATTCAAATAAATTTCCACAGCTTTCCCGGCGATCTCGCGCGGAGCCGACTCGAAGACCTTAAAGTTGCCGGCGATGGACACCAGCTCCGGCCCAAAACTCAAGCAGTAAATCCGTGCACGCACGTCCCCTGCTGCGCCTGCAAGAGCCTTCCCCGACAGCCGACCATAAACGTGCACGCAACCATCCGCAGCGACTTCCGCCCCGGCGCTGACCGCGCCAGTGATGATCAGATCGCGGCCTTTGGCGTAAATTTGCTGACCTCCCCGGATCGGACCCGGAAGGAGCAATGGCGGCACGGCTACCGGCTCTGCGGGTGCGTCCTCAGCAGGCTCTTGTGGCGCGGCTTCCGCGCCTGGGTTGGCGTCTGGGGTCGCAGGTATCTCAGGCGCGGTTGGCGCGGCAGCAGCTTCAGCTTCGGTCGGTTTAGCTGGCGCCTCATCGGACTTCTTGCGCCGCGGTCCTACCGTCAGCGCCGGCAATCCAACCGCATGCGCCAGCGGCTCGCCGATCGCATCGGCCACCAGCGCAACCACCCGCAATCCTGCGACCTGCGTGCGCATCAGTAAATTGGTGACTTGATGGGCCGTAGGCTTGGGATCGGCTTGCCCGAGATCGAGCACCACAGGCGCGTTCTTAAGCAGCGCCGGCGCTTTCGCAACATGCTGCGATATTTCGATTTGCAACTGGTCCAGATCAAAGCGTCGCACCGCAAGCACCATCAGCGACATCTGGGCTGACTTGAGTTCGAACGCTGGCGTGAACAGCAGGCCCTGCATCAGATGGGACTCAGGTCGCGCACGGCACTGAGGCGATCCTGCAGCAGAAAACTCGGTGCCGGCACATCGCCGTTGTGATAGCGCTCGCGGACGAAGGGATAGGCTTTCATTTCTTTGATCATCATGCTGACGCGCCTGCCATTCGGCAGCACCTGCTGGCCGACTTCCTGGAATCCATTGGTGCCAAAGAACACCAGCGACACATCGTCGCGTGGTTCGATGAAGACCTCACAGGTGAGCTCCGGATAGCGCACTTCGGCAAAGCTCAACACGTCGGCGTAAAACACGCGGCCGACGCCGTGGCGGCGAAAGCGCGAGTCGATGACGATGCGGTCGATGTACAAAAAGTTCGGCGCGCGCGCCTTGAACCACAGAAAGTTCGGAGAGTCATAGTCGGCTTCGGGCGTGAGCGCAATCAGAAAGCCGGCAAGTTCGTGCTGGATACGCGCCACGCGGAAGTAGCGAGCGATCTTGAACAAATGCGCCATACGCTCGCGGTCGATCGGAATGATGCCCGGGCCGGCCGCGTTGTTGAGCGCTAGCACTTCATCCAGCTCATGAGCTTCAACATCGCGCAAAATCAGTGACATACGAGGCGTTCTTCAAATCTTTTGCAAGCCCGGCCGGGCGCAGTCAGCCAGCGATTATGCACTGCTGGTCAGCGATATGTGTTCGATAAGTGCAAAGAACGAAGGCGCCCTGCGGGCGCCTTCGAATTGTCTCGATTGGGGTTCGCCTAATCGGCTTCCGGCTCAACCACCAAAAACAGCGAACCTTCGCCGCGGCGCACCAGCAGGATGACCGGATTGCCGGCATCGACGCTGGCGATCGCCTCACGAACCTCACCGATCGACCCGACTGTGCGTCGATTGACTTCAACCAGAACATCGCCGCGCGCCAGACCAGCGCGCTCGGCAGGTCCTTGCTGCACGCCGGTGACAAGCACACCGCCCTCGATGCCCAACTCTTCGCGCTGCTCGGCAGTCAACTCGCTCAGCGACAAGCCGAGTTTGGATTCGCTGCCGGAGGCTGGAGCGCCCGGCGCAGTGCGAGAAGCCAACGGCACGGCGTCCTCGGCCAGCTTGCCGATCGTCACGGTTATGTTGCGGGTCTTGCCATCGCGAAGCACTTCTAAGGTGGCCTTTTCGCCGACTGGCGTGGCGCCTACCAGCGGAGGCAACTGAGTGGAGGTTTCAAGCGCATTGCCGTTGTAGCTCAAGATGATATCGCCGCGTTTTATGCCGGCCTTCGCCGCAGGCCCGTCTTTCTCCACCGACGCCACGAGCGCGCCGCGCGGCCGATCGAGACCAAAGCCGCGTGCGGTGGGGCCATCGACAGGCTGGAACTGCACACCCAGAAAACCGCGCTCGACAACGCCCTTCTCCGCCAGCTGTCTGGCAATCTGATTGACGGTGTTGATCGGAATCGCGAAGCTCAAACCCATGTAGCCGCCGCTTCCGGACAAGATTTGCGAGTTGACGCCGATCACCTCGCCGCGGGCGTTGAAAAGCGGCCCGCCGGAGTTGCCGGGATTCACGGCCGCATCGGTTTGAATAAAGGGCACATAGCGTTCGCGCAAGGATCGCTCGGTGGCGCTGACGATGCCTTGTGTGGCGGTGTAGCTCATGCCAAACGGCGCGCCAATCGCCAGCACCCACTCGCCAACCTCAAGACGATCGGAGTCGCCGAAAGTGACCGTTGGCAGGCCGCTGGCCTCGATCTGGATCAACGCCACGTCGGTTTGCTCGTCCAGTCCCAGTAGCTTGGCCTTGAACTCGCGATTGTCCGACAGGGTTACCATGATTTCGTCGGCGTCCTTGACCACATGAGCGTTGGTCAGAATGCGCCCGTCGCTGGAGGTGATGAAGCCCGAGCCCGACCCGCGGCGTTGCGGTGCCTGCCCGCCAGGCATGCCTGGCTGACCGGGAATCCCGAAGCGCCGGAAGAACTCGTTCATCGGATTGTTTTCGTCGTTGAACTGCTCGAAACGCCGATCCGTACCGCGCACAGCGATCTGCACTACCGAGGCCCGATTGCGCTGCACGATCTGGCGAAAATCCGGTAGTGCAATTCCCGAAGTATTGATTGCCGCTGCCGATGGAGCGGCTGGTGTTGCCTGCGGCGCTGCATCTCGGCCGCTCTGCGCGTACAAGCCAACACCGAGCGCCAAAGCAACTGCCGTTACCAAAGCGCCATAGCGAAACCGATTCATCGACATGCAAAGCCCCCAAAGGACGGAAAGATCAGGACCGTTAGACCATCGCCTGGAGAATTGTTCCGGCGCGACTGCTGAAAGTCAGAGTCGATTCAGTCTCGGCGACACGATAGGGCTGCAGTTGTCGAAATCAAGTCGCGATAAGGTAAGAATGACAGGCTGTCCGCTTGAGCCGGAGGACCCAAATTTCATGCGGCAGTTCGCGCATTTCGTCGTCAATGGGCTCGTCGCGGCAGGCGTCTACTTTGCGCTGTTGAGTCTGTTCATTGAGGTGTGCCACTTCTCTTCGGCGGCACTGGCCGGAGCGCTGGCGTACTTTCTTGGTACTGGTGTCGCCTTCGTCGGCAATCGATTCTTCGTCTTTCGAGCGCGCCACCAGCCCGTGGCTGGTCAAGTTCTTCGGTTCGTCGTCCTGTATGCAGCGATGGGTTTGCTCCATTCGACGGTACTGCTGGCCTGGACTGACCTCTTGCGCCTCGACTACCGTATCGGTTTTGTTATCGCCACGGCTTTGCAGATTGGCATCAGTTTCATCAGCAATCGGCGACTGGTGTTTCGTCCCCAGCACACCATCGAAAAAAACACTTCCTAGTGTGGTGTCCCAAAAATAACTTGAACTAATTGTGGCGAGGTTCGTCTTTTTAGAGCAGGGAAAGTGATTACTATTTAATGGTAGTTATTTTTGGGACACCACACTAGCGAGATCGAGCCATTGACCACGCCTGGATACGGCAGGCTCTCGAAAGAACCGGGTAAGTGGTAGATGGGAAAGAGCGCTAAGTTCCAGAAGTACAGAGTGAATAGCGGATGCGCAAAGTACTCGGCGGCGTCCAGCGAACTCACGAATGGGCCAAGAATCACCGCGCTCAGGGCGATGACCACGGTCAACCCTGGCCACAGCCGGAGCGCGCGCTTGGCGAGAAAACGGAGAACATTCGGGTCGGAGCGATAGCTCTTGTAGATCAGGAAGCCGCTGATCGAAAGGAAGATGTACACGCCCAAAGGCCCTAGCGGCAGGCGGTCGAGAAACAATGGTTCGTGCAGTTTCCGCAGCGAATGCGCGTGGCATAGAGAACCAGCATGGCCGCAAAGAGGCGCAGCAAATGGAAGTTGTTGTGAATGGCCATGAGCGGAAGCAGCGGGAGGCGAACCTGTCATCATATGGCTTTCGGGCGCAGCCAATCTTCGCCGCTGGAGATTTGGCTCGCGTAGAACTACGCCACCCAGGCGCCCAACGGCCCAGGTCGCGCGAACCAGTAGCCCTGCCCTAACTTGCAGCCAAGATTGCTCAAGGCCTGACATTGCTCTTCGGTCTCGATGCCTTCGCCGATGACTTCGATGCCCAACGATTCGGCGAGTGCATGAATGGCGCGAACCACCGGTGTGCTGCTGTTGGTGTCGATGCATAGATCGCCAACGAACGAGCGATCGATCTTCAGCGAGTGGATCGGGAAGCGATGCAAGTACGACAGCGAACTGTAGCCGGTGCCGAAATCGTCCAGCTGCGCGCGCACGCCGGCTTCGCGCAGAGTCTGCAACAGGCGACAAACGTGGTCGGGGTTCTCTAGCAATACGCCCTCGGTTACTTCCAGGCGCACCCGCCCGGGCTCAAGGCCGCTGGCGGCGATCAGCCGCAGTGCGGTTTGCGCAAACCCAGGCGAGCGCAGTTGGCGTGCCGAAACATTGATGCACACATAAGCTCCGAGCTCGGGAAGGCGTTGCGCGTCGCGGCAGGCCATGGTGAACATCTGCCAGTCGATGACCTCGATGGCGCCGTTGTCCTCGGCCACCGAGAGAAAGTCGGCGGGCAACATCAGTCCGCGCTCGCTGTGATTCCAGCGCAGGAGCGCCTCATAGCCGACCACGCGACGATCTGTCAGACGCACGATCGGCTGGAAGTAAGGCTCGAACTCGCCGCGCGAGATCGCACGTCGCAAGTCGCCCTCGAGATCGAGCACGCGCACGGCCTCGGCACGCAGGAACTCATCGAACATTTCATAGCGCTGGCGACCCTGCGCCTTAGCGCGATACATTGCCGCATCGGCATCGCGCAACAACTCTTCGGCGCGCGTGTAACGCGCATGCGCATAGGCGATGCCGACGCTGGCGGAGGTAAACAGCTCTTTGCCGGCAATCCGCATCGGCTCAGCCAGCGTGGCTATCAGGCGATCCGCCACGTTGGTAGCGCGGTCGGGGTGCTCCAATTCTTCGAGCAGGATCGCGAACTCATCGCCCCCGAGTCGAGCGACGGTGTCGGGCGTACGCACGCTCGCAGCGATTCGTTCGGCGGCTTCCTTGAGCAGCTCATCGCCCACCAGATGACCAACGCTGTCGTTTACGACCTTGAATCGATCGAGATCGAGAAACAGTACGGCAAATGAGCGCGTCTCGTCGCGCCGAAAACGCTGCAGCGCGCGCCCGAGGCGATCCAGCAACAAGGTGCGATTGGGCAAACCCGTGAGCGCATCGTGCAGCGCCTGATGCTTGAGCGTGCCTTCGATGCGCTCGCGTTCGCGGATTTGATCGGTGAGATCGCGATTGGCGATCGCCAGCGCCAAGGTGCGCTCGGCAACGCGCTGTTCGAGATCGAGGTTGGCCAGACGCAGCGACTCCTGGGCACGCTGCCTTTCGATGGCGTTGGCAACGTGGATCGCTACAAACGTGAGCAATTCCTGATCGCGCTCGGTGAAGCGTGCCTGGGTATCGTAGCTTTGCACTGCGATGACGCCGGCCACGCGCTCTGCGCACACCAGCGGCACGCCCAGCCAGTGCGCCGACAATGCGCCGAAGCTCGCCACCTCGCCGCTTTGATGCAGCGATTCGATCGATGTGCGATTGGCAAGCAGCGGGCTGCCGGTGCGCAGAACGTATTCGGTCAGTCCCTTCGCAAGCTTGCGCGTCGGGAAGTTGCTGTCGCGCTCATCGACGGCATACGGGAACTCCAGCGAGTCGCCGTCGGCATTGAGCAGCGCGACGTAGAAGTTACGAGCATCCAGCAGTCCGCCGATGATGCCGTGGATGGTGCGGTAAAACTCGATGGCGCTTGAGGACTGCGCCGCACTTTCAGCGATTTGAAACAGCGCCGCCTGCAATTGCTCGCTGCGCCGGCGCTCGGTCACTTCCGACTTCAACTCAGCGTTGCGCTCGGCCAATTCGCGGGTGCGCAGACCGACCTGATGCTCCAGCGCTTCTTGTTCGCGCTTGCGATCGACTGCCGTCAGAACGTGCTGCGCCACATACGTGAGCAGTGTGCGATCGTCGGCATCGAAGCGATGCGCAGGCAAGTAGCTCTGCACCACGATGCCGCCGCGAACGCGAGCGCCCTGCAACATCGGAACACCGAGCCAATCGATCGCTTCGGGGCCGAGCGATTCATCGTGTGCAACATTGAGCCGCGCGACGATCTCTTCGGAGGGGCCCATTTGCGCTTGGCCCGAGCGCAGCATGGCCAGCGTCAGGCTGTTCGGTATCGCGCTTGCCGGAATGGCCTCGTCGGATGGCGGACGAAGATAGTCCACCGAATCGGAAAAGTAGATAAAGCGCAGGGTTTCCTTGACGTCGTCGTAAAGCACGATGAAGAAGTTTTCGGCATACATCAATTGCGCAACTTCGCTGTGAATAGCGCGCAGCATCTCCGGCATATCCAGCTCGCTGCTGGCCATATCGGCGATCGCGAATAGCGCCCGCTGAGTACGCTCGGCGCGTTCCAGGCGGGCCACCGTCGATTCCAGTCCTGCGATTTCCAGGCGCTGGATCATTGCCGCGCGAACAGCGTCGATAAAGTCGGCCCAGTCGCTGTGGGCTTGCAGCCCCTCGACGACCAGCACAGCTTCGCCGAGCAGATTGCTGAGAAGCAGCGTCTCCACCTGCATGCCGGGACTTGGACGGCCATCCAGCGCATCGATGATGGCCGAGTGCGCTCGCGGCTCCGGCCAGACGCTACTTTCGTTACCGCGTCGATGGACCAGCCAGAGGCCGCATACGGCGAATCTTCGTTGCGCTTCCCAGCTGGCCACCGTTCCAACGCTCGCCAGGTCGGGCGCACTCAACAGCGCTCGATGAAAGCGCAGCAGGAACTCGACCTCGCTGGAATGGGAAGACAAGCGATCATCCGACCGAACGCAAGAGCCGAGAGTGTAATCCTGTCGTGTACTGATTTCATGCCGCCATGACGGACGTGCATTTGTAGCGTCGCCATGCAATGCGGCACACTCGCGGAAACACCTCCAGCACGAGTACCACCATGATCTACGACAACATTCTGGACACCGTCGGCAACACGCCCATCGTGCGCATCCAGCGCCTGGCTCCTGCGGGTATCGAGATGTTCGTCAAGGTCGAGGCATTCAATCCTGGCGCATCGGTCAAGGATCGACTGGCGTTGGCGATCATTCTGGATGCCGAAGCGCGCGGCGAATTGCAGCCTGGGCAAACCGTCGTCGAGGCGACCAGCGGCAACACCGGGGTCGCGTTAGCGATGGTCTGCGCGGCACGCGGCTATCCCTTCGTTGCGGTGATGGTCGAGACCTTCTCCATCGAGCGACGCAAAATCATGCGAGCGCTGGGTGCCAAGGTAATCCTCACGCCCGCCGCCGAGCGCGGCTCCGGGATGGTGCGCAAAGCCAAAGAGCTGGCCGAAAAACATGGCTGGTTCCTGACCCGCCAGTTCGAAAACCCGGCCAATCCTGCCTATCACCGCAACACCACGGGCCCCGAGATCCTGCGGGACTTCGCCAATCGCCGCCTCGATTACTTCGTTGCCGGATGGGGCACCGGCGGCACGCTCACGGGTGCGGGCCAGATGATCAAACTGGCCCGTCCTGAGGTGAAAATCGTCACCACTGAGCCGGCTGTCGCGCAACTGCTGGCGGGCGGGACCTGGTCGCCGCACAAGATCCAGGGCTGGACGCCGGATTTCATCCCCGCAGTGCTCGATCGCACCGTGTTCGATCTGAACGTTCCTATCGACGATGTGACGGCGCGGGATACGGCGCGGGCTTTGGCGCAGCAAGAAGGCATCTTTGTCGGTATTTCCTCCGGCGCCACGTTTGCCGCCGCCTTAGAGGTCGCCAAACAAGCTAAGCCCGGCAGTGTCGTGTTGGCGATCTTGCCCGATACTGGCGAGCGCTACCTCTCGACCTTCCTGCTCGAAGGTGTGAATGAAGGATCGGATGACGAGTGGCTGGCGGGTCTGGGTGGGCTCTAGCACGATGTTGAGAAACGCACTTCCTGTGCGTTTCTCAAGTCGCGAGTCCGGCGCATGTCCGGACTCGCTCTCCATTGATCAAACACTTACGTGCTTGATCAATGCGCGAACCATCCATGGTTCGCGCTAGCAGACTGTTTCTCAACAGCCTGCTAGTGTGGTGTTCCGTAATTAAGTTGAAGTAAGTTCCGATGCAGTGGAACTTGGCCAAATCTATCGCCCGCCTGCTGCTGGTCGGCATTGCCGTTGCGAGCATTGCTTGGGTCGCGCTGGTGGTCTTCATCTGGCGCACGCAGGAAAACCTCCTGTTTTTTCCAACCCGGCTGCCGCCCGACGCGGTGCTGTCGACAGATCCGCAGGTGCATGAACGCTGGGTCGATGTCGATGGCGCGCGTTTATCGCTGCTGCAACTGCAGTTGCCGGACCCCGACGGCGTGGTGTTTTTTCTGCACGGCAACGGCGGAAGCCTGCGAGATTGGTTCGTCGACCCCTCGCTTTATCGCCAAGCCAACTTCGATCTGGTCATGCTCGACTATCGCGGCTACGGCAAGAGCAGCGGCCAAATCGAAAGCGAGGCGCAACTGCATAGCGATGTGCGGCAGGTGTGGGAACACATTGCCCCGAAGTATCGAGACATGCCAGTGGTGATCTACGGTCGCTCGCTGGGAACGGGACTGGCGGCACGGCTGGCGACCATTGTGCAACCTGAGTTGACAGTGCTGGTGTCGCCTTATGTCAGCATGCGCGAGCTGGCCGCTCACTACTATCCCTGGCTTCCTGGCCTTGTCTTGCGCTACCCGATGCGCACCGATCAGTGGCTCACGCAAATCGATGGCCCGGTGTTGATCTTCCATGGCAGCAAAGACCCGCTGATTCCGCCGCGCCATGCCCAAGATTTGGCCGCGTTGTCGCCGCGCGCAAGCCTGGTCTTGCTGGATGACGCGGCGCACGATGACGTGCAGGTATTCGACGAGTATCGGATCACACTGAAGGAAAACTTGCGTTCGCTGGTGCCATCAAACTGAGCGCACAGCGTCCTGAAATGCCGACTCGAATACGTCGCGCTGCGAATGACGCCCCTCCTGGATGACGCGTTTTCCGGAGACGGTGACGGTCTTGATCGGGCGCCGTGCGCTTGCGAACAACCAGGCGGCAAGCACCTCCTGATCGGCAACTGGCGCAAATGCCGGATCGTCGGGATCGAGTTCGATAAAGTCCGCATCGGCACCGACGGCGATACCGCCAGCAGATGCGCCGCACGCCTGCGCGCCGCCGAGCACGGCATCGGACCACAGATTCGCGGCCACATCGGGTCTGGTTGCGCTGCCCAATTCGTTGCGCTGTCCAGAGGCGAGACGCGCCTGATACTCGAGCCAGCGCAGTTCCTCGCGTGGGTCGAGCCCGACATGGCTATCTGAGCCGATGCCGTATCGCCCACCCAAACGACAGTAGTCGCCGATTTCGAACAGCCCATCGCCCAGATTGGCCTCGGTGGTCGGGCACAGACCCACCACCGCGCCGCAGCGTACGATCGCGGCCAACTCATCGTGCGAGGCATGGGTTGCATGTACCAGACAGAAGCGCGTGTCGACCGGCGCAATGTCGATCAGCCGGTCTATCGGATATCGGCCGTGTACGACGAGACATTCCTCCAGCTCGCGGCGTTGCTCCGAGATGTGGATGTGAATCGGCCGCGCGCGCAACACCGGGCTGGCGCAAACGGCAGCGATGGTTTCGGCATCGACCGCACGCAGGCTGTGGATCGCCGCACCGAAACGAAAACCCTCATCGCGCGCAGCAAGGGTATCGAGCAAATGCAGATAGTCGTCGAGCGCGAAAGCAAAACGTTGCTGGCGCGGCGCCAGCGGCTCGTCGCGAAAGCCGCCGCGTTGGTAAAGCGTGGGCAACAGCGTCAGTCCGATCCCCGCCTCCTGCGCCGCCGCGATCAACGCATCGCTCATCGCGCCGACCGGCGCGTAGTGATTGCCGTTGGCTTGATGGTGTACGTAGTGAAACTCGCACACGCGCGTGTAGCCCATCTCCAGCAGATCCGCGTAGAGCAGGCGCGCGATGACGAACAAACGATCCGGATCGGCCATCGCCGCTTCCCGGTACATCGCCTCGCGCCAGGTCCAGAAGCTATCGTCCGGCCGCTCGAAGCGCTCGGTACGCCCGGCCAGCGCGCGCTGAAAAGCGTGCGAATGCAGATTCGGCATGCCGGGAAGCACGTAGCGGCCGAGATAGTCGGCATCGTCGCGCGGAGCGTCGGAGCAGACGCGGGCGATGACGCCATTTTCGACGTCTATGCAAACATCGCGCTGCCAAGAGCCTTGCACCAGTGCAAAATCGGCAAACCATCGACGCATGCGCTTCGTGCCCCTCGTTCAGTTGTCCAATCCTACGCTTGAAGGACCACGCCATGTGGGATCGCCTGATTTTCGCGCCTAACCTCTGGACTGGCGGCACCGATGCCCGCCACATCAGCAACGCTGCGCTCGGCATCGCTGCGGGGCGGATTGTGTATGTGGGCCAGGCCAACGATCTGCCCGGCGATCCATCGCAACTGGCGACCCAGGTGGAACATCGCAACCAGCTGTTGACGCCGAGCCTCGTGGACTGCCATACGCACCTGGTGTTCGGCGGCGACCGCAGCGACGAGTTCGCCGAACGCCAGGCCGGAGCCAGCTATGCGGACATCGCCGCTCGCGGCGGCGGCATCCTGGCCACCGTTCGCGCCACCCGCGCATCGAACGTGGAGCAACTTGTTGAGCAAGCCGCCCCGCGGATGCGCCAACTGATTGCCGATGGCGTCGCGGCCTTCGACATCAAGTCCGGTTATGGTCTGGATTTCGACAGCGAGCGCCGCATGCTGCAAGCCGCACGGGCACTCGGCGAGCGCCTCGGCGCGACCGTGCGCACCAGCTACCTGGCGCTGCACGCGGTACCCAAAGGCGTCGATCGCAAGGGCTATCTCGACACTGCAATCGACGACTGGCTTCCGCAGCTGCATGCCGAAGGTCTGATTGATGCCGTGGATGCCTACCACGAACACCTGGCCTTCAGCAGCGAAGAAGTCGCGCGCCTGTTCGCGCGCGCAACGTCGCTCAGCATTCCCGTCCGCCTGCATGCGGACCAGTTGAGTGCGCAGGGCGGTGCCGCATTGGCAGCCCAATTCGGTGCGCTCTCGGCCGATCACCTGGAATACACCGACACGGTTGGCGTGGCGGCGATGGCGCGGTCTGGAACTGTGGCGGTGATTCTGCCTGCTGCATTTCTGGTGCTTCGCGAAAAACAGCGACCGCCGATTGCAGACTTGCGTGCCGCTGGCGTCCCGATGGCTGTCGCCAGCGATCTCAATCCCGGAACATCGCCGCTGTTGTCGCTGCGCCTTGCGATGGGACTGGCCGTCAGTATCTTTGGCATGACCGTGGAGGAAGCATTGTTGGGCGCAACGCAGCATGGCGCCCGGGCGCTCGGACTGGAAGCAAATAGCGGAACGCTTGCACTGGGCGCACGCGCCGATCTGGCCTTGTGGTCGGTCGATCGTGCCGAAGCGCTGCCTTACTGGCTGGGGGGCGAGCTTTGCGTCGAGACGATCGCTGGCGGTCGAACGATTTTTCGTCGCGCCTGAACTTGCGCTGCTGGTTCGCCTAATGACGTCCGCGCGGCAGCGAAACGGCAGCGCCAGCGGGGGTTCTCACCCAACGACAGTGCGAGGCTGCGTATAGGTAAGAGACCAGCGCTCGCCCCCGTCTCCCTGCCCCGCTCCAGATCGGCCCGCAGGCCGCCCAAGTGGGCAGCGCAGAGCGGCGATGTGCTAGCCTTAGAGGCTTGATTTTCGCGCCTATGGCAGCGGCGATTCTTTCGCCTGGCAGCCGTCGGCCCAACACCCGGAGTTGCTAGATGGCTGATCTGGCCAAAGAAATCTTGCGCGTCAATATCGAAGACGAAATGCGGCAGTCGTATCTCGACTACGCGATGAGCGTGATCGTCGGTCGTGCCCTGCCGGATGTGCGCGATGGCTTGAAGCCGGTGCACCGTCGCGTGCTGTTTGCGATGAAGGAACTGGGCAACGACTACAACAAGCCGTACAAAAAATCGGCGCGTATCGTCGGCGATGTGATCGGCAAGTACCATCCGCACGGCGACACTGCGGTGTACGACACGATCGTGCGCATGGCCCAGCCGTTCTCGCTGCGCTACATGCTGGTCGATGGCCAGGGCAACTTCGGCTCGGTCGATGGCGATGCGCCGGCCGCAATGCGTTACACCGAAATTCGCCTGTCGAAACTCGCGCACGAACTGATGCGCGACCTCGACAAAGACACGGTCGACTTTCAACCCAATTACGACGACAAAGAACTCGAGCCCTCGGTGCTGCCCACCGTGGTGCCGAATCTGTTGATCAACGGCTCCTCCGGCATTGCGGTCGGCATGGCCACCAATATTCCGCCGCACAATCTGACCGAGGTAGTGAATGCGCTGATCGCGCTGATCCACGCGCCCGAGCTGACGATCGAGCAGTTGATGCAGTACATCGCCGGCCCGGACTTCCCCACGCACGGCATCATCAACGGTTCGATGGGCATCCGCGAGGCGTATCGAACCGGGCGCGGGCGCATTCTGGTGCGCGGCAAGGCCGAAATCGAAACGGAAGGCAATCGTGAAGCGATCATCATCACGGAACTGCCGTATCAGGTAAACAAGGCGCGGCTGGTTGAGAAGATCGCCGAACTGGTCAAAGCCAAAGAACTGGACGGGATCGCCCCCGACGGTTTGCGCGATGAGTCCGACAAGGACGGCATGCGTGTCGTCATTGAGGTCAAGCGCGGCGAAAACGCCGAGGTGCTGCTCAATAAGCTGTACAAGCAAACACAGCTCGAAACCGTGTTCGGCATCAACATGGTTGCGCTGGTCGGCGGTCAGCCGCGTACGCTGAATCTGAAGGAAATCCTCGAAGCCTTCCTGCGCCATCGTCGCGAAGTGGTGACGCGGCGCACGATTTTCGAGTTGCGCAAAGCGCGCGCCCGAGCCCATGTACTGGAGGGCCTGACCGTTGCGCTCGCCAACATCGACGAGATGATCGAGCTGATCAAGACCAGCAAGGATGGTGCCGAGGCCCGCGAGCGCATGCTCGCCAAGCGCTGGGAACCCGGCTTGGTGCGTGCGCTGCTCGCTGCCGCTGGCGCCGAACGTTCGCGCCCGGAAGATCTGGGGCCAAATGAAGGCTTGTCCGACGATGGCTATCAGCTCTCTGAGCTGCAGGCCAAAGAAATTCTCGACATGCGCCTGCAGCGCCTGACGGGCCTTGAGCAAGAGAAGCTCACCGACGAGTACAAGCAGATTCTCGACACCATCCGCGAGTTGTTTCGAGTGCTTGAAGAGCCAGGCCGACTCATGGAGATTATCGAAGGCGAACTGGTCTCGAATCGCGAAGAGTTCGGCGATGAGCGCCGCACCAAGATCGAGCACTCGCAATCGGATCTGGACATCCTCGACCTGATTCCGCCTGAAGATGTCGTCGTCACATTGAGCCATGCCGGCTATATCAAGCGCCAGCCGCTCACCGTCTATCGCGCACAGCGCCGCGGCGGTCGCGGTCGCAGCGCCACGGCGCTGAAGGACGAGGATTTCATCGAGCGTTTGTGGATCGCCAATACGCACGATACGCTGCTCGCCTTCACCGGATTGGGCCGTGTCTTCAAGCTCAAGGTCTACCAGGTGCCTGAGGCCAGCTCGGGCTCGCGCGGCCGACCCATCGTCAACATGCTGCCGCTCGATCCGGGCGAGAAAATTCAAGCGGTGTTGCCGGTTCACGAGTTCGTCGACGACAAATTCGTGTTCTTCGCCACGCATCAGGGCGTTGTCAAGAAAACCCCGTTGAGCGACTTCGTCAACGTTCGCGCCAATGGTATTCGCGCCGTTGAACTCGACGAGGGCGACGGGCTGGTCAATGTCGCGCTCACTGACGGCACGCGCGACATCATGCTGTTCGGCAGCCACGGCAAAGCGGTGCGTTTCGCCGAAGACGAAGTGCGTCCGATGGGCCGCACTGCGCGTGGTGTGATCGGCATGCGCTTCGCCGACGGCGTGCCCGATGGACGCGTCGTGGCCATGTTGATGGTCGATGGCGACGGCGACTTGCTGATCGCCACCGAGCGCGGCTTTGGCAAGCGCACCGCGGTCGCCGAATTCCCGCAGAAGGGCCGCGGCACGCAAGGCGTGATCGCAATCCAGACCAGCGACCGCAACGGCGCACTGGTCGGGGCGATTCAGCTCACCGAAGCGAACGACGTGATGCTGATCTCCAATCAGGGCACGTTGGTCCGCACTCGCGCCAGCGAGATTTCGCAGGTCGGTCGCAATACCCAAGGTGTAACGCTGATTCGCCTCCCGGACGACGAGAAGCTCGTTGGTCTGGAACGCCTCGATGCGCTCGCCGATGAAGAAGGCGACAAACAAGAGGGCGATTCGATTGCTCCGCAGTGACGGCCCGGGGTCTCGGCATTTTTCGTTGAGAGCGTGAACGGGCCAAATCCTCGTTGATTTGCCCTCGAAGGGCGCCGCGACGCATGCGCACGCCAGACCCAATCCGGGCCCGCCGCCGGTGGTAGTGCCTCTCAAACAGAGACGCTACCGCGCCGGGCGCGGCCTAGCCTTTGCCAAACAGCGCGTCGATCTTTTGCTCGTAGGCGTGGTATCCCAGCACCTCGTAAAGCTCCATGCGCGTCTGCATGCGATCGACGACGCCCTGCTGGGTGCGCTCGTTGCGGATCGCCGCGTAAATGCCCTCGGCAGCTTTGGCCATGGCGCGAAACGCGCTCAAGGGATAAATGATCATGGCGATGCCGATGGCGCCCAGCTCATCCACCGTGAAATACGGCGTTTTTCCGAACTCGGTGAGATTGGCCAGCACCGGAATCCTGAGCGCGCCGATGAAACGTTGATACTCCGGCAGCGTAGTGCAGGCTTCGGCGAAGATCACGTCGGCGCCCGCCTCTTGCGCGAGCAGCGCGCGCTCGATCGCCGAATCGATGCCCTCCACGGCAAGCGCGTCGGTGCGCGCAACGATCATGAACCCGGCATCGGTGCGGCCGTCCACTGCGGCCTTGATGCGATCGGCGAAGTCCTCTTTCGCAACGACCGCTTTGCCCGGTCGATGGCCGCAACGTTTGGCCTGCACCTGATCTTCGATATGGCAAGCGCCGGCACCTGCGCGAATGAACTCTTTGATGGTGCGCTGGATGTTGAACACCGCTCCCCAGCCGGTGTCGGCGTCGACCAGCAGCGGCAGTTCGGTGGCGCCACTGATGCGGCGGATATCCTCGCACACGTTGTCCAGACTGGTCATGCCCAGATCCGGCAGACCATAACTGGCGTTGGCGATTCCAGCACCGGAAACATACAACGCCTTAAATCCGGCCCGCTCCGCCTGCATCGCAGCGTAGGCGTTGATCACGCCTGGCAATTGCAGCGGCTTTTCCGCCGCCAATGCGGCGCGCAAGCGGTGACCGGCCGAATGGTGCGACATATTGGTTCTCCAGTGAAAGTCTCGCCAGATTCCGACGGTCGAGCGTGCATGGCTCCGCTCGCCGACAGTCAGCGCATGGGCTGGATCGCGAGCATATCAGCGCAGCAAGGTGTCGCTCTCTTTCTGCTTGATCGACACCAACATATGCGTGCATAGCGCTATCGCGATACCAAATGCAGCGCAGATTGCGCCGATCGTCGCCTGCCAGATTGCGGCCAGCGCGCCGGGCAATGCGCCGATGAGCGCCAACACCAGTATGGACGAACGACCGAACCGAGCCCACAGCCCGTACATCGGTACGCCGTAGAGAATCGCCACAGGAGTGGCAATCATGCCGCCGAACAGCGCAAGGTTGACGGTCGACGTGAGCACGCCGTACGAGTATGTGGGATTGCTCCAATTCACCAATACAATGCCTGCGCTGGCAATCAACGAACCGAGCGGAATCGCAATCAGCTGCGCAAACAGCGCCAGGACGATGGCATCGCCCGACGGGTGCCAACCGTTCAATCTTTCCATATCTCCAAGCTGTCCGCATAACCGCCAAGCAGGTTCCAGAGCGGCGCTTCTTTGTCCGGCGGAATCTGCGTGAAGGCAAAGCCGACATGCTCTTCGGTGACGCGCATCACATGCGCTTCGACGTGGATGTTGAGCTCATCGCCAAACAGCATGTCGAGCACGAACCGATCGCCTCGCGCGCCGATCCAATCGACCGGGCGCATCACCATCACACCCGTCGCGGAGATATCGAGCAATTCGCTGGTCCAGGACTCGTCGCCACGCATCATCAGCACGGCGGTGTTGATCGGCATCCGGCGATGGCGCTTTCCGACCGTTGGCTGGCTCGATTTGATTGACATCATTTTCGTGCGATTCCCCGTCTGCTCGCAATCGCCGCTGCGCGGCGGCGTAATGATGACTGATTGCACGACGGCTCGCTATTGGGTTGGGATAGCGTCTCGCCAATTGCGATTCCAAAGCTCGACGCAGTCTGACCGTGGTTGCGCCTGTTCACAGTTGGTTGCTCGGGCGACCACCCAGCGCAGGCTGCGTGCGCGCAGGCATGGACCAAGCATGCGCTGGAATCGCGACCTGAGATTCGCGCCGTCGTTGCGGCAACCGATCAGAGCAGCAGCAGCGTCCCCAGTCCCAGGAAGGCCAGGAAACCGACAACATCGGTAACGGTGGTGAGCACGACGCCGCCCGCCAGGGCCGGATCGATCGCGAAGCGTTTCAGCAGCAGCGGTATCAACACGCCAGAAAATGCCGCGAAAAAGAGGTTGATGATGATCGCTGCGCCGATCACACCTGCAATCTTCCAGTCGCCGAACCAAAGCCATGCAACCACGGCGACCACGGCCGCCCAGAGCACGCCGTTGATGACGCCAATGGCGACCTCACGGGTCAACAAATCCTTGGCGTTGTCCCAACTGACCTGCCCCAACGCCAGTCCGCGCACAATCATCGTCAAGGTTTGCGTGCCTGCAATGCCGCCCATGCTGGCCACGATCGGCATCAGTACGGCCAGAGCAACGATTTGCTCCAGCGTTGCCTCGAACTGGCCGATGACCCACGCGGCCAGGAACGCGGTCAACAAATTGATGCCCAGCCACGTCGCACGCCGCCGGCTGGCGGCGACGATCGGTGCAAACATGTCTTCCTCTTCGTTGAGGCCAGCCATCGACATCAGATCGTGTTCGGCGCGCTCGCGCACCAGATCCATCACGTCATCGACGGTGATTCGACCGACGAGCCGATAGTCGCCATCGACAACCGGGGCCGACAAATAGCGATGGTTCTCGAATTCTTCAGAGACGCGATCCACCGACATGGTGGCGGCGATAGCCGGTTGCGTGTCGTCGACGATCTCGGCAATGGTTTTGTCGGAATCGCTGGTCACCAGCGCCGTGAGCGCGACGCGACCGATGTAACGGCCGTTGCGATTGAGCACGAACATGTGATCGGTGTGCTCTGGCAACTCGCCGCGCATGCGCAAGTAGCGCAGCACGACATCCACGGTGACGTCCGCGCGCACGGTGACCACATCGGGATTCATGACGCGGCCGGCGGTGTCGTCCGGGTACGACAACACCTCGTTCAGCCGATCGCGATTCTCGCGGTCCATGCCGCGCAGCAGCTCGTCGATCAGTTGCGCCGGCAAGTCGTCGACCAGATCCGCGAGATCGTCGATTTCCAGCGAGTTCAGCGCACTGATCAGCTCGGCATTGTCCATCTCGGCGAGCAGGCCGTCGCGCACCTCTTCAGCGACGTGCACCAGCACCTCACCGTCGTCATCGGGATCGACGAGATTCCAGACCACGCTGCGCTTGGTGCTTGGCAGCGATTCCAGCACGCGCGCAATCTCGCCGGGCGTGAGCGTATCGAGCATGCGTTTGACCGGCGCCAACCGGCCCGTCGCGAGCGCCTCCGACAATGCACGCAATTGTCGCGTCTTACGATCGTAGCGCTCGTTTTCGCTCATAGCCGGCCCTCCTGCGCGGCGCGCAGGATACGTGCTGGCCCCGCCATCCGATACCGCAACGACCACGCGCTCGCCGCGATGTTCAGCTGCACCGATGCCTTCGCGACGCAATGCACTGAGCCGTTGTTCCGTGCGCTGTCCAATCATCGGATGTCACCGTTCAGCGCCCGGAGTCCATCGCTGACCTCTGCGCATTTCAACGATCTCGTCCATCGACCGCATGCGTCACATGTGCCGATAGCGCGCATCAATCCCGCGACATCGACGATGGCATGCCGACACAGCATCGATGCGTTTCCGAGATGCATCGTACCCATCGCCGGAAATCGCGCGAGACATCGAACGCGGCATCGATGTATTCGTTCAGAAGGCGCGGCACGTCGCCGGAACCCGTCATCGCCGGCATCGCTGTCAACGAATGAGTGCCGGCAGGATCGATCCACTGCCTGCGCTCCAATATCCATAGTCGCCGTCGGTCGACGCGACGGCCAGCCGCCCTGGTAACGACTCCGCAACCCCAGATCTGATCGACCGACGCGACAATTTGTAATATTTTGGACGGCGATGGACAAATGACGCGCTGGCGACTCCTTTTGCTTTGAAACAGCAAAAGGACCGGCGAGCAGATGACCAGCATGGACCGCAGCATCAGCTACAGGCCGCACGACTCTGCGCCCACACTGACTCTCCCGCAAGCCGACATGGCCGTCCACCCGCGATGCGTCAGTTGCAGGCGCAACTTGCGCCGTAGTTCAGCGCGAACCACGGATGGTTCGCGCATGGATCAAGCAGATAAGTGCTTGATCCATCGAGAGCGAGTCCAGACTCGCGACTTGAGAAACGCACAGGGAGTGCGTTTCTCAACATCCTGCTCGTGCGCTGTCCCACGTGCACACTGACGCATTCCAAGAATCAGCACGCTAGCGTTGAATCGCATCAAAACTGGAGAACATCGCCATGCCTCACCTCATCGTCGGTCACACCACAAGCAGTTCCGCCCGCATTTGGGCGCGCGCACTTCCGCGCTGGCCAGTTGCCCATCTGGAGGTTTTGGACGCAAGCGGAAACGTCATTCACACGGCCACGCCGGCCGTCACCGTGGATGCTGAGTTCCACACCACCATTTTCGATGTCACTGGCCTGCAGCCAGATACGCCCTATCGCGCCAAACTGGCTTTTACCAAGACCACTGCCAAGGAAGAACCGCGAATCCGCCAAGCCTATTGCGAATCGCGCTTTCGGACTTTTCCAACGGACCAAGGACAGACCCTGCGGTTCTTTCTGGGGTCTTGCAATCTGCATTCTCTCGGCATCATCGCGCGCCCCGACCATGCATGGAACACCATCGCCGATCAGATCCGCACGCAAAATCCACACTTCATGCTGCACTGCGGAGACCAGATCTACGCCGACATACCTTTCCAACCTCTTGTAAGCCTGGATCACTATCGCCGCAAGTACCTCGACGCCTGGCAAGATTGCGTGCCGGCGCAAAGCGTGCTGACGATGTGTCCGCATTACATGATTCTGGATGACCATGAGATCGACAATGATTTCGACAACGGTCGAGCGGATCACCGGGATGCGCAACTGCTGCGCTCCGCAGCGCTGAAGGTCTACTGGGAGTTCCAGCATTCGCACAACCCCGACACCGCAGCCGGCAATTACTACTACCAGTTCAATTGCGGAGCGGCGAAGTTCTTTGTGCTGGATGTCCGCACTCAACGCGACTCGACGCGCAAAAGGATCGTCGAAACCCAACAGCTGAACGAACTCAAGGGCTGGCTGCTCGCCAACAAGGACGACCTCAAGTTCATCGTGACCAGCGTGCCCTTCATTGCACGCCCTCGCGGTGGCGGTTCGGACAAATGGCATGGCTTCCGTGAGCAACGCGAGTCGCTGCTTGACTACCTTCTGGAAAAAGACATCCAGCGCACCGTGTTCCTGACCGGCGACATGCACAGTTCGATGGTCAGCGAACTCACCTTGAAGGCCGGCAAAAAGTCAGTCACGCTCTATGAGTTGATGTCGAGCCCGATCAACCAGTTGACGCCCGATACACCGCTGGAGTCGCGCTACGACGTCAGCTACAAGGGCAATACCAAAGCTGGCAACAGCTTAACGTCACGGATACGTGCCGAGTCCTTCTATCCGCACTCCAACATCATGGCGATCCAAGTGCAGTTCAACAACGGAGTCCCCACGATTTCCTACTCGATCCATCGCACCACCAGGAGCGAGTCAGGTCCTACCGGAGTCATTACCTTTTAGCAAGGAGCACCCGGCATCAAGCAAACCCCCGCTGCGCATTTTGCGGGGCCATGCCGGATCGGTTTCCAGCCGCCACAAAGTCGACTTTGGAGAAGGTCAGTTCATGCCGACCGAGCCAGTTCCGCGCAGTCCCTTCGACGTCTTCTTGAGCTATGCGCGGGCGGACAACCACCCGGCCGATCCGCAGCAGGGCTGGGTGACGGCGCTGCACGCCTTCATCCAGAGCGCTGCGCGCTTACCCGGTGGCGTGGCGCCGCGGGTGTTCTTCGACACGCAGGACATTCGCGACTACGACGACTGGCGGCATCGGATTCTGGCGGCCTTGCGCCATAGCAAGGTGCTGCTGGTGTGCCTGTCGCCGGCCTACTTCAACAGCAAGAACTGCTTTTGGGAGTGGGAGCACTTCCTGCGTCGCCAGGGCCCGCACGTGGAGGGCGACGCGGGCGGCATCCAGAGCGTGCGCTTTGTGGCGCTGCCAGGCAGCCTGCCGGCGCAAAACCAGGAATGGCTGGACTCTGTGCGGCGCGGCAACACCATCGATCTGCAGCCCTGGTTCGCCCAGGGTCCCCAGACGCTGCAGCACGAACCCGCCGCGTTGGCCAGCGCGCAGCGCGCAGTGGCGGCCTTGCTCGCGCGCATCCGCGATGCCCGCCGCGAACTGGCGCGCCAATACGGCAATCTTCGGGCCGCCAATGAGCACTTCGTCGGCCGCCGCAAGCAATTGCGCGATCTGCATGAACGCGTCGGCGTGGGTCGTTTGGGCGTGATCACCGCCGTGCATGGCCTCGGCGGCATCGGCAAGACCGAACTCGCCGTGCAGTACGCCAACGAGTACGCGCGCAGCTTCCCCAGTGGCATCTGGTGGATCAACGCCGCCGGGCAACGCGATCTGCGACTGTGCCTCGCAAGTCTGATCGATGAGCCGCGCTTCCCGCAGCCCGCCACGCGCAGTACCGACGATGCAACGCGCTACGCCCAGGTCATGCAAGCGCTGCAGCAGTCCGCCGCGCAACGCCAGGCCCACGATCCGGACGGCGGCAGCCAGGTGCTGATCCTGCTGGACAATGTCGATCACCCTGAACTCCTGGGCGCCAATCAGCGCAGCCTGATCGGCAATCTGCCGTGGCTGAGCCTGATCGCCACGACCCGCCAAAGCGCCAGCGAATGGCGCCGCGCCGATCGGCTGCAGGTGCTGGAGCTGGACGCCCTGGACCCGGACGACGCGCTGGCCCTGTTCCGCGAATGGCAGCCGGAGCACGCCTTCGCCCACCGCGACGATGAAGCCGCGGCGCGCGAACTCTGCACGCTGCTGGGCAATTTCACCCTGGCGGTGGAACAGGCGGCGATCTACTGTGGCACCGAAGCCGGCGTCAGCCTCCCCGACTTTGTCGCCGCCCTCAAGACCGCCGGCCTGCACCAACTCGACACACTGGCCCAAAACCCTGAGCTGCAAGCCAGCATGCAGCATCGCGAGAAGCAGCTCGCCCTGGTGCTGGCACAAACCCTGCCCGCCGAAGGCACGCTGGAACGCCTGCTGCTGGACTACGGCGCCTGCTGGGGCCCGGATGCGATTCCCAAGCCGTGGATCGAGGAGTTGGTGCGTGAGCAGCACCCGCAGTGGCTGCAAACCCAGGAACTCGGCAAGAACCCCCTCCCCGCCGCCTGGGCCTGGCTGCACCAACGCCGCCTGCTCACCTCCGCGCCCCGGCGGGAACTGCTGCGGCTGCATCGATTGCTGCGGGCGCATCTGGGGCGCGCCATTGCGGATCGGCGGGAGCTGATTGAGGCGCAAATCGACGTGAAGTGGCAGACGCTGCAGCGCGACATGGATCGCCAGCCCATCCCTGCCTGGCATGTCGAGGCGCTGGAGGCCTGGGCACTCGTCGATCCCGCGATAAAAACTCGACTGCGCGCGTGCAACCTGGGCGTGCTCTCGACCCACATCCGGCTCGCGCGCAGTGTCAGCACGGCCGCGTCTTTGGCAGGCGCCAGCCTGGAGGCCTTCCAGCAATTGCTCGCGGCCGATCCCACCAATGCCCAGGCTCAGCGCGATCTCTCCGTCAGCCTCGACAATGTCGGCGACATCAAGGCCGCTCAGGGCGATGCCCAAGGCGCACTCGCCGCCTACCAGCAAAGCCTTTCCATCCGTGAGACCCTCGCCAAGGCCGATCCCACCAATGCCCAGGCTCAGCGCGATCTCTCCGTCAGCCTCGACAATGTCGGCGACATCAAGGCCGCTCAGGGCGATGCCCAAGGCGCACTCGCCGCCTACCAGCAAAGCCTTTCCATC
>JALHMG010000011.1:111591-111737 GCA_022844135.1 Lysobacterales bacterium
CCACCAATGCCCAGGCTCAGCGCGATCTCTCCGTCAGCCTCGACAATGTCGGCGACATCAAGGCCGCTCAGGGCGATGCCCAAGGCGCACTCGCCGCCTACCAGCAAAGCCTTTCCATCGCGGAGACCCTCGCCAAGGCCGATCCC
>JALHMG010000012.1 GCA_022844135.1 Lysobacterales bacterium
ACGGTAGAAAAACTGCAAACCGCAGCGCTCGATTTTCACGAGGCTCCAGGAGCGCGTGTCGATGAGCCACGCGAAGTAGTTCTTGAAGTCCTCGACCGACAATCGATCTGGACAGCGATTGAAAAACGCCGCCACGCGCCGCACTGCTGAGCACGCGGCCGACGGGGGTGTTGTCGATCCAGATGATCTCCTCGAAGCTGAGGCTGGTGCCGCCGCGTAGCGTGGCGATGACCTGGCCGCTCTCATCGTACATCTGGCCGAAGAGTCCGCTGGTGGCCCAATCGCCGCTCGCGCTGGGCAATGCCGGCGCCGGGGCGCCGCTGCTGCCGAGCACGCGTTCGCCGCGGCCGTTGTAGTTCGCGCGCTGCTGCGCGCTGCCGCCGGTGCCGATGGCGGTCAGGCAATTGCGCGCATCGAAGCTCGCCGTGTCGGTCTCGAAGCCGGGCACGCCGGTCAGTGTGTTGCCGACCGCATCGAAGCTGCGCGCCGCGCTGCCGACTTGCGTCAGGCGATGGCTGGTGCCGGGATAGGTGTAGCTGGTGACCGTCGGCGTGCTGCCGGCCGGGAACGCGACGCTGTGGCTCAAGCGATTGCCGGTCGCGTCGTAGGTAAACGCTTCGATCAGCGCAGCGTTCTGATCGCGCACTTCGTTCAAACAATCGAGCCGGTCGTAACCCAGGTTCTGCGTCCCTTCGCTGGCGCTGGCCACTTGCGTGATGTTGCCCACCTCGTTGGTGCTGAAATCATAGTCCAGCGCCGTGCCTTGCACCGCATCCGGCCAGTAGTTCTGATCCCAGCTCTTGGCTAAAGTTTGGCCGGGTAAGCTGATCTGCCCGATCGGGCCGAACGGCAGGTAGCTGACGCCGCTGACGAGCGTGAGCGCGAAGCTGTCGCGGCTTAAGTTTACGCTGGCGATACGCCCTTGCGTGTCGCGGGTGTAGTCGACCACGAGACCTGAGGGATAGGTCATCGAGATCAGCCGATCGGCGCTGTTGTAGCGGTATTTCACGTACGGCTCGTACTCGATGCGCGTGATCGCGTCCGACGTATTCGGTGTGCCATCGACATTGGTGCGAACGGTGCGGCTCAGCAGCCGGCCGCGCGGGTGATACACGAGGGGCCAGGTGACGCTGGCGATGGAGACGTCGTAGCCGGACAAGATGTAGGTGAAGGTGTGTTTGTCGGTGCCGCGGGCGTGTTCGGATGACTTGGCCAAACCTCCGCTGGTTGATTTTGCAATCTTGGAACATCTCTTCAGCGCACGTCATCGCAAATTTGCGCCGACAGGCACCATCGCTGAGTCAAGAAGCGCATGCGCAAGCTGCTTGCGCAGCGATCATTGCCGTTTACCTGCAGACGATCCCAGCGTTGCGGGCGGTCGAAAGCAACCAGGGGCGGCGGATGCAGGCGTCTTCGACGCCCGCTGGGAACGACGCACCGCTGCTGTGCTGCAGCATCGTCAATCAATGGCACACGCCCTTCACGTACGCGACAGCCAGCTGGAATCGGGGTAGCCTGGGTCCCGGGGACTCAGGCTGCTCGGGTCGGTTGTGTTCGGATTGGGGGAGACGACGATGCGTGGTGCGATATCGGGGGATGGGTCTTGGGCGTTTGCCCGACGTGCGTGGTTGGTGTTGTTGTTATCGGTTGGTTCGACTGCATGGGCGCAGAACGTTACTGTCAACCCGGGCGCCGGTAGCTACGCGACGTTGGCGGATGCGTTCACCGCGATCAATGCGGGCACGCACACGGGCGCGTTGACGGTGAGCATCGTCGGCGATACGACTGAACCGGCGGCTGGCGCGATTTTGAACGCCAGCGGCAGTGGCGCGGCGTCATACACCAGTATTGCGATTACACCCACCGGCGCGCGGACGATCAGCGGCGCAGCAACAGCAGGCTCGCCGCTGATTGATTTGAATGGCGCCGACAATGTCACGATCGATGGCCTCAACAGCAGCGGCAATTCGCTGACCATCGCTAACACCACCGTCTCTAACACCTCCGGCACGTCGACCATTCGATTCATTGGTGGCGCGACCAGCAACACCATCACCAACGCGAATATCCAAGGTTCGGGGACGATGTCGGTGGCGAACAACGGCGCGGTCATTTTCTTCTCGACCGATGCGGTTACCGCGAACGGCAACGACAACAACACGATCTCCAACAACAACATCGGTCCAGCCGGCGCCAATCTGCCGACCAAGGGCATCCTCTGCAATGGCAGCGCCTCGACGGCCGCGATCGGCAATAGCGGCAACATCGTCAACAACAACAATGTGTTCGATTTCTTCGGCGCTGCAGTCACCAGTTCCGGCATCGCCAGCAATGGCGGCTGCAGTGCCTGGACCATCACCAACAATCGCCTGTACCAGACCGCGACGCGAACCTGGACGACCGGCTCGCTGCATGTGGGTATCGACATTCGGCCGGCCACCGCGACCAGTGGCGCGCAAGGGTTCACCATCACCGGCAATACGATCGGATTTGCCTCCAATACCCAGACCGGCACTTACACGTTGACCGGCACCGGTACGGGCGCAAAGTTCATCGGCATCCTGTTCAATGGCATTTCGACCGGCGCCGCGACCACGATCAACAACAACACGGTGGCCGGCGTCAGCATGACCGGGGTCACGGGTTCTGGCACGAGCACCAGCAGCCCATTCACCGGCATCCTGTTCCAGGAAGGAAACGGGACGACCAATGGCAACACCATTGGCAGTTTGTCTGCGAGCAATTCGCTGGTGTTCTCGACAACCACGACCTCGGCAACGGATGTCTACGGCATCTACAACTTCTCGTCCAACGCCTGGACCTCGAATAACAACAACATTGGTGGTCTGTCGGTGACCAACCTCGGCGCGTCTGGCACCTTCTTGGTGTGGGGAATGCGCGCAAACACCGGCTCGGCTGTGACGTGGACGGCGACCGGCAACACCATCGGCGGTACGCCGGCCAATTCCATCCAGCTCAGCGCGACCGGCACAGCATCGCAGTTGGTTGGTCTGTTTACCGGTAACGCGCCCGCTGTTTTGACCGCCAACACCGTCAGAAATCTGACGTCGAATATCGGAACGGGCACCACGTCAAGCGCTTCGGTCATCGGCATCAACATCACGGCGACCACGCCGAGTCACACGGTGTCACGCAACATCATCAGTACTTTGACCAACACCAATGGGAGCGCCGCATCGGTTGTGACCGGCATCCAATTCACCGGGTCGACCGCGAACATTGTCGAGCGCAATCTGATCTACGACCTGAGGGCCGCCACCAATTCGGCCTCTGGTGAGGTCAACGGCATCCGTGTTGCCGGCGGTACGACCAACTACCGAAACAATATGATTGCGCTGGGTGCCAATGTCGCCAACGCACTTGGCGCTGCCGCGACCAACTCCAGTACCGCCGGCATCAACGGCATCAACGGCGCACTGGGCACCGATAGTTTCTTCCACAACAGCGTCTATATCGGCGGCACCGCCACCGCTGGGACGGGCGCCTCGTTTGCATTCAACGGCACGCAGACGGTCAACACGCGCAGCGTCCGCAACAATATCTTCTTCAATGCGCGCACCAACGCCGGTGCGACCGGCAAACACTACGCCGTGAAAATCAACGGCACGACGCCCAATCCAACGGGGCTGACGATCAACAACAACGTCTACTTCGCCAACGGCACCGGCGGCGTATTCGGTTTCTTCAACTCGGCGGATGTCGCCAACATCGCCGCGTGGCGGGTTGCCGTCGGCCAAGATTCGGGCAGCTTCGAGAGCAACCCACAGTTCAATGATCCGACGAACGCCGTCCCTGACCTGCATCTGCATCCCACCAACCCCACCGTGGCGGAGAGCAATGGCACCGACGTCGGTGTTATCGATGATTTCGATGGGCAGGTTCGCAGCGGCTTGACGCCGGTCGATATCGGCGCCGACGCTGGTAACTTCAACGGCATCGATTTGGCCGGGCCGGCGATCAGCTACTCGGCGTTCGCCAATACCCTGCTGACCAGCGATCGCACGCTGGCCGTGACCATCACCGACATCACCGGCGTGGCCACAGGCGGTCTGGCGCCGCGCATCTACTATCGCAAGAACGCCGGCGCGTATTTCTCCCAAGCGTGTGCGCTCGCCAGCGGCACCGTCAACAACGGCAATTGGGACTGCACGGTCAATAACACTGACATGGGCGGCGTGGTCGCCTCCGATCAGATCGGTTATTTCGTGATCGCACAAGACACGCCGGGCAACGTCTCCTCCAATCCTGCTGGCGCGATTGCGGCCAACGTCAATACGGTCACCACACCGCCAACGCCCAACAGCTACCTGATCTCGCCGCCAATCTCAGGCATCAGAACCGTTTGCGCGGCAGGCTGTGACTTCACCAGCTTGACGGGCGCTGCCGGTGTGTTCAGGGCGATCAACGACAGCGTTGTGACTGGCAACGTCGAGATCCAGATCGCTGGCGATCTGGTCGAAGACGGCACGAACGGCCTCAACGCGCTCGTTGAGCAGCCTGCTGCCAGCAATTTCACCGTGAGGATGTATCCCACCGGCGCACCGCGATCCATCACAGGCGCATTCAACGGCGCGTTGATTCGCATGCGCGGTTCGAGCCGCGTCACCATCGATGGATCGCTGGGTGGCGTTGGAACCGACCGCAGTCTCACGATCACCAATACCAGCGTGACGACGCCGAGCGTCATTCTGTTCGGCTCTATCGGCACCGCGCCGATCACCGGTAACACGTTGAAGAACTGCGTCGTGATCAACGGCGTGAATACCAGTTCTGCCATCCTCATCTCGGATGCGACCACGGTCGGCAACGCCGGATTCTTCTCGAACATCACGATTCAGAACAACGACGTTCAGCGGGCTTTTGTCGGCGTCTTCGCAAACGGCGGCAGCACGCCGCAGAACGGCTCGAATCTGGTCTACACGCAAAACAAGCTCGACACGACGGGCGCGAACGCGATCCGCAACGTTGGTCTGTACATGCAGGGCGTCAGCGGCGCGACGGTCAGCCAGAACACGGTTGGCAACTTCAGCAACGGCGAGGGCGAGAACGACACCGGAATCTGGTTGGCGACCGGAACTGGCAACGCCACGGTATCCGGCAATACCGTCACCAATCTGGGCATGACATTGACGTCGGCGTTCGCGCCGATTGGTATTCGCGAGTCCTCCGGGCTTGCCGCATCCGGCAACAACATCGCAGGCAACACGATAACCAACCTGTCGACGACTGGCGGTTTCAATCTTCGCGGAATTGCCACCAGCAGCACGGGCATCACCATTCAAGGCAACCGGATACAGGGCATCCTCAACAATAGTACGGGCACCTTCGGCGCTTTCGGTATCGATGTGACCGCTGGAAACGACTTGGTGATCCGGAACAATTTCGTCAGCGACGTGAATCACAATATGTCTGGCGGCGCGGCTTTCACTCCGGACTTCGGTGTCATCGGTATTCGCTTGGGCGCGGGGACAGGTCACCGCGTGTACCACAATTCGGTCAACCTCTTCGGTCCGCACCCGGGCACGGCGACAACGAGCCTGTTGTCGGCGGCGTTCTCCATCAGCTCGACGTCTCAGACCGGCATCGACGTCCGCAACAACATTTTTGCGAACAACATCACGGGCGGCACCACGTCCATTGCCCACGTATCTGTATTCCTGCCGAGTGGCGGGACCTCGGCGATGAATCTGACCTGGAACAACAATGCCTATTACTTCGGCACAGATGCCGCGCGGCAAGGTGTGGCACAGGTGGGCACTACTGCAGGAACCACCTTCTTCACGACGCTACCTGCCCTGACTGCCTACACCAGCACGCTGTCGGCGAGCGGAAACAACGACAATGCGTCCATTGCGGCGACATCGGCGGTGCCGTTCGTTTCCGCAACCGATCTCCACTTGTCGGCTCCATTGCCCGTGCAGGGCGTGCCTATCGCCAGTGTGCTGACCGATATCGATGGCGATCCGCGTTCCGCGACGGCACCGGACATCGGCGCTGACGAGTTGCCGAGAGGCAATCTCACGATCACGCCGAGCGCGGTGAACTTTGGCAATCAACTGGTCGGCACCACCAGCGCCGGTTTCACAGTCACGCTGGGCAACAATGGCGCCGCATCGCTGATTGTCGATCCGCTCACGGCCGCTGCTGCGCCGTTTGCGCGCTCGGGCGGCACCTGCAGTGCGCCGCCCATCACCATTGCAGCGGGTGCCAATTGCACGGTGATCTACACCTTCTCGCCGACCGCGACCGGACCGGCCGCGCAAAACTTGACGGTCACATCCAGCGGTTCTGGCAGCGGCACGATTGCACTGTCTGGTGTGGGCATTCAAGGCAATCTGGTGATTGCTGGCAGCCCCGTGGCGTTCGGCAGTCAGTTGGTGGGAACCACCAGTGCCGCGCAAACGGTAACGCTGAGCAACACCGGCACAGCCAGCTTGCAGGTCACCGCGCTCACGGCGGCAACAGCGCCCTTCGCGCGCGACGGCGGTACCTGCTCGAGTGTGCCGATCACGATCGCCGCCGGCACCGAATGCACGCTCACATACACCTTCGCGCCGGCCGCAATCGGTCCTGCCAATCAGTTGCTCACTGTCACCGCCGATGCTCCGGGCAGTGGCACGATCGAACTCTCTGGCACCGGCGTGCAGGGCAATCTGACGATCGCGCCGAATGCGGTGAACTTTGGCGATCAAGACGTGGGCACCACCAGCGCGGAGCAAACGGTGACCCTGGGCAACAATGGCACCGCGCCCTTGAACGTGACGACGCTGACGGCGGCATCCGCGCCGTTTGCGCGCACCAACACGGGCACGTGTTCGGCGGTTCCGATCACGATCAATCCGGGTTCGACTTGCACGCTGACTTACACCTTCGCGCCGACCGCAACCGGCGCGGCGAATCAATCGTTGACGGTGACTTCAAGCGGAACCGGAAGCGGCACGATCGCGCTCTCCGGCACTGGCGTGCAGGGCAATCTGACGATCACGCCGAGCGCGGTGAATTTCGGCAATCAGGACGTCGGCACCACCAGCGCCGAGCAGACGGTCACCCTGGGCAACAACGGCACGGCGGCATTGAACGTGACGGCACTGACTGCCGCGACAGCGCCGTTCGCGCGCACCAACAGCGGCACGTGTTCGGCAGTTCCGATCACCATCAACCCCGGCACGAGTTGCACGTTGACCTACACCTTCGCACCGACGGTGTCGGGGGCTGCAAACCAGTCGCTGACGGTGACCTCCAGCGGAACGGGCAGCGGTTCGATTGCGCTGTCGGGGAACGGAGTGGCCGGCGCTTTCAGCGTGACGCCCAATCCGGTGGCGTTCGGCAATCAGTTGGTCGGAACCAGCAGCGCGACGCAAACCGTGACCTTGAGCAACACCGGTACCGGCTCGCTGCAGGTGACGGCATTGCCGGCGCCGACGGCGCCGTTCGTGCGCAGCGGGGGAACCTGCGGCGCGACGCCGTTTACGTTGACGCCTTCCGGCACCTGCACCGCGATTTACCGCTTCGATCCGACGGCGGCGGGGGCTGCAAGCCAGAACATTGCGATCGAGTCCATTCCAGGCGGCACGACCACGCTGGTGCTTAACGGTACCGGCGTGCAGGGCAATCTTGCGATCACGGGTAGCCCGGTGAACTTCGGTAATCAATTGCTCGGCACAACAAGTGCTGCACAGACTGTGACCCTGAGCAACACCGGTACGGCAAGCCTGGATGTCACCGCGTTGACCGCGGCCGCCGCACCGTTCGCGCGTGCTGGCGGTAGCTGCAGTAATGTGCCGATCACGATTGCGGCGGGCACCAATTGCACGTTGACCTACACGTTTGCGCCCACTGCATTGGGAGCAGCAAACCAGTCGCTCACTGTCACCGCTGATTCTCCGGGCAGTGGCACGATCGAACTCTCTGGCACCGGCGTGCAGGGCAATCTGACGATCGCGCCGAATGCGGTGAACTTTGGCGACCAAGCCGTGGGCACCACCAGCGCGGAGCAAACGGTGACCCTGGGCAACAATGGCACCGCGCCCTTGAACGTGACGACGCTGACGGCGGCATCCGCGCCGTTTGCGCGCACCAACACGGGCACGTGTTCGGCGGTTCCGATCACGATCAATCCGGGTTCGACTTGCACGCTGACTTACACCTTCGCGCCGACCGCAACCGGCGCGGCGAATCAATCGTTGACGGTGACTTCAAGCGGAACCGGAAGCGGCACGATCGCGCTCTCCGGCACTGGCGTGCAGGGCAATCTGACGATCACGCCGAGCGCGGTGAATTTCGGCAATCAGGACGTCGGCACCACCAGCGCCGAGCAGACGGTCACCCTGGGCAACAACGGCACGGCGGCATTGAACGTGACGGCACTGACTGCCGCGACAGCGCCGTTCGCGCGCACCAACAGCGGCACGTGTTCGGCAGTTCCGATCACCATCAACCCCGGCACGAGTTGCACGTTGACCTACACCTTCGCACCGACGGTGTCGGGGGCTGCAAACCAGTCGCTGACGGTGACCTCCAGCGGAACGGGCAGCGGTTCGATTGCGCTGTCGGGGAACGGAGTGGCCGGCGCTTTCAGCGTGGCGCCAAACCCGGTCGCCTTCGGCGATCAGCTGATCGGCTCGCAAAGCAGCACGCAGACTGTGACGTTCAGCAATACCGGTTCTGGTTCGCTGCAAGTCACGGCGCTACCGGCGCCGACACCGCCTTTTGTGCGTACTGGCGGAAGCTGCGCGGCACCGCCATTCACCTTGAACGCCACACAGTCGTGTACAGCTGTTTATCGCTTCGATCCAACCGTCTCCGGGCCGGTTAGTCAGAACCTCGACATCGTGACCAGCCCCGGCGGTACGACCTCATTGGTGCTGACGGGAACGGGCGTGCAAGGCTTTCTCACGATCATTCCGAGCACCGTGGAGTTCGGCAATGAACCCGTGGGCACGACCAGCACACCCCAGACCGTGACGCTCGGCAACAGCGGCGACGCGAGTCTTGCTGTCACGGTACTCACGGCAGCGGTCGGGCCGTTCTCCAGGACCGGCGGAACCTGCGCCCTGGCGCCACCGATTACGCTGGCACCGGAGGCCAGCTGCACGTTGATTTACCGCTTTGCGCCGACAGCGACTGGCGCCGTCGGCCAGGTCTTGACCGTGACTGCCGACGCGCCGGGTAGCGGTACGATAACCCTCAACGGCACTGGCACGCCGGCGGCCGACTTGTCGATCAGCAAGACCAGCAATGTGTCGTTGATCGAGTTCGGCTTGATGCAGTACACGCTGGTTGTCTCCAACACGGGGCCGAGTCCGGTCACCAGTGCCGTAGTGGTAGATAACTTCGCCAGCTCGCTCACCAATGTTGCGTGGAGTTGCGTGGGTGTTTCTGGCGGCACCTGTGCCGGCAATGGCGCCGGCAACATCAACCGAATGGTCGATTTGCCGGTGGGCGCCTCCGTGGTGTACTCGATCAGCGCGACCGTGGTGCAACCACTGCCGGCAACAATCAGCAACACCGCCACCGTTGCCGCGCCGTCGGGCGTTACCGAAATCAACACTGCGAACAACACCTCCACCGTCGTCAACAGCACGGCGCTTTTCAGCAACGGCTTTGAAGCTGCGTCCGTGATTGCCAACGCGGTTGCGCTGCCGAGTCGTGTAGGTGTGCTCTCGTCGCTGGTCATCGCCCCGGATCGAACGCAGCAGGCTGCGGCGGCGCCAATGCCAGGGGACGTGGCCTTGTATTCGGTGGACGGCTACCTGATCGCGATCCAGGCACGCCGCGTCGGCTCGCAGGTTCAGGTGCGCATGTTGATCGCGGACGCACGCCGCAATTGGCAGGTTGGCGATTGGTCGACTGTCGACGCCAGCCGCGGTTTGCGCCTCGAATGGCTGTCAAGACCAGCGGCGAACGGCGGCGTTGAAGTGGTTGCGCAGTTGAGCAACCCCTGAGGCAATCAGGCGGGCCCGCCCGGATTGGGCGGGCTCGCCTCGGCGTCAAGCGAGTTATCTGTTGTGGGCTTTTGCGTGTAGGTTATCGCGAGCCGATTCGCCATTTCCGACGCATGCCGATCATCCTCACCTATCACTCGCAAATCCTGAGCGGTAACGCGTATGCCAACAACGACCACGTCGCCCTTGCGGCGGATTTGGCGCTGCTGGGCGTGCTTGGTAGGCCCATCGTGCCATTGGCGGCGTTGTTCGACGCCTTCGATGGGCGGCGCGATTGGGCCTCGCTGTGGGGCGCCGTGGTGTTGACGTTCGACGATGGCGCAGACTTGGATTGGCGCGATGTGGAGTATCCGGGTTTGGGCGTCCAGCCCGGTTTTGCTGGACTGCTGCGCGGGCATCGCCATACGACAGGACAGCCGGCGATGGCGAGCAGCTTTGTCATCGCATCACGCGCTGCGCGCGATGCGATGGATCGACGCTCGCTATTCGATCGCGGCTGGTTATCCGACGATTGGTGGCGCGAGGCGGCTGCTGGGGATGTCATCAGCATTGAGAGCCACGGCTTCGATCACGACCATCCGGATGTCAATCCAGACGATCCGGGTCGGGGAAACTTCTCGCGCATCGACGATGCAGCGCAATGTGCGGCGCAAATCGACGTGGCGAGCGCCGAGATCGAGCGACTAAGCGGCTTCGCGCCGCAGGCGTTCGCTTATCCGTACGGCCAGTCGAGCGCATTTCTGCGCCAGCAATACCTGCCGTGCGAGGGTCCGCGATTAGGCTTGCGCGGCGCGGTGTCGACCGAGCCTGGCATGGTGAGTTCGCAAAGCGACCGCTGGTGGTTGCCGCGCTATGTGTGCAATCGAGATTGGCGCAGCGTCGACGAATTGCGCGCACTGTTGGAGGGGCGCGGCGATTGACGCGGCTTTTCAATCTTCGTGGATTCGGGCCTGGGCCAATCTGGGCTCTGCGGCACCCGACGGCTTGTTTGAGCGATTGATGTCTGCCTACCGCGAATCGCATCGCAGCTATCACACGCTGCAACATCTGGGCGAATGCCTGGCGCTTTTTGCGGAAGCCATCGATCTCGCAGCGAACCCGGGCACGGTGGAACTCGCGCTGTGGTTTCATGACGCTGTTTACGCGCCGCGGTCCGGCGACAACGAGCGCCGTAGCGCCGAATGGGCGGTTCATGAGCTCGAAGCGGCGGGCGTGTCGAGCGACGTGCGCCAGCGCGTGTTCGATCTCATTCTCGCCACTTGCCACAATGCTGTCCCGGCCGATGCCGATGCGCAGTTACTGGTCGATATCGACCTGGCGATTCTCGGCGCGCCGCCGCATCGGTTCGCCGAGTACGATCGGCAGGTGCGAGAAGAGTACCGCTGGGTGCCGGGCTTTCTGTATCGGATCAAGCGCAAGCAGGTTCTGAATGCGTTCCTGGCGCGCGCTGAGATTTTCAACACACCGTACTTTCGCGCGCGATTCGAGGCGAGTGCGCGCGTCAATTTGCGTGGCGCGATCAACGCGGCTTAGGCGCGATGGCGAAAGGCATGAAGCGCCCAATTCGATGCGGCGAGCAAAAGCCTGTGGGTGGTTCAGATCGACGACCTGGGCTGGCAGCAGTCGCCCAGACGAGCAACGCTAACGTCAACTCAGTGCGTCCCCCACCTCGTACCAACCTGGTCTTTGCCTCGCCAACCACGTTGCGCAGCGCACGGCGCCGGTGGCGAAGATGGCGCGTGAGTTGGCGCGATGAGTGAGCTCCAGGCGCTCGCCATTGGAGGCGAATACCACGGTGTGCTCGCCAACCACGTCTGCCGCGCGCATCACAGCAAAGCCGATGTGATGTTGTGCACGCGGCGACTCGCCAACGTGGCTCGGCATGCGCGCAACCTCGTCGAACACCTGGCCGCGCGCCTCGGCGATGGCATGGCCCAGCGCCAGTGCCGTGCCAGAGGGTGCGTCGCGCTTGAAGCGATGGTGGATCTCCAGGATTTCGGCTTCGAATTCCGGCCCCAAATGCGCCGCCGCCAGTGCGCTCATTTTCTTCAATAGCGCCACGCTCAGCGAAAAATTGGCGCTCCACAGCACCGGGATTCGCGCGGCGGATTCGCGCAGCGCTTGCATATGCGGACGATCCAGACCTGTGGTGCCGCAAACGAAGGGGATGCGCCTCTGCACGGCGATCGCCAGCGCAGTGTCGAAAGCTTCCGGCGTGGAGAAGTCGATCAGCACATCGACATGCGTATCCGGATCGAGCGTGGCGCCGAAATCTATCGCTGGCGCGTTGCGGCCCAGCGCAACCGACAACGGTTCTCCGACCCAGCCGGAAGCGGCGCGCACAATGGCGGCAACAAGATCGCATTCCGGCTGCTGATGAACGGCTTTCAATAGCTCCACGCCCATGCGCCCGGCAGCGCCATTGATAGCCACACGAACTGGCGTCATTGCACGTCCTTCGATTTGCCGCGACAAGCGCGATCATCGCATGCGCCGGGCGCGGCTAGAATCGTGGAAACATCACCTGAGTGCCGGAGATATGCGCCCGATCGTTGCCGCTCTCGCGCTGGGATTCTGCGCCACCAGTTACGGCGAACATCGCCAACGTTACATTGTGGAGCTGTCCTCGCCGCCGGCGGCCGCTCTTGCCGACGGCGCGGTCTTCAACGCAAAGGCTGGCAAGGTCGCGCGTCACGTCGAAACGCTGGAGAACGAGCAGCGCCAATTGCTTTCGCGCTTCTCCGCCGCGACAAAGCGCCCCATCGAACCGCTGCATCGTTATCGGTACGTGCTCAATGGCTTTGCCGTCGAGCTGACGTCCGAGGAGGCAAATCTTTGGGCGCAATCGCCAGGCGTGCTGCGCGTGACGCCGGATGGCGTGGAGACGCTGCATACGGACGCGGGTCCGGCGTGGATCGGCGCTGCCGAAGCCTGGGCGGGCGTCCCGAACGCGACCGGCACGCGCGGCGAGGGCGTTGTTGTTGGTGTGATCGATAGCGGCATTAACGCCGCTCACCCGGCGTTTGCCGAAGTCGATTCCACCGGCTATCGCCACCAAAATCCGCGCGCGCAGCGCTACGGCTTGTGCAATACCTCGGCGGCGAGCCGCTGCAACAACAAGTTGATCGGCATCCATGACTTCACCACCGAGGGCGCGCGCGATGGCAGCGATGTCAATGGCCACGGAACGCACGTTGCGGGCACGGCCGTCGGCAATGTGCGCAGCAACACCCTGTCCGGACAAACTGCGAGCCTGAGCCTGACGCTGTCTGGCGTCGCACCGCGCGCCAATCTGATTTCCTACAAAGCCTGCAGCGACGACGGCGCCAGCGGCACCTGTCCCAATAGCGCTACAGTGGCAGCGCTCGATCAGGCGGTCGCCGATGGCGTCGATGTGGTCAATTACTCAATCGGCGGCAGCGCATTCGATCCTTGGCCGGGATTGAGCGGCGGTTCGACGGCATCAATCCGCGCGATGGCCAACGCCGCACGCGCCGGGATCGCCATCGCGGTATCGGCCGGCAACGACGGCCCGTCGCCCGCGACGATCAGCTCCCCGGCCAACTCGCCGTGGGTGTTGGCAGCTGCTGCGGCCACCAGCAATCGGCGCATCGCCAACGTATTGACGGACTTGTCGGGCAGTGTGGCGGCGCCCGCCGCGCGTTTTATCGGCGCTGGCCTGGCGGGCGGCGTGGGGCCGGTGCGCATCGTGCTTGGTGAAAGCGTGGGGTCGGCACGCTGCAGTCAGGGCGACGGTCTCGATAGCCCGCCCACCGGTGCCTCGAATCCATGGGCCGGGCAGGTGTTCAGTGGCGAAATCGTGGTTTGCGATCGCGGCGTACAGGCGCGTGTGGCGAAAGGCTTCAACGTGCAGCGTGCCGGCGGTGGCGGCATGGTGCTGGTCAACACCGCCGCCGAAGGCGACAGCATCGTCAGCGACGATCATTTTCTGCCGGCCACGCACTTAGGATTCCGCGACGGCGAGGCGCTGAAGAACTGGGTGCGCGCCAGCCAAGGTACGGCGCGCGGGCGTTTGGCTGGCGTCAGCGCGGTGCTGGACGATAGCTTTGGCGATGTGCTCGCGAGCTTCAGTTCGCGCGGGCCCGATCCCAATCTGACGGGCATTCTGAAACCCAACATCTCGGGGCCAGGCGTCAGCATCCAGGCACCGGCGCACAACTCCGCTGGCGAGCGTACGCTCAGCGGTACATCGATGTCCTCGCCGCATATGGCCGGCGCGCTGGCGCTGCTCAAGAGTCGCCGCCAGGGCTTGCTCGCGGGCGAGTTGTTTTCGGCATTGCAGCTCACCGCAGCGCCTGGATCGCGGATACAGGACGGCACGACGCCTGCGACGGCGCTGGATGTGGGCGCCGGGCGCGCGCGGGTCGATCGCGCGCTCTCGGCCGGTTTGGTGATGCCGATTACGCTGGCCGACTTCGAGCGCGAGAATCCGCGCAGCGGCGGCGATCCATCGCGCCTGAATCTGCCGAATCTGTATCGCGACAGCTGTCGCGCGCGATGCACATTCACGCGAACGTTCCGGGCGTTGCGTGCGGCGACCTATACCGTACAGGATGCCTCGACGGGTGTCGTCGTCAGCGCCTCACCCGCCAGCTTTTCCTTGAGCGCCGGGCAAACGCAAAGCGTGCAATTTGTGGTCGATGTCAGCGCCCCGGGCGTGCTTGGCCGAATCGCGCACGGCCTGGTGCTGATTCGCGCCAGCGATACGACGATTCCCGACAGTCGTTTGCCGGTGGTGATGCGCTCGTTGGCCGGCGATGTGCCGAGTTCGATCTCCATCAGCGCCGATGCCGATCGCGGTCGCTTCGATGCCAACATCGCCAATATGGTCGCCGTCGGGCAACTGAGCTACCGGCTGTTCGGTCCGATCGAGCCCAGACGCGAGCGCCCGAGCGTGATCGCCGACAGCACCCCGAACGACGCTTACGACAATAACAATGGCACGGCGACCTTCCTGGTCGATCTGAGCGCCGTCGGCAGCATCCGCGCCGATGTCGTATCGAGCAGCGCCAACGATATCGACTTGTTTGTAGGTCGCGACGAGAACAACGACGGTGCGGCGGCACCGGGAGAGGAGCGCTGTCAGGGGATCGGCAGCGGGCCGATTGAGCGTTGTACGCTGAACGATCAGCCGCCGGGCCGTTACTGGGTGCGTATCCAGAATGCCAACGGAAGCGCAGCCGGTAACGAGGTGGAGTTGGAGATGGCTGCATTGCCCTACGAGGATCCCAATCGCCGCGGTCACGCTCAAGGCACCACGCGCATTGCCGAAGGCGGCGCGCTTCCAGTCGCAATCCACTACGATCTGAACGGACTCTTCATCGGACAACGTGCGTTCGGCATTCTGGAAATGCGTGCCGGATCGAGCGCCAATGAGGCTTTTGCGCGCGTGCCGTTGACCTTCCTTCGCACCGGCGCCGCAGAGCAGGGCGCACGCTTTCTGGCGGACGGCGTCACTTACGGCTTTCTACTGGCGCCGGGTAGCCAGCACGATCGACTGGTCATCGACGTTCCGCAAGGCGCATCGCGTCTGCTTGTCGAGCAGCGCGGCGCGATTGGCAACGCCTCGCTCTATCTGGCCCGGGCCAACACAACCGGCGGCCCGGATGTGCCAGCGGCACCCGGCGTCGGCGAAGCCATCGTCGTCGTAGACAGCGCCGACTCCAACGAAACGCTGGCACTCGAAGCGCCGCAATTGACACCCGGTCGCTATTACGTGGTCCCGCGCAACGCGGGTGTGGGTGCCGCGCCGGTGTCCCTCACTGCGCGGCTGACTACGGCCCCATTGCCACCTTTTGCGGCGGAGATCTACTACAACCCCGCGCGCGACGGCCACGGCGTGCTGTTCACGCGCGCCGGCAGTGCCGTGCAAATGGTGTGGTACACCTACGACAGCGATGGGCAGTCGACATGGTATCTGGCGTTTCCAGACGGCTTGGCCGAAGGGCGCGGGCACGTGCGCGCCGATCTGTATCGCTATCACTGGCTGGGCAATGTCGCCGATGGCCAACGCGTGGGCGAGGTGGTGTTGGTGCGGCAGAACGATCGTTTGATGCTGAACTGGGAAATCGATGGCCGCAGCGGCGGCGAACCCTTGCAACTACTTGCCAGCAGCGCCTGCGTGCAAAGCGCAGGACAGGATGTCGATCCCACGGGACTTTGGTTCGAGCCGGCGCGCAGCGGCTACGGTGCGAATTTCTTCACCCGGCCCGGCACCGATTTCGGCGTGTTGTATTTGTATGACGGCAACGGTCGGCCGCGTTGGTTGCTCGGCACCCAGAACGCGTTCAACTCGGCGCCGTTGAATCTGCAGCAGTACACGGGCTTCTGTCCAAGTTGTGCGGCGGTTGCGGTGAGTAACCGGAATGTGGGTCAGTTCGCCCGCGTGTTCGACGCACCGGCAGCGAACCTCACCGGACGCTGGTCTTTCAGCGCCGACTTCCAAGCGCCGCTCAGCGGTCAGTTCTCGGCCAACAACGTTGCGGTGCAATTGCTCACTGCGCGTAAGCCATGTGGGGGATAAACAACTTACCAATGCGCGCAATTAGGCATATCGTCAGCTACCCATCGTATGGAGCCGAACCGTGAGCAATCCTTACCAGGCGCCGAGTGCCCGAGTGGCCGATTTCGATGGTGGCATCAACAACTCAGGCGGCGGCAGCGGCATCGTTGTGCCCGAAGAAGTCAAGGGCTGGTCGTGGGGCGCGTTTCTGCTGAACTGGATTTGGGCCATCGGTAACCGTACCTGGATCGGACTGCTGGCGCTGATACCTTATGTCGGCTTTCTGATGACGATTTACCTCGGCATTAAGGGCCGCGAAATGGCTTGGCGCAACAATCGCTGGGATAGCATCGAGCACTTCAATCGGGTCCAGCGCAGCTGGTCGAAGTGGGGCGCCATCATCTTTTTCGGCATCATCGGCATCGCCATTCTTGCAGCGGTCATGATGCCTGTCGCCAACGACTACACCTCGCGGGCCGAGCAGGCCGAGCAGAGCGAATAAGAGCGAGCACTTCATGCGAATCTTTGCATTCTTGCTATGCGGCGCCACGCTCGCATCGCCAGCGCGCGCCGAACCAGTGCCCGAGTCCGAACGCATCCCAGTCGATGTACGTCGCACCACGCTATTGGTGCGCGATATCGACAAGTCCCTGCCGTTGTATCGAGATGCGCTTGGCCTCACTGTTGTCTACGACGAGCGCCTCGGCGGCGGTAAGCAAGAAGACGGCAGCGAGAAGCCGCCGACCACGCGGCTGGTGTTGATGCGCGCCAACGACACCTTTATCGGCGCGCTGGGCCTGATGCAGCGGCTGGATGATCCAAACCCGCCGTCGCCAGAGAACAAGCGCCCGATGGCAGGCGACAGCATCGTTGTCATCAACGCCAAAGACTTGGACGAGCGCTGGGCCAAAGTTGCAGCCGTTCCGGGCGTTACAGTCCATACCGAACCCAAGCGTATTGAGTATCCAGGGCCCGGCGGTAAAGGCGTGATCCCGGTCATGTTCAGCGCGATCTACGATCCCGATGGTTTCTTCATCGAGATCAATCAGATACTGGGCGCGCCTGCCGGAACGCAGGCCAACGAGGATGACGAGCCATGATCGGCCAACCGCGACGCGGCGGCGGCATCCGTTGGTTGCCGATTCTGCTGTTCGGCGGGTACTTCCTGTACTACTACTTCGCCAATCAATCCGAAGTGCCTTTAACCGGCCGCTCGCAGTTAGTGGACATCACGCGCGATCAGGAAATGGCGCTGGGATTTGAGGCGTACCAGCAAGTGCTGCAAACCGAGCGCGTTGTGACGCAGGGCCAGGTGCCGCAGCAAGTGCGCGCCATCGCCATTCGCCTGATCGAAGCTGTGCGCAAGCTCGATCCCAAGGCTGATCCGGGTTTCGAGTGGGACGTCAACGTGATCGAGTCGCCACAGGCCAATGCCTTTGCGATGCCCGGCGGAAAGATTGCGGTTTACACCGGGATCTTGCCGATCACCGCTAACGTTAATGGATTGGCAGCGGTCATGGGCCATGAAATCGCACACGCCATCGCGCGCCACGGCGCCGAGCGCATGGCTTATCAAAAGCTCGTGCAGATGGGCTCGATGGCCGCTGGTATGGCGATCTCGGATATGGATCCCGGCACGCAGCGCAATGTGATGGCGGCGCTCGGAGCGGGGAGCAAGTTTGGCGTGTTGTTGCCTTTTTCGCGCGATCACGAATCGGAAGCCGATCGTATGGGTCTGATGTTCGCTGCCGCTGCGTGTTTCGATCCGACGGAGGCACCACGCTTGTGGGAGCGCATGGCTGCGGCAAGCAAAGGTTCGCCGCCCGAATTCGCGTCCACGCACCCAAGCCACGACACGCGCATTCGCCAGCTCAACGAATGGATGCCTGAGGCACTGAAGATTCGCGAGCAGTTCTGCACAACGCAGCGCTGAACGCCTCCCGCCGACGCTGTGTCGGCAGCTTTTTTTAAGGAGCAGAACATGAGCGTCGCCAAGATCATCGAGATTTCGTCGTCGTCGCCTAAAGGCTTTGAAGACGCCATTCAGCATGGAATTTCGCGGGCATCGGAAACAGTGAAGAACATCCAGGGCGCCTGGGTATCCGAGCAGAAAGTGGTCGTAGAAAAGGGTAAGGTGGTCGACTACCGCGTGACCTTACGGCTGACCTTCTTGTTGGAGGAAGCCAAGCCTGAAAAGCCGGCGAAGAAAAAGTAACAGGTCGACCTGAGTGCGGCGATTTCGATGCTGAACGATGTGCTTATGGGTTCCAGGTATCGATGGCACGCCGCAGTGACTTAGCTCGTGGGTCTCAGTGTGATACCAGGGTCACGCTCAAAAGGGGAAGGCAATGAAGTTCATTCGCGCAAGTGTGTTGGTCTGGTCGATGTTGCCAGCCTGTGCAATGGCCACAGGGATCGAGTCCGTCACTTTGATGGCTGACAACGAAGGCAAGCCCGGCGAGACCGTGGAGCTGTTCGTTCCTTCGGACTTGCAACAGCATTTTTCGATCAAGCTGGATGAGCTGAAAACGGGCAATCACCAGTTCGTGGTCGAGTTTTGGTCGGCAGACACGACGGCTGGGAAAAACATCAAGATCACCGAAGTCGTCAGCAGCGGGCTGCTTGCCAACACCATCACCGCGCGAGTGTCGCTACCGCGCGAATGGCCGGTCGGCGTCTATCGAATGGATGTGAAGATGGATGGCAAATCCATCGGCACATACGAATACGAAGTCGCTGAGCCAGAAGGCGAATAACCGGAGAACGCGCATCGCGCGCGACCGAGCAAGAAAAGCCAACCGCGTCGCGACCGAAACGCGACGCGGTGCGGCATCATCTGATGCAACCCAACTTGCCGCCCTGAGCCCGATGAACAAGTCACTAGTCGTATGCGTTGCATTGTGTTTAGCGCAATGGGTCAGTGCGGCGCCTGATCCCACGAACTGCGACACCCTTGATCCCGCGCCGCTCGACGCCAGCGTCGAATACGAGGCGGTGATCCAGGCCATCTTCACCGGCGGCCCCACGCAAGACGCGAAGTGCACCGCGTGTCACTCGCCAAACACCTCCGGCGCGCTGTCGCTGGCGCCCGCCAACTCCTTCGCGGCGCTGGTCAACGTCGACTCAGCGCAAGACGCCACCATCAAGCGCGTGCTGCCTTTTTCGGCCACCAATAGTTTGCTGTTCCGCAAAGTCAATTGCGCCAACCCCGGCGTCGGCCAACGAATGCCACGCAATCGCCCGCCGCTCAGTCTCGACGAGCAACGCCTGATCCGCGACTGGATCGATCAAGGCGCGGTTTTCCGTCAGCGAGTGTTGGTGAACGGGTTCGAGTAGGGCACGTTCATCTTTGGGCCTTCGGCAGCCCTGCTGCCGCTTTCCACTTCTACTCTTGGACTGCGGCAGCCCTGCTGCCGCTTTTCCACCTCTACTCTTGGACTGCGGCAGCCCTGCTGCCGCTTTTCCACCTCTACTTTTGGACTGCGGCAGCCCTGCTGCCGCTTTTCCACCTCTACTTTTGGACTGCGGCAGCCCTGCTGCCGCTTTTCCACCTCTACTTTTGGATTGCGGCAGCCCTGCTGCCGCTTTTGGCCTCTATAGAGGAGGTCTTTGTCAACTGGCTTCAGCAGCAGGGCTGCTGAAGGCAAAGCGGCAGCGGGCTGCCGCAGTCCAAAAAAAGCGGCGGTCCACGAGTTCAATCGCCGTCTTCGGCTGCGATCTCGTCGTACTTGAAACTCGCGATGGTTTTCAGCCACGCCGGTGAGACGGAGGCCTTGAACTTTCCGGCACTGCACCATGGCCACTCGGAGCCGACACGCGCCAGGCCGTGATGCACTGCATTTTGATGGACATAGTTCAGGCGTGCCAGATAACTTCGCTGGTAGGTCAAATGCGTCTCACGGTAGTTCTGCCACAATCTGCTTCGCCCGGAAACTTGCTCGCGTCGATTCGATTCCTTGGTCGTTAAACTGTGGAGCTTTTGCAGCAAAGGGCGAAGCGATACGGCTGAATCGCCATTGGCCGGGCTATGCGCGACAAAACGGTAGTGATTCGATAGCACGCACCACGCTTCGATCTGCCAGCCGAATGCGCCAACAAGTTCGAGCAAGTGCAATTCGAACCATGTCTTCAATTCGTCATCGGCAAGCACGTGCAAGCGATCGCGAGTGCGAGCAGTGACGAAATAGACGCCGCTCTGAGCCAGTCGGTGTGGAGGCGCGTGCGGCCAATCGCGCGTCCCAAGCACCGACTGCTCAGAATTCGGCAGATCCATTGTTCGGCTTAACTCACAACACCTCAATCGCAATGGCCGTCGCCTCACCACCACCGATGCACAACGAAGCGACGCCGCGCTTACCGCCGCGGTCTTTGAGGGCATGGATCAAGGTGACGATCAGGCGTGCGCCACTGGCGCCGATGGGGTGACCGAGCGCACAGGCACCACCGTTGACGTTGACTTTTGCATGGTCAATGCCTAGCTCGCGGATCGGCGCCATGGCGACAACGGCGAAGGCTTCGTTGATCTCGAAAAGATCGACATCGCCAACAGCCCAGCCGGCTTTGGCGAGCACTTTCTGGATGGCGCCGACGGGCGCGGTGGTAAACCACTCGGGTTCCTGCGCGTGTGTGGAGTGGGCGACGATGCGCGCCAGCGGTGTCAGACCTTTGGCGCTGGCGACCTCGCTGCGCGTGACGACCAACGCAGCCGCGCCATCGGAAATTTTCGATGAGCTGGCTGCAGTGACTGTGCCGTCTTTTTTGAAAGCGGGGCGCAAACTGCCGATCTTGCCGATATCGCAGGCGGGCGGCTCTTCATCGCTGCTGATCACCACGTCGCCCTTGCGCCCGGCGACAGTCACCGGCGCGATTTCAGCCGCAAACTTGCCGTCGGCCTGGGCGGCCAGTGCGCGGCGCACGGACTCGGCGGAGTAGGCATCCTGCTCTTCGCGCGTGAACGTGTACTTGCTGGCGCAAAGCTCAGCGAACTCGCCCATTGCTTTGCGATCGGCGGCGTTCTGCAGGCCATCGAGTGCCATGTGATCGAGCACCTCGCTATGGCCGAAGCGATAACCGAAGCGCGCCTTGCTGAGCAGGTAGGGCGCGCGTGTCATCGACTCCAGACCGCCAGCGACAACGATGTCCGCGCTTCCGGCTTTGAGGATATCGTGCGCGAGCATTGTCGCTTTCATGCCCGAGCCGCAGACCTTGTTGATCGTGGTGCAACCGGTCCCGACCGGGACACCGGCTTTGAGCGCGGCCTGACGAGCGGGCGCTTGACCCACACCCGCGGGCAGTACGCAGCCCATGATCACTTCCGAAACATCGGCGGCAGCGACCCCGGATTGTTCGAGCGCCGCCTTGATCGCAGTCGCACCAAGATCGGGCGAGGGCACATCGGCAAACACGCCGTTGAACGACCCAATGGCAGTGCGTTTGGCACCGACGATGACGATATCGGACATGGCAATTCTCCCTCTGGAAAAGGCCGCGAAGTATAGCGGCGCCGGGCGTCAATCTTCGGCAAGCACGATAATCATGTCGTTCGCTGCGAACTTGACGATTTCATCCTTGCGCGGATTGAGCTTGACGCCATAGCCGCGCTCGGCATCGTCGCTGTACTGCATTCGCCGGTAGCCGATCGCGGTTTCGCCGCGCCGGGCTGCGGCTTCGAGCACCGTGTAGAAGTTCACCGGCCGATCGACCTCGATGTAATCGCCGATCGGGCGGATGTAGATCTCCGAACCATCGGCGCTGAACAACACACGCAGCACCTTATCGAGCGCGCGATTCTCGGCGAGCTGGCTCAGCATCAGGCTCACCAGCTTGTCGCTGACGATAAAGTCGTCCGCCTTGGCGACCTGCGCCAGTGCGCGATTGCGCAAGTCCATCATTTCGCTGACGATGTTCAAGTCGACGTTGTGTTGCTCGGCGATGTTGCGTAGATGCAAGAGTGTGATGAGTGTTTGCGCGTCCGCCTCCTGGATAGGCAGGTCGTTGTAACTGAGGAGGATGATGTGGTCGTAGCTCGGCACGTTCAGCGCATCCAGCCGGGCGCGATTACTGGCGTCGCCGCGCGCAAAGCGTAAGCGTTGGCGTTGCATCGATTTCGACAGCGCCAAGAGCGTGTCGCGTACGTCGCGATCGCACATTACGACAAGCTCTGAGCCTGTCGCCACGTAGTTATCGAGCTCCCGGATGATCGATTCAGCCTTGGCGTTCCAGCCCAGCAACAACGTGCGCTCAGGCTTCGCCGTGCGCGGCGTACCGCGTGCGATAGCGGCCATATCCGGGGCCGGCGGCTGATGCTGATCGAGCACCAGCGTGTCGTCGTCTTTGCTGATGGCGATGATCGAGTCGCTGGGGCGGCATAGCAGCACCATCGGTGGATTGATCAGCACTTCGCCATCGCTACGCATCAGCCCGATAACGGTCGAGTCCTTGTAGGCTGCAATGGCGTGGCGGAATGGTTTGCCGGCAAGGTTCGGTTCTGGCTTGATGTAGATTTCGGCGCCATCGAAGTCCAACAGTTCCGTGTAGACCACGCTTAATCCCGACTGGCGACAGGTCTGCGCCGTCACCCTTGCGATCAGCTCTTCGCCGCGCACGTAAATCGCCTCGCCGTTGCCGACCAGTTCCGCGGCTTCGAGATTTTTCTGGTCGCGAATCTCGGCAACGATGTGGAACGGCTCTTTGCGGCGATTCGGGTTATTGGTCAACGCCAGAACCGATTTGATCACGTGGATATCGGGGTTGTCGCCCTCGGGCGCCAGAATCACCACCGAGCGTGCGTAATTGGGCGAGACCACGGCGAGATCGTCGAGATCGAGGGGATCGCCGGAGCGACAGATCACGCGCGTGTTTTTGGTCGATGAAAACTTGGCGCGAATGTCGTCGTCCATTTCCACTTTGTCGCGATCGGCGAGGATCACGATACGCGGCGCTTTCTGGTTCTCGTTGGCGACGATCAATTCGCCGATGAGCGAATACACCTTGCTCGACCAACCCAGGATCAGGGTGAAGTCTTGTTCGATGACCCGCGAGCGGCCTTTGCGCAGTTCGGTGAGCTTGTTGTCGAGGCCGGCGGTGATCGTGCCGATCAAACTCGACACGATAAAAATGCCGCCGATCGTCACCAGTAGCATCAGGCCGCGCAGTGCCCAGCCGGAATCGCCAGCGAGCGTTCCCGCATCGAGGGCATGCATCATGCTCTGCCAGGCGCCCTCGAAAAATCCATATCGCGACGCCGGGTCGTTGGGATCGGTTCCCAGTCCAAAAGCCACCAGCGCGATCGCCGCCAGCAACACAATGATCAGAGACACCAACGCAAGCCAGCCGATGATTGCTACCGTGCCACGCGCCAGCGTGTTTTCGAATCGATAGCGCCATCGATCGCGCCAGTGGATGTTGTTCAACCTGCTTTTCCTTTTTGATCTGGTTGGGCGGTGGATGGCAGCGAGAAGCGTGCAGATTCTTTTGTGGGTCCGACCCCAAACCGACAACGACTACAGTTTCCGATCCCCAGCAATAAACGCCGCCAGCTCGCCGCGGGGTGCGCCGTGCGTTTCTGGCGTGTACGACGCCAGATCGAAGCCTGTGTCGACCGTGACTTTCGATGCCAGCAATCGCGTGGCACGGATGCCCAACTCTTCTGGCTCGCTGAGTGGCGAGTGCATGCTGAAGACCAATGCGCCGTGCGCCAGCAGTTTCACAGTGTGTTGGCCCCACAACATGCGCTGACTCCAGGTTGCGGCTTCGCGTTGGGCGTTCCATGTCGGCCCCATGTCGCCAGTGCTGAAGCTGGGTTGGCCGGTGCTGTTGAGCCGAGTCACATCCGTTGCCAGCGCAGCCACGTTGCCTGGCGCCAGATACCCAGGTTCAAATGCCACTCTCACGAACCATGCCTGCTTCGTAGCCATGTCCACCTTGGTGTGCGTGATCCATCCAAGCTCGCCTGGCATGGGGTTGAGTTTGTGCAAACTAGCCAGCACTCCTGTTTGCTGCACCGGCAGGAAGCGATACTGGCCTGGCAGATCAATGCTGACATTCGCCGACGGCAAAACGATCTTTCCCGATTGCGGCTGCAATACGTCCGCGGCGGCCTTGAGTTGGGCCGCCAGCGCCTTCGCGCGCGCCGCATCTTCGGCAGCCTCAGCCACACTCTCCGGGCTTGGCGCTTCGACATAGGTCGGGGTCGATGACTCGTAGGCGCCCGGCCCTTCGCTATACATAGCCTCCTCGATCGGCACGTCCTCGCCTCTCGCTTGCGCCGCCATCATCATGCTCTCCAGCCGATCGGCTTCTTTAGGGTCGGCTTGGCGCACATACGCTATGTACTCTGGCGTCAGCACGGTGGCCTGATGCTGGATGTCCTGCGCCTTGCTATAGGCGAGCCAGCCGAAAACCAGCATCAGCGCGAACGGAATGCGGATATCGCTGCCCTTGACGCCCCAGTTCTGGATCAACGCGATTGCGGTTGCGGGCCAAAAAAAGAAGCAGGCAATTGCCAACCCTTTGCTTTCGCGCCAGGTCAAGATAACGATCCACAACAGCAGGATCATGCAGATAAGGTAGTAGCCACCAAGCTTGATTACCGAATCGAGCATCGCCTATCTCCGACTCGCGCTGTTGATCGACGCCCGCGGCACTTCTAACTCCGCCCGGCCGCCGTGGAGCTTGGTGACGATGGTGACATTCTGGGCGTCGACCGACTTAATCGTGCCGCGCCGTTCGCGCCCGGTATCGAGCAAAAAGGTGACGTCCTCGCCAATATGCTTGCCAAGATCGGAAAGGGCTATCGCAACCGTTTTGGGTGCCACGCGCTGCACAATGGGCGCAGGCGCTTCAACAATGCGTACGCCTTGCATGTGGCGTTCAATCCACGCCTCATCGTCGAGCGCCAGCGCCGGAAGGGCCGCGGAAAGGCTGAAAACAGCGAAAAGAAGTCGGTGCATACGGTCCGTTCACATCGTTCACGAACCGAAAACATAGCAGGACATCGTCGAACGGTCGATTTTCGAGCGGATGCCTGCGACCGGCCGCGAACCATGGATGGTTCGCACATTGATCAAGCACGTAAGTGTTTGATCAATGGAGAGCGAGTCCGGACATGCGCCGGACTCGCGACTTGAGAAACGCACAGGAAGTGCGTTTCTCAACATCGTGCTAGATCAATACTTCACGCTGCAACCGTAGGGCTTGGTGGTCGCCACGCTGACCGGCTTGCCGTCCTTGATCTCGCCAAGCGCCTGGGTCACGTATTGCGTAGCTTTGGGAATATCGGCCTGATCGGCGCTCGGAATCGAATCGATGGCGCCGTTGTATGCGAGCACGCCGTTGGCGTCGATCACGTACATATGTGGCGTGGTTTTGGCGCCAAAGGCCTGGCCCACCTTGCCGTCGGCGTCGAGCAAGTACGCGGTGCTCTTGTGACCATTCTTGGCCATCACGGCGTTGGCGCCAGCGCCATCGACATGGCCCTGCTTGCCAGCAGCACCGGAGTTGATGCTGAGCCACACCACGTTGTCGCCGGTTGCTGCTGCTTGCTGCTGTTGCATGTTGTTGGCGCCGTAGTGTTTCACCACAAACGGGCACTCATGGTTGGTCCACTCGAGAACCACGGTCTTACCTTTGAAATCGGCCAGGCTGTGCGTGTTGCCATTGGAGTCGGTGAGCGTAAAGCCCGGTGCAGGTTGGCCGACGGTTGCGGCGAATGCCGCGCCCGACAAGCCGACAGCGAGCAAGGTGGATAACACGGTCTTCATCATGACTACATCTCCGTAACGAATGCCGCGTCAGGGTTGCGGCGGGCTGGGTCGACTGATTCCAGAGCATCCAGAACGATGTCCGGTGTCAGCAATTGTGGTAACACTTGCGGGGCGCGATTGCCGCCGGGATAGAGCACGTACAGCGGCACGCCGGTGCGCTGGAATTGCGCCAGATAGCGTGTGATAGCCTCGTCGCGGCGCGTCCAGTCGCCCTTGATATAGGTCACACCTTTTTCGCGCATCGCCGACTGCACCGCGTCCGTACTGAGGGCAACGCGTTCGTTCGCCAGACACGTGATGCACCAGGCAGCCGTCATATTGACCAGCACGGCCTCGCCGCCGGCAACGCGCGATTGCAAATCGGTGGCGTCGAAAGCGACGCTCGAAGACGATTCCAAGGCAACCGCAGGTTCGTGCGCCACGGCACGCGATAGCGCGTAGCCGCCAGCACCCAGCGAGAGCAATGCGATCGCCACCGACACACGTCCGCTGTGTGGCGATCCCAAAAGCCATAGCGCCATCGCCAGCGCAACGGCACCGGCGAGCACCTGACCCATCGCCATCGCGCCCTGCTGCTCGCCGAAAACCCATACCAACCAAACGGCGCTCAGGTACAGCGGAAACGCCAGAAAGTGCTTGAAGCGATCCATCCATGGCCCTGGGCGGGGCAGCCGCGCCGCGAGCGCCGGACTCATTGTGAGCGCGAGATACGGCAGCGCCAGGCCGAATCCGAGCGCTGCGAAGATCGCCAGCGAAATCGGGGCCGATTGCGTTAGCGCGTAGCCGAGTGCCGCAGCCATCAATGGCGCGGTACATGGGCTCGCCACCACCGCCGCCAGAACGCCGGTGAAAAACGCCGCACGATCGCTCTCGCCGTCGGTGAGCGCCTGGCCTATGCCCATCCAGCGCTCGCCCACCGTGAACACGCCCGACAAGCTCAAGCCCATTGCGAAAAACAGGTAGGCGAGCAATGCGACCAGCCAAGGCTCCTGCAATTGAAAGCCCCAACCGAGCGCTTCACCCGATGCGCGCAACGCCAGCAACACACCCGCAAGGAGCAGGAAACTCAGCACGACGCCCAGTGTGTAGAACACGCCGTGGCGTGGATGCGCTCCGCCCTGCAGGCTCAGCGCTTTCAACGCCAGCACCGGAAACACGCAAGGCATCAAGTTCAAAACCACGCCGCCCAGCAGCGCAAACAGCAGCGCCAACGCAAAGCCCATCGGCGCTTCAGGGGGAGCGTTCGGTGTGCCCGCCGTCGCATTCGCGGCCGCGACTGCGAGGTTCACGACTTTTGCATCGATCTGCCATGAGCGCGACTGCGGCGGCTTACCCTGTGTGACGACGAAGTTCACTTGCTCCGGCGCTTTCTGGAAATAGTCGCTGCGCGGCGCGGTCCAGCGCAGAAGGCCGTTGCCCACAGTTGCCGTACCCGGCACATTGGACAGAATCTCGGTTTGCACTGGAAACAAATCGAACGGCTCGTCGGCAACGAAGCCGTTCGGCAATTCCGACTCGATGGTCACCGAATCGGCGGCAATTTGCGTGCTGGCGTTAACAACGCTGAAGCTTGGCCAGCGAGCTTTGGCCGCAGCAAAATCCGCTGCGTAGGGTCCAGGTTCGGCGCTCGCTACCACTGGAACTGTCAAGGCCAACGTGGCCGACCCAGGGATACATTCTTCCTTACAGACCAGCCAATCGATCTTCAATGAAACCGGCAGACTTTCCGCTGTGTAGCCGGCCGGTACTCGAACCTCGATCGGCAAGAGCTGGCGGTCGTGATATCCGAAGTTGTACAGCCCCGACAGCTCGAAGCGTTCTGGATGCGGCCATGCGATCTCGCTCGCCGTGACGCCTTCCGGCAGCGTCCACGTCAGCTTGGTCGGCAGTCCCGAATCGCCAGGATTCAGCCAGTACGTGTGCCACTGCGGCGCATGTTCGAGCAGCACGCCCAGCCACAGCGGCTGCCCGCGGGCGTCGGAGATCTCGCGGACCAAGCCCGACTCCGCCACCAGCGTAACCGCAAGCTCTGGCGTCTCCGCACGCTCTACGGCTCCCGCTGCAAGCGGCAGCAGCAACGACAACGCCACACAAAACGCTTTCACCCGAACCCCACCTTTGCCTTCATCTGCCAACAGACCGTAAATACGGTACGAAGTTGACAGATCAAGCGTCGTTTCAGCGTGTGCGGCGGGCGGCTGGGCGTTTCTGAGCTTGCCGCTTGAAACCCCGGATCGCGCCCCCACCATGAGCGCATCTCACATCCGCCTACCGTCATGACCCAAGAAACGCGCGCTTTTCAGGCAGAAGTCCAGCAGGTACTGAACCTCGTCATCCACTCGTTGTACTCGAACAAAGAGATTTTCCTTCGCGAGCTGATTTCGAATGCCTCTGATGCGCTCGACAAGCTGCGCTTCGAGGCGATATCGCAACCCGAATTGCTGGCCGGCGATCCGGCGCTGAAAATCGAAATCGAAACCGATGAGACAGCCAAGACGCTGACGATTCGCGACAACGGCATCGGCATGGGTTTCGATGAAGTGGTCGAGAACATCGGCACCATCGCGCGCTCGGGCACGCGCAAGTTCCTGGAAAGCCTGTCGGGCGATGCGCGCAAGGACGCGCAATTGATTGGTCAGTTCGGCGTCGGCTTTTATTCTGCCTTCATCGTTGCCGACAAGGTCACATTGACGACGCGCCGCGCCGGTGCGGACGCGAGCGAAGGCGTTCGCTGGGAATCGGATGGCAAGGGCGAGTACCAGGTCGACGCGATCGAGCATGCGCCGCGTGGCACCGAGATCGTGCTGCACTTGAAGCCTGAGGAAGCTGAGTTCCTGGCAAGCTGGCGCCTGCGTTCGCTGATCAACAAGTTCTCCGAACACATCGCTTTCCCGATTCGCATGCGCGGTGTGGCCGAGGAGGAAGGTAAGCAAGCCGAGTTTGAGACCGTCAATCAGGCTTCGGCTTTGTGGGTGCGGCCGAAGTCGGAACTCAAAGACGAAGATTACCAGGGCTTCTTCAAGCACCTGACTCATGGCGATGGCGAGGCGTTGACCTACACGCACAACAGGGTTGAAGGTAGTCAAAGTTACGTCACGCTGCTGTACGTGCCGGCCAAGGCGCCGTTCGATTTGTTCGGCGCGCAGCGCGACGAACGCCATGGCTTGAAGCTCTACGTCAAACGCGTCTTCATCATGGACGCTGCCGAACAGTTGTTGCCCTCGTACCTGAGGTTCGTACGCGGCGTGGTCGATTCGGACGATTTGCCGCTCAATGTGTCGCGCGAGCTATTGCAGGATCACAAGCTCACGCAACAGATCCGAGCGGCCGTGATCAAGCGTACGCTCGACATGCTGGAAAAGCTGGCCCAGGACGATGCCGAGAAGTACGCCAAGTTCTACGAGGAATACGGTCAGGTTCTCAAGGAGGGCCTTACCGAAGATTTCGCCAATCGAGAGCGTATCGCCAAACTGTTGCGCTTCGCTTCCACCAGCACCACCGGGCCCGCGCCGACCGTGTCTTTGGCCGACTATCTGGCCCGTCTGCGACCCAACCAGACGGCGATCTACTACATCACCGCCGAAAGCCATCTGGCCGCACGACATTCGCCGCATTTGGAACAGTTCGCCGGCAAAGGGGTAGAGGTGCTGCTGGCGTCCGATCGCATCGACGAATGGGCGCTGTCCTACGTGCATGAGTTCGATGGCAAACCGTTTGTGTCGGTTGCCAAGGGAGATGTCGACCTGGCGGCCATCGACGATTTGCCGGGTGCGAACAAGCCAGAGTCGGTTGAACTGCCGGAAGGGTTGGCTGATCGGGTCAAGTCGGCGCTGGGCGACAAGGTCAAGGCGGTCCGCGGATCAAGCCGCCTGCGCGATTCGGCCGCCGTATTGGTCGTGGATAAACACGAGTTATCGCTGCACACGCAGCGCTTGCTCAAGCAGGCGGGGCAGGCGGCCGGTGCGGGCGCGCCGAATTTAGAGTTGAATCCCTCCCATCCATTGACGCTGCGCCTGCAGAACGAGACCGACGAGCAGCGCTTCGGCGATCTGGCAAGGCTGGTCTTCGAGCAGGCCGTGCTCAGCGAAGGTGGCCAGCTCGAAGATCCCAGCGGCTTCGTGAGACGCCTGAATACGCTGATGTTCGGATAGTTCAGCCCTTCGAGCGAATCGATTTCAGGAACCAGCGACCGTCGATCCGGCGCATCTCCGCTTTGCCGGACATTGCGCCGGACTCGCTGCGACCTGTGAAGTCGATGAAGGCTCGATCGCCATCGACGCTGCCGCCGCTGACGTTTGCGTCCTGCGGCGCCATGGTGCGCATCATGCCGATGCGCATGGCGCGATCTTGGTCCGACATGTTTTCCAGTTGTTGCCGCGCTTCGGGCGGCAACAACGGGAGAAGCTTCGCCGCCTCGGCACTCGCGAGCGCTGTCGTATAGGCGAGGAAGGCTTTGGCCGCCGCATGCCCGTCTCCGGCGAACGCCGTGCCGCGAACGACAGGTGCCAGCGTGGATTGGACAGGGACGTCGAACTGGATCTGCAGCGAATCGCCCGATTCGGACCGCGCCGACAGTGTTCCGGCGAGCCGCGTCTTACTCGTCGTCGACAGCGCCAGCTGGATATCGTCGCAAAATTCCGATCGGTCGAAGCCACGGCGCAGTTTCACGCAGAACAATGGGCTTCCGTTATCGTCGACCGTCAAACGCAGTACGGGCATTTCGCTGGATGCGATGATCATCGTGTCCGACGCGTCGAGCATGCCGTCTTCGGCGAATCGTTCCCAGTCGAAGGCGGCGGTGCTGGCGTAGATCTCCGCACCAAATGCGTTCGGTACCGCCAGGATGTCGATAATTGCCTGCGGCTTGCCATCAATGCTCAGATGGCCCGACACGCTGCGCGTGTCGTCGGCGATTGCGGCAAAGCTTAAGGCAATGCCCATCAAGGTTGCTGCGGAGTGTTTATAAATCATAGACTTAGTTATCGTCATTGGGTTTGCCGTCGAGTCGACGGGGTAGTCGTCAATTCGTACGTAATGGCTCGAAGAATGGGGCCACATCAGGCATTCCAACGCTATGCTTGCAGGCTGACTCATTGACGGATGAAAGCCGATGCCAGGATTGGCAACACGAATGAGCCGCGCAGTTCCGAGCGCGATCATGGCCGTGGCAGAAAAAGCCAAAGCGCTCAAAGCGCAGGGCCGCGACATCATCAGTTTTTCGATTGGCGTGCCGAATTTCCTCCCCGGCGAGCACGTCTACGCGGCTGCGCATCAAGCGCTCGATCGGGACAGCGGCAATTACGGGTCGAATCGCGGTCCGGACGGATTGCTGGATGCCTTCCTGGCGCACTTCAAGCGCAATGGCTTCGATGGCTTCGAGCGCAAGAACTTGTGCGTGGGCGTGGGCGCCAAGCATGTGATTTTCAATGTGATGTACGCGATCCTGGAAGAAGGCGATGAGCTGATTCTTCCGGCGCCGTATTGGACGAGCCACATCGACATTGCGCGTATCCTCGGCGCCGACATCAAGGTCGCGTATTGCGGTAGCGAGCAGGACTACAAACTCACGGCAGCACAACTGGACTCGTTGATTTCACCGCGCACGAAGTTGCTGGTTCTGAACAATCCGGGCAACCCGACCGGTATGGTGTACACGGAAGCCGAAATCCGCGCCCTGGGCGATGTGCTGAGCAAACACCCGCACGTGTGGATTTTGTCGGACGACATCTACAACCAGATGATCTTCGATGGCCTGGGCTGGCATCACCTGCTGAAGACACATCCGCACTTGCGTGACCGCGTCATCTTGCTCGATTCCTTGAGCAAGACCTACGGTATGCCTGGCTGGCGCGTCGGTGTTGCTGCCGCGCCTGTGGAGCTGGCCCAGGCATTGGTCACTCTGAATTCGAACCACATCACGAATTTGCCGGAGGTGGTGTGCGCGGCGGCTATTGCAGCGCTGACCGGCCCGCAGGATATTCCGCAAAAAATGGCCGGCGAGTTCATGGCCAAGCGCGACGAAGTGATGGCCACGTTCGCACGCATCCAAGGACTGAGTTGCCCGCGGCCGCAAGGCGCTTTTTATGCGTTTCCGGATGTCTCGTTCGCGTTCGGAAAACGGCATGGCGCGGCAACGATCGCGGACGATGTCGACTTCTGCAACGCGCTGCTGGACGCCAAGGGCGTGGCCTGCGTTCCTGGAAGCGCTTTCGGAGAACCCAAAGCATTACGCATTTCCTATACCTGCAAAGCGCAAGAGTTGACTGAGGGATTAAAGCGCTTTGAAGAATTTTGCTCAGAGCTTCACTAACTGCCGCGTTTGTTCATAAGGAATCGAGACCCATGAAAGCTCCCGTTCGCGTCGTCGTCACTGGCGCTGCCGGCCAGATTGGCTATGCCTTGCTGTTTCGCATTGCTTCGGGCGACATGCTCGGCAAAGATCAACCGGTGATTTTGCACCTTCTTGAAGTCACGCCAGCGTTGCCCGGCCTGGCCGGTGTGGTGATGGAGCTGAACGACTGCGCGTTCCCTTTGCTGCATGGCGTGGTCGCCACGGACGATGCCAATGTGGCCTTCAAGGACGCCAACTATGCGCTGCTCGTGGGTGCGCGTCCGCGCGGGCCGGGCATGGAACGCAAGGACCTGCTCGAAGCTAACGCTGCGATCTTCTCGGTACAGGGCAAGGCGATGGACGCCCACGCCGCGCGCGACATCAAGGTGCTCGTGGTCGGCAATCCGGCGAATACCAACGCGCTGATCGCCCAACAGAACGCGCCAAGTATTCCGGCTGGGCAGTTCACCGCGATGATGCGTCTCGATCACAACCGCGCGATCAGTCAGCTCGCCGAGAAAACCGGCGCACTCAACACCGATATCCAGCGGATGATCGTCTGGGGCAATCATTCGGCGACGCAGTATCCGGATATTCACCACGCCGTGATCAAGGGCCAGCCGGCGGCAGGGCAGGTCGATTCGGCATGGTATCGCGACACCTTTATCCCAACCGTGCAACAGCGCGGCGCTGCGATCATCAAGGCACGCGGTGCGTCATCGGCGGCCTCTGCTGCTGGCGCTGCCATCGACCATATGCGCAACTGGGCGCTCGGCACCGACAGCGGCGATTGGGTGACCATGGCGATTCCATCGGACGGCAGCTACGGCATCGCTCCGGGCGTGATCTATGGCTATCCGGTGACCTGCGCCGGCGGGAGTTACGCCATCGTGCAAGGTCTCAACATCGACGATTTCTCGCGCGAGCGCATGGCCGCCACCGAGAAGGAGTTGCGCGAAGAGCGCGCGGCGGTGGAGCATTTGTTTCCGCGCTGAGACGAAAGCGGTGGATGGTGAATCGTCGATGGTCAATAGAGAGCCGATCGGCTTTCCCGTTGACTAACTGCTATTCACTATTCACTCTGCTCCAAGACAACCACAACGAACCCCGATCGACGAATGTCAGACACCTACTTCATCACGCTGGAACAAGATCTCGATGAGATCGACATGATGCCGAGCGCCAAGGCGCTGGCGAAAATGATGGACAAGATCGATGAGATCACCGACGAAATCGGCGTCACGCGCTTCTCGGATTTCATCGCCGGGAGCGACGGCAGCGACGATCTGTCTGAAATCGCCGAGCAGGAAGGCTGGGACATGGGCGGTTTCGGCGCCGGCGGCAGCGGACAGCAATGGTTCGATTCTGGCGATGGCCTGGATACCGTGCGTGCGGTGGCTGGCTACATCGAGTCCGATCCCGACTCTATCAAGCGAGCAAAGACCATCCTGGAAGAGCTGAAAGCCTTCGAGAAGGTTCTCGAAGCCGCGCAATCGCACAACGTCCGGTTTCGGTTGGAAGCAGACTACTAGTTGGTCGAATTCGCCAATGCCAGGGCGGCGAGCGGTGCTTGATCCCGCCGGTGCTTGACGCCGCTCTGACTGCTCGGCACCACCGGTCGAGGCCCCACGGCGGCGATAGGCCGCCGCGCGCCAGATTGGACCCAAACATTACTCGAATGTTCGAGTTGGCACAGCGATTGCAAAACTCCGGTTATCCACATCGGAGGGAATTGCAACATGGGTCAAGGCTCACTCGGCAACATCATTGCGGCGTTGGCCAGTTTCTTCATTGCAGGTCTCGGCCAATTGATCCAGGGGCGCTTTCTCAAGGCTGTCGTCATGTTTGTGCTTGCGGCCATGCTTTGGTTGGTTTGGCTGGGGTGGATCATCCATTTGTGGTCGATCCTCGATGCCGCGCTGTTTGAGACACCCGAACACCGCTATCGCCGCGCGTACTACGATTGGCGATAGCTGGGCAAACTCTGCGACACCGGGCGCGATGAATCGCGCCCCTTGATGTTCTTGCGCGCGTGGGCGTCATTCTCGGCGCCCATGCGGTCGGCGCGAATGTCCTGCCGTACTAGTGTGGTGTCCCAAAAATAACTGGAATTATGTCCGCGTCTTTCGACCCGAATGCTACGTTGCTCGTCGTCGCCATAGCGCTGCTATGACGCCCGGCCCGGCGGCGCAGCCGCCGGGCGTTCAAGTCGGCTCGCGGCATGCCGCGAAAGCAGCCGACTTTCACCCTTCTCGCGCCTTGCCTCGGGCCGAAATCCATCGGACATTTCTTCCAGTTATTTTTGGGACACCACACTAGCAGGCTGTTGAGAAACAGCCTGCTAGCGCGAACCATGGATGGTTCGCGCATTGATCAAGCACGTAAGTGTTTGATCAACATCGTGCTAGAACCGCCGAGCCCGAACTGCGGATCTTCGCGCCGAACCGAGTCGCGGCTTTGATGGAAGACGGCTGCAAGGCGTTATTCTTCGTCGATGCCACCTAATTCACGCGGTCTGATCGTTCTGCTCGCCGGTTTGTCGATGATCGGCCCGTTCGCGATCGATACTTTTTTCCCGGCGTTTCCGCTGATGGCCAAAGAGCTGTCGGCGACGCCGTTTCAGATGCAGCAGACGCTGAGCGTGTACCTTGCGGCTTACGGCTCGATGGCGTTGCTGCATGGCGCGTTGTCGGACGCTATTGGCCGGCGTCCGGTGATCATCGGGTCGCTGGTAGTGTTTACGCTCGCATCGGTGGGCTGCACGTTTGCGCGTTCCTTCGATGAGCTACTGGCGTGGCGCGCGTTGCAAGGGTTGAGCGCCGGCCCTGGCGTCATCGTCGGCCGCGCCATCGTGCGCGATTGCTTCGAGGGTACGCAGGCGCAGCGCGTGATGAGCGGCATCAGCATGCTCTTCGGCATCGCCCCGGCCATTGCGCCGATCGTCGGTGGCTACCTGCTCGCGTTCGGCTGGCGCGCGTCGTTCGTGTTTTTGACGTTGTTGACCGGAGTCTTGTTGTTGGCATGTTTGCGCTACTTGCCTGAGTCTCACCCGCCGAGTGCGCGGGTACCGCTGCGCATCGGTTCGTTGGCAAGCGGCTATGCCTCGATCCTGAAGAGCCGCAAATTCGTGCTGTTGGCGTTCGCGGCCGGATTCAACTTCTCAGCGATCTTTTTGTACATCGCGTCGGCTCCGGTGTTCGTGTTCGAGCATCTGGGTATGAACGAGCGCCAGTTCGCCGCGTTTTTTGTTCCTACGATCGGCGGCATGATTTTCGGCTCGTTCCTGAGCGGCAAGCTGGCCGGGCGGGCAGACTCGGCGAAGGTGCTTGCCTATGCGTACCTGGCCATGCTCGCGGCGGGGGCGATCAACGTTGCCTACACGCAATTGTTCGAGTTGGCCTGGCCGATGGCGGTGGTGCCGATCATGCTGGTGGCAGCAGCGGTGGCGCTCAGTTTTCCCCAGCTATCGATCATGTTGTTGGACTTGTTTCCCGAGCGCCGCGGCAGCGCCAGTAGCTTGCAGATGTTTTTGAGTCTGATCGTCAATGCGCTTGTCGCCGGCATGATGGCGCCCTGGCTGCAGCACAACGCGGCGCACCTGGCGTTGGGTGCGCTGGCGTTGACCGCCAGCGGCGCGGTGTTGTGCGTGCTGGCGTTGCGCACTCGGATACTCGGAGTGGGCCACTGAAGCGGCCCGTTACTCGCCCATCGAAGCAGGGGCGAGGGGATGGGGCTGGGGCGAACGTCGTTCTCCGAGCAGGCACCTTCGCGTCTGTTGCCTGAGCGCCAGCTGGGCCAGGTAACGGCGAACAAGCGTGGCCCTTGCCCCTCGCTCCGCCCCTTGCGGAAATGACGAGAATGAGATCAGGTTTCGACGACCGGCGCGACCGCCTTGGCTGGCCAGCCGCCGCCGCTGTTGAGCGCGATCCACGCAAGCTTGATCCAACGCACCAGCGAGGCCGCCAGCCATAACGCAAAGGCCAGCATCAGCGCCTTGTACCACCAGATCGAGACGCTCCAGGCGCTGGCTTGCGGCAATTCACCGATGCTGCGATCGGCCAGCCATGTGAGTCCGCGTTGGCTGCCTTCGATCAACATGTCCGGCGAACCCAGCAGGCCGTATGGAATGGACACGACGACGGCGATAAAGGTGAGCGCTACCCAGCCGCCGAGCGCCAGTTGTGCGAGCGAGAATTGCCAGGCGCGCAAATTGCCCGGCAAGTAACGGCGCCTGGCATCAAGCGCGATAAAGGCCACGATCACCATTAGCAAGGCTTCGAGGCTGACCGCCGAAAAACCGATCACCAGCAACAGCCAATCGCGCACGCCCAAAAGTGCGCGGCTGCTGCGGCCGAGGCCGTACCCGATCGCGAGCAGCACGATCAGCGTCGACCAATACAGCACGGCCGGGCCAACGATCGGGCCGGCCAGCCGCAGCACCCAGCGGTCTGCCGGTAGCGCCAGCGACAGGTTGACGTTGGCCGCCTCCATGCCCACATCCATCGCAGGCGTGAAACTATGCAGCGCCACCGGTACGTCTTCGCGCCAACTGAGCGCGATGGTCTGTAAGCCGGGTTTGATCGGCACGCCAAGCGCTCCCTGATCGGGGCGCAGGTTCATCGCCTGACCGTCGATCTCAAGCGACAACAGCTCCGCCTCGGGTGGCAAGTGCAGCGTATGGCTGCCGCCTTGCGTGGCGCGCACGGTCAATCTCAGCGTGTGCGTGCGCGTGCGCTTGCCGATCTCTGTGAACAGCGTCAGCGCGTCGGCTACCATGGTGGCCCCAGGCACTGCCGCCGGGCGCGACAGTTTCAGGGTCAACGTTTCGCCCGGCAGCGGCTGGAACTGGCTCACCCAAAGCTCGTTGTCGTTGATCCCACCGTCGGGCTCCGAGGCCGGCACGCCGCTGTGCGCGAGGGAGAAACTCGGGCCGACGACCACACGCCAGATTTCACTGCGCGCGGACTGGTCGGGTGCGGTGAGGCTCAGGCTGTCGAGCCGCTCAAGTCGAGAACTGAACGTGTACTGGAGTTCGCCGGGCGGCAGCGGGACCTCTACCGAACCATCCTCTACCTTCAGCGCCGTATCTTGCAACTGTTCGCCATCAATCAAGGGCACACGCACGGAAAAGCCGCCATCGGCGGGCGCCACACGTTCGATACGCGTTTCCACAGTCCAGTCGAGTTCGAAGCGCAGTTCGCGCACCACGCGCACGAAGGGCCTGATCGGTACACGGACGGCACTGCCGATCGCGCCTTCTGACGTCGCTTCGCGGACCAACTCCAGGCGATCCGCCAACAGGCGGCCGTCGCGCACACCGCCGCTGGTCCAGCCAGGCGCGTCGATGGCGATCGATCCCGGCGGCAACGCGAACTCGAGCGTGAGGCCTTCGCCGCGAATCTCGCCAGACAGCACCGCGCGGTGCACGCCACGCTCAAAAGGCGCGACGCCCTCGCCGGACAGCGGCGCTGGGGCGCCATCGATACTCAGGCTCACGTTCGCCAGCGCCGTGTCGTCGAGCGGTAGCGGCACCAGTACGCGCTCAGCGGCGTGGACGTCCAACGTCAACTCAAATCGATCGCCGCTGATCCGCGCTACGGCCTCGGGAATGCTCGCGCATTGACCCGCGCATGTGGGCGGCACAGTCAGGCGCGCGTGGTACTCGGTCAGCAGCTCCGGCGAAGGAATGTCGCTCGCTTGCGCGGGGCTCATGATCAGCGCCAGCGCGCCGAGCAGCGCCTTGCTGGGGCGATGCGTGCGCCACAAATGCAACGCGATCCATGCCAGCGCTACGATGAGCAGCCAACGCCACAGCGCGGTCATCCACGGCGGCGAAAGCCACAGGCGCAGCGATTGGTCCTTGGCGATTGGGCCATCGAAGCGTAACCATGCCGAGGCCCAGGTCCAGGTGGGGCGAGCATTGCCGGCTTGGATCACAGCGTCCTTGGCGTAGCGTTCCACTTTGCGCCCCACGCGCGAGCGCTCGATATCGATACCTTTCATGGCGCTTTCGACAACGTTCTGCTGAAAGGCATCCGCGGTCGGCGGCGGTGGCGGCGGTGGCGGTGGCGGGGCTCCCGGCATCGGAGCAGCCGCGGGGTCTGACTGGCCCTGCCACGGCGCGATGATCGCGCTACTCGCCAACTGCGGATGCAACGCATAGCGCGCCTGCGTCATCGCGAACGACATCGCGAACAACACAAATGGTATCGAGAGAAGTGCGCACAAGCCCAACGTCAGTGCGCGGAGTCTTCCAGGGGCCAGAGCGCGCAGCGCCAGCAGCGCCAGCAACAACGCGATCAAGCTGTAGCGTGGCACACCCGGCTCGTGCGCACCGAGCACGGTCAAAGCACCCACGCCAAGCGCCAGCATGGGGCCGCCCACGCGCCATGCCAGCACGGTGAGGAACGCAGCAATGAAAACCGTGTAGATGCTCCACTGCGCGATCCAGGCGTTGCCCACGGCATCCGGGCCCGACGCGTGCAGCAATCGATAGCCCGGTGGCAAATTGAGATTGATCGACAATGCATCCAGGCGCTCGCTCCAGCCATGCGCCGGCATTCTGGCCAGCTTGCCGAGACGCGCTGTTGTGCTCACATCCAACCACGGATAGCGCACCTCAATGCCTCGATTGTCTGGGGCGCCCGTCACCAGAAGTGGCTCGCCGCGCTCCGATGCGCTGGATAACTCGAAAGGCGATGCCAGATCGAGACGAAAGCCTTCGCGCATCGAGCCGCTGAGGCGATCGACCACGGTGTATCCGCTACCGTCGAAATCGAGCCACATGTCGCGACTGAGCGACAAGCGATTGCTGCTCTGGCCGAAGCCGCGACTGCGTTCGGTGAGACTGAGCGCATCACTGTTCTGAATGGTGAAAGCGGGAAATGCCCGCCAGTCATCGGGCACACTGGCTTGCGCCGGATCGATGGGCGCCGCGCCGGTCACGTCGACCACCCGCAGTCGCGGATTCGCCTCGAAACTCCAGACTTCGGTGTCCGGCCAGTTTTCGTCCGGAAACTCGAAGCGCAATTCGTTGCGGGGCGCCAGTGCACGGGTTTGGACATCCAGCGTGTAACTTCCTGCCGTGGCCTGCACGCGCAGCCGGCGGTCGGGTTCCACAACAACCGGCAAATCGCCGCCGATCGACATCAGCTCGAAATCCTCGGGCCACGCCGGACCCAGCCGGATTTCGCGCGCCTTGCCGGCTACGTGCAATGTGAGTTGCGTGGTCAGTTGCTGCGGTTGGCGATCGCTCCATAAACGATGAACTTCAAGTTCCAGCGCATCGCGTTCGGTGGCGATCTCAGCGCGCGACAGCCATAGCGTTGTGCCTTCGCGGTTCAACGGAAAAACCGGGCTTCCATCTACGAGCAGTTGAATCAGGCGGTATTGATCTGGCACCTGCAGCGACTCAAAGCCGCCGCTGGGCGCCGGCAGCTCATAGGTCAGTGTGTAGCGACCGGCAGCCAGCCAGGTCTTCGCGCTTTCGAGCACTGCGGCGGTGCCGTTTACCTTCAGATCGCGAGCGCTGCGCTCGGCGCCGATCAAAGGCACATAACCGCTTGCATACAACCAGACTTCGCTCTCGATGCGCGCGTCGCCATCGATACGAATAGTGGTCGCGCCGGGTAAAACACAGGCGACTTGCGTCTCGTCCAGCGGCGATCGATTGGCAAAGAAGGGACAGGTTCGCCACGGCTCCGCATGCATCACCCATTCGCGCCACTCGGCCAGCGAGGCCGGTGCGCGCGGCTCGGCGGCGCATAGCGACAGCGACCAAAACAACAGCAACCACGGCGCGAGACGCATGGCAATCCTCCAGACGAGCTGCTGGCTGGCATGCTACGCCGTCGCAAGGAGGCGTTCGCATGCCCTACACTGAATTTATTCCGGAAAGCCCCGCGCCCTCCGTGGCGCTCGTCCTCGGCGCTGGCGGTGCGCGCGGGCTGGCGCATATCGGCGCGATCCAAGTGATCGTGCAGCGCGGGTATCAGGTGGCCGGTATTGCCGGATCGTCGATGGGCGCGCTCGTGGGCGGGATTTATGCTGCGGGTAAACTGGCCGACTATGCCGCATGGGCGCAAGCGCTCGAGCGCAGCGATGTCATTCGATTGCTCGACTTTACCTTCGGCTCTCCCGGCTTTATCCGCGGCGAGCGAGTGATCTCGGCACTGCGCGCGCTGGTGGGCGAACACGACATCGAGAAGTTGCCGACACCCTTCGTTGCCGTCGCCACCGATCTACGCAGTCAGCGCGAAATCTGGTTGACGCGCGGCTCGCTGTTCGAGGCGATTCGCGCCTCGATCGCAATTCCGGGTGTGTTTACGCCGCATACCATCGGCAGTCGAGAGGTGGTCGATGGCGGGCTGCTCGCGCCAGTGCCGATCACCGCCACGCGGTTTTTTCATGCCGATATCGTCGTTGCTGTGGACGTCAACAGCGCTCCATTGCCGCCGGCGCTCCGCCGCCCACGCGTTACGCAACCAGCGCCGGTTGCCGCAGGGCTTGAAGGCAAAGCCGAACACGACAGCTTGCGTGCCCGCATCGAATCTTTCCTGGCGCGCATGGTTGAGCGCAAGCCGGCAGTCGATCAGCCTGGATTGATGGAGCTGTTGTCGCGCTCGCTCGACACTGTGCATGCGCGCATCAGTCAGATGCAATTGGCGCTTGATCCGCCCGACGTACTGATCCAGGTACCGCGCGATGCCTGCTTCTTTTACGAATTCTGGCGCGCTGGCGAGATGATCGCGTTGGGCCGCGAGGCGGCTGCGGCGGCGCTGGATCGTTATGAGGCGTTGGCGAAGTAGTCGTGAGTCCGGCTATCGCCGATCCAACGCGCAGGTATTTCGTAGCGCGCAAGGACTGAAGTGCGACGACTGGCTGCAATGTCGTCAGCGGTGTAGTGTCTCCGCATGCCTAAAAAACTCGCCGCTGCACCCAATCCAACCCAGGTTCTGGCTTTTTTGCAGGCCAAAGGGCAGCTCATGAAGGCCGAGGCGATCGCCGATGAACTCGGCCATAAGTCGGCCGACGGGATCGAGGCGATGCGCCAGTTGCTCGACGAGCTGGTCGGGCAAGGGCGATTGCTGAAGAACCGGCGCGGCGGCTATGGCATCGCTGCGCGCATGGATTTGATCGCCGGTACCGTGATCGCCAACGCCGAAGGTTTCGGATTTCTAAAGCCGGATGAAGGGCAGGGCGATATCTATTTGCCGCCGAACACGATGCGCCAGGTGTTGCACGGCGATCGCGCGCTGGTCAGCGTGGTCGGTCGCGATCGTCGCGATCGACCGGAGGGCGCCATCGTGTCGATCCTGTCGCGGCGCTCGCCGCGCGTTGTTGGGCGTTATTTGGAAGAGGCCGGCTTCGGCGTTGTCGCGCCAGACGACCGGCGCATCCATCAGGATCTGCTGATTCCCAAAGGCGCCGCAGGCGGCGCGGCTCCGGGCGATGTGGTCGTTGCCGAAATCACCGAGCCACCTACTGCGCACCGTCAGCCTGTGGCCAAAGTCGTGCGCGTACTTGGTGAGGAAGTGGGTACCGCTTTGGCCGTGGATATGGCCATCGAAAGCCACGGCTTGCCGCACGAATGGCCTGAGGCGGTGCTCAAACAGGCGGCCAGGATTTCCGACACCGTCAAGCCGGCTCAGCGCAAAGATCGCGAGGATCTGCGCGAGATGCCGCTCGTCACCATCGATGGCGAAGACGCGCGCGATTTCGACGACGCGGTTTGGTGCGAACCCACGCGGGGCGGCGGATTTCGTTTGATTGTGGCGATTGCCGATGTTGCCAGCTACGTGATTCCCGGCACGCCGCTCGACGATGAGGCGCAGGCGCGTGGCACCAGCGTTTATTTCCCGCAGCGCGTGGTGCCGATGCTGCCCGAGAAACTCAGCAATGGCATTTGCTCGCTGAAACCTGACGTCGATCGTTTGTGTTTGTGTTGCGAGATGCGGGTCGACAAGAACGGCGAAGTTACGCGCTCGCGCTTCTTCAGTGGCGTGATGCGCTCGGCAGCGCGGCTCACCTATCGGCAGGTCTGGCAGGCCATCGGCGAAAAGCGTGCCGAAGTACGCGAGCACCTGCAGAAGGTGCTGCCGCAGATCGAAAACTTGTATGCGCTCTATCAGCGCTTTGCAGCGCGGCGCGCGGCGCGCGGTGCGCTCGATTTCGAAGGTCAGGAAGTCCGATTTGTGTTCGACGTCGATGGCAATATCGATGCCGTCAAGCCGTACGAGCGCAACCCGGCGCACAAGCTCATCGAGGAGTGCATGATCGCGGCCAACGTCGCGGCAGCGAAATTCCTGAAGCGGTCCAAGATTCCCACTCTGTATCGGGTCCATCCGCGCCCGCCGGTCCACAAATACGAAGAATTGGTGGCGTTTTTATCGTCGGTAGCGATCACCATTCCGGCCTATGAAGATTTGACGCCCGCGGATCTGATGCTGGTGCTCGAAAAAGCGCGCAAGCGACCCGACGGCGCACTCATTCATGCGGTGGTATTGCGCTCGCAGAGCCTGGCGACTTACACCCAGGCGTGCGATGGGCACTTTGGTCTGGCGCTCGGCGCCTATGGGCATTTCACCTCGCCCATTCGCCGTTATCCGGACTTATTGGTCCATCGCGCGATCTACCACGCCCTGGCCAAGGGCAAGCCGGATGACTACACCTATAGCGATGCGCGCATGGGCGATCTCGGTCGGCATTGCTCGGCCACCGAACGGCGCGCCGACGAGGCCAGTCGCGACGTTGTCGATCGCTTGAAGTGCGCGTACATGGAGCGGCACTTGGGCGATGAGTTCGAAGGCGTGGTCACGGGCGTGGCGACGTTTGGTCTGTTTGTCGAAATCCCGGAGACCAAGATCACCGGGATGGTTCACGTCACGCAGTTGCCGAACGACTACTACCACTACGACCAGCGCCGTCACGTGCTTGTCGGCGAGCGGCAGGGACTCAAGTTCCAGCTCGCCGATCGTGTCAAGATCAAGGTGCTGCGCGTCGACGCGGTCGATCGCAAGATCGATTTCAAGCTGGCTGGAGACGAGCCGACGCGGGCCGATACTGGCGGTCGCCAGCAGTTCGGCGATCGCGGCAAGCGGCGGCGACGTTGACGGCGGTTCAGGGTTGTCGGTTCTTGGTGCTTGGAAAGATCAAAGGCAACGGCTTGCACCTGACAAAGCCAAGAACCATCAACCAAGAACCGCTTCAGCGCACTTGGCGTAGCCACTCCTGCAAATTGTAGTAATTGCTCACGCGGCTGATTTTGCCGTTCTCGATATCGAAGAAGGCGCCGCCTGGCAGGCGGTATTGCTGGCCGCTGGCGGCAGGGAGGCCTACATCGGTGGTCAGGTATTGACCGATCACGACGTATTCCGCCGCCGCGTGTTTGCCGTCGCTTGCGGCGAGAATGCGGATATCGGTCAGGCGCTCGTTGTAGCTCACATTCATTCGCTTAAGGAATTCGGCGAAAGCGGCACGGCCGACTTCCCGCGGGCCCTGATTCAGATCGTGCGCGACATTGTCTGCAAGCAGCGCCAGCATGCCGTCCCAATCGGTGCGGTTGAAAGCGTCATAGTAGCGAGCAATCAATTCAGCGGACACCATCGACTCCGGCTATTCGAATGAGTAACCAAACTCCTCCAAGAATCGTGCCTTGAAGTGCGTCAGGTCGAAGCGCTGGTTTTGAGTGCCGGCGTGCTCGATCTTGATCGCGCCCATCAGCGAGGCGATGCGACCCGTCGTGTCGAAGTCGAAATCGTTCATCAGACCGTAAATCAGCCCCGCGCGATAGGCATCGCCGCAACCGGTGGGGTCGAGCACTTGCTGTGCCTTGGCCGAGGGAATGTCGATCGCGCCATCGCGTGTATACCAGCGCGATCCTTCGGCGCCGCGGGTCACGATGTACGCCGTCACCCTGGAGGCAATCTCCGCTGGCGACCAGCCCGTGCGTTCGCTGAGTAGCTGTGACTCATAATCGTTCACCGACACGTACGTCGCCTGCTCGATGAAGGCGCGGAACTCCTCGCCATTGAATAGCGGTAGTGCCTGCCCTGGATCGAAGATAAAGGGGATGCCCATCGCCTTGAACTCGGCGGCGTGCTGCAGCATCGCATCGCGGTTGTCCGGCGCCACAATCCCGAACGCTGCGCCGCGCACATCTTTGACGTGCGCGCCATGGCTTTGCGTCATCGCGCCCGGATGGAAGGCGGTGATCTGGTTGTCGTCGAGATCGGTGGTGATGTACGCCTGCGCGGTGTAGTGATCGGGCAACTCGCGCACGCACCGAAGATCTATTCCCATCGCCTCGAAATGCTGCCGATAGGGCTCGAAATCGCGCCCGACCGACCCGAAGGGCACAGGATGCCCACCGAGAAGCTTCAAGTTGTAGCTGATGTTGCCCGCGCAACCGCCAAATTCGCGGCGCAATTTCGGCACGTAAAACGCCACGCTCAGCATGTGCACCTTGTCGGCGAGGATGTGGTTCTTGAAGCGATCCTCGAAGACCATAATGGTGTCGTACGCGAGCGAGCCGCAGATCAGGGCTTGTTTGGGCATAGGTGGGCAGTTAGGTCGAGTTTGGCGGAGACTAGTGTAGTGCTTCGCTATTAGCGGGACTAAGATTTCCGATGGATTTCGGCCCGAGGCAAGGCGCGAGAAGGAGACATAGCTCTTCTATGGCGACGACGAGCAACGCAGGATCGGGTCGAAGACGCGGAAAATGTTCCGACAATAGCGAAGCACTACACTAGCAGGGTGTCGCACGCCGTGTCGGACTCGAGGACTGCGATGCAGAGCAGGCCCGCTATTTCGAATTCCCGGTCATCGATATGCCGCGCGCCGTCGCGTTCTACGAGCAGGTATTCGGCGATCGGCTCACTGGAAGCGACGCTGGGCAACTGGATTGCCTTGCACCAACCGCGTTTGTAGCGCGGTTGTCGAAACTCCGTGAATCGCGCGTTATGATCCGGCTATCTGCAAGCCGGGGATAAGCTCGATGTCGTGGGGACTTCAGACGAGCAGGGGGCTTCAAGTTGCGCTTTTTGCGCTGACGCTGACGGCGTGCGGCGGTGGCAGTGGCCCTGACACCGCGGGCACCGCGCCGCCCCCAGCAACGGCGCCGCCGCCGGGCTGCACGGGATCGTGCGCCAATGCGCAGTCGTTCCTGACTGCAGCCGAGGTCAATACCGTCATCGCCCAGGCGGTAGCCGAAGCCACGGCCAACAGCGCGCCCGCAACCATCGCGGTGGTCGATCGCGTCGGCAATGTGCTCGCGGTGTATCGCATGACGGGTGCACGAGCGCTGGTCAATATCAACTCCAACCGCAATGTTGTGGGCGGGCTGGAGAACTTGAACGTGCCGAGCGAATTGGCCGCGATCGCCAAAGCGATTACTGGTGCGTATCTTTCCAGCGAAGGCAACGCCTTCTCGACGCGCACTGCCAGCCAGATCGTCCAGGAGACGTTCAATCCCGGCGAAAGCAATGCGCCTTCGGGGCCGCTATTCGGCGTGCAGTTCAGCCAATTGCCGTGCTCGGATTTCATGCAGCGCTTTACAACAGGGCAGGCACCGGGCGTAGGCCCGAAACGCTCGCCACTCGGATTGTCCGCAGATCCGGGCGGTTTTCCGTTGTACAAGAACGGCGTACCGGTGGGCGGCGTTGGGGTGGCCGCCGATCCCTTGTACACCTTGGATCGCCGTATCCTGGATCGCGATCGAGACATCGACGAAATGATCGCGCTGGCGGCCACGTTTGGCTTCGGTGCACCCGCAGACCGTCGCGGCGATGTGATTACGGCAGATGGCAAAACCTTTCGCTATACCGATGTCGAATATGCCGAGTTGGCGAGGGCGCCGGGTAATGCGCCGGCATTGACACCGGCCAATGGCGGATTGATCCGCGTGCCCGCCTATGCCGATGCGGTCGTGCGCGACGGCACGGCCTTCGGACAGCCGGCATCGGGCATTCGCGCGGCGGACAGCAATCTCTCGGACCTCGACGCGTTCATCATCGTCGATGCCAATAACCAGAACCGATTCGCCCCGCGCGGTGGCACCGAAGGTTCCGGTGCGCTCACCGCGAATGAGGCGCTCACCGTGCTGCGCGAGGCGCTCAAAGTCGCCAATCGAGCCCGAGCGCAGATTCGCCAACCCTTTGGTAGCCAGGCGCGCGTCAGTTTCTCGGTCGTCGATACGCGGGGCACGGTTCTGGCGCTGGCGCGGACGCGCGATGCGCCGGTGTTCGGCCTGGATGTGAGTCTGCAAAAAGCACGCTCGGCGGCGTTTTTCTCCAACGCGGCCGCTGCGGCTGATCTGGCCAGTCTGCCGCCCGCAACCTATTTCGGGTCGGCGCTGAATGCGCAAGGTCTGCAGTTGACCACGGTGGGAAGCACCACGCTCGCCTCGTACACAGCACGAACGCGCGACTTCCTGGGATCGCCCACTGCGTTAGGCGACGGTGCAGTCGCTTATGCCAATCGTTCCGTGGGCAATCTGGCGCGACCTTTCTATCCGGATGGGATCATCGGATTGCCGGCAGGTCCCTTGTCGAACGAGTTCGATTCCTGGAGCCCATTCGATGTCGGCATCCAATTGGATCTGGCTTACAACCAGTTGGCGTTGCATGTCGCGCACTACATCAACCAGCTGGGCCTGGCGCTGTTCCTCGATGGCCGCCCGCTGGCGCCGGCCCCGACGGCACAAAACCCCGTGCCGCTGCCCGATATCGGCTTTAGCTGTACGGGATTGCCGCGCATCGCGAACGGCATCCAGATCTTTCCCGGTAGCGTGCCCATTTATCGCGGCGAGCAATTGGTCGGTGCGATCGGCATTTCCGGCGATGGTGTCGATCAAGACGACATGATCGCCTTCCTTGGCCTGCACAACGCCGGCCTTGCGTTAAATGGCGCGATCGGCAATGCGCCGCCGGGGCGGCGTGCCGATCAGCTGGTGCCGCGCGGTGCACGACTGCGTTACGTGCAGTGCCCACAGGCACCCTTCATCGATAGCAACGAGCAGAACGTCTGCGGGGGCAAATGACATGAGCCTGTGCTTATCGCTTGCCCTCACCGCCGCCGGCCTTTGCCCGCCGGCACCCAATGCCGATCTCATGGCGATGGAGACGCTGATCGGCGGATCGCTGCCGGCGTATCTGTACGACCCTGACGAAGTCAAGATCGTTCGTCGCCGGCCTGGGCATCCGCCCCCGAAGTCGCGGCATCGTCCGGATCAAAACGTCACCAACGCCGATCCGGCGCCGATTGATGCGGTGGGCGACTTTATTCCAGTGCCAGATCGCTGGCGCATCATGGAGTCGTTGGGTTTCAAACATCCATGGTACGACCCGTACAACCAGAACATCTGGAAAGGCGACAAGCCAATCCATGACGACGACTGGTTTCTGAGTCTGCTGGCGATCAGCGACACCGTGCTTGAGCCGCGTTCGATCCCGACGCCGGTCGGACCGCAAGCGTCGGAGAACCCCGGCGCGGTGGATATTTTTGCCGGTGGCGATCAGACCATCCTGTCGCAAACGGTACTGGCGGGTCTGGTCTATTACAAAGGCAACACCACGTTCAAGCCCCCGGCGTACGAGTACCGGCTTACGCTGGCGCTCAACTACAATCGCGTCGACATCGACGATGTGCGTGGTCTCAATATCGACCCGCGTCTTGGCAACACGCGCGACGATGGCTTTATCGCGTTGCAGGAAGTGTTCGCCGATATTCACTTGCGCGACGTTTCGCCGCGCTACGATTTCGACGCGATCCGCTTCGGTATCCAGCCGTTCTCAAGCGACTTCCGCGGTTTCCTCTTCCAAGATCTGCAGTTCGGCGTGCGCCTCTTCGGCAATCGCGACAACAACAAGAAGCAGTACAACCTGGCGTGGTTCCGCCGCGTCGAGAAGGACCTCAATTCCGGTTTGAATGATGTCGCGGAAGGCTTGCGCGACGACGACATCCTGATCGCCAACTATTACTGGCAGGACCTCGGCATCGTCGGTTTCACCTCGCAAGCCACGCTGGTCTACAACCGCAATCGCGAGACCGATCTCTTCTTCGATTCGAACGGATTCATCCAGCGCCCGTCATCCTTGGGCACCGAACGGCCGCGCGAATACGATGTGGCTTACCTTGGCTACAACGGCGATGGCCGCATCGGCTGGTTGAATCTGTCGGCCAGCGCTTATTACGCCTTCGGCAACAATGATGGCACCTTCACCGGCCGCGACAGCGACGTGCGCGCCGGCTTTTTCGCGGCTGAACTGTCGCGCGATTACGACTGGATTCGCCCACGTCTGTCGATCGCTTACGCCAGTGGCGATGATGATCCTTTCGACGATCGCAGCAATGGTTACGACGCGATTTTCGAGAACCCGATTTTCGCCGGGGCGGATACCAGCTATTGGATTCGGCAGAACGTGCCGCTGATCGGTGGTGGCGGTGTGACCTTGGCGTCGCGCAACGGCATCTTGAACTCGATGCGTTCGTCGAAAGAGCAGGGTCAGTCGAACTTCGACAATCCGGGTCTGCGCCTGATCGGTTTCGGCGCCGATTTCGACCTCACGCCAGAGTCGCGCGTGTCGTTCAACGTCAATCAATTGTGGTTCGACGAAACGGCCGTGCTGGAAGCCGCACGCAATCAGGCGCCCATCGATCGCGAAATCGGTACCGATGTGTCTGTTGCCTGGATCTGGCGCCCGTTCATGACCCAGAACATCGTCTTCCGACTGTCTGGCGCAGCGCTTGAGCCGGGCGACGGTATGACCGATTTGTTTGGCGACGACGACACCTACTACACGGTGTTGGGCAATGTGATTTTTACCTACTGATGAAAACGCGATACCCCATGGTTCGGCAGCCGAATTCGGTTCCTAATGCCTTTGGCGCCGAGTTCCCGGTAGAGCGAACTAGGCAATTCGATAACGGCCGGTCGCGTCCAAACCGCGCTCGCCGCAACGTTGAATTTGCGCGGCACCTGCGCCGCTATATGACCGACCCGGAGCGAGTGCTGTGGCGCGTTCTCAGGAATCGCTGGTTTTCTGAACTCAAGTTTCGTCGCCAGCACCCGTTCCCGCCTTACGTACTCGATTTCGTTTGCATTGAACGCAAGCTCATCGTTGAACTCGACGGCGGAAGACATGCCTTGACCAGGCATCGCGACGCAAAGCGCGATGCGTTTTTCGCCGAGATCGGATTCACGACGCTGCGGCTTTCGACCAACGATTTGTACCAGCGCCGCGATGATGTGTTGAACGTCATTTGGGTCGCGGCCTATGGCCAGTCAAAACACTTCCCGCCTATCCAGCATGGCGAGATTCTGAGGTACACATGACAATCGCTCGACGCACATCACTACTTGTGGTTCTGCTTCTGATCGCCCCACTCGCCCACGCTGCCGACGAGTTGATTCCAGTCGAGCGTGACTACGTGACGGCGCCGGATGCGCCGGCGCACCAAACGTGGGCGCAAGCCGATGCAAAGAGCGCTGGCTGCATGAGCTGCCATTCGGCGGTGGATCAGAAGACGATGCATGCCTCACCTGCGGTCGTCCTGGGATGCACCGACTGCCACGGCGGCGATGCGAATGTCGTTGGTCCCAAAGACCACAAGGGCCACGTTGCGGTCGCACCAGGTCACGGCGCAGATGCCGATGTCGGTCACGATCACAGCAGCTACGCGCCCGATTACCTGGCGGCGATGGAAAAAGCGCACGTGTTGCCGCGCTATCCGGAGGCCTGGCATTACCCGCGGTCGAGCAATCCCGAGCGGACCTACACGCTGCTCAACAAGGAAGCGCCCGAGTTCACGCGCTTCATGAATCCCGGTGATTTGCGCATCGCACACGAGGCCTGCGGTGCGTGCCATATGCCAATCATCGAAGCGGCCAAACGTTCGATCATGGCCTCGTCGGCGATGCTCTGGGGCGGCGCCGCATACAACAACGGTATTTTGCCGTACAAGCGCTACATTCTCGGCGAAGCGTATACACGCGAAGGCGAGGCGGCGACGATCACCTCCCTGGTGCCGGTGACCCCGGAGATGCAAGTGCGCGGCGCGCTGCAGCAATTAGTGCCATTGCCGGCGTGGGAAGTCATTCCGCCGGGCGATATTTTCCGCGTTTTCGAACGCGGTGGACGCAACATCAACACCACTTTCCCTGAAACCGGTTTGCCCAACTCTTTGGGGCAGATTCAGCGCCTGGAAGAGCCCGGGCGCCCCGACATCAAGCAGTCCAACCGTGGTCCGGGCACCGGACAGCGCATTGCGGTGCCGGTGATCAATATTCTCAAGACGCGTCTGAATGACCCGAACATGTGGTTCCTGGGCACCAACGATCAGCCCGGCGATTTCCGCAATTCGGGCTGCACCGCGTGCCACGTGCCGTACGCGAATGATCGCGATCCGCGCCACTCCGGGCCGTACGTCAATGCGGGCCACATGGGCCAGAGCCAGCAGGTCGATCCGACCATTCCCAAAGACCGCCCCGGCCACCCGATCAAACACGCCTTCACGCGCTCGATCCCGACCAGCCAATGCATGATCTGCCACATGCATCAGCCGAATATGTTCGTCAATACCTTCCTTGGCTACACGATGTGGGACTACGAGTCCGATGCGCCATTCATGTGGCCCGAGAAGCAGCAGTACCCGAGCCACGTGGAGATGCGTAAAGCACTCGATCGCAATCCTGAGGAAGCCGTGATTCGCGGCAAATGGGCGGATCTGGAGTTTGTCAAAGATGTCGCCAAGCTCAATCCGCAGCTCAAGGACACGCAGTTCGCCGACTATCACGGCCACGGTTGGAACTTCCGCGCCATCTTCAAACGCGATCGCAAAGGCAACTTGCTGGACGCCGGTGGCAATCTGGTCGACGACAACGATCCGAAGAAGTTCGAGAAAGCGGTCCACATGTCGTCGATTCACGTCGACGTCGGAATGCACTGCGTCGACTGCCATTTTGCGCAGGACATGCACGGTAACGGTCACGTCGTTGGCGAGGTGGCAGCGGGCGTCGAGATCGGCTGCAAGGATTGCCACGGCACGCCAGACAAATACCCGAACCTGATCACCTCTGGCCCGATGGCGAGCAAGCAAGGTCGCAACCTATTGGATTTGCGCAACCCGGATGGCAAGAAGCGCTTCGAATGGATCGGCGATAAGCTGATCCAACGCTCGATCATGACGCCAGGTTTGGAGTGGGAGATGTCGCTGGTCAAGGACACTTCCAATCCGAGCAGCGCAGCGTACAACGTCGTGGCGGATCGCGCGCACACCATGAGCCGCGACACCGCCAGTCAAGCCTTCGGTATTGATGTCAAGCCCGCCGACTACGCGCATGGCGAAGACAAAATGCTGTGCTATTCGTGCCACACCAGTTGGACCACCAGCTGCGGCGGCTGTCATTTGCCAATCCAGGCCAACTGGAAAACCGAACGTCATCACTACGAGGGTGGCGTGACGCGCAATTACGCCACGTATAACCCCCAAGTCGCGCGCGACGACGTATTCATGCTCGCGAAGCACGGCGAGGTCAAGGACTACAAGATCGCCCCGTTGCGGTCCAGCTCGGCGCTGATTTTGTCGAGCACCAACAGCAATCGCGAGAAGATTTACATTCAGCAGCCGCCGATCGCGGCCTCCGGCTACTCAAGTCAGGCTATGGCGCCGCACTATCCGCACACTGAGCGGCGCACCGAGACCAAAACCTGCACCGATTGCCACGTCTCCAAGGACGGCGATAACAACGCGATCATGGCCCAGCTGCTAGGTCACGGTACCAAGTTCATGGACTTCCTGGGCTACAACGCCTGGGTCGGCGGCAGCGGCGAAGTCAGTGCGATTCGCGTGACCGAATGGGAAGAGCCGCAAGCCGTGATTGGCAGCTTCCTGCACAAATATGCCTACCCCGACTGGTATGCCGAACACCAGGAGCGTGGCAAACAGCTCAGCGAGGCTTACCAGCACAGCGCCGGGGAGGCTAACTGCATTCAGTTGCGTGGTGAGTATTTGTACGTCGCAGAAGGCAGCAAGGGCATGCGGGTTTACGATGTCGCCAGCATCGCCAATAAAGGCGTCAGCCAGCGCATCATCACCGCGCCGTTCTCGCCGTTGGGCCACGACACACACATCCCAACGAAGAACGCGACGTGCGTGGTCCTGCCGACGACGCAGCCGGTTCAACCTTCGCGCAATGAGGGTGATTTGATGCGCAAGGAAAACCTCGAACAGCCTGCCGCGGCGATTTATCGCTATGCCTTCATCACCGACAGCGAAGAGGGTCTGATCGTTATCGACATCGACTCGCTGTACGATGGCGAGCCGCGCGACAATTTCCTCGAACGGACGATCACCTGGAACGACAACGGCGTGCTGAACGGCGTGCGGCACCTGGCGATTGCCGGCAACTGGTTCTACGCGACCACGCCGCGGGGGGTTGAGGTCATCGACATGACCGATCCGCTCAAGCCGCGCCACGTGCGCTCAGTCGCTTTGCCCGATGCGCGCGCCAGTCAGCAGCAATTCCGCTACCTGTTCGTTACCACTGGCCGCGGGCTCGAAGTGCTCGATATCACTCATCCAGACAAAGCCTACGTTGTGCCCGACGCATTCATCGCCGTCGCTGACGCGCACAAGTTGCATGTTGCCCGCACCTTCGCCTACGTCGCGGCTGGTGCCGAAGGTTTGGTAATCGTCGACGTCACCAAGCCGACGCGCCCCACGCTCTATCAACGCTTCAACGGCGATGGCGCGATCTCCGACGCGCGCGACGTGACCGTGGCTTCAACCAACGCATCGTTGTATGCCTATGTGGCCGACGGCAAAAACGGCTTGCATGTCGTGCAGTTGACCGGCCCCGAGAATCAGCCGAAGTTCTATGGCTACAGCCCCGATCCAAAACCGGTGCTGATCGCTTCGCGCCAGACCGCGAAACCCGCGCTGTCGTTGTCGCGCGCGTTGGAACGCGATCGCGCCGTCGATGAAACCGGCGGTCAGATCGCCGTGCTCGGTCGCGTCGGATCGCGCCCATTCACCGGCGAGGAGCAGCGCGCGTTCTATCTCGACGCCAATGGCAATCCCTGGACCGTCAGCGACAAAGTCGACGGCCCGCGCGGCATTACGACCAAACCGTTGCCGTTCAAAAACAACCGCATTATGGAAATGCAGCGCGGCACGCAGAGCGCCGGGATGCCGCATTGAAAGCGCACCTGGTTGCTGGAATGGTCGCGATCGTTTGGTCGCCGCTCGTATTGGGAAATGAAGGGCCGAAACTGGGCGAGATCACCGAAATAGCGTTGCAAACGCTTCGGGAATCGACGCGAATGACAGTGATGCGCCTTGAGCGTCGACACAAAGATCCAGAAGTGCGGTGTTGGGGACTTTGTGTCAAGACACGAACAGGCGACTACCATGTGTCCAGCATGGCGGAGATAGATCGCGGCCATGCCATGGGCGTGCTGTCCGACGATCTTCGCGCATTGCTTGGGCCCGAGCGTCGAAACGATGGCTATTCGCTTTGTTTCGAGCCTGCCCACGCCATCCGTGTGCAATCGCCAACAAGAACGGTCGAGTTCATTGTCTGCTTCAGTTGCGAAAACTTGGACATCGTCATCAACAACGAGCCACTTTATGACGGCGTCGTAAGTTTTCAAAAAGGCGAATCCCAGGAGATCTGGGAAGCGGTCTATGAGCGAATTGGGCTGGCGAAGACGCACTAGCCCGCATATTTCATGAGGTCGCGATGAAATGGCTTAGTTTCGTTGTTACAGCCCGGAAATCATCGAGTTGGTAGTACTGACAAAGTGTTCGCTGCCATTTCCTCGCTAACACGGCCCTCGCTCGTTCTTTGCGCCGGACTCTTCGTTGCTCGTCGTCGCAATGGAACAACCATTCCTTCTCCTCCCGCCTCGATTCCGGCGCAAAGCCCTTCGCGATCTTCCGTGTTCCCTCATGAAATATGCGGGCTAGCTCGATGTGAGAAACGGCGTTTTTCAAGTCGCGAGTCCGGCGCAAGTCCGGGCTCGCTCTGCATCGATCAAACGCCGTGCTTGATCGATGTGCGAACCGTCCATGGCGACGCATTCACGCTTAGCGTCGTCCTGCGATTGATGAGTCGCGGGCGCAACGTCGGCATACTGCGCTGCTTCGCGCGCTGATCGAATCGCTATGTCCGCAAACTGGTCCGACTATTGGGCGCAAGGTGCCCTGCATTCCTGCGTTGGCAGCTTTAAGGGCAACTATGGCGGCGCCATAGCGTCGTTTTGGAACGAGGTTTTTGTCGGGCTGAAGCCGGGCGCGCGTGTGCTCGATATCGCCACGGGCAATGGCGCCTTGCCCGCGTTGCTGATGGCCGCACGCGAGGCAAATGTGACTTGCGAGGCGATTGATCTGGCGACGATCAAACCGCCCTTTGCGATTTTGCCCGAGTGGCGCGAGCGACTGGTTTTTCGCAGTCAAATAGATTGCTCAGCGCTGCCGTATTCCGACAGCACGTTTGATCTCTGCATCAGTCAGTACGGCATCGAGTACGCCGGCCTTGCCGCGGCGCGCGAAGTTTCGCGGGTGCTGAAACCTGGAGGAGAGATCGCGCTTGTTGTGCATCATGTTGACTCGCTGCCGGTGCGGATTGCGCAGGAGGAAACACGGCACGGGAACTTTCTGCTCGCGCCCGATGGCTTGTTCGCCAGCGCAGCCGCTATGTTGGAACCGCTGTCGTTGCTGGGTCAGCCCGGCGGCGCAGAGCGATTGCGCGGCAACGCCAAAGCTGAGCGCACGCGCAATCGATTCAACCAGGCGATGCAGGCGCTGGAGCTTCGCGCGGCGAGCAGCGGAACGCCGGATCTCTTGCACGAGCAGCAAGCGCAGATCGGCGAACTTTGTCGGGCCACGCCGCGCCTTGGGATGATTGCCGCCAATTTGCGACTGAAGGCCATCCGCACTGCGCTCGACGCTCACCTGGCGCGCCAGATCGATCTCGCGTCGGCAGCGAAAACGACCGAGGGTCTGGCTCAACTGGTGGAGGCGTGCGGCTGCGCAGCGACCTCCGTTGAGGCTCTGCATGTCGACGGCGCGCTATTCGGTTGGGCGGTTTTGGGCCGAAAGCATTAAGCAAAGTTCAGCCTCACCCTGCGCAGTTTTCATAAACGCAGGACTACACTCGCCACAGTTCGACAAGCGAGAGAGTTCATGAAGAATGCAATGGGCAGAGCTTTGATCGCAGCCATGGCGCTTTTCAGCGCCGGCGCGATGGCAGCCGACAAGGGCACCGTAACCAGCGTTTTGTCGCGAGACAGCGAGCGCTACTACGCGGTGAATTTCATCAGCGTCGATGGCGAAAACTTGCCGGCAGGACAGAGTCTGCTGAATCTGGCGCCGGGCAAGCGGCGCATTGGCATTGTGGCGTTGATCGAGAGCAGTAACGCGATCAAGACCATCTCTCGCCGCGATCGCTCACCGCCGCGCTATGTTGAGATCGAAGTCGTCGCAGGAAAGCGCTACCGCGTCGGCGCCAAGGTCTCTGATGTGGTCAATCAGACCTGGGCGCCGGTGATCGAGTATCGATGAACGATCAGCGAATCCGCTTGACCAAGGTCGAGCGGTTCGCGCCCTCAACCTTCAAGCGCCAGGATCCGAACGCGCCGGGCGTGATCGTTACCTCTGGCGACTCCGCAGTGAACGGGAAACGATCCTCTTCGGTTTGCTGCCACACCTGGCCATTGTCGAGCACGAATTCGGTCTTGCCGAACCAACCTTTGAAAGTGCCGTTAATGCGGCTCACAACCTTGTCTCGCCGTGCGTTCTCGAATCCTACAGTGTCGGTATTGACGCCAGGCGCGACCGGCGCTGCGGCGGCTTGAGCGGCGAGCGCCGGGTCGGCGAGGCGCACGTTGCGTTCGATCCAGGCGTTGAGCGTGCGCAATTCTTCGTCCGACAACTTGTCCAGGCCTGCCTCGCGAAAGTCTTTTGCGGTCATGCGCTCTTCCAAAGAAGAGAACGACTGGCTTTGCGCGAACGCAAAGGTCGAGAAGGCGAGAGTGGCGAACGCGAAAGTGAGAGACCGCATGGCTTTCCTGGCAGAGATTGCAAGCCTCTAAGTCTATCGCTTACAGCCGCGCCTCGTCGCTTGGCGCTAATGCCGATTCAGCTCGGCTTGCGCGGCATCGCGACGCCCGGCGCGGGGCGTTCATGAAGCACTTCCCGACGGAAAGCGTACAAGCTCGCCGGACGTCCGCGATGGCCGCGCACGGACGCACCAACGGGGGTGACCAGTTGCGTATCGGCCATGAGGCGCCGGAAGTTTTGTGTGTGCAGAGCGCGACCGGCCAGCGCCTCAACGCACGACTGCAACTCGCTGAGCGTGAACTGTGCCGGCAGCAGCTCGAATACCACAGGCCGATACTTGAGTTTGCCGCGCAATCGGCCCAGCGCTGTTGCCAACATGCGTCGGTGATCGGCAGCCATTGGTGTGCCGATGCCGGTCGCCGAACCGTTTTCGGCGAGCAAGCCGCCTTCCCACATCAACTCATAACGTTCAAGCACGCGCTCGCGATCCCAAGGTCGCCCGGCGAGCCCGAAACATTGCGCCAGACGCTCTGAGCGCGCTGCCTGGCCGTGTGCCCAGCGATCCAGCGTCGAGACGATGCTTGTGGCGATAATCTCAGGAGGGCCGTCGCGCCAATCTTCCCAGGGCAAAAACTCATAGATATCGCGCCAGGCGGCGCCGGGTAGTGTTGCTGCGCCCTCGCGCATCAACGCCAGATACGCGATCGACAAGGCGCGCGGTCCCGCGGCGATACGCGCGCGATCGCCGAAGGTGTACAACTGCTCGACATAGCCCAGCGCCAATCCCGCCTGTTCGGCGACGAACTGGCGGATACCGCGCTCAAGCGTAGCGTGCCGATCGACATCGAGCGGGCCGGATGGCAAACGGTCGCCATCGACCGTGAGTACACGTGGCGCGCCGTTGGTCACGGCGACGATCAGTGCGTCGAGCGTTACCGCAATTTGCGTCTTTGTTTCGTCAACGTGCACGCGTAAACTCCGCGCCCCCGATTTGGTGGTGGCCATTTGCCGATGTCTTTCTCTCGCCTGTTTCTCGCGCTCGGTATCGTCGCCGCCGCAACCGCCCACGCCGATACAAACTACCATGCGCTCAGCGGTGGACCCTATGCGCAGAACTGGTCGAATGTCGATCTCATTACCACCGACGATATCTGGTCGGGTGTGCCTAGCATGGAAGGTTACCGGGGCGACAATCTGACGTCCGCCCAGGGCGCCGATCCACAAACGATTCTCGTGTTCGGTTCCAGTCCACTGGACGTCAATGCCAATCGCACCGACCCGTCGGCGTTCAACACCGGTGGTGTAGTCGAAGTGCAAGGCGGCACCGAGATCGCCGGCAATCCCGTGGTTGGCTTCCAGGGCAGCAACACCGCTGATGCGCCGTTCTTGCTGCTGCGCCTGAACACGCAAGGCTGCGGCGCGATCAGCGTCAGTTACCTGCTGCGCGACATCGACACCGCAGACAACGCGGTTGCCGGACAGCCGGTGGTGCTGCAAGCTCGGAGCGGCGAGAGCAGCGACTTCAGCAATGTGGCCAACACTTTCATTCAGACGGCGAATAACGGCGCAACCAGCAGCTTCAATGTCACACTGGATAGCGCCTTTCAAAACCAACCGCAGGTGCAATTGCGTTGGCTGACCACCAATGCTGCCGCCAGTTCTGACGCGCTGATCGGTGTCGACGACATCAATGTCAGCTGCGGCGGCGGCACCGACTTGCCACCGACCGTGAGTTCCACGCAGCCGGCTAATCTCGCCTCCAATGTCGGGCGCGATGCGAACATCGTCGTGCAATTCAGCGAACCGGTGCAAACCAACGGTACCTGGTTTGCCCTTAATTGCGCCAGCAGCGGCTCGGTGGCTTTCACGGTGTCAGGCGTCGGCAGTTCGCGAACGATCGATCCCACGTCCACGTTGGCGTTTGGCGAGCAGTGTACGGCAACGATTACGGCAGCGAACGTCGTCGACCTCGACGGCACTCCGGATGCTATGGCCAACGACTTCAACTTCTCTTTTGCCACCGTCGCCGACCTGGCGCCGACGGTCGCCAGCACGATCCCGGTCGACAACGCCGGCAATGTACCCATCGGCACTAATGTCACAGTGAACTTCAGCGAACCGGTGACCACCAGCGGCTCCTGGTATCAGATTCAATGTTCGGTGTCTGGCGCGCGCACCGCGGTCGCCAGCGGTGGCCCCCCAGTTACACGCTCGATATCAACGGAGATCTGCAGTTCGTCGAGAACTGCGTTGTGACGCTGGAGGACACGCTGATCGTCGATCAGGATGGCGTTCCGAACGCGCTGACCAGCGACTACGTATTCGACTTCACCACGGCGATGTCGGGCGCCAATTACTACTCGAGCGTAGACCCGACCAACGCAACCACATTGCGCACCACGTTGCATGCGCTGATCGACGATCACACGGCCTATCGCTACTCCATCGGCACCAATACCTGCAACCTGCAGGCGCCCAGCACGGCATTGTGCGATGTCTGGGACATTCTCGAAGCCGCCGATCAAGATCCGGCAAACCCGGCCCGTGTGCTGGACGTTTACCGCAATCGGTCTTACGCCAAGATCACCGATCGCTCTGGCGCCACCGGCCCCACCACCTATAACCGCGAACACACCTGGCCAAACTCGTTAGGTTTCAACGATTTGTCGGGCGTCGATGCCAACAACAATCCGTACTCGCCATACGTCGATGCGCACATGCTGTACGCCTCGGCATCGGACTACAACTCCAATCGAGGCAACAAGCCCTACGACAATTGCGGCGCAGGAACCTGCGCAGGCACTGAAAATCCGACGGATATCAACAACGGTGGCGGTGGTGGCACGGGTAGCTACCCTGGCGAATCGAACTGGCAACTCGGCACGGATGGCAATACCGGCAGCTACGAGGTCTGGCAGGCCCGCAAAGGCGATATGGCGCGCGCCATTCTTTACATGGATGTGCGCTACGAAGGCGGCACGCACGCCAACTCGCAGCCCGAGCCTGATTTGATTGTCACCAATAACCGCAGCCTCATCAACAACACGCCTTCGGGGCAGGTGCCGACGGAAGGTTATATGGGTGTGTTGTCGACGTTGATCGCCTGGCATCTCGCCGATCCGCCGAACGCACAAGAGGTTTTGCGTAACGAGGTGGTCTTCAGCTTTCAGGGCAATCGCAATCCGTTTATCGATCATCCCGAGTGGGTTGCGTGCCTCTGGCAGAATCAATGTGCGCTTCCCGAAACGGTGTTTGCGAACGGCTTCGAATGAGAACGAGCTATCGACCGATCAGGAAAGCGCCAAGCACCGCACGCCCCTCGCCGCTGAGGACGTTGTAAGTGCGCGCTGCGGCGTCGGTGCTCATGGCTTCAAGGCCAACGCCCGCGCGCAGCACGTGCGCCTGCAGCGTGGGCGGTGCAAGACGGTGTTTGCGGCCCGTGCCAAGCAAGATCACGTCGGGCTTCAATGCCAAAAGCGGATCGATTGCGCTCGTTGTGAGTTCATCGAACGCAGCAATCGTCCATTCTCCTTGCTGTTGGCCGAAAACCCAAAAACTCTTTTCGATCCAAGTATTGCCGATCCGCACGCGCTCGCCATCTACCCCCGTGACGCTCAATGCGTGTTCCGGCTGATGCCAGGTCAATCCACTCATGTCGGCAACATGAGCTTCGGAGCGTCTGCGTTGCGGCGATACAAGGCGACCACATGCCCGATTTCCTGCACCACGATGGCGCCAGTTTGTGCAACCATGTCGGCGATTAGCGCCTTGCGCGCTGCGCGATCCTCGGCGGTCACCCGCACTTTAATCAGCTCGTGCACATCCAGGGCGATCTCGATTTCCTTGAGCACTGTTGGCGCCAGTCCGCGTTCCGCAACCATCACCACGGGTTTGAGCGCATGCGCCGACGAGCGAAGAAAGCGTTTTTGAGCAGCGCTGATGGGCATGGCGAATGGCGCGTGTGGGGCGGGGAGGGGGAGGCTATCATGCGGCAGTTTTTGGTTGCTGGTTGTTGGTTCAGGCGCAAACTCTGAACATTAGAAGCAGAGGCACCTGATCGCCGTTTTCGCGGGAATGACGAGATCCTGAAATCTGCGACCGCATTCTGGAACCAAGTTTCAATAAAGACCCAATAACCAAGAACCGAAGAGAATGCCGCGCAGCAAATCGAGCGCCCGATGGTTAGCTGAGCACTTCCGCGATCCCTTCGTGAAGCGAGCGCACGTTGAGGGAATGCGCTCGCGCGCGGCGTATAAGCTTGAGGAGCTTTTGGAACGCGACTTGCTTCTGAAGCCTGGCATGAGCATCGTAGATCTGGGCGCGGCGCCGGGCGGGTGGAGCCAGGTGGCTGCCGATCGGTTGCGCGGCAAGGGTCGGGTGGTGGGCCTGGATATCTTGCCTATGGCGGAATTGCCGGGTGTGGAATTCTTGCAGGGTGACTTCACCAGTGACGAAACCCTGAATCGATTGCAGAGTACGCTCGGTAGTGAGAAGGTGGACCTTGTGATGTCGGACATGGCCCCCAACATGAGCGGCGTAGGTGCAGTCGATCAGGACCGATCGATGGTGCTGGTAGAACTGGCGTTGGATTTCGCCAGGCAAACGCTCAAGACCAAGGGTGCTTTCTTAGTAAAGGTGTTTCAGGGTGAGGGCTTTGACGCTTTGGTGAAGGAACTTCGCGCAGACTTTGCGCGAGTGTTGATCCGAAAGCCTAAGGCGTCGCGGTCGCGGAGTCGCGAGGTGTATATCCTCGCCATGGATTTCAAAGCGCGAGCCGGACTTGCGCCAGGAGCGAAGTAAAGTGAACGATCTTGCAAAGAACCTGCTGCTGTGGGTGGTCATTGGACTGGTGCTGCTGGGCGTGTTCAGGAGCTTCGGGACAACCGCGCCCGCTCAAGCCATGTCGTACTCGGATTTCCTGGCCAAGGTCGAGCGCGATCAAATCCAGGAAGTTCGCATCGATGCGGACCGCAAGATGAGCGGTAAGCAACAAGACGGCACCGGATTCGAGCTTTACGCACCGGACGACCCACGTCTCGTCGAAACGCTGATCGCCAACAATGTCAAAGTGACGCAAGCGGCGCCGGAGTCGGGCTTTACGCTGGTCGGACTGCTGCTGAACCTCTTGCCGGTGTTTTTGTTGATCGGTTTTTGGATTTTTGTGATGCGCCAGATGCAAGGCGGCGGCGCCGGTCGCGGCGCGATGTCCTTCGGCAAGAGCCGAGCGCGCCTCCAGGGCGAAGATCAGGTCAAGATTACGTTTGCCGATGTCGCCGGTGTGGATGAAGCCAAGGGCGAGGTCAGCGAGCTGGTTGATTTTCTGCGCGACCCCGGCAAGTTTCAGAAGCTCGGCGGCAAGATTCCGCGTGGCGTGCTGATGGTCGGCCCGCCGGGCACTGGCAAGACGCTGCTGGCCAAGGCCATCGCTGGCGAGGCCAAAGTGCCGTTCTTCATCATCTCAGGCTCAGACTTTGTGGAGATGTTTGTCGGCGTCGGCGCCAGCCGCGTGCGCGATATGTTTGAGCAGGCCAAGAAACACGCGCCATGCATCATCTTCATCGACGAAATCGACGCCGTTGGTCGCCATCGTGGCGCAGGTTTAGGCGGTGGACATGACGAGCGCGAACAAACGCTCAACCAATTGCTGGTCGAGATGGATGGCTTTGAGGGTTCCGAAGGCATCATCGTGATTGCCGCAACCAATCGCCCGGACGTGCTCGATCCGGCGCTGTTGCGCCCTGGTCGCTTCGACCGTCAGGTTGTGGTTGGCCTCCCCGATGTACGCGGCCGCGAGCAGATCCTCAAAGTCCACATGCGCAAGGTGCCGTTGGCTGATGACGTTCGTCCGGTGTTGATTGCGCGCGGAACGCCGGGGTTCTCCGGCGCCGATCTGGCGAATCTGGTCAACGAAGCTGCGCTTTTTGCCGCGCGCGAAAATTGCCGCGATGTGGCAATGACGCACTTCGAGAAAGCCAAAGACAAAATCATGATGGGCGCCGAGCGGCGTTCGATGGTTATGAGCGAGAAGGAAAAGCGCCTGACCGCATATCACGAAGCCGGCCATGCGATCGTCGGGCGCCTGGTGCCCGATCACGATCCGGTCTACAAAGTTACGATCATTCCGCGCGGTCGTGCGCTGGGTGTCACCATGTTCTTGCCCGAAGGCGATCGGTATTCGATGAACAAGGTCGAGATCAACTCCAAGCTGTGCTCTACCTACGGCGGTCGCATCGCCGAAGAGATCATCTTCGGCGCCGAGAACGTCACCAACGGCGCGTCGAGCGATATCGACTATGCGACGCGCCTGGCGCGCACAGCGGTCACGCAGTGGGGCCTCTCTAATCTGGGTCCAATTCGCTTCGGCGAGCAAGAAGAAGAGGTGTTCCTGGGTCGCTCGGTCACGCAGACGCGCGGTGTGTCTGGCGATACCGCCAGACAAATCGACGCCGAAATCCGGCGCATGCTGGACGAGGCCTACAACAGAGCGCGGGATCTGCTGAAGGCGAACACCGATAAGCTGCACGCGATGGCCGACGCGTTGATGAAGTATGAAACCATCGATGTCACCCAAATCGATGCGATCATGGAAAACCGTGAAGTCCCGCCGCCGGCCGATTGGAAAGACGACGGCGGTGCGCCGTCGAGTCCAGGTCCCGGCACACCCGGCCCAGTGACCATCGCGGCGCCGGTGCCGCAGACCTAGAATCCAAACGCCAGCCGTGGAGTACGTTTTCGCGGCGATGCTGTCCATCGGCCCAATCGCACTTGTGGTTGGGCTGGTGGTTGCGTTTTGTTCGGTGTTGTTATTGTTGCCGGGCTCGAACGGGCAGCAAATGCTGGCCAGGACTTCGGCGGTCGTAGTCGCCGCAGCTGTCGGTTATGTTGTTGGGGCAGCGGGTGGAATGTTCGGATTCTGCCTTATGTGCTCATGCGGCAACTTGTGCGGCCTGGGTGCGCTCTTTGGAACCGGACCGCTTGCCGCTGGCCTTTGTATGACGGCAAAAGGATTAGCTTTTGCCAAGCAGTTCCACAGCGGCCTCTGATTTCAACCGACCCATCGGCCTTAAGGATTGCTTTCCAGTGTTCGAGGCGCCGCGACGCTTGTTAGATTGCAGAGGCCGGATTCTCGACCTCGAAACGCCGGCCATCGTCGGCATCATCAACGTCACACCAGATTCCTTCAGTGATGGTGGTGAAGCGCTCAGTGTCGACGCAGCTGTAGCGCGCGGCACGGCGATGATTGAGGCTGGGGCCCACGCGCTGGATATCGGTGGCGAGTCGACCCGGCCTGGTGCACAAGCGGTCGACGAACACGAAGAGTTGCGCCGCGTGATTCCGGTGATCGAGGCGCTGGCCGCCAGTGTCGCCGTGCCGATTTCAATCGATACGCAGAAGCCGGCCGTGATGCGCGCCGCCGTGGCTGCGGGTGCGGGCTGGATCAACGATGTGAACGCGCTGCGCGCGCCCGGTGCACTCGACGCCGCCGCCGATACCGGCGCTGCAGTTACCTTGATGCACATGCAGGGGACGCCGGCGACCATGCAGACGGCACCGCACTACGACGATGTCGTCGGCGAGGTGCAGAAGTTCCTGACCGAGCGCGTGCTCGCTTGCCAGTTCGCCGGGATCGACAAAAAGCGCATCGTTCTCGACCCTGGCTTCGGTTTCGGTAAGGCGTTGGAGCACAATCTCACGTTGCTTGCGGAGCTTGAGCGCCTGCAGGTACTGGGCTGTCCGCTGCTCGTCGGCTTGTCGCGCAAACGCATGATCGGGACAATTTGCGGGCGCGACGTGGCCGGAGCGCGTGCCGTGGGCAGCGCGGCTGCGGCGCTGATTGCCGTGCAACGCGGCGCGCTGATCGTGCGCGTGCATGATGTCGCAGCAACTCGCGATGCATTGGCGATGTGGGCGGCGGTAAGGGCACAGGTTCCTGTCGCAAGGCCTGCACAAAGACCTGCGATCCGTTGGCCGGACGACGACGAATAGCGTTTTTGGTACGCGGACCCATGATCCGCAGCACCTGCGGGACGCACCATTGTTCAGGCGCGCCCAGAACTGCATGCGGACCATGGTGCGCACGCCAAGAGACGCCTGAAACGTTAGAGTTCCAAGCTCGATCATCTCAAGCGAGAACCGCATGCAACTGTATGGACGAAACGGCTGGGGATCGGCGCTGATCGAGGCTCAACTAGTTTGGTACGGCGCGCCTTTCGAATTCGTCGAGGTTGGCGATCTGTTCAAGGACAGTGCGGCGCGTGCTGCCCTGAAGAAGGTCAACCCACTTTCGCAAATCCCAACCCTGGTGATGGACGATGGCCAGGTGTTGACGGAGAGCGCAGCGATCACCTTGCTCCTGGCAGAGCATCTGCAGCGCACTGATCTGGTGCCTGCGCCGGGAAGTGCCGAGCGCGGCGAATTCCTGCGCTGGCTGGTGTTCCTTGTGGCGAACATCTATCCCACGTTCACCTACGCCGACGATCCCTCGCGCTTCGTGCGCGTCGAGTCCGCACAAAAGGGTTTTCGCGAGGCCACCGATCGCTATCGCGAATCGCTTTGGGAGATCGTCGACGGCGCGGTGATTGGCCCGTGGTTCCTGGGCGAGCGCTTTAGCGCGCTCGATATCTACCTCGCCGTCATGGCAAGCTGGCGCCCGCGAATGCCGTGGTTCCAACGCCATGCGCCAAAAACGCACGCTGTAGCGCAGGCTTGCGCGGCGCAGTCCGCTTTGCGGGAGGTGTTCGCGCGTAATTTTTGAGCGACGAAAACGTTGACGCAGTGTGAACCTCGGATGCGTCACAATAGCGTCACCCTTGTGTTAGAGGTGGCACATATGCGTTGGATTGCATTGACCCTTTTGGCAGCGGCGCAGATCGCCTCTGCAGTCACTCCTGATGCGCTCGACAAGGCATCAGCTCTGGAAGCCATCACACTGCAACCGCTGAACCACGAACGCCTCGCCGAAGAAGATGCGCTACGCGAAATCGTTTCGGCGCCTTATCGTTTTGCTGTACCCAGAAAAGTATCGATCTCGCCCGCTTCGCATGGCGAGTGGAAGCTGCTTGCCGACGGCCGGTGGATGTGGCGTCTGCGGGTCTCGGCGCCCGATGCGGCGAGTTTGAATTTCGGCTTCGATCAATTTCAGCTGCCATCTTCGGCGCAGTTGTCCTTCCTTTCGATTGACGGCAGCGACAAAGGTGGGCCCTTTGGCGCTGACCGCAATAATCGCGAAAACGCCTTTTATTCGCCGGTGATCCTCGGCGGCGATACGATTCTGGCGCTGACCGTTGCTGCCGATGAGCGTCAGGACGTCAAGCTTACGCTGACACAAATCGGCCACGGTTATCGCGGCTTTGGCACGCGTTCGAAGGCCTGCAAATCAGGCAGTTGCAATACCGATCCGGTGTGCCTGCCGGAGGGCAATCCCTGGAACACGGTGCGGCGTTCCGTAGGGGCGATCACGGTCAACGGCACCGATACCTGCTCAGGCTCGCTGCTCAACAACACCAGCCAGGATCGTCGCTTGCTGTTCGCCACGGCAACGCACTGCGGCATTACCGAGAGCAACGATCAATCGGTCGTGATTTATTGGAACTACGAGTTCCCAACGTGCCGCACACCGGGTAGCAGTCAAAGCGGCGCCGCACCTGGACCAAAACCGACCGATCCCTGGAACATACAGACCGGCTCACAGTTTCTGGCCGCCACGCAGAGTCCCTTCTCTGGCGGAAGCGGGCCGGGATCGGAGCGTAGCGACTTCACCTTGCTGCAGCTGAACGGCACCGCAGACAGCCGCGCCAATTTGTATTGGGGCGGTTGGGATCGCAGCACAACGCCAGCCGTGTGTGCGCGCAACGGCGGAGCCGCATCGAGCGATGGTTTGTGCGCCGGCATCCACCATCCGGGCGTAGACGAAAAGCGCATCAGTTTTGTGCAGCAGAACTACCAGGTGGGCAACATTTCAGCAGGTGTTGGCGTTCACTGGCGCGCGGACTGGACGTTCACGCCCCAGTTTCCGACGATTCCCGGGAGCGTTAACGGCGTCATCAGCATTACCGAAGGCGGCTCCTCAGGCTCCCCGTTGTACAACGCTCAACAGCAGCTTGTGGGTGTGCTGTCGGGTGGGCCGTCGTCGTGCACGGCCACCGATAAGTGGGATTTTTATGGCGCGTTGTTCCACGCGTGGAATGGACCTCCGGGTGCTACCGCAGCGCAGCGCATGCGAGATCACCTGGATCCAACCAGTTCTGGCGTGACATCGCTGGCGGGTCGCGGTCAATGCACGCCGCCGAGCGTTCCGACGAACTTGCTCGCCACTGCCAACGGCGACAATCGCATCGACCTGACCTGGACAGCTGGCGCTGGTGCAGACCGCTATCGTGTTTTCCGATCGCGCGGCGCATGTCCGGGCTCTGGGTACCAGCAGATCGGAGAAGTGGTTGGCACCAGCTTTAGCGATACCACCGCCTCTGGCGGCGTCGCTTATTCGTATCGAGTTGCTTCATTTGGCGACGCCGAAACCTGCGAATCTGCCCAGAGCACTTGCGCGGGCGCCACGACAACTGGCGCTTGCCGGCTGGCCCCGGTCTTCGCTGGACTGACCACGGCTGCCAGCGCACAGACGGCCTCTTGTGCGGTAAATCTCACGTGGAGCGCTGGAACCGCCGATTGTCCGGCGGCGACGAACATCGTCTACAACGTTTATCGCGGTACGGATGCTGCGTTTATCCCAAGCGCAAGCAATCGCATTGCCAGTTGCTTGACGGCCACTACCTTTAGCGATGCTTCGGCACAACCGGCCACCAGTTATCACTATGTGGTGCGCGCCGAGGACGACTTGACTGGTTCCACAGGCCAGTGCCGCAGCGGTAACGAAGACCTCAATCTGGAGCGTCGCGCCAGTCAGGCAGCCGGTCCGGATGTGGAGTCGTTCAACGATAACGCCACGACCGCCGCCAACTTCACTATCACGGGGACTGGCGCAGGTGTCGATTTCGCGTTGTCGACAGCAGCGTTCAGGTCGGGACCCTCTTCCTGGTTCGTCAATGCGCCGGACGATCCTGCCGATCGACAACTCACACTGACTCAACCGATCGCGATGCCCGCCAATGCATTTGGGCAAACGCTTGAGTTTTACCATCGCTATTTCAATGAGACGAATTACGATGGTGGCGTGCTCGAGTACAGTTTCGATGGAACGACGTGGGTCGACATTCTCGCCGCCAATGGGCCGGTGCCGGCCAATCCGAATCGATTCATCGTCGGCGGGTACGTGACGACACCGCTGAATAGCGGCACCGCCAATCCACTCGCGGGCCGTCGCGCCTGGCATGGCGATGCGGGCACGGCGTTCAATCGCGTTGCAGTCGATCTCGCCGATTTTGCCGGTCGGAACCTATACTTGCGGTGGCGGTTCGGTGCCGACGGATCCGTGTTCCGCACCGGCTGGTTTATCGACGACTTCAGGATTTATGCCCCAAGCGCATGCACCAATAGCAGCGAGGTCGTTTTCGCTAACGGCTTCGAGTAGCAATGCCTGACATCGGCGCCGTGATCATCGGCGCCGGTGTGGTCGGCGTCGCCTGCGCACGCGAGTTGGCGATGGCGGGTCACGAGGTGCTGCTGCTGGAGGCGGAAGACCGCGCGGGCGAGGGCATATCTTCACGCAATTCCGGCGTGATTCACGCCGGGATGTACTACCCGACTGGATCGCTCAAGGCGCAATTGTGCGTGCGTGGGCTGCATCTCATGTACGCGTTCTGCGCGGCGCGGGGCGTCGCGCATCGGCGCCTCGGAAAGCTGATTGTTGCGACGCACGAGCGGGATCTCGACAAGCTGCGCGGCATTGAGTCGCAGGCGGCAATCAACGGCGTACCGGTAACCTGGATTGATGGTGCGGAAGCCATGCGTCGAGAGCCGGCATTGCGTTGTGTGGCGGCACTCGATTCGCCGACATCGGGCATCGTGGATGTGCCGGAGCTGATCACCGCGCTGCTGGGCGAGGCCGAACAATACGGCGCGCGCTTGCTGGAACGGATGGACGTGACGCATATCGAGCACGCGGACAACGACCTCGCGGTGCGCACATCGAACGGCGATGCGATCTCGGCCCGGATCGTCGTTAATGCAGCAGGACTTGGCGCCAACGCGCTGGCGCGGACGGTGGCCGCCGCTGGCGCTCCCGTGCCGGAGTTGCGATATGGCCAAGGCCACTATTACTACCTCAATGGCCGCTCGCCGTTTTCGCAGTTGATCTATCCGTTGCCCGGCGCGGCGAGTCTCGGCGTGCACTTAGGCATGGACTTGAGCGGCCGTTGTCGCTTCGGTCCAGATATGCGTTGGATCGATGCGCCCGACTATGGATTCGACGACAGTCGGCGCGGTGAGTTCGTCGAGTCGATCCGGCAGTGGTGGCCTGAGATCGATGGCGATGCGCTGCAGCCCGATTTTGTCGGCGTACGCCCGAAATTGCATGGGCCGGGTGAGCACGCGGCCGACTTCGTGATCCAAGGACCCGAAGAGCACGGCATCGCGGGACTGGTGCATCTGCTGGGCATTGAGTCGCCCGGATTGACGTCCAGCATGGCGATTGCCGAACGTGTGGTGGCGATGGTTGGTCGATAGCTTCAGGCAAACTGCAATCGCGCCAGTTCCGCATACAGCCCGCCCTGCGCCAGTAACTCGTCGTGTGTGCCGCTGGCGACAATGCGACCGCCATCGAGCACGATAATGCGATCGGCTTTTCGCACCGTGGCCAGGCGATGAGCGATCACAAGCGTGGTACGGCCCTGCATCAGTCGTTCCAGCGCCTGTTGTACAGCGCGTTCGCTTTGCGCATCGAGTGCGCTGGTGGCTTCGTCGAGGAGCAGAATCGACGCATCGCGCAAGAGCGCCCGCGCGATGACGATGCGCTGCTGCTGCCCGCCTGACAATCGAACGCCGCGTTCGCCCAAATAAGTATCCAGGCCCTCGGGCAGTGCTTCCAAAAATTCCAACGCCTCGGCGGCGCGCGCGGCCGCGATGACCTCCTCGCGCGTTGCGCTAGGCCGGCCATAGGCGATGTTCGCCAGCGCTGTGGTGCCGAAAATCACCGGGTCCTGGGGCACCAGGGCGAACAGGCCGCGCAAGTCCTCGACACGCAGCTCGCGAAGGTCTACGCCGTCGATCGCAATGCGCCCCGACTGCGGATCGTAGAACCGCAGCAGCAGTTGGAACAGCGTCGATTTGCCGGCGCCGCTTGGCCCCACCAGGGCCACCGTCTCGCCGCGCGCGATGTTGAGATCGATACCGTCCAGCGCGGCTTTGTCCGGGCGCGACGGATAGTGAAATCGCACGCCGGAAAAGACGATGCCGTCGCGTAGCGATGGCGCCACGGCGGGGGCAGGTGGATCGGCGATCGATGCACGCATTTCCAGCAATTCGGCGAGACGACCCATAGCACCGGATGCGCGCTGCACATCGCCCCAAACTTCGCTGACTGCGCCAACTGAGCCGGCTGCGATGACGGCATAGAGAACGAATTGCCCCAACTCGCCGCCCGAAAGCGTGCCTGCGAGCACTGCTTTGGCGCCAATCCAGAGCACCACCACCACCGCTCCGAAGACCAGCAGGATAGCCACGGCGGTGAGCATTGCGCGCATGCGAATGCGCCGCTTGGCCGTCGCCAACGTGCGCCGTACGGCATCGCCGAAGCGTTGCGATTCGCGTGCTTCAGCGACATTCGCTTGCACCGTATGCATCGCATTGAAGGTCTCGCCTGCGATCGCGGAGCTGTCGGCGATGCGGTCCTGGCTTTCGCGCGACAGCTTTTCCACGCGCCGCCCAAACAGCAATATCGGTGCGATTACCGCCGGGATGCCGATCACGATCAGCATCGACAGTTTGGGGCTGGTGATCACCAGCATGATCATCGCGCCAACCAGCATCACCAAGCTGCGCAGCGCCACCGAGGCGCTCGACCCGACCACCGTCTGGATCAGCTCGGTATCGGTCGATAAGCGCGAGATCAACTCGCCACTTCGGGTGGTTTCGAAGAATTTCAGATCTTGACGCAGCAAATGGTCGTACACCGCGCGGCGCAGATCGGCCATGACCAGCTCGCCGATGCGCGTCACAAAATAGAAGCGCGCTGCAGTGCCGATCGCCAACACCACGGCAACCAAAAGCAGCGCGACGAAGTAGCGATCCACGAAAGCCGCGTTGGCGGCCGAGAAACCATGGTCGATCATCTGACCGACGGCGCTTGGCAACGACAAGGACGCAGTGGCCGCCAGCAGCAGAAAACAGATCGCCGCTACGACGAGGCCGCTGTAGGGACGTAAGAAGGGCAGCAACGCTGCCAATGGTTTGACGCTGCGCCGCTCAGTCATCGTGCGCTCGCTGCAGCACGCGCGCCAACCAGAATGTCACCACTGGGAACGTAATGCCGATCAACCACCAATCCCAGTTGGTGCGGTTTTGATTGAGCGTCTGATAGGCCGCCAGCGACAGTATCGTCAAGCCGCCGATCACGCCCGCGAGCCGCAGTGCCAGCACGCACAGGCGTTGCCATGTAGTGAGCTTCGGTTCCATAGCGCGAAGATACACGCGGGGCACAAGGGTCGGTGCTCGGGGACGCATGCCGAGCGGCGGCCGAGCGTTTCGCCAACGCCTCAAAAGTCGCCAGTTGCGATTGCCCGACTATCGTGACACGTTGTGGCCCCGTTTCCCGTTCTTCACCATGCGGTTCTTTTCACGTTTTTCTGACTGCCTGCCGACGCCCGGCGGCCCTTATACTGCTGAGATTGCTCCGGAGGATGCCTCCCCGCGTGGTCAGCGTTTCAGTGTTGGAAAATGCGGCGAACCTTCGCACCAGCGGCGAACAGCGCGTCCCAGATGGTCTGTACGAGCATGTGCTCGAATCGGCAAGCAATCTGGTCATTCTCGATACGCCGCATGGCGACGATGTGCTCAGCAATTTTCGGCAGATGGCGCAGCGGCGCGGGCATTCGGTTTACGCGTGGAACCCGGACTTGGGATTAGCGAGCCTGCGCGAACACGGGATCACCGTCGCGGGCAGCAAACGCCTGCCTGACGCACTGCGGTTCGTTTTGCAGTCGAGCCACTTCGGCGTGTACGTTTTCCCATCCGACAAGCGCGAGTTCACGCCGCAGATCATCGCGCTGCTCCGCCAAATTGCGCGCGGCAAAGACGGCGGCGATAAGCGTGTGGTCGTGATGGGGCAGGGGATCGAGATCAATTCGCCGCTCGATCGCATGGCCACGTTGGTGGTGCATAAACACGGCCCATCGGAGCGATTCCGCCTCCGGGACGGGCGATGGATACGCGGATGAGCGAGCTGAAACGCCAGGCTGGGGTGTTGATCGTCGCCAGCAATCGCGATGACCGGCGCGTGTTGTTCGATTCCTTCGACGGCGCCGAATTCGAAGCGATTTACACCGCGCGCGATGTCGCGCAAGCGCACGGGTTGTTATCGCAAGATCCGGAACTTGCGTTGATCTTTATCGAGTTCCTCGATCCTTATGCTGAAGCCGAAGGGCTGTGCCGACTGCTTGCCGGGCATCCGCGTTGGCGCAAAGTGCCGCGAATCGGCGTACTGCCCGTGGGCGCATTGCCGCCCGGCTCGCAAGGCGGACCTGATGCACCGGTTGCATGCTGGATCAAGAGCCCGGTAAGCGCCGCCGAGGCGCTGCGCCAAGCGCGCGAATTGATGGCGCCAGCCGCAGCTGCTGTGCCCACCGATATCGGCCATTGGTTGGAGCTTTTCGATACGCCTGCGGTGGTGGTGGATAGCGCCAGCGACAAATTGCTCAAGGTAAATCGAAAGGCCTTGGAGTTGCTGCACATCGAGGCCGATGCCGTGGAGCACCAATCGAGTCGTTTGCTGATCGGCGAGCTGCCGGCGGTGCGTCCTGAGTCTCTGGGGCTGGGCGAGGCGCGCATCGAAACCGGTGCTGGTCCGCGCCTGGTCGGGCTGGCCGCAGTAGGCTTGGGCGATTCGCAGCGACTGGTGATGTTGACCGCCAGCGGTCATGCTTCGTCGCCTATCGAATTGCTGGCGCAATTGACGCGCACTGGCATCGATGCGACTGCCGTGCCACCGGTACTCAAGCGCTTGATCGCCGACTACGGACTGGACCTGTTTTACGTATGCATCGAGCGCGGCGGCAATGAAACTGAGCCGCAGGTGCTGGCGGCATACCCGCGCAACAACGATGGCGGCATGTACAGCGTGTGGCAGACCGATGTTTACCGACGCGTACTTGGCGCCGCAGAAGTAAGCGTAGCGCAGGATTTGGGTACGCGCTTGCAAGACGCGTTATTCAAACAGATGCGCTTGCAGTCGCTGTGCGCCGTACCGATGTTCGGCGAAGGCCAGCGTGCGCTCGGAGCGCTCATCGCCGGCAGCCGCAAGGCCCAACCGCGCGCGGCGGAATTGCTCGCCGTGCTGCGGCTGGTGGGCTCGCATTTGGCGATGCAAGCTCTGGTTGCGCGCTTCCGATCGGACTCGCGATACCAGGGACTGCACGACTCGCTGACGCGCCTGCCCAATCGCCTGCTGTTCAACGATCGGTTGCAAACCGCGCTGGCCGAAGCCGGCCGCAGCGGCGAGTTGTTCGCGGTGCTGTTCGTCGATCTCGATCGATTCAAGACCATCAACGACAGCCTTGGTCATTCGGTAGGCGATCAAGTGTTGATTGGTGTCTCCAAGCGCCTGCGCGCCAGCGTGCGCGCCTCCGACACCATCGCGCGTTATGCCGGAGATGAGTTCACGGTGGTGCTGCGCCACATCGTGCAACGCGACGATGTAATGCGGATCGCCGACAAGATCGTGCGCGTGCTGGAAACACCGCTCACGCTGGCCGATGGCCGCGAATTGCAGATCACGGCCAGCATCGGCATCAGCTTTTATCCGGACGATGGTACCGACGCCGAAACCCTGCTCAAGCACGCCGATGTGGCGATGTACAGCGCCAAGGGCTTGGGCCGAAACACTTATCAGGCATACGTGGCCGTGCCGGAAGAATCGCACCGCCAGCGGCTCGACCTGGAATCCAAGCTGCGTGTCGCCGAGCGCAATAACGAGCTGCGGGTCTACTACCAGCCGCAAATGGACGCGCAGACCGAAGATATCCTCGGAATGGAGTCGCTGATCCGTTGGGAGCACCCGGAACTGGGATTGATCTCGCCTGGATTCTTTATCCCGATCGCCGAAGACACGGGTCTCATCGTGCCGATCGGCGAGTGGATCTTGCGAGCTGCCTGTATGGACGCAAAGCGCTGGATCGATAAATTCAACGTGCCGCTCCGGGTCAGCGTCAATTTGTCCGCGCTGCAACTGCGCCAGCCGAACTTGGTTGAAATTGTTGCCAGCGCGTTGCGCGACGCGAACTTACCAGGCGAGTTCCTGGATCTCGAGGTCACCGAAAGCATCAACATCAAGGACATCCCAAATTTGATGGACTTGCTCGGCGCGCTGCGGGAGCTCGGCTGCCATATCGCCATCGACGACTTTGGGACGGGTCAATCTTCGCTCGACTACATCAAGCGTTTCCCAGCCGATCGGATCAAGATCGACCAGACCTTTGTGCGCAATATCGGGGTCGATCCGGCGGATGAGGCCATCGTCAAAGCCACAATCAATATGGCGCGCAACATGGATCGGATCGTTGTCGCCGAGGGCGTCGAAACCGAAGATCACTTCAAGTTTTTGCGCGAGCACGGCTGCCAGGAACTGCAAGGCTATCTGTTCTGCCGGCCGCTTCCGGCAGCGAGTTTCGAGAATTTACTGACCGAACGCGCCAAGATGATTGCCGAGATCCACGCCGGATAATGGCTAACGCAGGGCCTGCAGAATCGATCCGGCTTCATCGGACCACTCGCGTTGCGCTTTCTGGTAATACTTGGGCGCCACCCGCACGCGTTTGCGCACTTTTTCCAGCACCGATTTGGCCTCGTCGATGCGGTGCTCGGTAATCAGCAGCCGCGCATAGCGCACGCGTGCCTCCTCGCCTGGATAGCTCTCTTCGAGCGCCGCGTACTCGTTCAGTGCCTCGTCGGCGCGACCGAGTGCTTCGAGCGCACGCGCGAATAGCAGGTGACCATCGCTTGAACGGAATTCGGGATTGAATTGGATCAAGCGCGTCAAGGTTTCATGCGTCTTTTGCGCCTTGCCCTGAGCGAACTGCGCTTGAGCCAGCGCCAGCAGAAGATCGGGCGCATGCGCGTTCAGACCCGTCAGGCACTGCGCAAATATCTCCTCTGCCTCTTTGGCCTCACCGAGCGCCAGAAACTCCGCGCCCAGGTTCATCTTGTTCTGCACCGTTTCGGCCCGCGACAACTCGTCCCGCAGCTTGCGTAGATCGCGCGTCGGGTCGAGTTTCCTGATCGCGCCACGAGCGGCGCGGCGTGCTCTGGGATCGTTGCCGAGATCGGGCAGGATTTGCGTCACGATGTAAACCGCAGCGCCCAAGCCCATTCCGAGCACAATGATCCACGCCCACCAGTAGGGACGACCCGATCGGACCATGTGCACCAGGCACACGAACTGTAGAACCAAGGACAGCACAAACAGCACAGGCATGGAGATCGCCTCCCGGACTCGGTAGCAAGTTTAAGCTTCTTTCCGAACGAAACGATTCAGCGCGCCTCTTGGAAATGAAGGATCTGTCGCGCTGATGCATTTGCGCATTGAGGCTTGTCTGGATCGGATCGATCGAACGCGGCACTGCGCGGTAGCGCACAGTTGACGCGGAGCATCGTCATTCAGTCAGTCGATTGTGGCCTTATTGAGGCGGCACGATTTATTCGCTAACCGAAGCGGGGGCGGGGGTCACGGGCTGAGCATGAACACTTTCCTAAGCTCTTCCCTGCGTCTGACAGGGCTAAAGCGGCCATCGGCATAGACGAAAAGTTTGGCCCCTGCCCCCCGCGCCCTGCCCCGTCGCTGAACAAAATCGCCGGATAGTTCTGGCCGGATCAATAGTAGGGCTAGCATGACGGTTGCGGCTTTCCGCTCAATCGAGGAACACGGATATGAAACGAACATGGTGGTTGTTGCTGGTGGCATTTTTTGCCGGCGCGGCTATGGCACAGCCCAATACCAAGGCGTACGCGCCCGAGGACCTGAACAAGCTGACGCAGCCGGAACAAATTCGTGTGCTTGAGAAACAATACGCGGAGCTGTCCGGCGGCCGGCAGTTGCCGGAAGATCAGCTGGAGTTCTATCTCGAACAGATTCCGCGTGGCTGGACCTATGCGCAAATCACGCAAGATATGTCGCAGTCGATACGCGACCGAGTCGATGGCGTCACGTTCCCCGATCAGGAAGCCACTCGGCCCAACTGGAATACGCCGGGATGGACCACACAACCGCCAGTGCGCGGTCAGGTCATTGAGTGCGAGTCGCGCGATGGTCGATATCGCGAATGCGCCAGTGGATTCTTCAACCCGCCGACGATCGATCGCCAGATCTCGTCGACGCGCTGTGTCGAAGGGCGCAACTGGGGCCATCGGCCGGGCGTCATTTGGGTCTCTGGCGGCTGCCGGGCGCGTTTCATCGAGGCTGCACCGTTGGTTGGTCAGGTGCCAGAAGTGACCTGCCAGAGCGTGCGCGGCTATCGCGAGTGCAACGTCGCATTCCGAGGGCCGGCAACCTTGGTGCGGCAAGTGAGCGGCAGCAGCTTGTGTGTCGAAGGTCGCACCTGGGGTCAGCGTCCGGGCCTGATTTGGGTTGATCGTGGCTGTTCCGGTGTGTTCTCTGAGGGTTATCGGCCGAGCGGTGGGTTCTATGACCCCAATCAGTACAACCAGAATGTGGTCGACTGTGCGAGTCTCGACGGCGCTTATACGCTGTGCAGCTGGAACGAGCGCTTTGGCCAGCCGTTCTTGATCGAGCAGTACTCGCTGCGTGCCTGCGTCGAAGGCGTGTCGTGGGGTTACACACCGCGCCGCGGCCTGTGGGTAGACCGAGGCTGTCGCGCTCGTTTCGGTGCGCGCCGATAACGTTTTGCAGCGAGGACCGCTGTTGCGGTCCTCGCTGCTTCAGATGTGGTAAGCACGGATTTCGGCTGCTTTTCTTTCCTGCAACCTGCGCTTAGAACTTCACCGTCTCGGCGCGCAGCAATCGTGCGGCGCGGCGGTCATTGCGCTTGGCGAGGGCATAGCGGTGGGTGCGGGTGTACTTGCGCACCGCCGCGCGTGTGGTCGGATCGAGCCCGGCGTGAGCGATAGCGCGCTCGACCTGCGCCAGATCGTTCTCGTCGCCCATTTGCTGGACCAGCATTTTGAGGCGCTTAAGATCGATGTTGGTCGGCGCAAACAGCTGTGCCTGCAGGAGAAAAATGCGCACCCGGCCACGCCAGGAATGGCGTCGCACCGCACCTTTGGTTCCGAAGCATTTCTCGCCTTCTTGGGCTGCGCGTCGATACGCGCGTTTCAGGCCGCGTCGGATCTCGCGTGCGTCGACATCGTGTAAAGGCCAAGTCGGTATCGATCGGATCAATACTGCCAAGCCTTCTCGAAGTCGCGTGAATGCGAGACCCCGGCGTGGGTGCCGGCGCCAGAGTTGGGCTTTGCGTGTCTTCAGGTCCACCAGCGCAGTGGCCAGCACGGGCTTCAGCTCTGCGGTGTCGCGCTTGCGCGCCAACTTCTCGAGTGCAGCAATGCGCGAGGCTGCGTCTCGCAGCGGGCCGAGCGTGCGGCGCAGTGCGCGCAGAGATTGATCGGTGTCCTTGAGCGCTGCGCGGCGACTGGCCGACAACAAGCGCAACCACGCCCGGACACGCCGTATGCTCTTGCGCGACTCGTGGACGGCGACATCGCGGTTGCCGCGGTCGGCAGTCAGGCGCGCATGCGCATCCTCAAGCTCACGGAGGCACGCGGCGCGGAGGGTTTCACCAAAATCGTTGACGGAACGGGAACTTTCCAAATGAGTCACATTTTCACCGAAGCGGCTCTTGAAGCGCCCTTGAGCCAAGGAGGCGCGCGCGAAGCGTGCGGGGTTTTGGCCGATACGTTGGTTGTCGGCGAGCGGAGCCAAGCATGCTCGTCGGTCTGAGGCGAAGCCTCGCTAAGTGTGCTGTCGTCCATGCATGCCAGCGTCGCGCGCAAACATGACAATGGCAAGTCAGATCGATCACATTCAAGTTTGTTTACACCTGCTCCGCGGCGTGCTTTGGCTGCTCGGGCGATTGCCGCTGCGTGCGCTGCAGGGCCTGGGTGCGGCGCTGGGATGGCAATGGTCGGGTGCGCGACGGGAGGCGCGCCGAGCGCGCGACAATCTGCGCCTCGCGTATCCCGATTGGACCACGGCCAAAATCGATGTTTGTGCTCGTGCGGTGCTGCAGCAGACGGGCGCAAGTTTCCTGGAGCTGCCGTGGTTGTGGTCGCGTCGCGCATCCAGCGTACTCGGAGCCATTCGCGTTGTGGAGGGAGAAGCGCTGTATCGCAATGCACTGGCATCGCCCCGCGGACTTATCGTCGCCGCACCGCACTTGGGCGCATGGGAGGCCCTGAACTTATACCTGAGCGCACAGTCGCCAATCTCGGTTCTTTACAGAGCACCCAAGTCATTGCTCGTGGAACGACTGATCAACAGCGGACGCCAGCGGTTGGGCGCAACGCCAGTACCTGCCGACGCCAGCGGAGTGCGATCGCTTCTGAAGACACTGAAGTCCGGCGGTTGTGTTGGAATTTTGCCGGATCAGGTGCCGCGCGAAGGCGAGGGCGATTGGGCGCCATTTTTTGGACACGCTGCGTTGACGATGACGCTGCTGCCCAAGCTCGCTCAACGCACCGATGCGATCGTGTTATTCGCGTGGGCGGAGCGTTTGCCGCGCGGCCAAGGCTATGCGATTCGGTTCATCGATGCTGGAAGGATCGATGACACAACCGCGCTCAACCGCGCCGTAGAGCAACTCGCACGAGCGTGCCCGGAGCAGTATCAATGGACGTACAAGCGGTTTCCGGGCGAGGCATATCGGATGTCGAGCAGTTCTTCCGTCGCTCGTCCACCAGAGCGCTCGGTGGATGCGGCCCCAACCTCACGTCAACCCTCTCCCGCCGGTGCGGGAGAGGGGGCTGACGATACTGCGTAGCGATCAACTAAAGGGATCAACAACAGGCATCCCAATTCCAGAGGATCGGCTAGAAACGCACCACGCCCGAAGCCGAGTAGGTGTCGACGTTATCCGAAAAATCCGCAGCAAGGTCGAACTGAAAGCTGCTGAAGGCCCAACCGAATCCCAGCGAGTAATGCAGCTCATCATCGCCGCGCAGGAACAGCGCTCGATCGATATCGACGCTGAGCGCTTGCGGACCGGACGTAGGTCCGGTAGCGAACAAGGCGTGCTCGGGTTCGCGCCACACGCCAGCACGCACCGAGAACGGATTGGTAAACTGAGTGAAGACGTATTCGCCGCCGAGGCGGATCTCCGTGCCATCGTCGATGTCGAGCACCGTGGCCGCGCCGAAGATATCGTCGTAACCATTCGCCAGATTGCCGTACTGGACGCGATTTACGTCGAGCGCGAGCGCAAAGTTATCGCTCGGGCGCCAGCTCAGACCCACGCCGAACACATGCGGAACATCGAAAGCGGTGTCGACCACAATCAGCGGCTCACCGGCAGCGTTGAAGTTGCCTGCGCGGTACTCGAAGCTGCCGCCGCGGCGATAAGCGGCGCCGAGCGACCATTGCTCATTCAGCTTCCAAAGTGCGCCGACGTTGAAGGTAACGTCGTTGTCGTCGGCCTGCTGCAGCTGAAAATTGCGGCCCGCGCGCGCCGTGCGGGATTCGAGATCGAACTGCGAATAGACGATGGCCACGCCCATCGAGAATTGATCGCTGAAACGATAGGCGCCAGACAGTCCGTAGTTGACGAGATCGGTATCGAGCGAGGTGGTCTTGAGCGGCAGCGAACTGATCTGTGCGCCAGCGGCGTTCTGGATGGCGATCGGTTGCTGGGTGTAGGCCACATCGAAGGACAGAGGCTGATGGCGGAATGCCGCCAGTGCCCAGCCATCCCCTGCATAGGTATAGCTGAAGTACGCCACCGAACCGCTGCTTGAATCGGCCTCATCGATGCCGAGGTTGGCGGAATTGAAAGGCTCAGATCGGAAGCTGCCGCCGGAGGCGAACGGCGTGGTGTAGTCGGTATTGCGGTACTCAAGCGCGATTTCCGAGGCACCCAGAATGGTGAGTCCTGCGGGATTGGTGTATGCCGCTGTGGCGTCGTCGGCCAGGCCAAGGAAGGCACCGCCCATGCCCAAAGCGCGGGCGCCCGGATTGGCGAAATTGAATTGGATGCCTGCGTTCACTTCATCGGAAGTGATCGCGAACGCCGGAGAGGCGGCCAGTGCAGAAATCAGAGCCAGAGCGATTGGGCGAATACGCATGCGTGCGGGTCCTTTCTGGGGATGAGCGAAAAATTAACATCTGGATGTGAAGGCTGTAAACGTAGCCGCCCGCGAACAAGTGCCAGAAAGCACACGCCCGGCGATGCCGGGCGTGGTTCTCTGCGTTTGAACAACAATCAAGGGAACAATCGCAACCACAGTCCATCATGATCGGAAATGCGCGTCGGGCGATACTCGTTGGGCGACTCGAAGCCGCTTGGGAAGAGGTCTTCACCATAGGTGGTCGCATTCGCTGCGGTTCGTTCGAACACTTCTGGCACATCGACATTGCCGCGTGCGAAGCTCGCTTCGATGAGCGCACTCGCCGCCGGCACGTTGAGCAGCGCGTGATCGAGTGCTTGTACGTTGCGATCGAACAAGAAGCTGTAGCGCTCTGCCGCTGGCAGGCCATCGACGACGTTGACGAGATCGGGCTGAACCACATCGCTGACGGGGGCCAACTGGCTATTGGGCGTCGCGGCTGCGGCCAGAAGCGCCGTACCCTTGATGATGCCGATGGTATCGACATGGCCATCGCTGAACTCGAAGGCGTTGTGGTCGCCGATGACGACCAACGGTCGAGTTGGGTTGGCGGTCTGTGCCGCCTGCACGAACCCGGCAATCGATACCGCTTGTTCGAGCCGTTTGCGGCATACGCGTTCGGTGCTGCCGGTGCGGCAGTCGCCGATCCCGTTCAATGAGCGTGTGTGATTGACCATCACGGTGAACGGCCGATTGCCCTGGCTGAAGACCCCGTCGAGCACAAACGGCGGGCGGTCATGCAGACAAGAATCCGGATCGTCGAACGTGAACAGGTCGGCCTTGCCGAGCTGCGTCAGCGTAAAGCCTGCGTTGACTCGACCGGTGCGAACCAAGAAGCCAACATCGATACCGCCGACATCGTTACCCTCGGCGAGATGCGCGGTGTAAATCAGTGCCGGATCATCGACGAGCAGTTTTGCGGCCAATGTCTCGAGCACGCCAACATTTTCGACTTCCTGAAAAGCGATGACATCCGGCGCGCGCAGCACGGTGCGGATGTAGCTCGACAGCTTGGCGATTCGTCGCGCGTAGTCGGCCGCTTCGGTCAGCTCGGGATACGTGGCTGAGCTGTTGCATGTTGTCACCGTGTTGTTGGCGACATTCGGATCGTACATGCGCAGCACGTTGATGCTGGCGATAGTCAGATTGCCCGGTTGTGCCACCGGCACCGGACGCGGCATCGGATTGTCGGTGACGGTCAGTTGCGTAGGCCATAACTCGAAATCGCCGAAGTCGTAGCCGATCACGCCTTCGGCGCTGACGGTGGAGCCACCGGTGAGTGTGCGATTGGGCAAACCGAGTTTGTCTGGATCCAACTCGAAGATTTCCGGATTGTTATCGAACACCGGAATGCTTGCTGCGATGCCCGACAAACCCGGGAACAATATGCCGGGCTCGCGGAACGCTCGCGTGCTGCGCGCAACGATTTGCGGTTCGGCGAATGGATCGGTCGCGAAACGCTGGTTCGGGCCGTTGACGATGCCCTGCGGCATGCTGACGCGCATGCCTTCGATGCATTCGAAGTTGGCGAATTCGATGTTCGGGTCGAGTGAACACGCAGGCGCATCGCGCAGCGGCGAAGGCCACTTGCCATCGAGCGTCACTGCGGGCGGCAACGGGGCGGTGCCTGTCGGCGTCACCGTCGCGGTGCTGATCTGCGTGAAATCGAAGAACTCAACAACAGTGCCGCTGACATTGACGCGATCGCCCACGGCCACGGTTGGCGCCGTGCTGGTGAACACGAAGATGCCGTTCGAGGTCAGTACATTGGCGTCGTCGCGATCGAGCGGCGTTTGCATGAAAAAGCCGTTCGGTGCCAGGGCAGTGACAACGTTGTTGATCGTCGTGACGTTGCTGTTCGCCACCGGGGAAGCGTTGCCCGCACCTTGAATCTGGAAAATCTCCAGCGGATCGTCGTTGACAATGGTGCCAATCGCAGTCCCGTCGCTCGGCGTGACATTCTGGAAGTCGCTCAAGGTGAGCGTAAAGGTCTCGTTTGGTTCGCCGGCCAGGTCGTGATTGACCAGTACCGTTACCGTCGTCGAGGTTTGCCCGGCGCCGATCTCAATGTCTTGCAGCGCGATGCCGTTGTAATCGGAGTTGGCCACTGTCGCGCTGCCGTCGCTGGTCGTCGCGTCGAAGCGTACGCCGCCTGCCGGCGCGGGACCGGAAAGCGTCACCACAAAGTCGAAGTTGGTCACATCGCCCGGCACGTTGCCTTCTGCCACTGAGCGGTCCGCCACGCTGAGTGTCAGTCCGCCGCCGCTTGGGTTGGCCACCAAAGAGAAGTCGTCGATACCCAGGCCGTCGTCCGCGCCCGTTGCGCCAAAGTCGCTCCATCGGATCCAGAACGACTGGCCATTCGGTATCGACAGCGAGCCGATGGTGAACTGCTTTGCGGTGCGATTGGCGGCAAGATTGCCGTCCAGCGCGCCGGTCGGCGCCGCCGTGACGGGCGCAACAAAGTCGAGAGCATCGATTTCTGTGTAGGTGCCAACGATGGGACTGGTTGCCGTCGTGCTGAAGCCGAAATCGAGCCGGTCTTCGCGTCCGGCGGCGCCCAGGCGCCATTGTTCGCCGACGTAAGCGATTTGCAATGCGGTAATCGTGGTGCCCGTATTGTTGACGAAGTTGGCGCCGAGTGTGCTGATCAGGCTGCCGCTCTGGAGTGTTCCGAAAGCGCGCTCGCTTTGCGTGCCGGTACCGAAGCTATACGTATCGCCGCCGGTGCCGCCGCCGCTGCCGGCGGTGTACAGCGTGTTTGCGTTGCCCAGGGTTTCGGCAAATGCCCAACCGGTCGGCACGGTGGAGCTGGTGCCGCTGGTCGCGAGGGTGTCGAAATCCTGTGCGACCGGCACGTTAACGGCCGGAATGGACACCTGCGCCGCGGCAGGCAGTGCCGCGACCAGCGCGAGCGAGCAAACAAAGGGAGAGAGCCGCATAGTGGCGATGAACCTGGAATTGATAGTTCGCGGAGCATACGGCGCCCACGGTTTCAGCGTGGTGACGAAGCATCACCTAAGGTAGCAACGCCGATCCGACAGGCGCATGATTCGCGCCCCTCATCAGGCACTGCACGTCCCATGGCGCATCTCAAAGACTTCAAACTCCCCGGCATCGATCGCTGGGATCTGCCCTTGGATCGTTTCGAAGGCGAGGTGGTGCTGGTGGTGAATGTCGCCAGCCGCTGCGGGTTGACGCCGCAGTACAAGGATTTGGAGGCGCTACATCGTAAGTACAACGATCGCGGATTTCAGGTACTTGGCGTGCCCTGCAATCAGTTCGCCGGCCAGGAGCCGGGAACGGAGGCGGAAATCCAGCAGTTCTGCACGATCAACTACGACGTGACCTTCCCGATGTCCGGCAAGATCGAAGTCAACGGGGGAAAACGTCACGCGCTCTACGAGTGGCTGGCTGGCGCGCAAGCTACGTTCCCGGGCGACATCAGCTGGAATTTCGAGAAATTCCTGATCGGTCGCGATGGCAACGTCATCCGTCGCTTCGCTCCGACGGTCAAGCCCGACGCGGCAGAATTGGTGAGCGCGATAGAAAGGGCGCTGGGTTAGCTCGGTAAGGGAAGCAGTTGCGCTCTATGCGCGGACTATTCCGGCCCTAACAGCGTCACTTTGCGACCGTTGCGAAGCGCTGTAATGGCACCACCATCTAGCGTGAGGACACCCGAAGCGTTCGAAACCAAGATGCTGACAAAACGCTTCTTCGGCCTCGTCTTTTGCATCGACAACCAGCGTAAACACCGCCACTTCGGAACGCACGGCGCGGATCGCCGCATCGGCCACCAGCGCGGAACCTACTTTCCGGCTTGGCGGGCTGTAGCGACGGCGAGTCGGCCGATACGGGCAACTGGCACCGATGGGTATCTTGGGAGCCGTTTCGCCAGCGGTGGGGGCAGGTCGGAAAGCGAACGCTACCTGCGGCCGGCGTGTAGTAACCAGGCGCCTCGTCTATGGCCACATAGCAAGCACTCATTCGACGGCGCGCATCCTGAGATGCCTGTTGCGCCAGATGCACATCGAGCGCCTCGACGCCGCAGGTAAAGTGATTGCGGTCGTGATCGGGTCAAAGCAATTCGAGCCGGAACGGCGCGCTCACATCGCGTCGGCGATCAGACGCTTGCGGGCTTTAAGCGCGCGCTTCATCGACGACGCGATCGGCGGAGAGAGCTGAACAGCAGCTCTGCGAAGCGCTGCTGGTCCGATGGTCGCGCACCTGGACATCCGCCGCCGGCGAACAAGAACCGCGGCGAGAACTCTGCCATGTCTCCGGAATCGCGCCGGTCAGAATTTGCGAGATTTCAATGCCACCGTTTGTAACGGATGTATTCGATACTGCGTCAAACGACGTGGTTCGTTAGGGGACTCAAATGCAACGCGATCATGTTTTCGTCGGACGACCGGCGTTTGTGTTCGCTGCTCGCAAGGCGCTGCGCCTTTTAAAGGACGATGGCGGAGAGGACCCATTAGTGCACACCATCGGCAAACATGGCTGGGTGTGTGCGGTCGCGGGATGTTGGTCCCCAACGAACCCTATGAATCGCGTCGGTGTGACCTGGGACCGAAGATCGGCAGTCGTCTCGCGCTCCGATTGGGATCGAGCTCGTGATGGCAAAGTCGGAGCCCGTCCGGACGGTTCGGTAATCGCGAGCGCGTCGGGCGCACCGACGCAATCGGCTGCTAGCCAAGTTCGACCCGGCCAGTCGAACCAAACGCATCGCCCGCGATGCGCGTGGGTGTGGGCGGCATGAAGTCCTGATGATCCTGTCGACTGAGCTGTCATTATCGCGAGGAGATCCCACTTATGGACTCGAGTGCTAGTGCAGTTTCTGCAAATGCTGCTCTCGAAATCCCAAACATGCCCAGTCCCTACGGTGGCAATGGCTTGGGATACGGCGAGTCTCTGACTGTCGAAGGTGCGACTGGAAGCCTCCAGTTTTCCGTGCCCATCCATGTTTCTGCCGCACGAAGTTTAACGCCCGTCTTGACATTGCGTTATGGCAACAGCCGTAGCAACGGTTTGTATGGCTTGGGTTTCGGTCTCGAGTTGCCCGCGATATCGCGGCGAACTAGCAAAGGCATCCCTCGATACAACGCAGAGGACCAGTTCGTCACCGAAAAGGGCGACGTACTGGTCCCTCGCTACGACAAAGACGCGAGCGGACGCTGGAAGCCTGCGGTCTGGACGTCGGAGTATCGCGGCGTAGAGTATCAGGTCCGCGCTTATCGCCGACGCGTCGAAGCGCAGTTCGATCGCATCGAATGCTGGACCAGTTCTCTGGATGGACGCGCGTTCTGGAAGATCACGGACAGCGGCAACGTCACGCATGTTTTTGGCGAAACTGCGGATGCGAGATTGGCCGATCCCGAAGCGCCGGAGAAGGTGTTTCGTTGGATGCTGCAACATCAGTCCGACGCCAAAGGAAACCGCAGTATCTATCGATATCGGACTGAGGTGTCCGGACAGGCTGTCGGGCTGTACCCAGATTCGATCTGGTACGGGAATTACCGGTATGATCAGCAGGATACTTATGCGTTTTGCCTGACGTTCCAATATGAGGCAAGACCCGATCCGTTGCTGAATTATCGCCCCGGTTTCGCTGTGTGTACGACCAAGCGCGGCTCGGGTTTCTCGATGATGCACTATTTCCCGGTTGAGCTGGGGCCGGAGCCTGTAGAAGTCGGGCGCACCGAGTTGCAGTATTCCGACGTGTCGGGTTGTTCTTGTTTACAGCGACTCAGGCGCACGGGTCTGCGCCACGTCGGCGAACAAGTGCATGCCGACGCATTACCGGATGTCAGGTTTGCCTTTCATCCGCCAACTTCCGATCTCCGATTCCAACCGCTGCGGGTCGATAAAGGCGAACTTCCGGTTGTGCTGCCGCAGAATGCGATGGCATTCGTCGACCTCAATGGCGATGGTCTGGCGGGAATACTAGCTGATCGCTCAGCAAATCGGGCGCCACGTTACTGGTCTCCACAGGGAAATGGTCTGTATGCGCCCGGTGCCTATCTCCCGTTGTCTCCGGTGACGCCGCTGAATCAACCCGCGCGCTCAGTGCTGCTGGATCTCACCGGAACCGGCAGGCGGGACAGTCTGCTGCTCAGTGCCAATCGGGCCGGCTTCTATGGCAACAACAATCCGGGATGGGATCCCTACCTGCCACTGCAGAGCAACAACACCACGCTGACGCAACCGGACAGCCTGTTTATGGATTTGTCCGGTAGTGGTCGCGTGGACATGCTTTCCGCCGGGCCGGATGGCTGGCAGTACTGCGAAAGCCTTGGGCGTGCAGGATTTGCGGCGCCGATCCATGTGCAAAGTCCTCTCGAAATGCCGCTGTACCAGAGCAATAGCGAAGCCATATTCATCGGCTTCCTGAACGTATTCGGCGATGGTCTTTCGCATCTGGTGGAGGTCGCCAGCGGATACATGCGGGTCTGGCCCTCGCTGGGCTATGGTCGCTTCGGGTCGCCGCGGCTCATTGAGGGTATCCCAATACTGCCGGCCACGGTGGTTTCCGCCCGGCTGTTGTTTGCAGATCTGACGGGTGTTGGCGGGGCGGATCTCGCAGTCGTTCATGCCGATCATGTAGACATTTATCTGAACAACTACGGCCAGTCGTTTCGCTACCATGCAACGGTCGCGCTGCCTGCCGACTTCGGCACACTGGATGCGGTTCAAACCAGCGACGTTTTGGGGCTTGGCATCAATCAGCTGTTGCTGAGTTTTGCCGATCAGCCTGCCAATAACCAGTATCTCGACTTGTGCGGGGGGGCGAACGCTTACCTGCTGGCGTCGGTGAAGAACGGCATGGGGGTCAGTACTGAACTGCGTTACCGCAGTTCCAGTGATTACTTCCTGAAAGATCAAGCGACCGGCCGACCGTGGTTGACGCGATTGCCCTTTCCGGTCCCGGTGGTCGACAGGATCGAGCAGACGGATGAAATTTCCGGCACGCTTTCTGTGCAATCGATGCAGTACGGCAACGGCTATTTCGACCCGTACGAGCGGCAATTCACCGGTTTCGCTTACAGCCAGCAGCAAAACTCGCTGACGGTGGATGCCTCGATCTGGCACTTCCCCGGACTGTCGTCCGAGGAGTATCGCGCGCTGAACGAAAGCAATGGTGAAGTCAAGCCTGGGAGTGAGCCTCGCTTTCAGCGCAGCTGGATGTATGTCGGCGACTGGGAGCAACAGGCTGCATTGCGTGCGCAGATGCTGGCATCCGTTTCGCCTGCGGTGAAGGGCGGCCTGATTCTACCCGCCCCGGTGTTGGCCGAAGACTTCAACCAAGAGCCGGTTGCCAGCGTCTGGTTGGCTTACCGTGCGCTGGCGACGCGCGCTGTCTTGACTGAGGTCGCAGGCGTCGATGCGCATGGATCGACCAAGCCGGTCCCCTATGCGGTCACCCAGCAAGCATGGTGCGTCAATCTGGTTCAACCTGAACTTGATGGACATTCGGCAGTAGTGGTGGTGTGCGAACGGGAGTTCGCGGAAAGCCAGTTCGAGCAGCATGGCAATGATCCCCATATCCGCCATCAGGTCCAAACCCGCTTTAGTGAATATGGGCAGCCGTTGCAGCGAGTGGAAATCGGATACGCACGGTCAGCTGCCGTTGGCCGGGAGGTGCTTCCAGCGCAAGCGCGAGCACAGCTGCGAATGACCACCACGGGGGTCATTAATCACCTGGACGGGGGCTACCACAACGCAAATGGTGGCACGACGGTGCCCCTGAAACGGCGGGATGAAGACCCGTTTCATGTGGTGGGGTTGCCATTTGAGAACCAGTCCTTTGAGCTGGCCAACTTGCCTGCGCCCAGTCCCTACTACGGATATAGCGAACTAAGTGCTCTGGTCGAAGCCAGTTTGCGGAATCTTATCGCCTATGGTGAACCGTTCACAGGCAACGGGCCGGAAGCGCGTTTGTCTGCTTGGCAGCAAACGGAGTACTGGGCAGGAGATTCGCTCGCTGTGCTGCAGGAAACCGCTCCACAACTCTGCACTTACCGAACTGCGCAGGCTGCCTTCCCGGAGACCTTTGTTCGACGTTATCTGGAGGATAAAGTCGCGCCGGCTTATCTACAGAGCGAGGGTGGTTACCGTTTTGCTCACGGCTACTGGTGGAACGATGGGCAAATGGTGAGTTATGCCGGGCCGGAGCAATATTATCAACCGCTCCGGTTCACCGATTCTTTTCAAGCCAGCGTTCTAATCGGCTACGACCGATATGCGCTGCTGATGACCAGCAAGATCGATCCGCTGGGGTATTCAATCACGGCCCAGAACGACTATCAGGCGTTAGCGCCTTGGCGCTTGGTGGACGAGAACCAAAACGTCAGCGAGTACCTGTTCGATGGTTTGGCCGAAGTGATTGTTAGTACCCGCTTTGGCACCGCTGGGGGGCATCCGGCAGGCAACAAACCATTGTCCGATTACCGTTTGCTGCCCGTGCCCGATCTTCAAACCTTGCTGAACGATCCAGCAGCCTACGTGCAGGGCGCCAGCCAGTACTTTCTGTACCGGCTGAATGCCTGGGAAAGTGATCCCCCATTGCCGGTTTACACCGTGGAGTTGTTCCGGCGCAATTTCGTACAGCCACCGGACCCGTCCGAGCCGAGCGAAATCGGTATCCGGTTGCGCTACTTCGATGGCAACGTGCGCGATCTGGCTACCGCCAAACTGGTGTCGGGCCAGCCGCCCTATCGGGCATTCGGACAGCCAGTGACTGCTTGGCATTCTTCGCTGCCGCAAACTGGTGCTGAATCCCAGGAGAGCCAGTGGGTTTTCAGCGATCAGCAGCGTTACGACCCGAAAGGTAACGCCATCGTCAAGTATCAACCGTATTTCGCCGATTTGCCTGTCTATCAGGCACGGCCTGCCGCGGCAAGCTGGACCATGCACTACGATGCGCTGGACCGGCTTATCAAAGGTCAAACGCCCGAAGGTTTTCTGACCGCCACCGAGTACCAGCCCTGGTGGACTCGGTATTGGGATCAGGACGATACGGTTACGCAATCGCCTTACTATCTTGCGCACATCCATGATCCTGAGCTACCGCCGGCAGAACGAGCCGCGCTGGAAATGGCGGCGGGTTTTGCAAATACGCCGCTGACCGTGGAGCAAGACGTCTTCGCCCGTCGCATTCAGGATGAGAACATCCTGATCCTGCAGGACGGCGAACACAAGCCGCTGCGCAACTACCTCTGGTACGACGACCAAGATCGTCTGACTGCCTTGGCCGATCCGCGTTTTTACAACCCCCAGCAGCCGGACCGGCCAGCCTACTACAACTTCTTCGTACAGTACGACATGCTGGGTCACGCCACCTGGCAGAAAAGCGCCGATGCGGGCAATCAACCTCTGCAAAACCCACAGGACGGCATTCCCTGGCTGCGTTTGTACGATGTGACCGGCGGATTAATCGACGAATGGGACCGCCGAGGAATTCGTCATCATCGAACCTACAACGTCCTTCGGCAGCCCCTCAGTCTGAGTTGGCTAGCGCAGGACCTGGATTGTCTGGTGGTGCGCTACACCTATGGTTCGGATGCCGACCAAAACACGGTAAATCGTCTGATTCGGGTCCAAGATCAAGCGGGCGAGCTGCACACCCTGTCGTACTCGCTGTTAGGAGACGCGACGCACCAGAACCGCCGGTATCTTGTGGCTCACACCGGTCCGACAGATTGGCGGACCTCGCCGCCGTTGCAGGAAACGGTCTGGGCATGGGAAAACCGTCAGAATGCGCAGGGCGAGCCCTCAGGATACCGCGCGCCCAACGGCAGCGAGACGAAAATCGGGCTCAGCCTGAATGGTTGGCCGCAACGGCTGCAGTTGTGCTTGAACGGCCATTCGGTTTGGACGACGCAGGCGAGCGTGGACGCCTTTACGCCGCAAGGAACCGCAAAGCGAATGACGTTGGCCAACGGCGTATCGCTAGACCGCACTTATGACGAAAAAAGCTTGCGCTTACGCAGCATCCACAGCCAAGTATCAAATGTGTCCGTACAGAACATTGTCTATACCTACGACCCCGTGGGCAACGTCACCAACCAAGAGATACTCACGCCGCCTCCTGGTTCTCCCATCCAACCGACGATCAACTATCCTGCACGATACAACTCGGTCTACCAATTGATTTTTGCTGCGGGCCTGCGCACCGATCGGCAAGATAAATTGGGCTATTACCAGCGCGACTATCGCTACGATCTGGCAAACAACCTCACGGAAGTCGTGGATGACGGCGGACCGGACTACAGCAGCCGCTTCAAGATCGCCACGTTCGCCAACCATGCCATCCTCGAGCAAACCTCCGGCAGTCCTGATCAGTACTACGACGCCGACGGCTTCCTGATCGCACTGCCGGACCAAACCCGCCTGGCTACCGACGCAGCAGGCAATCTCGCGAGCGCAACGGCCATCGACGGCGGCGTGACCTACGCCCAGTACGCCGATGACCTGAGTCGACTGCGGAAGGTATGGGTGCCTGTCGAAGGTGCGCAGCAGCAGACCTACTATCTGGACCCCTTTATTGCCGAGGGCGACCCGAAGGCAGCCTCCAGTCTTACGCTCTTTCTGGGTGGAGACGCGATTGGTCTGGCCCGATTTCCAGAGGGCAGCGAGGGAAGGGCGGTCGATATCGACTTTCAGCTCAGCGACCGACTCAATTCGGTCCTCTTGCGACTGGACCAACAAGGTCAGGTTGTCGATCGGCAAGAGTATTACCCATACGGCACCACCGCCTTCCACCTTGTGCAATCGCCTCTGTTACCGGGCCAGCAGCGATATCAATACACCGGACAGGAGAAAGACCCGAGCACCGGCCTCTACCGTTTCCAGAAACGCTACCTGGCGCCACAGTTGTCGCGTTGGATCGCTCCAGACCCCGCCGGCACCATTGATGGGAGCAATTTGTTTTGTTATGCGCGCGCCAATCCGCTGACTCTGCACGACCCCACTGGCGAATGCGGCGAGAAACCTCAGAAAAAGGGGGCTTTCCCTCAGATGCCCTTAAAGTTCTTCGCCATGTCCGGCTTATACGGTAATGTCCTGGGTGAGGCGTTTGCCGGCATGCTGAGACTTCACGAATCGCCTTGGCATTATCTCAAAGAGGCAAGCAAGCAAGGCACGGTCTCACCGATCCTTAAAGCTGCAGGCACAATCCAATTCGGCAATATCGCCGGGCAGTTCGCGGTATTTGGTGGCACAGCTGGTTTTATCTACCACTCGATGAATATGAAGAAGTACGGCTTGAACCCGTACGACGCCAGCAGCATCGTGGGCAACAGCCTATTCATATACGAAGGCTTCAGCATTATAAAAGCGCTGAACGCTTCTGGTCACGATCTGCACAGGGCCCATGCTCGGATCGGCGTGATCGGCATGTTTGCGGACATGTTTAAGATGCCCTATTACCTCAAGACGGGTGAGTACGAGAAAGCCGCGCTCTACGGAGGACTGGCTGTCGGCAATTGGCGCGCCAGCGTTTCAACAGAAGTTGCGCAACGACTCTATTACAACGTGGCCTCCTGGATGGTATCACCCTATAACAGGATGGCCTTGAGCCGCAATTACCCAGTGATGGGCAAAGAACTCTTGCAGCAGTTCGCTATAAACGCGGCCAAAGCCCAGTCGTGGCAGATTTTGACGGCTTCCACACTAGTTTACACGATATTCTCGCTGTTCGAGAACAAAGAGAAAAAGCAGTAATGTGCGCCACAACGGTACCCTTCAGGTGTTGTTCAAGTGCCCAGTAACAAACCAATTTTTGTAGGGAGTGTGTCATGAGTACAAAGGCCGTCCAGCTTCGCCACCAGGATTTTCAGGCATTGTTTCGGGACCACCCTGATCTCGATTTATTGACTCACGACTTTTTCGCCAAAGATGGCCTGCTGCAAACTGCGGCAGAGCATCATCGTCCTGCTGCGGCTGAACTGCTGACTTGGCAGCGTCTTTTACGCGTGGTGCCATTTCATATGGTCGACGGCCAATTGCATGACGCGGAAACGGTCGCGGGCCACCTGCTGGCTGCGGGCTACCGAAGTGCCCACAGCGTCGCAAGACGCCCAATTCATCGCTTCCTTCGCGACATGCAAGGTACGCTGACCGAAAGCTTGGCAAGGGAAGTCCATCACCGCTCAAGTCAGGTACGCGCTGCGACGCGCCATTTGTTCGCCAACGCGCGCGATTTGGCGGGATCTCCGCTCACGAATCGGGTCTTGCCACGCTTTGCAGAGGCGGATTTGGTCGACTATTTGCAACAGCTCCCCAGCTACCAGAGCCTGTTTGGGTCCTTGGATTACATCAAAGTCCCAGCCTGCGCTTCGATTTTCTCGCCGGCCGCGTACTTCCTCGACATCATGCGAATCGCCGACGAGTACATCACAGACTACAACCGCGAGACCATTCCGGCTGGTTATCTGCTCGAAGATCGTCGCCCCGACCTGTTCGATGGCATCAAGCTCTCGTGCGAGGAAACCGAGCGGCTGATCCCTTATGTGTCGTTGGTGCTCCAGATCTTCGTCGCCAAGCTGACGCATGATCTAAATCGCAACCCCTACCAAGTCGTTTCGACAGCACCGTATCCATTCAACCTGCCATTCAGCCAACCGCTGACAGATATCTCTGCGGCTTTGCAGAAGCTAAACAGCTCCTTGTCGGAGATCGGACAATGCATGCTGGCGAACCAACCATTAGCGCTTGGCTATGCCCGTCCGGCATTGGCGCGTGCGGCTATGGGTTGGTCGCCGGAGCAAGCGGCATTTTTGTGTACGGTCGACCTCAGCGATGCCGCCATTGGCGCTCAGTACGGAGTTCCCGGAATTGCGGCCACCTTGCCCGCGCCCGGACCCGGCAGCCTGACGTTTCTGAAAGACGGTGTGGAGACCACCGGAGCGGACGGCCGCTTGGGGGATGTGGTCCATGTCGGACAGAACATCGCTTGCAATGGCCAAATCCGCGTCGTCGCAGAACGTATCGACTCCGCTAGCATCCGGGTCGATCTGCCGTGGGTGGAGGAGGCGCGCAACCAGCCTTGGACCCTGTACGGGTTTCCCATCAATCTGTGCGATGCCCAGGTCTTCCGCCATCGAACGGGCGGCATGAGCTATCAAGATCTCGTCGACCTGTTCACTCAGCAATTGAGCCCGGACGAGCAACGATCGGGAATTGCGGATTCGTTTTTCATCAATCGAACGGATGAAAACCTGCCGCCGCTGAAGGTGGTTCCCGGCGTTGCCGAGAAGGGTAATGTGGCTGCGCAGATTGCCTATCTTTCCGCCAAGCGTCTGGACCGCCTGAGCCGTTTCATCCGGCTGTCCCGTTGGAGCGGTATCGCTCCAACATCGCTTGACTGGCTGATACAACTGAGTCAAGAGGGCGAGATCACCGAAGCGGTGTTGCAATTGCTGGCGGGAGTGAAGCAGCTGGCTGATCGGCTGGAATGGTCGGTGGAGCGCACGGCTGCGCTGATCGGACCATTCAAGACCAGCGGCCGCGGCGATGGCCGCGCACCGGTCGATCCATTCGATCTGAACTTTAATCCACCGGCACTGCTTGCGGGGCGCGATCCGCATATCAGCGCCGACCCCATGCCGTTCGATCCGAGTCGTCCGCTGGCCTGGTTGCCGGATGACCAGGCGACCGAGGGCGCGCTGATCTCTAGCAGCGAAGATAAGGTGGTACTGGACGACCGCGCATCGCCTGAAGAAGGGTACTACAACGGTCTGCAGATCGTCATGAAGGATGGTCCGGCTGCTGGCAGTGCTCGTATCATCAAGAGCTACGACGGCGCCTCGCGGACAGCGATTCTTTACGCCAAGTGGGACAGCGTCCCGACTACCGGCAATCGCTATCGGATTCAGAACGCGGTTGGCCTCACGGACAGACTGGCTGCGGCGCTGCAGGTCAAGAAGACCGATCTCGCCCCATTGGGTCTTGCCTATCGCTTGGACAATGGCGTCGCCGTCCCAGCACTATTGCTGACCGTCGAAACCCTCACCGGCTTGTGGCGCTTGGGCAGTGTTGCCTGGCAGCATCAGCTGCCGGTGGAGAGTTATTTGCTGGCGCGGCAGCTGGTCGGACTCAATAGCCGTTATCAACCACGGGCAGGCGAAGCGCTGGCCGATATCCAACGCGCACTGGATGGTCTGAGCTGGCAAGCGACCATCGGGCTCACCAGCTACGAATTGGCCTATGTACTGATCGGACTGCGCAGTCGCTATGTCCGGCCAGCATTCGATCCGCGCGATGTACCCGCAATTCTGACCGATCTTGCTTCGAGCGCCAAAAGCACACGCTTGAGCGCACAAAGCTTACAGCAAGCCGGCTTCGATCCACAGCTTTCCAACCGGTTGTTTGAGGACTTGCAGCAACTAGGTGTCGTCGACACCCAGGGACTAATGCGCGCCACTGTTCCCGCTTTCGATCAGGCGGCCGCCAGTTTCCCGGTAACGGTCGCCAGCCTTACCGGTCAAGCCGGGCTAAATGACGCCGAAGCGGCCGCAAGCCTGGCAACCCTCAGTGCCTTGTCGTTGGCGGTACTGCGTAAACTGACGGTCGAAGCAGAGTGGGCCATCACCCGGAATTATCCTCAACCGGGCAGCCTGGAAACACTCCTGCAGAACGTCCCCGATGGCGAACAGAAGCGCTCGGCTGTCGGGCGTTATCTGACCCTGATTGCGGACTGCAGCAATCGTCAGCTGCTGGCCCCGTTGTTCCCACTTTTGGCCGATACCAGTTTTGTCGGTCCGGGCATCGGCGCGGCGCAATCGCGTGCGGTCTTCAATTGTCTAACCCTGACCAATCCAGCGGTGATCGTGTCCGCTACCGAGCAAAGGGGAGACCTGAGCGCTCGTTATGACAGCGATACCCAGGGCTGGAACTTGTTCGAAAGCGCCGCCAGCGGACAGAAGCGGGCCGTCGCGACCTACGATCCGGCAAGCCGCGTTTTAACGGTTGTCGGCGCCTGGGTGGTGCAACCCGATGCATTCAGTTACTTCCTCCTGATCAAGCCGCTGGATGCCGGTCAGGCGCAGAACGCCACACGCGACAGCCTGACGCTTGCAGCCACGGCCTCCGGAGAAGACGGTGCTTATGTCGGCTATACCCTGGTACTGACCGACCCGGCTGCAGGCGGCGAAACGCGCACAATCGTCGGCTACGATGGCAGCAGCAAAGCGGCGGTCGTGTCGCCGCCGTGGACAAAGATACCTTCAGCCAACGCCACTTATCTGGTCGGGGGTATCCGCCTGCAAGGTAGTGCCGACGGTGGCGGCAGCGACACCGTGCTGTTGCCGGTAAGCGCAGCCACCGATGCCAACGCCTATGCCGGCTGCGAAGTTCTGTTGGTTCCCGATCCCGATGCTGCTGGCAAGACCACCGGCGTCCGGATGGTGCTGGATGCGCTCCGCCGCCAGATCGTTCTGCTGAAGCAGACGTTGGATAGCGCCGATGCAGCGCAACAAGCTGCGGCAGTGGGTGGGATCGGCGGCGTGCTGGCAGTCTCGGGCGATGCTGTGGTCACAGCCCTGCCGTTTGCCAGTTCCCACTGCATGCTGCCCCGTTTTCTGATTGAGCCATTCCTCGGAGGGGACAGCGCCGAACATCGTGTGCTGGCCACCGAAGTTCTGGAAGGCTTGTCGCGTTTCGGCCTGCTGCAAGATAAGCTGGCCTTTCCCGGCGAAGTCTGGATTGCCTTGGCGCGCCAACCTGGCCTATTCAATGTCGCGCAAAGCGCGGCGCTGCAGTATGGCGAGCTTCAATTGCTGACCGCTTTCAAGGGCTTTGCCGAGCGCATCGGCGACGATGGCAGTGGTCTCGCCCGTTATCTGGAGCAGTGGACAGCGGTGGTGCCGCTGGAGCGTCGGCTGATCGCCCTGCAGCAGTTGACCGGGTGGCAGCCGTCAGAGATCCAGGATGCGGACCGCTATCTGCAAGATCATCTCACGCACTATGCCGGCCTTGCGCAGTTGGCAGGCGTGCTGCGCCTGGCGCCGATGTTCGTGTTGGCATCGCGAATGGCTGCCGATATCCCTTATCTTGCCAGCATGGCCGATGTAGTGCTGGCGCCGCCCTTAGGCGCAGTGGGCGGTCCTGTCGATCCCGTCCGGTGGCAAGCGCTGGAGGCTGCGGCCAGCACCACGCTGTCGGTGGTCGCTGTCCGTTTCGCTACGGCCGAGTTTTCTGGTGTGGCCGACCAATTGCGTCGATCCACGGATAGCAGTAAGCGCGACGCATTGCTCGACTTCCTGATATGGCATCTGAACAGCCCGGCCATCAAGTCGCCGTCCGACCTGCTTCAATATCTGCTGATCGATGTCGAGACCAGTTGCTGCGACACCACGACGCCAATCGCACAGGCGATTCCGTCGGTGCAGTTGTACATGCAGCGCTGCCGTATGAGCCTGGAGCCCGGTGTCACCGTTGCGCACATTCCGCCCCCCTGGTGGCAATGGATGTCGACCTACCGGTTGTGGGAAGCCAATCGGCGCATCTTCCTTTATCCTGAAAACTATCTGCTGGCCAGCCAGCGGCAATCCGCCACTCCCCAATTCAAGGAGTTGGAGGAGAAACTACTGCAGGCGCGGCCGACGGAGCAGGCCGTCGCGCGTGCGCTCACCCAGTACTTCACGTCATTCGAGACGCTGACCGAACTCGTGCCGGTGGGCGGCTACAAAGCAGGACAATTGGAGCTGCCTGGCGGACAGATCGATGAAACCACGGTTCTGGTCGGTCGCAGCAATACCTCGCCCTACAAATACTACCTGCGCACATTCACCCGGAGTCTGTTGGCCGAAGTCCGGGATCGGCAGGAGCCGGTCATTACCCAATGGGGCGCATGGCAAAACGTTGGCGCATCCATCGACGCCGAGTTCGTCACGCCTGTTTGGGCGTTCGATCGCCCTTTCCTGTTTTGGAACGAGGTCAAACCGACCAAGAGCTCCAGCATCAGCACAACGAGCGGAACCGATGCCGCCTCCAGCACGCAGTCGACCTGGCAGGCAACGCTGAAGTACACCTTCCCCAGTTCGACGGGCGACTGGCTGGCTGCGCAGGAGCTAATGCCGCCGACGCCGATCCGAGTTGCGCCCAATTCTTATGGGCCAGCCAATAACGAGAATGTGGCGCAAGCCTACGCCAACATCCAACACTACTGGAAACAACCGTTTGCGCTGGCCATCCCTCGTGGCTTGCCCGGTACCGGGACCCTGACATTCACGGCGGGAAGCACCCAGGCGACCGGCAGCGGAACGCGGCTCGACAAGCAGGTGTTTCCCGGCGACTCCATCTATGTCGCAGGTCAGCAATTGCAGGTGCATGCCATCGACGCAGCGGCGCAAACCCTGGTGACCAAGCAAGCGTTCCGACTCAGTGCAAGTCAGGCGCCGTTCAACGTCATATTGAAAGACCCGCAGCGACTTCGATACTCGCCCTACCAAGGTCCGGGCACGGTCAAGATCGTCAGCGGCATCAACATTGTGGACGGTCAAGGCACCGCATTCAGAATCGATTTTTCGCCGGGCGACTTCATTCAGATCGGTAATGAAACCCGGGTCGTTGCGAGCGTCCGCAGCGACTCACAGTTGCTGACCACCAAAGACTGGAATCTGTCCACAGAAATCTCAGGAAATGGACGAGTGACTCTTTACGATGGACTGGAAATCGTAGACGGGATCGGTACCAGCTTTATTAATCAAGCCATAGTAGGCGGCGAGCTCATCGCCTTAAACCAGAGCCGCAGAATCGTAAGAATCAAGAGCGACAAACAGATGTTTGTCGACACGCCGTTCGTCGTTAACGACACCGTCACTACGGACTACAAGCTGGGTGTGCCGGGCAGTTACACCGTGCTGCCGCGCGCCGAAGGCAACGAACGCCTGTTGGTTCTCTACGGCCCCAATCTGGCTACCCAGACCGACTATGGCGCGTTGCCTCCTTCTCCCCCGAGTTTTCCAAATGTGGGCGATGATCCCTATATTGCTGCATTGCAGCAATTCAATAGCGGCATCTACAGTTCCCTAAATCTGTTGCAGATCATCAAGAACAGTTCCAGCCTGCCGAAACAGGGCGAAGTCACCGGACAGAAATCGCTGCTTCTCAACAACGCACTCGTTAGCAGCGCCATTCGCTTATACAACCCGGTCTACAGATCTTCAGTGTCTGCCACTGCGCCGGTCAACCGTCTGGGCGTGGATCGGGAAAACAGTCAATTGTTCGGCGGCGTGACCGACCGCCAGATGATTGCTCTGTATTGGGGCAACAGTTCTCCCGGAACGACTGCCAACCAAGACACGACTGGGAACCAAGATCGTGTCCTGCTCCATCACATCAGTCCCTCCAGCGCGGCTCTGCTCGGCATCGGCAACCAGATCGGTTGGTACCTGCTCAACAATAACAGCGACTATTTCTTGCTGACCCAGGAGAACGATACGCCGGTTCCGGTCGCGAACGGAACAGTACTGCGCTCGTTCTGGCAGCCGTCCGCCTCCAACGACCTGCTGATGGAAAACGGGCCATACAGCCTCAGCAACACCTCGTTCAGCCAGGCAAAGTATCGACTGACCCGGCTTTCCACCAGCGTATCGCAGCCCTTGAAGCAACGACTGTTCGTCAGCATCAATCGCTTGCTTGCGCTGGACTCGCAGTATCTGCAGGAAAGCCCGATCAACCAGTATTTCAAGACCCCGGATTCTCCTCCACCCAGCCTGTTGGATGCGGCCAGACTGCCGCCAAACACCATGGATTTCTCCGGCGCGAACGGGCTCTATTTCTGGGAGATCTTCTATCACGCCCCGATGCTGGTGGCTGAGTGGCTGGTCAGCAACCAGGATTATGAAAACGCCAAGCGCTGGTTCGAATATGTATTCAATCCGACCGCGAGCGGCGACGCCGGACAGCCGCATGACGGCTCGCAGTATTGGCAGTTCCGCCCATTCCGCGACGGCATGGACCTCCCCTCGTTGAAGGAGATCCTGACCAATACGGTCGAGATCAATCTGTCCAACAACAAGCCTTTCGACCCCGATGCGATCGCCAGCCTGAGGATATCGGCGTACGCCAAGGTGGCCGTGCTGAAGTATGTCGACAATTTGATCAAATGGGCCGATGCGTTGTTCACCCAGGATACCCGCGAAAGCATCAACCAGGCGACCAATCTATACATCATGGCGCGGGACTTGTTGGGTGAAACGCCGCAAGTGGTCGGGGTATTCCAGCAACCCGAAAAGCTGACTTACAACGAGATCAAGGCAAAGTATCCGGATGGGATACCCCAATATCTGATCGACTTGGAGAACACCCCGTTCCTGCCCGCCTCTGGACAAGGAACGCGCTTCCACGATGTGCCTGTCAACGACATCCACGCCTACTTCGGCGTCCCGGACAACGAAGACCTGAAAATCTACTGGGACACTATCGACGATCGGCTGTACAAGATTCGCCATTGCATGAACATCAATGGCGTGGTGCGGCAGTTGGCGCTATTTGCGCCGCCGATCGATCCGAAAGCGTTGCTCGCCAGTTTCGGCAACGCCGGATCGCTCAGTGGGGGCGCGACAGGTATGCCCTACCCGATACCGAATTACCGCTTCAGCTATTTGATCCAAATGGCGCGCTCACTGGCGGATCAAGTGTCCCGCTTCGGCGGCGCAATGCTCGATGCCTTAGCGCGACAGGATGGCGAAGCCTTGGCCGCGCTCAGCCTGACCCAGCAAGCAACGCTGCTGCAGTTAACGACGGAGATCAAGGAGCAGGCCATCCTTCAGGTCCAGAATCAGGGGCGGGCACTGCAACAGGGGCAGAACGCGGCACAAGCGCGGCAGGATCATTACCAGCATCTACAGGCGCAGGGCATGTTGGGCGAGGAAATCGCCGAGATGACGTTGATGGGCCTGGCTGCGGTTACAACCGGCGTCTCCAGTGTGCTAGGAGCTGCCGCCGCTGTCGCAGCAGCCTTCCCGCAAGTGGGCTCGCCATTTGCGATGACCTTTGGTGGTCAGCAACTGGGCCCGGCCCTTCAGAACTCGTCCGGTTGGACAGCCGCGTTGGCAAAAGTGATGGAAACCAGCGCCAGCATCCTGGGCATCGTTGCCAACTACAAACGCCAAGCCGAAGAATGGGGATTGCAGGAGACACTTGCTGCGTTCGATGTCGCACAGTATCAGGCCCAGATCGATGCCAACAACAACCAACTGGCCATTGCCCAGCGCGATCTGCTGATCCATCAGACCAATATCGCCCAGAACCAGGCCCTGCAATCCTTCTACCAGGACAAGTTCACCAATCAGGCCCTGTACGGATGGTTGGCCGGGCGACTTGCGAGCGTCCATTTCCAAGCCTACAGTCTGGCGCTGGAGTTCGCCCGCATGGCACAACGCTCATACCAGTTCGAGTATCGCGTGGCCACGGCCTTCATTGCCGCCAACTACTGGGACGACGTACACAAGGGACTTCTGGCAGGCGAGGCATTGGCGCAATCCCTCAGTCAACTGGAGGCCGCGGCGGTACGCAATGGGAGGCGATTGCAGGAAATCACTAAGATCGTGTCCTTGCGGCAATCCGACCCAGCCGCCCTGCTGCGGCTGATCCAGACGGGAGAAACACAGTTTGAACTGACCGAGCGCATGTTCGATCAGGACTTCCCTGGCCAGTACTTGCGGCGCATCCAGAGCGTGCGCGTCACCATACCGGCCCTGGTTGGCCCTTATCAGAACATTCACGCCACACTGACCCAGACTGCCAACCGACTGGTATTAGCCCCGGACCTCAGCGCCGTTCGTTTCCTGCTCGGGGATGACGTGGATGTCAAAGAGGGCCTTGTTGAGCACAACGTGCGCCCGTATCAGCGCATCTCGTTGTCTCAGGGGCAAGGAGACAGCGGCGTATTCGACAGCAATCCAGCGAGCCCGCTGTATCTCCCGTTCGAACAAACCGGCGCCATTTCGTCCTGGCATTTGAGCCTTCCCAAGAGCAGCAATCTGCTGGATTTCAACGGCCTGTCCGACGTCGTCCTGGAGGTCGGCTACACCGCCCGAGACGGTGGCGATGCTTTCCGCAGCCAAGTGGCCAACTTGCCACAACTACGGCAGCGCGATTGGGCGCAATTGCTGCAGCCTGCGCTGCAATACCAAAGCGAATGGTCTCGCTTCATGCATGGGCCGGTGCTGAATCACCAACAGCAACTTTCGCTGACCGCCACACGGCTGGTGCCGTCTCATCTGGTCAGCCCGGAAGTCCTCGGACTGCTGCTGCAGTTGGTTGTGCCGGCGGATTGCCCGTTGGGTTCGCAACACCCCTACATCGCCGTCCTGATCGGCGATACCGAACCTGTTTCGGTATTGCCGCGTGCGGACGGCACCGCTTTGGTGATGCTGGATCGCCCGCTGCGCATCAAAGCCGGCGCAGTCAAGCTGGTAGTAAGTTTCGACCTACGGCCGGGATATACCCCAAGCAGCCTGCGGACCCGCGACGGTGACCGCTTGGATCCACTGATCTTGCAGGACATCAATTTGGTGCTGTTCCTGAGCGGCCAAGTGACGGACTGAAATCAAATAACCGAGGAGAGGAACCAATGAACGAGTGCCTGAGCAATATCCTTAGACAAGATCCTCCCGTGCCTTGCTCTCGGTCTTACTGCGAGAGCGTACGACGGCAGCTCGACCTCTATTGCCGCGACGCCGGAGTAATGCGCAATACCCCGGTGCCGCAGTACTCGCCAGACGGACCGTGTTGGTGCTGCTGCGGAAGCCTGCCGCCGGGGCAAACAGCAGTCGCCACGGCCGAGCAAGTGTTCAAGCCGTTATCGACGCTGCAAGTCGGCGATCAACTGCGCGTGAGCGACTTGACTCTCGGATCGTGGTGGGCGGCTCCCGTACGCGCTGTCGGCCGCCTCAGCGGTGATCAGCTGGCCGTGGCACTACAGGTTTCGCTACCGGACCAACAGGTCATCACGCTGATCTTGCCGGGGGACGCTTTGCTCGTGAATGGCGACAGACAACTGCAACCTGCCAATCGGTTGCGTAACGGGCAGCTTTTAATGGCTGTGGACGGCAAGCTCGCCACGGTGCTCGATTGTGCTGCCCACGATGCCGATGTCCAGTGGCCGTTGTTGGGCGATTCGACAGTGGATTCGGCGCTAACCGGCCGCCTGTTCAATCTCTCCGGCCTGTTGTGCGCCGATCTCGGCGTCGGGCTTGCGGGCCTGATGAAGCAGTTGTCCACGGAACTGCAAGTGCCGCTCGATCGCTACAGTCGGCCATTACCGCCATTCGAATCGCAATGATGCGCGCTGTCGTTACACCCCACCGAGCGAACAACGAAGGAGATCGTCATGGGAAAGGCTGAGTGTCTGAATAACATCAAGAAAGAAGATCCGCCGGTCTATTGCGGCGACACGCTTTGCGGACGCATACAGGGCAAGATCAACAATTACTGCAAGCACAACGGACTGGGCGGGGATGTTCCTGTCCCCCAATCACCGGAGTCGGGAGATTGCTGGTGTTGCTGCTCCTGCCTGGCATGGGGAACGCCCATTGAGGTGGAAACCGACCTATACATGCCGATCGAAAAGATCGAGAGAGGGAGGACCGTACTCGCTACCGGCGGGAAAATGGCTAGTTGGGAATCGATTGCCGTCACCGATGTCGGCGGTGTCGCTCCTGGGACGGAACTGGACTTCTGCTATACGGCCGTGTTCCGGCTGTCAGACCAGACCATGCGCATTCTGATTTCAACCGCCGATCATCTGTATTTGCTGCCAGACCAGACGCTCAAAGCCGTACAGGACTTGCGCCCTGGAGATCGGGTGATGCAGGCAGACGGCGGTCAAGCCACCGTCACGGTCATCAGCTCAGGCCAATTCTCCGGCGGTGTGCGCAACTTCAGCCTGGGCGAGTTCAACCCCGCCACGCATCCAGACGACCCGTACAAAGGACATCTGATCAACAGTTTCGGTTTGGTGACCGCAGATCTGGCTGTTCAGATGGCCTTCTACGCCAATGCCATTCCACCGCGCCTGTTGGCCGAAGATCAGCCGGAGCTGCCGCAGATAGGGTCTGCGCGCTTCTATGAAAAGTACGATACAAGCGCTTACGATGCGTTCATCTGCACCCCCGAGATGTGGCCTGAGGGCTTTGTTCCAGTTCAACCTTCGTTGTTCAATATCCCGTTTTCGGCCTTGGCCTACTTCACCAGAGAGCAAGCCGAAGACCTGCAGACGGCCGAAGGCGAGCAGAACTTAGGAAATTCGCAAGCCATGGCGAATTTCAAGTACGTGCGCACGCTGTTTAGGGGCTTTTATCCCAAGTATTTCTATGCCGCCGATTGGAGCAATCAACTGCCCAATGCTTGGTACTTCAACAGCGCCGGTCAGCCCTACATTGTGTTCTCGGGTGGCCTGCTGCGCATGAAGACACTCGACACCAATGGGCTCGCCATGATCGCCTCGCACTTGGTAGCACAGGCATCTGGTTACGGTTGCGCGGGAACTGCGGACTACTGGGGAGCAGCCTTAATTCTTCGAGAAGTTTGGTATGGCCGTCTGTATCTCGACCTTTTCCCGAAAGCGATGACGCAAATCAGTAACACCTTTGGCCTCGTTGCTCCCGAGCACGCCGAGCCGGACCCGAACAATTTGTGCAAAGCCCCGGGCTTGGCCTGCCGCCTGCTGGCCCTGCAAGCCGCGAGCTCTTTCGATGACATCCCGGAGTGCGTGTCCGGTCCATCGACCTTCAGCGTTACTGGAGCTTCGGCCACCCTGGATCCGGCACAAACGGTGCGTGTCGACTTCTCCAGCAAGGTAGTGCCTAGTACCGCAGCGCCGCCAGCCAATTACCGCATCAGCGGTGATGTGGTGGTGTTGCAAGCGCAACCTAGCGCCGACGAAAAATCCGTCATGCTTTCGGTTAACGGCTTGTTACCGGCGACTACATACACGGTAGAGGTGTCCAATGTCGTGAGCGCCACCGGGCAATTCCTTGCCGACGACAAGGACAGCGCCGATTTTCGTACCCCTTAATCGATAATTGCTGCCGGGCCTGCAAACGCAGGCCCGGAACCAACGGGAGCACGCCCATGAATTTGAACCAGGTTTTGCAGGACACCGACTTTGAACAGGCGCGTCAGCGTCTGGCAGAACTAATCAATCTGGATGCAGCGGCGCCAGCTGCCGTTACCCGTCGAGCTCTGCTCGACAAGCGGTTCGCCACATACCTGATGCTAACCCGAGACAGCCCGCAATTGCAGCAAGTGCTATTGAACGATCCACGCACTCGCGAATACGACCAAGACGCGGACACGGCCCCGGCCGAGTCATCGACCGATGCGCCTCAGCAACTTCGCACGAACTCGGAGCTGCTCGCTCAGGCATCGCGATCGATGCTTCATTGGGGTAAGGCGGGATTCAAGCGCATTGACGATACCCAACGCGCGCGTCGATGGGCCGTTTGTCAGTCTTGCAGCCAATTGACCGATCCACCAGAAACGATGCTCTACCAGGGGTTGCGCTTGTTGACCGGCGGCGATACGAAAATCTGCGCGGCCTGCGGTTGCGCGGCCAACAAGAAAGTCGGTATCCCAACCGAAAATTGCCCGCTTCCGCACCCGGAGGACAGCTCGATCTCGAAGTGGGGCGAGCCTTTGCGGTCCTCTTCATGAATTACGGGTCGCTCGCATGCCAGCGCAGCAGTTTCGCTAAACCTGGGATGCGAGCTGCTTCGCGTTCACTTACGGAATCCAGCCATTGCTGGTCCGCTGATCCAGGCGAAGCCGGAGCATCCCACACGCTTTGCGGCTTGGACCAAATTGCGCTGGCGGAAGTAAGCCATGCCAGCCTCCTGCAAGACTTACCCATTCCAAGCGCTTTCTCGCAGATCGCGTCGAACCCGAGCGCAACTGCAGCGCTTCGCAAATTGAGCCGACCGCGAGCGATTTTGATGTTGGCGGGCCCGGAGGGACTCGAACCCCCGACCACCTGGTTCGAAGCCAGGTGCTCTATCCAACTGAGCTACGGACCCGCACTAACGAGAGCATAGCTTCTTTTTCTGCCTCACGGTCGTCGTCAGGCAACCGACAACCAAGAACCAAGACCTAAGAACCGCCCTCAACCCCTACCCATCTGCCGCACCTTGCTATAGCCTCGCTGCTTCTTTGCAATGCGGGGCGCACGGGCAATGGCCAGCCAGATGTTTTCGAGGAAATCGATCCAGTCGATCATCGCCGACTCGCAGAAAAGCGAGCTCAAGCGCACGTTGACGGCCTGGAACCTGGTGAGCCTGGGTATCGGTGCAATCATCGGTGCCGGTATCTTCGTCATGACCGGCGATGCGGCGGCGAATTACGCCGGGCCCGCGGTCATGATCTCGTTTGCGTTAGCGGGCCTGGTTTGTGCGGTCGCCGGTTTGTGCTACGCCGAACTTGCCTCGACGATGCCGGTCTCCGGTTCGGCTTATACCTATGCCTACGGAACCATGGGCGAGGTGTTCGCCTGGGCGATGGGCTGGTTGCTGTTGCTCGAATACGGTATCGCGGCGTCCACCGTGGCGGCCGGCTGGACTGGGTACATCGTCGAAATCCTCAAGGACTTCGGACTTGTCATCCCCTCGGTTTTGACGAGCGCGTCGGTGGTGGTCAAGGAAGTTGCACTCGCGGACGGCACGATACAACTGCAATCGGCCATCGAGCCGCAGCTTAATCTGGTTGGCGCCTTCGGCATCTTGCTCGTCACTTCGCTGCTGGTCATCGGCGTCAGCGAATCGGCCAAGTTCACCAACATCGCGGTAATCATCAAGGTCGGCGTCCTGCTCGCCTTCATCGGTATCGGCCTGGTGTACGTCAATCCCGACAACTGGACGCCATTTGTGCCGGAGAACGACGGCAAGGCCTGGAATCACTTCGGCTGGATGGGCGTGGCTTACGCCTCGACAATTATCTTCTTCGCCTACGTCGGCTTCGAGGGTGTGTCGACCGCGGCAGGCGAGGCCAAGAATCCGCAAAAGGATCTGCCGCTCGGTATTCTGGGTTCGCTGGTGATATGCACCGTGATTTACATGCTCGTGGCGCTCGTGTTGACGGGCGTCGTGTCTTACACCGAGCTCGGCGTGTCGGCACCGATTGCGGTGGCGATCAACGCGATGAACCCAACCTGGGCGCAGATCCCGTGGCCGTTCGTCGAAGGTGGCACGCTCAACGCCTTCTCGTTCCTGATCAAGATTGGCGCGATCATGGGTCTGTCGAGCGTGATGCTGGTGCTGTGCTACGCGCAAACGCGCGTGTTCTACCAAATGAGCAAGGACGGCCTCGTCCCAGAAGTCTTCGGTCGCATTCACTCAAAGTTCCGCACGCCGGCGTCCGGCACCACGCTGCTGGGCATCCTGATCGCAATTGCTGCCGCTACTCTGCCGCTGAATCTGCTGGGCTCGCTGGTATCGCTCGGTACCGCGGCAGCCTTCGGCATCGTGTGCCTGTCGGTCATTTATCTGCGCAAGACCGCACCCGATATCCACCGCCCATTCCGCGTGCCGTTTTATCCAGTGCTGCCAATCCTGGGCGTGGTCTTGTGCCTGGGCATCATCAGCCTGATCTTCCTCGACAAGTTGACTAAGTTCCTGGCCGGCAACTGGGCACCCATGGCGATCCTGGTCAGCTATTTCGCGATCGGCGTGTTGGTTTACGCTGTCTATGGCCGCAAGAATTCGCGATTGGCGAAAGGCGGCTGAGAATGTTCGGGTCAAAGTTTCCTGCGGAAACTTTGACCCGGCTAGAAGCTGGGCAGGCCTGCGCAGCGAAAGCTTGGTTTTCGCTGCGCGTCGAGGCTCGGTCCTCGCGGTAGCCTTTTAAGGGCGATTGGTCGGTTCCACAACAGGCCGACGAGAACGGCCTTCGGACAAACTGCCCAGCCATTGATGGACACCCTCACAGCTCTGCAAAACTATCTTGATCGGAATCCGGCAGAGCTCGACGTCGTCGAGCGCTTTACGCGATTTCTGTCGAGCGGTACCGATGTGTTTCACCGCACACGTCTCGATGGCCATTTCACCGCGTCGTGCTGGCTGGTCTCGCCCGATCGCAGATCGGTGCTGTTGACGCACCATCGCAAGCTCGGCCGCTGGCTACAGCTCGGCGGTCACGCCGATGGCGACAGCAATCTCGCCCGCGTCGCATCAAAAGAGGGCGCCGAGGAATCTGGCATCGAAGGACTGTTGGTGTTGCCGGACATCTTTGACTTGGATGCGCACACGATTCCAGCACGTACCAATGAGCCTGAGCACACACACTGGGATGTACGTTTCGTCGTGCTTGCGCCGAGCTTGAAGTTTCGAACCTCCGACGAATCGCACGCACTGGCATGGCGCCCAATCAGCGAACTCGCCCTCAGCAGCGACGAGTCGATCAATCGCATGGCGCGCAAGTGGCGTGCGCAAGAAGGCTTCTGATCATGCGCAACAAGCGCATCTAGTGTTTAATTGCAGAAGTAATCGATAGTACAATATCTTCCCGCATACTCACATGCGGGAGGCATCATGGCTCGTGTTGCAGTGGCTTTGAACTGCTCGCCTGAAGTTCGTGCTGA
>JALHMG010000013.1 GCA_022844135.1 Lysobacterales bacterium
CGCGCCCGCGCCAGCGCCGACGCCCGCGCCTGCAGCTCCTGCGCCCGCAACGCCCGCGCCCGCGCCGCCGGTTGCAGCACAGGCGCCCGCGCCAATTGCAGCGCCGTCCAGCGAAGCGCCGCCCGCGAAACCCGGAGAACGACCGCACGCCTCGCCCGCGATCCGCTTGTTCGCCCGCGAGCTTGGCGTGGACCTGTCGCAGGTGACGGGCAGCGGGCGCAAAGGACGCATCACCAAAGAAGACGTGCAGTCCTTCGTCAAGCGCTCGCTGGCCGCTCCCGCCAAGGCGCCGGCGACTGGCGGCACGCTCGGCTTCGAGGTCTTGCCCTGGCCGCAAGTGGACTTTGCCAAGTTCGGCGCTGTCGAGGCGCAGCCGCTGTCGCGCATCAAGAAAATCTCCGGCGCCAATCTGGCGCGCAACTGGATCCGCATCCCGCACGTCACGCAGTTCGATAAAGCCGACATCACCGAGATGGAGGCGTTCCGAAAACGCCTGGCGGAAGAGCAAAAGGACGTCAAGGTCACGCCGCTGGTGTTCCTGATCAAGGCCGCTGTCGCCGCGCTGAAGCGTTTTCCGCACTTCAACGCTTCGCTCGATGCCAGCGGCGAGAACCTGGTGATGAAGCGTTATTTCCACATCGGCATCGCGGTGGATACGCCCGATGGTTTGGTCGTGCCGGTAATCCGCGATTGCGATAAGAAGGGTCTGATCGATCTGGCCAAAGAAATGGCGGCGATCTCAGCCAAAGCGCGCGACAAAAAGCTGGGCCCGGCCGACATGTCCGGCGGCTGCTTCTCGATTTCGAGCCTGGGCGGCATCGGCGGACATGCGTTCACGCCGATCATCAACGCGCCTGAAGTGGCGATCCTGGGTGTTTCCAAGAGTGCGATGGAACCGGTGTGGAACGGCAGCGACTTTGTGCCGCGCCTGATGCTGCCGCTGTGCTTGAGTTACGATCACCGCGTCATCGATGGCGCCGACGCGGCGCGCTTCACGACGTACCTCGCACAGCAGTTGAGCGATATTCGGCGATTGTTGCTGTAGGTGCGAAGTTCATTGCGGCGCCGGATGCCTCATGCCGGCCCGCGATGTCGCCGTTCTGGCCTTGGCGTTTGTATCGTCGTCGATTCGTTCGCGTGTTCTCCGGGCCGTTGTAGAGGGCGCGATTCATCGCCCGATATCCGGGGGCGAGTACGCAACCTCAACGAACTGGCGATCGTCGGCCGGCAAACAGTCCAGAGCGCTGCAGATCCCCGGAACGCGAAAGGGTGGAATCGAACTGAGATGGACGCAATCCAACAAGACATCGTCGATGAGTTCGCGCTGTTCTCCGATTGGTCGGAGCGCTATCAGTACTTGATCGATCTTGGCAAAAAACTGCCGCCCTTGCCTGCCGACGACAAAGTTGATGCGTATCGCGTGCTCGGTTGCCAGTCGATGGTGTGGTTAAAGCCGAGCCAGGACAACGGCAGGCTCAAGTTCGCAGCCAATAGCGATTCGGCGATCGTCTCGGGTCTGCTGGCGCTGGTGTTGCGGGTGTACAGCGACCGCCCAGCGGCTGAGATCGTCGCGACGGAGCCCGAGTTCATCGAACATATCGGCCTGTCCTCGCATCTGTCGCCGACACGCAAGAACGGACTATCGGCGGTCCTGGCGAAAATTCGCGACTACGCCAAAGCCGCAGCGTGATCACGCAGCACTTCACGCAGCTGGACACGCGCGAGGTGCACTATCGCCGCGCCGGACGCGGGCCGGTCGTGGTTGCGCTGCATCCATCGCCGATGTCCTCGTCGGCCCTGCTGCCACTGATGGTCTCGCTCAGCGACACGCATTGCGTGCTCGCTCCCGATACGCCCGGCTATGGACTATCGCCCGCCGACCCAGCTAACCCGTCGAGCGCATCGGAGTTCGCGCTCAGCCTGAAGGCCTGGGTGGATGCCGCGGGCCTGACGCGATTTGCGCTGTACGGCAGCGCCACGGGCGCGCAGATCGCGCTGGAGTTTGCCAAACGTTATCCCGAGCGCATCGAAAGACTGGTTCTGGACAACGCCGCGCATTTCGACGACGCCGCGCGGACGATGCTTCTGGAGCGCTACTTCCCGGATCTATCGCCACGCGCCAGCGGCGCGCATCTGGCCGATCTCTGGCACTTCAATCGCGAGCTTTCGACGTTTTTCCCCTGGTTCGCGCAAAGCGCCGAGGCGCGCCTGCCGCGCGAATTGCCGCCGCTCGGCGCCATCCACGCCACAGCCATCGACACGATGCGCGCAGGCGCTGGTTACGATCGCGCGTACCGTGCCGCGGTCTTGAACGAGCATGGCTCGCGCTATCGGGACCTTTGCGTTCCGACAACGCTGATTCGCTGGCAGTCGAGCTTGCTGATCGACCAGATCGATGCGTTGATCGCCTACGGGCTGCCCGCCTGCGTGCGCGTCGCCGACGCCGCGCCCGATGAGCGCTTTGCGACCATTCGCCAGGCGCTTCAAGGCGACTGGACCGAAGCACTGCCGACCGCCGCGAGCGATCATCGTTTCCAGCACGTGAGGGACGGTCGCTTGCATGTACGGATGACCACGCACGGTTCGCAGCGGCCACATATTCGACTCCACGCACCTGGCGAGTCGATGGCGGCGGATGTCTTTCAGGCGGACGACCGGCCCTGTCTACGCGTCGATCTGCCGTTACATGGCGAAAGCGCTGGCGATTTTGTCGCGACGCGAGAGGGTCTGGTGGGTCCGGTCGCCGAGGTGGCCCGCGAACTCGGGTTTATCGATGCCACCGTCGGCGGCGCCTGTTCATCGCTGGTCGATGCGCTGGTGGCGGAGTTGCCGGGGGCAAGTGCGACGCCGTGCGCTGGCTTCGAAGCCATCTGCGAGATCGATCTGTCGCCAAGCTGGGACGGCACGCATCTGCTGCGCGCCTGGCGCGTAGCGCGCGAGCGAGGTTTGTTCGCCCCGGTGTTTGGCGCGCAGCGCCGACCGATTGTCGATGCTACAGCGCTCGATCTGCGGACCATCGAGCAGCGTTGTCTTGCGGCCGTGCAAGCGGGCGCCCACTACGCGGCGATCATGCGGGCGGTGTAAGCGGCTGCAGGGGCGAGGGTCAGGAGGCAGGGGCCGAGCGCCATTCCCTGTGCCAGCTCCGGCGCTTTGCCAGAACTGCGACAGCGAACGAGCCAGTGCAAGAAGCGCGGACCTCGACCTCCGCACGCGCCCCCGTCGCTACTCAAGCCGGCCAACCGTGGCGAATCTTCAACGCTAACGAGTGTTCGCCTTGCCAGGTCTCGATGCTCAGCTGGTACACCAGCCGCACCTTCGACGGCACCTTGTCCAACCATTCCTCTGGCGCGCCGAACCATAGCGCCGTCAACGTCGGCGTGCCGCGTCCGCGCAACCGCAACTTCAGGTGCTGATCCTTCAGCACCCGGTGCTCCAGCACGCTGAAGTCGCCATCGAACTGTGGCTCTGGAAAACCTTGTCCGAAGGGGCCGCAGGCATCGATCTCGCGCGCGAAGTCGAAGCTCAGATCTGGCCCTTCCAGCGCGCCATCGGTCGCGACCACCCGCTTCAACAACTCAGCATCCAGCAGCGATTGAGCAACCGCAGTGAATCCATGCAACAACGCAGCAATGCCATCAGGCCGCAGACTGAGGCCCGCCGCCATCGCGTGGCCGCCGTACCGCAGCATCAGGCCGGGCTGCGCCACATCCAGCGCCACCAGCGCATCGCGCAGGTGAAAACCTGGAATCGACCGCGCCGAGCCGCGCCACTCGCCATTGTCTGCGGGCGCCAGTGCGATGCTGGGACGATGCAGGCGTTCGGCCAGGCGCGATGCGACCAATCCGACCACGCCCGGATGCCAGTTCTCGTCGTGCACGATCAGCGCCGTTGGCACCTGACCTTCGCGCGCAACGATGTCCTCGACGATGGCGTCCGCGCTGGCCTGCATTTCGCGCTGTACATCGCGCCGCTCGTGATTGAGTGTGGACAGCTCCGCGGCCAGCGCGCGCGCCTCGTCGATATCGTCGCTCAGCAGACAGCGAATCCCAGTGTGCATGTCGGCCAGTCGACCGGCCGCATTCAGTCGCGGCGCAATCTGGAATCCCAGGTCGCGTGCCCCGACACGCGACGCCTCGCGGCCAGCACTCTCGATCAGCGCCCGCACGCCTGCGCAACCGCGCCCCGCCGCAATGCGCTTGAGTCCCTCGGCGACGAGAATGCGATTGACCTGATCGAGCGCTACCAGATCGGCCACGGTACCGAGCGCGACCAGATCGAGCAGCGGCGCCAGCGGCGGCGTTGCCTGCCCGCGCCGATTCAGCGCCGCACGCAGCGCCACGAGCACATAGAACATCACGCCAACACCCGCCAGACGCGCATAACGCGGCGCGCGCGTGCCGACATTCGGATTGACGATGGCCAACGCCGCCGGCAGTTGCTCGCCGGCCAGATGGTGATCGGTGACGATGACATCGATACCCGCAGCGCGCGCCCGCGCGATCCCTTCGACGCTGGACGTGCCCTGATCGACGGTGATGAGCACTTGCGGCGCGCGAACTTTGAGTTCATCGACCAACGCAACCGACAAACCGTAGCCGTGCCGCGCGCGATCGGGAACCGCGAAGTCGACATGCCGTGCGCCCAGCAACCGCAGGCCGCGCACAGCTACCGCTGTGCCGGTGGCGCCATCGGCATCGAAGTCGCCGACCACCAACAGGCGTTCGCCGCGATCGATGGCGGCGAGCAGGCGCGCCACCGCCACATCGATATCCGGCAACTCATCGCCGCGCGGCAACGCATCGAGCTTCAGCGTGGCCTGCGCCAGATCGGTCACGCCGCGCGATGCCAGGATGCGCGCCATCGCGGGCGAGAAGCGCGTCAGCATTGAGGCATCGAAGTCCGGCACCTGCCGGCGGCACAAGCTTACCTCGTCCACGCGCGCTGCCCGTCGCTCGTCGCCAAGGCCACCGGTTCGGCGAGCGCGATATCGATGCCAGTGCGCGCCAGGCGCTGACCGGCCAGCGCGGCTTCATCGCTGTCGCCATAGTGATAAAGCCACAGCCGCGCGCGCACCGTCTCGGGGTAGCGCTGCAGCTCATCAAGACCGGTGTGCGACGGATTGCCGCGCACCGAGACGTCGTGGAAAACGGTCTCTGTGGGATAGGCGAGCAACTGATCCGGTATCGGCCGCGTATCGCCGCTGTAGACAAAACTGCCAGGCAACGCGATGCCGAACGCTGCGTCGGGTGCATGGTGGCGCACGGCGAATACGTCGAATTTCAGCTCCCCATGCCAGAACGTTTCGCTCACCGGAATGAGCTGGAACACGTCCCAGAAATTGCGCCCGCCTTCGGCGATCCAGTTGGGGAAATCGGCGATACGCCGTTGCAGAATAGGCACCAACGGCGCGGGCACATACAAACGCGGCAACGGCGCGTCGGCGAACGCCAGGCGATAGAACCAAGGCTCAAAATCGGCGATGTGATCGAGATGCGCGTGCGTGATGAAAACCGCCTGCGGCAACGCGCCGAATGCGGCCTCGAAACGCGCTAACGCGTCGGGACCGATATCGATCAAAAGCAGCGGCAAGCGATCGCGCAGCAGCACGGCGCACGAGCTTCCAAGGCGCAGCGAGGCGGCGTTACCCACGCCAAGAAAGCGCATCGCCAAAACGCTCATGTGCGATACGCCGTCAGCAGGGCCTGCCACTCCGGCGCGCCGCCGGCCAGTCGCTCCGGAAACAATTTGCGCAGAGAACGCTCCAGGCGCGCCAGATTTCCAGCCTGCCAAGCCCCCGGCTCGCGCACGGCGCCGCGATCCCAATCGACGATCCAGATTTTGTCGCCTTGCAACAGCACGTTGTGCGCGTTGAGATCGGCGTGATCGAACCCGTGACGATGGAAGAGCGCAATGCAGCGGCCCACCGCTGACCAATCCACGGCATCGAAACCGCGTGCGGCGACCGCCGATAAAGTCTCGCTGCCCACGATCATGCGCATCGCCAGATCGCCGCCGTAAAACAAACCCGCCCGGACGATTTGCGCGGCCACGGGAACCGGCGCTGGCAAGCCCAGGGTTTGCGCGCGCAACAGCAAGTGGAACTCGCGCCACGGCCGCGTGGCGGCCAACCCGGCGTACACATAGTGATCGCGGATCAGGCGACCGATGAATCCGCCCCGAAAATAGTGCCGGATCACGATATCGCCGCGGACGTCGGCAACGAGGCGGGCCGCGCCGCGCCCGCGCGCCAGCACGGCACCATCGCGACCGAACCACGCCGCGTCCGGCGCGGCATCAAGCTGCGCGCGGCTGAACAGCACGGCGCGCCCCCCGTGCCGCACGATCTCGACTGGCTCAGAATCTTGCGCTGTCAAAGCACCCCTCCGGCAATGAGCCCAAGCATAGCGAGCCCAGTCCAACGCGTTTGCATTCTGCGCCTGTCGGCGCTTGGCGATGTCACGCACATCGTGCCATTGGTGCATGCCTTGCGAGCGGCCAACCCGGCGATCGAGATCACCTGGATTTGCGGGCCTGGCGAAGCCAAGTTACTGGACGGCTTAGCGGGCGTGCGACTCTGCGTGTACCGCAAGAATGAAGGTTTTTCCGGCATGCGCAAGTTGTGGCGCGAGCTGATGGATACCGAATTCGACGCGCTGTTGCTGATGCAACTGGCGTTACGCGCGAATGTGCTGAGCCTCGGGCTGCGCGCCAAACGGCGCATCGGCTACGACCGCGCGCGCAGCAAAGAGGGCCATAGTTTCTTCATCAACGAGCGCATCGCCGAGCATCCGCGTGGCCATGTGTTCGATACGCTCGCCCGCTTCGTCGAAGTTTTGGGCGTCGACTTGCCAGTCGCGCCGCAGTGGAACATTCCGATCCCGGATGAAGCAATCGCATTTGCCGCCCAGCATCTGCCCGAAGGCGAGCGCTGCATGGGCATCAGTCCCTGTTCCAGTCACTCTTTACGCAACTGGCGAGCGGAACGCTATGCCGCCGTGGCCGACGCAGCGTTCGAGCGCTTCGGCATGCGCACCGCGCTACTCGGCGGCCGCAGCGAGCTCGAAGCGCGCATGCGCGATGCGATCCTGAGCGCGATGGTTCATCGCGACCAGGCCATCGACCTTGTCGGCAAAGACACGCTCAAACAGCTCCTCGCACTGCTCCAGCGCCTCACCGTTCTCGTCGCCCCCGACTCCGGGCCCGTGCACATCGCCAACACCGTCGGCACACCCGTCGTTGGCCTGTACGCCGCCACCGACGCAACCCGCAGTGGGCCGTATGGCAACAGCCAATGGTGCGTCAATCGCTACACTGAAGTTGCCGCCCGGTTCTACAACACCACCCCCGAGCGACTGCCCTGGGGCAAGCGACTGGAGCGCGAAGGCGTGATGGATTTAATTGCGGTGGATGATGTGCTGGAGCGATTGGAGGCGGTGGCTTCGCAATGAGCGTGTCTGAAGAATCCGATGCGATTCACCCGCTCACCCGCGCCGCCTGGCGCGATTGGCTTGCGGTCAACCACCTGCAACCGACGGGCGTGTGGTTGATCGCGTACAAAAAGTCGACGGGCAAGCCGCGCGTGGAGTATGAGGAGGCTGTGGAGGAAGCGTTGTGCTTTGGCTGGGTGGATAGCAAGCCGCGCAAACTCGATGCGGAGCGCTCGATGCTGTGGTTTGCGCCGCGCAAGTCGGGATCCGGGTGGTCGCGGCCGAACAAATTGCGCGTCGAGCGCTTGCTGGCGGCAGGTCTGATGACGGAAGCGGGATTACGCAAGGTCGCCGAGGCGCAGCGCGATGGGTCCTGGGCGAAGTTGGATGCGGTCGAAGACCTTCTGATCCCCGACGATCTGGCGCAGGCGCTAGCCGGGCTTGCACGGGCGACGAACAACTTCGACGCTTTTCCACGCTCAGCGAAGCGCGGGATTCTGGAGTGGATTGCAAACGCCAGGACCGCACCGACACGGGCCAAACGCGTCGAGGAAACCGCGCGACTGGCGGCCAACAACGAGCGCGCGAATCAGTGGCGGCCCAAGCCGGTGTGAGTTCTTCCGGCGCATGCAACGCCGTGGTTCGAGTTTTGCGGTCGAGCTAATTGTTGAGCGAACCCAAAGGCGACACATCGTCGCCGATCATGACCGCCCTGCCATCGCGCCAGGCGACGCCGTGCGGTCGGGCACGACATCTCTCACTCCCCATCCACCACCCGATTCGGTTTGCGCCTGACGATGATATTCAGCGCCTCAACGCCGGCGGAGAACGCCATCGCGAAGTACAAGTAGCCGCGTGGGATGTGGAAGCCGAAGCCGTCGGCGATCAGCGCCACGCCGACCAGGATCAGGAACGAGAGCGCCAGCATTTTCAGCGTGGGCCGGCGCTCAATGAAATTCGCGACCGGGTTGGCGGCCACCAGCATCACGCCCACGGCAATCAGAATCGCCAGCACCATGATCGTGACGTTGTTGACCATACCTACGGCAGTCACGACGCTGTCGAGCGAGAACACGATGTCGATGATCGCAATCTGCGCAATCGCGCCCCAGTAACTGGCGGCCGGCTTGGCATTGATTTCGCCGTCATCGCCTTCGACCTCAGCGTGGATTTCCATGGTCGCCTTGACCAGCAGAAACAATCCGCCGACGATCAGCACCAGATCGCGCACCGAGAACGACCAAAGCACATCGTGGGTCATGCTGGCCAACCACGAAATGCTGAGCAACAGCATGATTCGCGTAACGCACGCCAGCGCAATGCCGAATCGACGCGCCGACGGCCGCTGCTCAGGCGGTAACCGCGCAGTGACGATCGACAGGAATACGAGGTTATCGATGCCGAGCACGATCTCCAGCGTCGCCAGCGTGACCAGCGCAACCAGCGCCTCGGTGGTGAACAGCGATTCGATCATGATCCCATCCAGCGCGGCACCAGAATCAGCGTCCAGGTGACAATGACATTGAGCATGCAAAGGAACACTGCCGCCGATCCCATGTCTTTGGAGCGGCCAGCCAATTCATTGAATTCCGGCGTGGTCTTGTCGACGATGGCCTCAACTGCGCCGTTGAGTAACTCGACCACCAGTACCAATACCAGCGATGACAACATCAGCACGCGCTCGATGCTGGATTGACCAAGCAAGACCGCCAGCGGCGCGAGCACCACGAACAAGTACACTTCCAGGCGGAACGAGGCCTCGAAGCGGAACGCGGCGCGCAGCCCCTGAATCGAATACTGGGTGGCTTTGAGCATTTGCCGCGGTCCGCGGCCTTCGATACTGGCCATCAGGAGCGCGGCCGTGAGCCAGAAAAAACAAACGACATGCACAGGACAAAACGGCCGAAGTAGCTTTGTATGATCGCATCGGCGTTGCGCGATCAACAAGCGCATATCGACGGCTTCTTCACTTTTCACTCAAAGGATCATCCATGTTCGATGTCGAACGACTCCTCGGCCAGATGCTGAGTGGCGGCGTAAGCCGAAAAAAGAAACGCTCCAAGAGTAGTTTTGGAATACCTGGTGTGAGCAATGCGCAATTGGGCGTCGGCGCTGTTGGGCTGGCAATCGCTGCGTGGGAGCATTTCAAGAACAAGCAGCCAGCCGCCGCACCTGCGCCCTACGGATCGCCACTGCCCGCACCGCAAACCTACGGCGGCCCGCCGCCGCCTCCGCCGCCGATGTCGGCGCCGCCCATGGCCATGCCGCCGCCATCAGTCGCGCCGACGAACGCGCGTCAATCCGACGCCGCGCACTTGATCCGCGCAATGATCGCAGCCGCCAATGCCGACGGCCTGATCGACGCCGAAGAGCGCGCAGCCATTCTGGAACGCGCCATGGAGGCGGGTCTCGATGCCGCCACGCAGCAGTTCCTGATGGGCGAATTGAAGGCGCCCGCGACCTTGGAAGCCATCGTCGCCGCGACGCGCCCGGAATTGCGCTTCGAAACTTACGCCGCAGCGTTGATCGCCATCAGCGTCGACACTGACGCCGAGCGCGCGTACCTGGACCGCCTGGCAGCGGGACTCGGCCTGAATGCCGAGGATCGTCAGCGCGTACATGATCAGGTGGGGTAACACGACGCATCTTTAGCAAGGGGCCGGCAGGAGTCGACAAATCGGTCTGAGTCCGGCAAGGGGCAAGAGGAGGAACGCATAGCCTCTGCACCGGCAAGGGCTACGCAGGAACCCTATCGGAACCTGGTGCCGGGCTCTCGCACCAGCAACGCGTGCCGCTTCAATAGAACACACTTCACATCGGAGAAAACTCATGCACCAATGGTATTTCAGCTACAACGGCCAACAGATCGGACCGCTTGATCACGCCAGCGCGGCGATGCAAGCGCAGCGCGATGCCAACGGCTATTGCTGGCGGCAAGGTTTTGCCGAATGGGTGCCGATCGCCACGGTTGCCGAGCTGAAGCAATCCATCGGCACCAGCATGGTCGCCGCGCCGCCGCCGCCCACCGGCCTGCAACGCAGCGACGAAATCGACTACACCATTTTCGGCGAAGACATGCAGTTCGTCGAAATCGAACTCGATCCCGGCGAAAGTTGCATCGCTGAGGCCGGCACGATGATGTACAAGGAAGCCGTCGTTCGCATGGAAACGGTGTTCGGCGACGGCACCCAGCAGAGCGCCAGCGGCGGGTTCCTGGACAAACTCGTGGGCGCCGGCAAACGCTTGATCACCGGCGAGAGCCTGTTCACCACGGTATTCACCAACGGCGCACCCACCGGGAAAGCCAAAGCCGCGTTCGCAGCGCCCTACCCCGGCACCATCATTCCGATGACGCTGAGTAACTTCGGCGGCCGCATCATTTGCCAGAAAGACTCGTTCCTGTGCGCCGCCAAAGGCGTGTCGATCGGCATCCATTTCCAGAAGAAGATACTCACCGGCCTGTTCGGCGGCGAAGGCTTCATCATGCAAAAGCTCGAAGGCGACGGCCTCGTATTCGTGCATGCCGGCGGCACCATCGTCGAGCGCGAACTGCGGGCAGGCGAGGTTTTGCAAGTCGACACCGGTTGCGTGGTCGCCATGACCAGCAACGTCCAGTTCGACGTCGAACAGGTCGGCGGCATCAAGAGCGTGCTGTTCGGCGGCGAAGGACTGTTCTTCGCCAAGCTCACCGGCCCAGGTCACGTGTGGATGCAAAGCCTGCCGTTCTCGCGCCTCGCTGGCCGCATGATGGCCGCCGCCTACCAGAAAGGCGGCGCCAAAGACGAAGGCTCGATCCTCGGTGGACTGGGCGGCATCGTCAGCGGCGATCGGGGGTTCTGAGCGGTGTTGTTCGGCAATCGCCGAACAATATGCGGCGCATGCGCCGCAAGATCAGAACGCCAGTGCATGGGTGAGAAGGTGCGCTTGAGTTGCGGCAACTCGCACCGTCGAACGCCGCCGGGCTGCGCCCGGCGGCGGGACTCGGCGGTGCGCCACTCGCACCAGGGATGGTTGCGTGCGACCAAGCTTTATGACTCGCGCCACTCCAACAGGTCTGCCGAACACCTCGTCAAATAGCTTTAAGCCGCCACCGCTATACTGCGCAATCAAGCCCTCGTAGCTCAGTTGGATAGAGCGTCCCCCTCCTAAGGGGAAGGTCGCACGTTCGATTCGTGTCGAGGGCGCCACTTTTGTGCCGCTGTTGAGCGGCGAAATCTTCGGAGAACAGCATGTCGCAAGCGATCCTCGCGGCGCTCGGTTTGAGCGCCGACAATTCGGGCACCTATCTTGGCAATGGCGAGTGGTCGTCTACGCAAGATGCCGGCGTGCTGAACAGCATCAACCCCGCCTCGAACGAAACCATCGCCCGCACTTTCGCATCGAACGCGCAGGACTACGCCACCATCATGGAACGCGCCTCGGCGGCGTTCGCGATCTGGCGTACCACGCCCGCGCCGCGCCGCGGCGAGGCGATCCGGTTGTGCGGCGAAGCACTGCGCAAACACAAAGACGCGCTCGGTTCGCTGGTGTCGCTGGAAATGGGCAAGATCAAGGCCGAGGGCGATGGCGAAGTGCAGGAGATGATCGACATCGCCGACTTCGCGGTGGGCTTGTCGCGCCAGCTGTACGGCAACAGCATGCATTCCGAGCGCCCAGGGCATCGCATGTTCGAGCAATGGCATCCGCTCGGCATCGTCGGCGTCATCAGCGCCTTCAACTTCCCGGTTGCGGTGTGGAGTTGGAATGCGTTTCTCGCGGCCGTGTGTGGCGATATCACAATCTGGAAACCCTCGCCGAAGACGCCGCTGACGGCGATCGCATCGATGCGCATCTGCAACGAAGCGCTGCGCGCGGGCGGGTTCCCGGACATCTTCTTCCTGTTCAACGATGCGGGTACCGAATTGGCGCAAGCCTTTGTCGACGATCATCGCATTCCGCTGATCAGCTTCACCGGATCGACCCAGGTTGGACGCCTGGTGGGCGAGCGCGTAGCGCGCCGCATGGGGCGCACGCTGCTCGAGCTCGGCGGCAACAACGCGCTGATCATCGACGAAACGGCAGATCTCAAACTAGCCATTCCGGCCACTGTCTTCGGCTCGGTGGGTACGGCCGGCCAACGCTGCACGACCACGCGCCGATTGATTGTGCATCGCTCGATTGTCGATGATGTCTCGCAGCGCCTGGTCAACGCCTATCGCCAGGTCGAAGGCAAGATCGGCAACCCGGTGGAATCGGGAACGCTGATGGGCCCGCTGATCGATAAGGCGGCGGTCGCCGCCTATCAGCGCGTGATCGAACGCGCGGTTGCGCAGGGCGGCAAGGTCTTGACCGGCGGCAAAGTTCTGGAGCGCTCCGGCAACTTCGTGTTGCCGACGATCATCAGCGGCGTCGCGCCGGATTGCGATGTGGTGCAGACCGAAACCTTCGTGCCGATTCTGTACATCCTGCCGTTCGATACGCTGGAGGAGGCCATTGCGATCCAGAATGGTGTGCCGCAAGGATTGTCGAGCGCAATTTTCACCACCGACGTGCGCCGCGCGGAGAAGTTCCTTGCAGCGAGCGGCTCCGATTGCGGCATCGCGAACGTCAACATCGGCACATCCGGCGCCGAAATCGGCGGCGCCTTCGGCGGCGAAAAAGAAACCGGCGGCGGCCGCGAGTCGGGTTCCGATTCGTGGAAGATCTACATGCGCCGACAGACCAACACGATCAACTACTCGGACGCATTGCCGTTGGCGCAGGGCATACGATTCGATATTTGATCGGGCTGTAGTGACCCGAGGCGATCTGGTGGTGTTGCGCCCGGAGGGCATGTATTGCCCGGCGGGCGATTTTTACATCGATCCTTGGCGCGGCGTTGATCGTGCGGTCCTCACGCACGGTCATGCCGACCATGCACGCCCTGGTTCGGCGCTGTACCACGCGGCTGAATCGGGGCTTGGATTGCTGCGGCACCGGCTCGGCGCGGACGCGCACATCGTGACTCATGCGTACAGCGCGCCCGTCGGATTCGGCGACGCGCGCGTATCGCTGCATAGCGCGGGCCACATTCTTGGATCGAGTCAGGTGCGCATCGAAGTCGATGGCGAGGTCTGGGTCGTGACCGGCGACTACAAGCGCGATGCCGATCCCAGCTGCGCACCGTTCGAGGTGGTGCCGTGCGATACGCTGATTACCGAGGCGACCTTCGCCCTGCCCTGCTATCGCTGGCCGCCGATGGCTGCGGTGGTCGACGAAATGCTCGAATGGTGGGATCGCTGCGCGCGCGAAAAGCTGCCCGCCGTCCTGTTCTGCTACGCCCTCGGCAAGGCGCAACGCGTGCTTGCCGAGTTGGCGCAGCGGGTCGAGCGCACGGTCTACTTGCATGGTGCGATGACGCCACTGGTGCAGCGCTACCGCGATGCGAAGATGCCCATGTTGCCAACGGAACCGGTGAGCGAGAGCAAGCGTGCGCGCGACTTCGCGGGCGAGCTGATTCTGGCGCCGCCATCGGCCGCGGGTTCGCCATGGATGCGACGCTTCAACAGCGCATCGACAGCTTTCGCCTCCGGCTGGATGCAGATCCGCGGCAATCGCAGGCGCCGCGGATACGATCGCGGCTTCGTAGTTTCAGATCACAGCGATTGGCCAGGGTTGATTCGCACCATCGATGAATGCGGCGCGCGTCGTGTGCTCGCCACCCACGGCAACACCGACGCTCTGGTGCGGTACTTGAACGAACGCGGCATCGCCGCTGCAGCACTGAAAACCGAGTTCGGCGGCGACGACGCATGAAGGCGTTCGCTGCACTCTACGCGCGCCTGGATCAGTCCACCGCCACCGGCGACAAGGTGTCGGCGATGGTCGAGTACTTTGGTTCCGCGCCGCCCGGGGATGCCGCCTGGGCGGTGCATTGGCTGACCGGCGGACGCGTCAAACGCCTGGTGCGCAGCACCGATTTGCGTCGTTGGCTGATCGAGGCCAGCACCTTGCCCGAGTGGTTGATCGACGACACCTACGCCCACGTCGGCGACCTGGCGGAGACGATCACGCTGCTGACGCAACACGACCCAGCGGCGCCCCCGCAGGACACCTCGCTCGCCGGATTTATTGCGACTGAGTTGCTACCGTTGGCGAAGCTTACGCCCGAGGCACAGGGCGCAGTGGTTCGGCGCTGGTGGCAAAGCTTCTCCGATCGCGAACGCTTCGTGGTCAACAAGCTGCTCACCGGTGGCCTGCGCGTCGGCGTGTCGCGGCTGCTGGTGGTGCAAGCGCTGGCGAAACTGAGCGGACAACCGAGCGACCTCATCGCGCATCGGCTGAGCGGCGATTTTCAACCGACCTTTCAGGCATTTGCGCAACTCATTGCTCCAGGCGATGTCGCGATGGATGCCGATAAACCTTATCCGTTCTTTCTGGCCTCACCATTGGAGCAGGCGCCCGAGTCGCTCGGCGCCGCGAGCGACTGGCTCGCCGAATGGAAATGGGACGGAATTCGCGCGCAATTGATCGTGCGCGGTGGCGTGCGCCTTTGGTCGCGCGGCGAGGAGCGGCTGGATGGACGTTTCCCCGAAATCGAACGCGCCGCAGCCGCACTGCCGGACGGCTGCGTGCTGGATGGCGAAATCCTGGGTTGGATCGGCGCTGCGCCGCTGCCGTTTTCGCGCCTGCAAAAGCGCATCGGGCGACTCAAGCCCGGCGCCAAAACACTGGCGGATTGCCCAGTAGTGTTCATGGCCTATGACCTGATCGAATACCAGCGCGCCGACCTGCGTCAGCGACCTCTGCGCGAGCGCCGGCAACTGCTCGACAGCCTCGTAGACGCCTCGACATTGCGCTTGTCCGAGCCGGTGCCGAACGATGGCTGGGCAACGCTCGAAGCCGCGCGCAACGGCGCTCGCGAGCGCGGCGTCGAGGGCCTGATTCTGAAGCGCTGGGACTCAGCCTACGCGACCGGCCGCCGTCGCGGCGATTGGTGGAAGTGGAAGATCGCGCCGCTGACCATCGATGCGGTCTTGATTTACGCGCAGGCCGGCCACGGTCGGCGCTCGAATCTCTACACCGACTACACTTTTGCGCTCTGGCACGGCGATGAATTGGTGCCCGTGGCGAAGGCTTACTCCGGCCTCAATGACGAGGAAATCGCCAAACTCGATCGCTGGATTCGTGCCCATACTCTGGAGCGCTTTGGCCCCGTGCGCAGCGTCGAGGCCTTTCACGTGTTCGAGCTGGCCTTCGAAGGCGTCAATCGCTCCACTCGCCACAAGTCGGGCATCGCCGTGCGCTTTCCGCGCATCCTGCGTTGGCGTACCGACAAGCCGTTTCGGGAGGCAGATCGGCTGGAGACGCTGGCGAAGCTGGCGCAGTAGCGCCGCCAAATGTTTCGGCACAGCTTCAGCACTACACTTGACGCGACTAGGCGCGACGATCACGATATCGATATGAACAAGATCACTCCCGGACGACGCCACAGCGTCAGCGCCACGCCGCCGCGTCGATGTTCGCGCGATACGGCGGCTGGGCGCATATTGCTCGCCCTGCAGTTGGGACTTCGAGGTCAGATGCTTAAGGAATTAGGCGCGCGTGCTCGATCCCGCTAGAACACTCGCACTTGCTGTACGGGTGTCGGCAAGCGCAGAGATACTCGGTATCCGAACCGCTTTGATTGGCGCTGCGGCATTGGCAGTACACGGATACACGCGAGGAACCGAAGATATCGATTTGGCAGCTTGCATTCGACCTCTCAGCCAACTCAATGCGCTTGCGAAATTGCTCGCGACCGAAGGCCTTGGTACGGAGCTCAGGATGCCCGATGATGACGATCCGCTTGGCGGCCTCTTGGTCGTTTGGCATCGAATCGACCACGAGAGCTCGCCCACAGATGTTGTTGAGATCGTAAACTTCCTCAATCCTGGGCGCATGGCACCCAATCCCGCCATTCGCGCAATTGCTATGTCTACCCCATTACCCGATATCGGACTTCGATGCGTTGCTCTGGCTGACTAGGTCGCCTTGAAACTGTATGCGGGCGGCATCGCCGATCTCGCAGATATCGTTGAGCTGCTAGCAAGAAATCGCGATGCCGACTTGACGGAAATTCGGGAAGTTGCCTCGCCATTCGACGAAAACGGGCGCCTGGAATCGCTCATTTCCGAAGCGTTCGGTCGTGGCTAAACGACCACCCCATCCCACCGCCCACGCCACTTGCTTGGCGTGAACTCTGGGATCGGCATCGGTGTTAACAATGGCGTTCCGTTTTCCCAGAACGACTTGAACTCGCGCTTCTCGCCGCTGCGGTAGAAGTGCTCCAGATAGCGCCAGTCGCAATGAAAAAAATCGGCCAGCCATTGGTCCAGATCGAACACGCCGGCATCGTGGAACAGCGTGAGGCTCAGTTCGGCGGCCTCGCGCTCGTATCGAAACAGCTCGGCCATGCGTTCGGCGCTGATGCCAGGATCGGGCTGCTGCACGCCCAACGTGCGACCGCGTTCGGACAGGTTCCACTGTACGGTGTGCCCGAACAGGTGCACCAGAATGAACAACGCTTCTTCAGCATCGAGATCATGATCGATGCGGATTTCGGCGCCATCGAGATCGCCGGTGAATGGGTCTTTGACATCGCCCACGATGACCGGAACACCGTAGCGGCGCTCGATCAGCGCTTCGATACGATTGAAAACTTCAAGGCATCGTTCATCGCTTGGATAGCCGCCGACGCGCTCAGTAATGATGGACACCTTCGATCTCGCACAAGAGTTCGCGTCGACATACATCGCCCAGCAACACAACGAACGGCGCGTCCGGGAAGTTCTGCCTGAGGAAATCTTCGACCTCGAAAAACTGGCTCTCGTCACGCACATAGGCGCGCAGCACGGTATCGGCGCCGAAGCTCGATTTTTTGCCCGCGGCAGCGTTGGCGATAGCGAGCAGGCTGTCCATGTTGCGCTTGGTCTCAGCCAGTTGCTCGCCGAGCTTTCCTGGGTGGCGCGAGGAATGTCCAACGACGCTCGCGGTGCCTGAGATCAACAGTGCCTGCCCGCGCGGCGAGCGCAGCAGCGCGCCGCGCGAAAAGCGCGGCGGATCGGGCCCGTATTCGGGTGGATACTGGCGTGGCGTCATTTGCCGCGGGTTGTCGAGCATCGTCACTGGCGAGCGCGAGGCCATCCACACCAGACGCAATTGCTGCGAGCGATCCGGCAAGCCGATCACGGTGGCTGCTGGATCGGCCTCGAACTGCGCCCGCTCCAGCGCCAGTTGCCGGCCTACGCAAAACTGCCGATAGCGTTCCTGATCGCCCTCGCCTTCGTTGATCCGCGAGAAGTACGCCCAAATGCGCGCGACGAACGGGAAACCCGAACCTTGCGTGTAATCGAGGACGCGGCGATAGCCTTCGTGCGTGGTCGTGCCGATACCGCCGAAGTCGCGCTCCGAGAGCACCAACTCCGCGAGCATCAGCTCATCGTCGCCCCAGAATCGTGCTGCGCCCAACTGCCCGCCGCGTAACCGACCGCTGCCGAACCACGATTCGACCTTTGCATGCAGCGCTGGCATCGGCAGGTCCAGACCCATGTGGCTGACGCGCTGGCCCAGATTCCAGACGGCAAAGGCACTGGGCGAGCCCTCCTCTGCCATATCCACCAGCCAGCGATTTGCTTTTGCCGCCATGCGATTGCTTGTGCCTGAGAACTGAAACAGGAGCATAGCGTTTATGCTGGCGAGGTCTTGCTTGAGTCGCCTGCCCATGTCGCGACCTGTTGCCCTGATCACTGGCGCCGCCAAACGCATCGGCGCGGCGATTGCCGAGCGCTTGTTCGACGATGGTTATGACCTGGTGCTGCACTATCGCAGCGCCGGACCCGACATCGGCGAGCTGACCGAGCGACTGAACGCGCGTCGGGCCGATAGCGTCTTTGCAGTACAAGGCGATTTGACCGACCGTGCGGCGCCAGCGCGCATCGTCGCTGCGGGCCTCGATGCCTTCGGTCGCCTGGATGCTTTGATCAACAATGCCTCCAGCTTCTACCCGACGCCGATCGGCAGCGTCGACGACGAGGCCTTCGACGATTTGATCGGCACCAATGCCAGAGCGCCATTGATGCTGTCGCAAGCCGCCAGCACGGCACTGAAAGCCACGCGCGGCGCGATCGTCAACCTTGTCGATATCTACGCCGACCGGCCAATTCCACGCTACGTGCCCTATTGCATGGCCAAAGCGGCACTGGTGGCCATGACCTATGGCCTGGCGCGCGAACTTGGACCCGACGTGCGCGTGAACGCGATTGCGCCGGGCAATATCGTTTGGTCGACCAATCCGGAGAAGGCCGAGACGCTGTCGATGGTTGAAGAGCGCACGGCATTGAAGCGCCAGGGCTCGCCCGAAGACATCGCCAAAGCGGTCAGTTTTCTGCTGCGCGATGCGGGTTATGTAACCGGTCAGGTGCTGCGGGTCGACGGTGGGCGGTGGTTGAACATCTAAGGACGTTGTAGGTCATAGCCGCAGATCCGCCCATGCACAATCCAGCGCACATGCGATTGCTCAGAAGCTGTGCCGCACTTGCCTACTTCGTCGCGATGCTTATCGCGGGCATGTGGCTTTGGTGGAGCTTCCGAAATCAGGACACACATGCGACGCCGCCCGCGATCTTCATTGCATGCCTTGGCGCAAGTTTTGTTGCCGGCATCGTCGCTTGGGCTTTGGCACCGACGCTACTTCGCGCGCCTGAAAACATTTGGGCCGTACCGCTGATTGTCTACGCCAGCGCTGCAGTAGTGGCATCGTTGGTATACGAGTTGAGCTCGCCGATCATTCAAGGATGGCCATTCCGGCAACACTTGCCGCTTGCCGTTCGCCAACTGCCAAATACAGCGATGGCCTACGTGGTGTTCTCCGCTCTGGTCGCCATCCCCACGCTCTTGGCAGCAACGATCTTGACCCACCGGATTGCGCAAAAGAAGCCCTAACCCTTCATCCCAGCCGTTCACCTTGCTAATCTCGCGCCACCGCCGCGGGGAGCGGTGATTGCGCACGCGCTTGAGGGACCATGAAGAAAACTCAGCTGTATATCCTGGCCTTCGTGGTCTCGGCGATCGGGCTCTCCTGGGCCTGGTACAAATGGCAAGTGCTGCAGTTCCCGCTGAGCCCGCGCGAGGAAGTTGAGGTCTGGTCGATCGAGGCGCGGCTTGAGTTCCAGGGCAACGGCGGGCCGAACAAAGTGCGGCTGCAACTGCCCTCGCGCGGTTCGGGCGAGGTGCCGGGATTTGCCGTCATCGACGAGCGGCTGATTTCCCGTGGCTATTCGGAACAGATGACCAAGCCCAAGGGATCCGAAGGGCGCCAGGTCGAGTGGGTCATTCGCCGCGCCAGTGGACGCCAGGTGTTGTACTACCGTGCCAATGTGGTGCGCGACACGGCGGATGTCGTCGAGAGCGGCGAGCCGAAACTGCGCGAGCCGCCAGAGTTGACAGAAGCGCAGCAAGCGGCAATCGATACTATTTTCGAGGGCGTCAAAGAACGCTCGGCCGATATCGCCACCTTTACGCGCGAGTTCGTTCGCGAGTTTATCGGCGAAGATCCCAGCGACGAAGCGCGTTCGCTGCTCGATGGGATTGTGACCAGCGAAGATCGCGCCCAATTCATGGCGCGCGCCCTGGCCATCCGCAACATCCCCGCGCGCGTACTGCACGGTTTGTCGCTCGGCGAATCCAAAGCTTTCCAGACCCTGCAGCCCTTCCTGCAGGTGCACAACGGCACGACCTGGGTGGCGATCAACATCGACACAGCCGAGGAAGGCCTGCCGGAAAACTTCTTCCTGTGGACGCGCAGCCCGCGTGACTTGCTGGTGGTCGAGAGCGACCGTCGACCCAAGATCGAATTCTCGGTGCAGCGCAATCTCGCCGACGCCGTTGCCATCGCCACGCGCCGCACCGAAGTACGCTCGGAAAACCTGGTGAAGTATTCGCTGATGGGCCTGCCGGTCGAGATGCAGAGCGTGTATCGCATCCTGCTGACAGTGCCGATCGGCGCCTTCGTGATGCTTGTCCTGCGCAATCTCATCGGTATCAAAACCTTCGGCACCTTCATGCCGGTGCTGATCGCACTCGCGTTCCGCGAAACCAAATTGCTCTCGGGCGTGATCTTGTTCACGTTGATGGTTTCTCTTGGTTTGCTCGCGCGCTTTTACCTTGAGCGACTGCGGCTCCTGCTAGTCCCGCGCCTGACCAGCGTGCTGATATTGGTGATCCTGCTGATGAGCTTTGTGAGCGTGATCGCGCATCAGCTCGATATCCCGGTGGGTCTGTCGATTGCGCTCTTCCCGATGGTGATCATGACCATGACCATCGAACGCATGTCCATCGCCTGGGATGAGCGTGGCCCAGGCACAGCGATCAAAGAAGGCGTCGGCTCGATGATCGTTGCATCCATCGCCTATCTGGCGATGACCTACCCGCCGCTGGAGCACCTGGTGTTCGTATTCCCCGAAATCCTGTTGGTGCTGCTCGGCATCACCTTGCTGCTCGGCCGATATTCGGGTTACCGCCTCACGGAGCTGTTCCGCTTCCGCGCGCTGGCGCGTGAGCGCGAGGCGGCGATAGCGAAAGGCGCCGTGGTGCCGCCGGGCGGCACAGGCGGCAACCCATGATGAATCCCTTCCGCATCGCCCGGCGACTGCGCGAGATCGGGCTGTCGGGTATCAATCAGCGCAATGCCGATTACGTGTTGCGCTACAACCCGCGCAAGTTCTATCCGCGCGTCGACGACAAAGTGCTGACCAAACAACTGGCGATCGAGCACGGTCTGCCCGTTCCAGAGCTCTATGCGGTCGTCCGCGAGGAGCACGAGATCGAGGAGCTGCACGCCAAGATCAAGGATCGCGAGAGCTTCGTCGCTAAACCCGCCCACGGTTCGGGCGGCGACGGAATCCTGGTGATCACCGGTCGGCGCGGCGCCAAATACCGGCGCAGCAACGGCCATCTGATGGATCAGGAAGATTTCGAGCATCACTTGTCGAACACGCTTTCGGGCCTCTTCAGCCTCGGCGGACAGCCAGATGCGGTGCTCGTCGAGTACTGCGTGCAATTCGATCCGGTGTTCGATCACGTCAGCTACAAGGGCGTGCCTGACGTGCGCGTGATCGTATTTCGCGGCTATCCGGTGATGGCGATGATTCGCCTGCCCACGCGCCTGTCGGACGGCAAAGCCAATTTGCATCAAGGCGCCATCGGCGTCGGCATCGATATCCCCACCGGCCTCACCCGTCGCGGCGTGTGGGGCAACGAGCCGGTGAAGGAGCATCCCGACACCGAACACTCGATCATCGGTCTGCAAATCCCACGTTGGGACGAGCTGCTGCACATCGCCGCGCGCGCCAGCGAAATGAGCGGCCTGGGCTACGTCGGCGTCGATCTGGTGCTCGACAAGAACCTCGGTCCACTGATCCTGGAGCTGAACGCTCGCCCAGGATTGTCGATCCAGATCGCCAACGGCAACGGCTTGCTACATCGGCTCAAGAAAGTCGAGGAAATCGCCGTCCCGGCGACAGATCCTGCCGAGCGAGTAGCGTTCTCGCGCGAGAACTTCCCGACAGTGTAGGACGTTACCCAAGACGCGCAGAAAGCGCATTTCAGAGCAACATCACAGCGACGCAGATCCAGTCGGCAGCTTGTCCTGGATCGCCTCAGCTTTTCTTAGACCGCCGCAGCTTTCCTTGGACTGCGGCAGCCCTGCTGCCGCTTTGATTTCAGCAGCCTGCTGCTGAAATGGTCTCTAAAGCTTCTACAGCAGGCTGTAGCGGCAAGAAGGCGGCAGCATGGCTGCCGCAGTCCAAAATGAACCAGACATCCGTCGCAACCGGACAGTGACGCGATTCGCTCGCGGCTCCGTAGGTGGCTCTTGAACGCGCCGAATCTGTCGGCAGCGAAGGAACCTAAGGAATGACAGTCATGAAGTGTTGCGAGCGCCCTTGTCTCACCTCCGAACTGCTTGCGTGCCCCGCACAGTCCAGCGTCGTCGTTGGGGCGCGTCAATGGTCCACGCCTGCGGATTTTGAATTCGCCACGCAGCCCATCTTCAGGTCGCCGACGATTTTCCGAACCGGCTTTGAGTAACGGGAAACCATTCAACATGCCACGAATCTTCGCCCTTCTCACGCTGTTGCTGAGCGCACCCCTGTGCGGGCAAGTCGCCAGCGGTGGTCCTTACACCTTGAACAAACAAGTGATCGCCGGCGGCGGTGAACGCGCCAGTGGCGGCAGTTACCTCCTGATCGGGACGGTCGCGCAGAGCGTCACGGGACCGGTGACTGGCGGCAGCTACAGCGTGCAGCAAGGCTTTCTCACGCAGACGGCCAGCGCATCGCAGCCTGATGCCATTTTCAAGAACGGTTTCGAATCAGGAGCTTTCTGATGAACACACACTGCAAACTCGCGCTGATCCTCGCGATGGCATTGGTCTCGACGCCGCTGTTCGCGCTCAGCAACAGCTTTAGCTATCAGGGCAGATTGAGCGATGGCGGCACACCGGCGAATGGCAGCTATGACCTGCAGTTTCAGCTGCAAACCGCTGCGGGAAGCAACGTTGCGGCACCACTGGTGCGCGAAGACGTCGCGGTTTCAGACGGGTTGTTTTCGGTGGAACTGGACTTTGGCAGCGCGATCACCAGTGCCGACTTTCGCCTGCAGATCGGCGTGCGGCCGGGCACATCGACCGGCGCCTTCACCACGCTGAGCCCGGCCACCAACATCCGCCCGACGCCGCAAGCGCAAGTGGCGGGGATTGCCAGCGAGGCGGTCACGGTCAGCCCGAATGCGATTAACAGCACCAGCATCGCCGATGGCACGATCGGTGGCGCTGACATTGCTTTCGGCACCGTCGCCGGCTCCAACCTTGCCAGCAATTCGGTCAACAGCCTAAAGATCGTCGACGGTTCGGTTGGTTTGGCCGATATTGATGTTACTCAGGTGCAACGCCGCGTCGCGTTCGCATGTCCGGCTGGCAGCAGCATCAGTGCCATCGCTGAGACTGGCGCCGTGACCTGCGAAACCGATGACGTCGGAACCCCAGGCTGGTCGCTGACCGGCAATGCGGGAACCAATCCATCCACCCAGTTCATTGGTACCACCGATGCACAGCCGTTACAGTTTCGGGCCAACAATGAACGGGTGCTGCGCATCGAGCCCAATCCCCTGGGGCCAAACCTGATCGGCGGTTTTAGCGGCAACACCGTTACGACCGGCGTAAACGCAGCGACGATCAGTGGCGGCGGTGATGGTGGCGGAGCAAATAGAGTCACCGACAACTTCGGTGTCGTGGCCGGCGGTGCGGACAATCGCGCCGGTAACGACGCTGGCTCCACTGAAGATGCGCGGGGTGCGACCATCGGCGGAGGAATCGCGAACATTGCGAGCGGCGGGTGGAGTACCGTCGGAGGGGGACTCAGCAATTCCGCAAGCGGCACTTGGAGCACCGTCAGCGGCGGCGGGAGCGGCAACGCCAGTGCCGACTACGCTACCGTCAGCGGCGGGCAATCCAATACCGCGAGCGGCACCTGGAGCACCGTCGGCGGAGGAGAACTAAACACCGCCAGCGGCGAGGACAGCACAGTCAGTGGAGGGTTCAGGAACGCCGCCAGCGGAGCCAGGAGCAGTGTTGGCGGCGGAAGCACCAACACCGCCAGCGGCGACCGCAGCACCGTCAGTGGCGGCATTCTGAACTGTGCGGGTGGGGACCGCTCGTGGGCGAGCGGAAACAGGGCCAAAGTGCGACCGGGCACCAATCCGGGTAGCGGTAGCAGTTGCTCCGGTTTGACCTATCCCGGTGGTGCGGGCGACGCAGGCACCTTCGTCTGGGCCGACAGCCAGAATGCCGACTTCGTGTCCTCCGGTGCCGACCAGTTCAACATCCGCGCCCAGGGAGGCGTTGGCATCAATACGCCACCACGCGATGTCAATGTCGAACTGACCATTCGGGGCCGAACCAGCGATGCCTTTGGCGGCAACGCGGACGTCCAGCTCATCGTCGACAACGCCAATCAGGAAGGCATTCAGTTCGGGGCGTCCAACGGCGGGACCGGCAGCAATGACGCAAACTTCGAAATCGCCCATGCCAACGGAACAACCTACACGCCGCGCATGACCTTGTTCGGCAGTGGCGCGGTGACGATCCGCTCGAACAACACCGCCGCCAACACCGGCGTCACCATGGCCGCAAACGCTGGATCATGGAGTTCGCTATCCGACCGGCGTTTGAAGACTGGCATCGTGCCGGTCAATGCGAGCGACGTCTTGTCGCGCGTGGTCGCGCTGCCGATGGCGACCTGGAGCTATATCGCACAGGGCGAGGCGATTCGCCACATGGGCCCGATGGCGCAGGACTTCTCCGCTGCCTTTGGCTTGGGCGAAAACAACACCACGATTGCCACCATCGATGCCGACGGCGTGGCGCTCGCGGCAATCCAGGGCTTGAATCAGAAGCTGGAGGGCGAGCGCGATGCACTGAGGGCTGAAAACGCCGAGCTGCGCGCGCGCCTGGAGCGCATCGAGCGGCGTTTGAATCAGCAGGATGCCGCACGAGCGAAAGATCGACGCTCGGAGCTGCTGCCGCCGTAGCCGATGCGATACAGCAAACGACGGCCCTGGCGGCGTGAATTCTGTGTACGTGACCAGGCGCCTGCCCGCGGCTTGAACAAGAGTTCACGAGAGCATTGTCTATGCTCATCAGCATGAAATCTCTGTTACGGGAACGCTGGAGCGACATCCGGCCACTGTTCGAACACGCACTCGACCTGTCCGCTGCCGAGCGAGCGGTATGGCTGCAATCGGCGACATCCGACCCGGCGCTGCGCGACGCGGTGAAAGCGCTGATCGCTGGCGAAGAAGAGCTTGGTGCTGCCGAGTCCGCGTCAGACCAGCACATCGAGGTACTCGCACGCCCCGAGCATGCAGCCTTGCCGGCGCAGCTCGGGCGCTACCAGGTGCTGCGCGAGCTGGGCCGCGGCGGGATGGGCGTGGTGTATTTGGCCGAACAAGCCAGCCCGCGCCGTCAGGTCGCGATCAAGCGGCTGACGGTTAGCGCCGATGCATTCACTCGGGCGCGCTTTGCTCGCGAAGCCCAATTGCTGGCTCAGCTTTCGCATCCTGGCATCGCGCGCGTCATCGAGCTCGATATCGCGCAGGATGGCCAGCCACTTCTGGTCATGGAATACGTGCAGGGCGAATCGCTCGCCGTAGCCGCCAGTCAACTGCAACTTGAGGCCAGGCTCAAGTTGCTCGCCGCCATCGCCGACGCCGTGGAGCACGCGCACGCGCGCGGCATCGTCCATCGCGACCTGAAGCCCTCGAATATTCTGATCACGGCCGATGGCCAACCCAAGGTGCTGGATTTTGGTATCGGGCGGACCGTGGCGGGCGAAGGTGCCACGCTGACGGAAACCGGCATGCTGCTCGGCACACCGGCGTACATGTCGCCGGAACAGGCGCTGGGTCAGGCGCACGTGGACGCGCGCGCAGACGTCTGGGCGCTGGGCGTGATCGGGTACGAGCTGCTGGCGAACCGCTTGCCGCTGCCGGTCTCTGGGCTCACGCCGCTGCAGGCGCTGAAGGTGGTTTCTCAGGACACCCCGCCGCCACTGTCGCGGCTGGATGCGCGCCTGCGTGGTGACCTCGAAGTGCTGATCGGCACGGCGCTGGCTTCCGACCCCGCCAGCCGCTACCCCACGGCTGGCGCATTCGCCGACGATCTGCGCCGCTATCTGGCGCGCGAACCTATCCGCGCGCGCAGGCCTGCGGCGTTGAAACGACTGTGGCTCTGGGCGCGGCGCAAGCCAGCGCTGGCCGCCATGTCCAGCGCGACCGCGATCGCCATCGTGCTCGGCAGCGGCGTCGCTGGATATCAAGCACAGCAAGCTCGGCAAGAGGCAGCGCGCGCACAGGCGGCCGCGCGCACCGCCAATGCCGTCTCCGCTGCGATGCAATCGCTGTTTAAAGCCGCCAGTCCCGACGAAAACGGTGGCGCACAGCTGACCGTGCGCGAGGCCCTGGATCTGGGCGCGGCGGAGGCGCTCAACAGCTTGCGTCAGGAGCCGCACGTGCAGCACGCGCTGCGCGCTGAATTGGCGACTTCCTATGAAAATCTGGGCGAGTACGAAAAAACGGTGGCATTACTGGAGCCCACGCCCGACGCGCCAAAGCCCTCCATCGAAGCCGACGTTGAGCTGCGCATGGAGCTCAGTTTGGCGCGCGCTTACGCCCGGCTCGACCGCCATCCGCAAGCAGAAGCGATTTATCGACGCTGGTTGCCAGCGGTGCAGGCCAATGCAGATCGAAATGCACCGCTGACCACCAGGCGCATCAACGATTTCTGGGAAGACTATTCGGCATTCTTGCGCGATCAAAGTGAGTTTGCGCGCGCCCACGCAGCCGTCGACGCATGGATCGCCCGCGCTGAGTCCGCCCAAGGAACAACATCCAGGGCACCGACCGGTGCGCCATTGGACGCGGACAAAGACAGCGCACTCGTCCGTGCGCTGCGTGAGAAAGCGGAGATTTACTACCAGGAAAAGCGCTTTGCCGAATCCATCGGCGTGCTGGAGCAGGCGCGCGCGCTGGCCTCGAACGCCGAAGACGTATCGAATTTGCAGCGCGCGCAATTGGCAGGACTTCTGGGCCGCGCTCTGGTCCAAAACGGCCAGCCCAAAACGGCCCAGGCGCTGCTGTTAGAAAGCATCGACTGGCACACCCGCGTGCTGGGTGCGAATCATCCCGCGACGTTTATGCCGCGCTTGGAAATCGCCAACCAACTCGCGATCGCTGGCGACTACCAGCGCGCCCGAGACGAGTTTTTGCAGATAAAGCGCCAAATCGCCGAGCGATTCGGTCCGGAGCACATCAAAAATGCGTTGGTGCTCCATCAGTTGGCGCTGCTGGACTATCAACAGGCGCGCTATGCCGACGCGGCGCACGGATTCAAAGCTGCAAGCGGCATTTTTCTCACTCGACTGGATCCCGACCATTCCCGTGTCCTGACCGCCAAGTCCAATCTGGCGGGAGCCTTGTCCGAGCTCGGCCAGGCAAGCGCTGCGCTGCCGATCATCGATGAGGTGCTGAGCATTCGGCGTATGCAAGGCGACAATGGCGCGGTCGCAAGCCTTTTGACCACACGCGGCCTGGTGCTCGAACAATTGAAGCGAGACGCCGAAGCCGAGCGCAGCTTCGCTGAAGCGCGATCATTGCTAGGAAGCGATCTTGCAAACAGCGCCTACGCGCAAACGCTGCAAGGGCGGGTTCTGTTGCGTCAGGGTCGCCCTGACGCGGCGCTTCAGTTGCTCCAGCCAGCGGCCGACTATTACCCGACCAGCGAATACGGCTGCGGCCCACGCTGCGCCATCGCCTCGCTAGAGACCTCGCGCGCTTTGTTTGCCCTGAACCGAGATCCAAGCGCGCAACGGCACTATGCGCAAATCGCGCTCAAGGCACGAAGAGAAAAGCTGGGTGCAGATCACGCGCTGACATTAGAAGCCGAACAATGGCTGGCAGGTCTGGAGAGCAATCGTCAAACGCAGCAGGCCAGTGGGCGCGATCAATAGCGAGCTGGCTTGGGTGAGGTTTGGGTTCGACGGGAAGATCTGGACTTGGCCTTGAACACCGCCCAGACAGCAGTAGGGCTGCCGCCGTCCAAAAGTGAACGCCGAAGACAGCCCCTTTTCTTGGTCCGCCGCAGCTTTCCTTGGACTGCGGCAGCTTTCCTTGGACTGTGCGGCAGCTTTCCTTGGACTGCGGCAGCCCTGCTGCCGCTTTAACTTCAGCAGCCTGCTGCTGAAATGGTCTCCAGAGCCTCTACAGCAGGCTGTAGAGGCAAGAAAGCGGCAGCAGGGCTGCCGCAGTACAAAAGTGAACGCCTCAGCTTTTCGGCATTCCTTTTCTGAATCGCTCGCACATTAGGTGACAATAATGCACCAGTTTTAATCATCTAATGGCTCACCACCAGGCCCCTTCGCCTTTCCGGAGCCAGGAGTTTTGGAAGGCTCGATTTTCTTTGCTTTTGCGATGTCTCTGGCAATCTTGGCCCAATCTACTGGTGATGCAGGGCTACTAGGTTTGCCGTCCGGAAAGAGCCCAGACATAGCCTCAGCTCTGGTTGCCACAGGTGAACCGATCGAACCAGTATTTATTGTAGGAATACCATATTTTTCAAGGTTTGTACCAATCCCGGATCCTAAGCAGTAAATTTGCAAGCCTATCTCACACAATTTCAAAAGCACGCTAGGATTCGATTTTGGCTTACCCAGAGCAGTGGCGGCTTCCGACGGCCTATCCTGGGGAATAACAAGCGGTTTTGCCCCTGGTGGCAAAGCCCTCACGGGCGGTCGCGCCATGGCCAACCCTCCATCGGGTTGCGGCACCATATCAATCGATGGTTGCCCGTCATTTCTGAGATCGACCCTTGGGCGAGCTTGCCATCGAGGCGACACACGCACGTAGGGCGATCCGCCGAATTGACTACCGGCTGCTGCCTCCAGAAACCGCCCAGATGCAAGCCCATGGCCGAGGGACACACCTATCACGCCCCAGATTCCTAAGCACCTCTTTTCTATGGATTCTGAAACAGCGAAAGGATCTGTTGTTGCCTGCTTCGCGCCTGTCATGAAACCTCGTTGAAAATCGTTCCAAGCATTGGCGATCGGGTTGTTCGGCCCTGTACTCGCATGCCCACTTGGGTCTGTCCCATTACTAGGATTCCCACTCACATACGCATACCGATTGTGCCCCTGCGTACCTTGCCCTGCGAATCCGGCGTCAATGGAATCGCGCTGCAAAAATCGATTCAACGCTGGCGAATAATGGCGGGCGCGCAAGTACACGGTGCCGTCGGCGTTTTCGCGCTCGCCGGTATAGCCCAGCGTCAGGCCATCGGCGTTGCCGCTGCTGCTGCGCAGCCGGCCCCAGGCGTCGTAGTAGCGGCTGTGGCTGGGCGCGACACCGTTGTAGAGATGGCGGACGGTGCCTTGAAAATCGGTCACCGCCATTCGCGCTTCGACCGCGCCAGAACCCACCTGGCGGGTCATCGCCGCCAGGCCCGCCGGGCCGTAAGCGTAGCGCACTGTTTCCTGCGTGGTGCCGCTGCCGGTCACCTCCATCAGCGTTTCCGGCAGGCTGGACGCCACATTCGGCGTCAGCTCGGTCCAGTTCGATTGCGTTTGCGCAGTGGTACGCCGGCCGACTGCGACCAAATTGCCAGCGCCATCGTAACGGTACTCGACAACATCGACGCCATTGATGGTGCGCGTCAGGCGATTGGCCGTGTCGTACCGATACTGCGTGCTGCCATCGTTGATGAGATTGCCGTTGGCGTCATATTGGAACGTCGGGTCGGTGCGCTGATCGGAAGCGTTGTAGTTGAAGCTTTGCGCATCGAGCATGCCCGGCACGCTCAACAGCACCGCAACCAACCATTGCGTAGCGCAGGCTTTCATGACGGCGATCCTATGGGTGGGTGGCACCGGCAGTTGCGCTCGGCGGCCGGACGCGGACAGATTCCCGTTCATGGCGCTCCCCCACAGTTGAGGTTGCCTGCCGTCGCCGTGAACACCAGGCGCGAGCTTGAAGGTGCCGAAGTACCGGTGAATTCCAGACGAATCGTCCCCTCCAACTCAAAGCCGTTGGCAAGTGCGGGGGTGAAGTAGACGCTCCTGACCTCGCTGTAGTTATTGTTGCCCGCGGTTTGCAGAGTGTCGCTGTAGGTGCCGTTCTCCAGCCGATTCAGGACCATCACCACGCGTGCAGTGCCCAGGCCCGCGTTGGCTTTGGCGTAGAGCTGCAGGGCATTACCGGTGCGCAACTGTGCACCAGATGCGCCGGCGAAGGTTCGCGTGAACACCATGCTGGCGCCATCGAACACTTCCATCGTGCCACTGCCCTGGCCGTTGTACCGCAGCACAAACCGATAGTTCCTGCCGCTGACCCAATCCAGGTGAGCATTAACGAACTGACCTGCCAGTTGGGTATTCGCACCCAACCCCCATTCCCAATCGCCCGTGCCGACACGGCCACCGCGTACCTCCAGCCGTTCGCTTGCGCTGAAGGATGCGAACAGCCCTTGTCCAGCTGCGACTCTCACCGGCGTGGCGGGCGTCGATGCACAAAGATTGCTGCCCGAACCCACCGTCAAGACAAACTCGTCGAATGCCGTTAACTGGCCGTCCGATACCGTAACGCGAATGACGGCCTGGCCGGTTTGCCCGGCATTTGGTGTGACCGTGACGGTGCGTGCGGTGCCGGAACCGCCGAACACGATGCCGGAGGCCGACACCAGGGCCGTATTCGTTGATGTGCCCTGCAGCGTCAGGCTGGCCGCCGGCGTTTGCGTGTCGTTGACGGTAAAGGCAATCGCGCCGGTATTGCTGCCTGCTGCGATGCTCACGTCCGCGATATTGGAGATGGTTGGCGGGGTGTTTCCAGCGCTCACCGTCAGCACGAACTCGTCGAAGGCTGTCAACTGACCATCGGAGACGGTGATGCGAATCGTGCTTTGGCCCGTTTGTCCGGCAACCGGCGTTACCGTCACCGTGCGCGCGCTACCCGATCCCCCGAATGCGATGCTGGAGATTGGTACCAACGCGGTGTTGGTCGACGAACCCTGCAGTGTCAGGCTGGCCGTCGGCGTTTGCGTGTCGTTGACGGTAAAGGCAATCGCGCCGGTATTGCTGCCTGCCACGACGCTCAAATCGGCAATATTGGAAATCGTCGGCGGCGTGTTACCGCCGGTAATGGAGGTGATGTTGCCGGTCGGGTCATAGCCATAGGTGCGATTGCCGCTGGGTGCGCCGGGCACCTGCGTGCCGGGCACCAGTGGATAGCTTTGGTTGGTCAGTCGACTGAGCAGATCGTAGCTGTAGCTTGTGGTCATGTCGGGGCCGGCGCTCGGCACGGACTCACGCAGTTGCTGGATATTCCCCAAGCCATCGCGCGCCAGCACCTGCAGGCGCTGCAGCGTGCTGGCGCCACTGGTCGTGTTGGCGTCATTGACGCGACCGGCGGCATCGTAACCGTAGGTCGTGGTCGGTCCGCCGACGCGCTGGATAGCGTTCAACGCGCCGTCCCTGCGGTAACTGAAGCTCTGCGCAGCGCCGCCGAAGGGCGTCAAAGTCGCCGGGCGACTCAGTGCATCCATCGTGTAATCGACACCGCTCAGATCCGGATAGGTGATGCGGCTGATGGCGTCGGTCAGCGTGTAGTCGTACTGCAGTCGACGCGCCTGATTCGCAAAGGGGTGGCCGGCCAGCGAGTCGGTGCGCGCATAGCGGCTCAGGCGATTCCAGTTGTCGTACTCATACGCGCTGCTGGCGATCACGGTGCCGGTGTCGGACAACTGCTCTTCCAGCACATTGCCGATCGCACCTTGATCGTAGCTATAGCGCACGTCCGGCGCACCATCGACGTTGGCATCGCCAGGCGGATAGTCGATCAGCCGCAGCCGCCCCAGGGTGTCGTAGGTGAAACCCGTGGCGCGCCCGGCGAAATCGACTTTTTGGCGCAACGCGCCATCGGCATCGTACGCCCAGCTTTCGCTCTTGCCGTCGCGCAACAGGCTCAACAGGCGCCCGGTGGCGTCGTAGCTGTAACGCGTTTCGCGCGCCGATGCGGCGATCGCCAAGGGGTCGCGTTGTGCGGTCAACCACCCGCGTTCGTTGTAGTCGTAGTTCCACTGGTTACCGGCGGCGTCGGTCTCGCGCACGACCTGACCGAAGGCGTTGTAGAGCCACGATGTGGTGGCGTTGTTGGCATCGATCACCTGACGCAAGTTGCTGCGATCCGGCTCGCTGCCCAACGTGTAGAGAAAACGCGTAATCAGCGGACTGCTGCCGTTCTCCAGCGTCCGCTGTGTGACCCGGCCGAGACGGTCGTATTCGAGTACCGCGCTGACCGCCGACGCACTCGAGCCGCGCTGGATGCGAGTCGGCCAGTTACGCTGGAAGCCTGGCGTTGCAGCGCTGGCGGTTTGATAGCTGTAGTAAGTCTCCTCGACCACGGCCGAACCTTGTGCCTGACTGGTCATCGCCAGGACTGTGTTGACGCGATTGAATTCGTCATAAAAGTAGTCGGTCTGCGCGCCGACCGGATTGATCACCTTGACCAGATTGCTCTTGGTGTCGTAGCGCAGTTCCGTCACCGAGAGCGCGCCGCCGCTGATCACATTTCCACGGCGCACGAAAACCACACGACCGTGATGGTCATACTCATATCGCTGACCGATCCCGCGCCGATCCGACACTTGAATGACGTCTCCAGCAGGGTTGTACTCGAAGTCGAGGATGGTCTGTCCGGCATGGTCAAGCACCTTGTCCAGCCTGCCCTGGTCGGTGTACCGATAGCTGCGAATCCGGTCCATCAACACGCGGCCGCTACCAGCTGCACAGCAGACGTCTTTCTCCGTAACGCGCTCGGCATCGCCAAACAGGTTGTAGGCGATTTCGGTGATTTGCGTTGGCGTGTTGGCGCCCGAGACGCGGACGCTGGTCGGAGCGTACTTGCCTTCAGCGCCCACCATGGCGAATGTGCTGGTGGTGGTCAACGCGGATGGCGTACCGACGCCGTCGACGCGGGTCAGCACATTACCCATCGCGTCGTAGCGCAACGTGGTGATCGACGGCGAGCCGCCCAGGGAACTGCCGGCCGCGTTGAAGACAATTTGCGTCGGCCACCCGGCGTTGCCATATTGGCCAGTAGCAGGATCCTGGGTGTATTGAAACGTCGTAATGACGCCACGTTCGTCGCGGATGCGCGTAACGAATCCTCGCCAGTCGTAGTCGATATCGGTGCTGAGGTTCAGGGTCCCAGCCGCCTCAGTGTAGATGTCAGGCAGGCCGAGCGAATCGTAGCTGGTGGTGTGGCGCGTACCGTCGGGTAGCACCACGGCCGTGATCTGCCCAGCTGTGTTTGCCTCGTAGGTGGTGCTTTGTATGGTGTTGCTGGTTCCCTTGACACGCTTGTTCGTCAGAACGCCGCGAGCGTCGTAGCCGAATTCATGCACAACCCCGCTGGACAGTTTGTGCGTCAGCACATTGCCGAAACTGTCGTAGGTGAACTCTTGAGGGATCGGTGCGTCCTTGTACATGGTCATGTTGCGGGCCGCATCCCATCCCAACTCGACGTAACGACCTGCAGGGTCGATGACCTGAATAGGCAAGCCGGAGCCGTTATAGGCATGCACAATGTGCAAGCCCGGCGTGTCGTAGTTGCCGCCGATCAGTTTCCTGTACCGGAACAGACCAAATTCGTTGTAGAAGTGAAGCTCCAGACGAGGAGCCTGTGCCTGCGACCTTAAGCCATAGGTCACACGCGTTGGATTCATCACAGCACTGTACTGAACTTCAAATCCAGTGATCGCGCCGCTGGGCGATTGCTGCTCGACAACTCTGGCGCCGTCGTACACATTGACAGTCGCTCTTGCGGCAGCACCGAGGGTTTGCGGATCGTTGTTTTCGTCGTAGAGCTTCTCGATGCGGTTACCGCTGATATAGCTGAACGTGCGCACGCGGCCTGCGGCATCGGTGAGGGTGACCAATTGGCCGCCGCTGTTGTATCCCAACTGCAGGGCGCGGCTGCCGGCGTTGGCCACGTTGTGGACGATGCGATCGAGGCGCCAGTAGACACCATTCGGTCCGGTTGCCTGACTGTGCTCGTAACGCACAGTGCGTCCATCGTTGAGGTTGTTGCTCACCAGCCACACGCCTGTCGTGTTGTTCCAGGCGTATGTCAGGCGATTGCCGATACGATCCTGGCGACTCGTCAGCATGCCATTGGTATCGAAGGTCCAGATATCGCCGAAACGATTGCTCAACGTCGTCACACCTGTTGCAGCGTTGCGCGACAGTTGCATCTCCACGGTTGGATGCTTTTCGAACTGGGTTTCGGCGGCATCGATCGCCTTGAATGTCGACACGGCACCATCTGGCATGAAGAGGTCGTAGTAAACCGGAGGTGTGTTGCAGCCGGTCCAAACGGCGTTGCAGGGAAGCGCGGTCTCGACTCGTCGCTTCAGCGTCCATTGATCCAACGTCCAGCCAGGGCTCATGCCCGTGTAGCTGCGACCCACGAATGCATCGAAAGAGGAGTAACGGATCGCTGCATCCATGGACAGTCCCGCCCCCGGCGCCTCCAGTCCGGCAGTCAGATAGAAGGCGCGTGAGCGGCAATCGACAGGATCGGCCGCACCACAGTTTTCGGGCAAGTGCGGCGGCGGTGGCCCGCAGGTGGCGTTCGGGGTCGCTGGCGGCGCGGGTCCGCTGAAGACCGCCGTGATCGAGCAAGTAGCGCCGAAGTCATGTCGGCTAACGGGGAAACCGGAGTACCACGCGCCGGCGCTGGGTCCGTCCAAAGGCAGCAGCGCTGCGCCATTGGACTCAATACTTGTCCAAGCGCCGCTGTATACGGTGCTATATCGATAAATGTTGACCGGCCAGCTGTGGATGAAAGTGCTGGATTGACCGCTTCCAAGGGGATTGCTGCAGGTGGCGATAAAGCATTTCGCCGTGGTCGTGAGCCCATAGCCCAGGTCGTCGGTGTGATTGCCGGTCCTGGCGCCGCCGGAATGGCCCGGCGGAATCTCGATCGAAGTGCCGCTCGGAAATCCCGTTGTTCCGGGCTGGGTTTGTGCCTGGACGGCGCTTCCACCCAAAAATGCGAGCAGTAACGTCGTAGCTATGCTCCACACCAAGCTCGAGCTGCGCCCAGTCCACCAGCGCTCCATCACACCATTGCACAACCTGGCCCCATTCCTGACGCTTGCTTTACCGTGCATTTTTGCTCCCCAGCGGTTTCGGCGAGAGCAACTAGGCGACAAGTTGGGATTGCAGTCTTCAACTCGCAATGATCGTTAGATAAACAATTTATTCCCTTTTAAATCATTAACTTATATCCTCAGACCCGGCTCCACCACAGAAGATGCGATGTGAATACGGCCACTGTGCGCCTGCACGCAGCGGACTATCGTGGTGTCTCCACCAGATGAGGCGCGCAATCGACGTTCACCGGCGGCAGTGGATGGAGGATCTTGGCGCGCGCGAGCGCGACATCGTGGCACTGAGTTGGCACGGCCCATTCGATCAGGCGGAGCGTGAACACTCGAAGCTCGGGCGTATGGCCGTTTGCCGCAAACCGCCATAGTGCCTTCGACGTCTCCATGCCCGGACGCGCAACGACCAGCTCCAGGGCATCGATCATTTCGAGATATTCCCGCAGGACTGCCGGAAATTGCGACCATCGAGGCGACCCCGCAAGGTTTTCGACTTGGCGCGTTTCGCCAAGCATCGTCAACGCCGCAGCCGTTTTCGCGCGCGACCCCCACAAACCATGATCGTTCTGCGCCAATGCGGATTTCGCTTTCGCGCGCGCCAGAGCTTTATCGCCAGCCAGCGACGCGACGATGCTCTGTCCCGCCAGACCATACTGCTGAAGCGACTGATCGCCGGCCTCGCGTCCGGACCGGATGCATAACTCATACGCTGCACTGGCCTCGTCGAGTTCGTTGAGCGCCACGTGAAGTTCTCCCAGGCCGCACGCCCAGGAGTAGCGAAATGGCACCTGCGGGACTTGTTCTGCCAACGAATGCAATTGCGCGGCCGTCGCTTTGGCGGCGTCAATCTGGCCTTGCTTCCACTCCAATCCGAACCGCATAGCGAGAGCACCAATTCCGTAGACCGGAGATTGGCCAGCAGCTCGGGCCAATCGTTGCATGGCGTGCGTTGCCAGGTCGAGGTTCCTTAAGTCCATCGCCGCCGCGTGCAATTCCTCCAGGGCTCGATATTCGGTCAAACGATCGCCGGCATCGGCGGCATCGTTGGCCAGCGCGAGACTGAACTTAGCGCGTTCGTCCGCATTGCGGCTGGCGCGCGTCATTCGCATTTCGCTGCTGCGCACCCGAAGCACCATCAGATGGTCCCCGGATTCAGCAATTCTCGCTGTCAGAGTGCCGATGTCGGTCATTGGCGCAGCAGCCAATCGCACCAACGATGTCGCCAGATAGCGACACACCTCGGCGATGGTCGCCTCACCCGCAGCCTGAGCGTGGTCGGCAGCGGCGAGATACAATCGTTTTGCATCGCGAGAGCGCCCGGCTTCAGCCAGCCACTCGGCGGACATCAGCAGCATCAAGTAGCGTCGACGCGCTGCGGACGGCGCCAGCGACTCCGCCGGTTCGAGCCAATCGGCACTGGCGGTGTTCAACTCGCCGACCGCCGCCAATGCGGCGATCCGCGCTTGCGAATGCATCAATACCAGGTCCATCGATAAATCCTGCGGATCGATATCGCGCAGGTATTGCAATGCGTCCTGGTAGCTGGCGACGCCACTCAGCATGACGCCGAGCGCTATCCGGCAGACGATCTGCTCGCACTGCTCTCTGGGCACGGCTTCGAAGTAACGCAAGCCATCATCCCAGGCGCCGGTGCCGAAGTGGTAAATCAGCGCCGCGCGCAAAGCCACGCCAGAACCGGGCGGGGCCGATTGCAGCGCCAGATAGGCATGCATAGCCGCAGGCAACGACTGACCGGCGTTCAGATAGGCTCGGGCCAACAGCTGGCGCGCGACCAGATTTCCGGGGTCTTTGGCCAGCGCCTGGCGCAACAGTGCGATCGCCGCATCGTATTTGAAAGCGTCGTATTCGATACCTGCGTCGGCGAGCAACTGATTGGCGCTCTGCGAATCCACTTCCGGCGATCGCAAGCCGAGTCCCGCAAATTCGCGCCGCATTTGCTGGATCAGCAATGCAGGGTTGGCGGCGCTGATCACGAGGGGCTGACCTTGCCAACGGCCGCGCAAAACGAACGACTCGTCGCTGCGCGCCAGATCGAACAAGAACTCCGCGCAGCGCGGGCCGCCTGCGTCTCGCATCGACAGGCTGCGGATCTCGTCGACCACGAACTCCCCGATCCAGGACTCCACGTTCAACTGACCTGGCCGCACTTCCAGACACTGCGGCAACGCCACGGAAACATCTGTCCGGTTCGCTGCTGCGATCACGTAAACCGCGACCGCCAGCAAAACTGAGCCGAGGGCCGGATAGGCCCATGAACGGCCGCGCCGAGTGGATGCCGACGGCGGCGCGGCTGCTGCAGCAACGGTCGCTGATGCAGGCTCGGGCAACGCTGTCGCCGGCGCTGCCGCATCCACCGCGACGACCGTGGATTCGGGTTTCGTCGCGAGGTCTGCCACGGTCTCGACGACGGGGGTGAATCGGTAGCCGATTCGATGTACGGTCAGGATGATCGAGGAGTCGCGGTCGTCGAGCGCGGCGCGCAACTTCAAAACGCACTGGGCAACCACGCCGTCGGTGACGTGCTCAGTGGGCCAGAGTTGTTCGATCAATTCCGCCCGGGTGATGGCGCGATCGCGATTGACCAGCAAATACAGGAGCACATCGAATGCGCGACGTTGCAAAGGAATGGCGCGCGCCTGGAGCCGCAGCTCGCGCGCACCCGTGTCCAGCTCAAACTGCAGAAACCTATAACGCATTCAAGCCCCTGACACGCACCGAGAAAGCCTCTGCGACCCAAGCAAGTGACGGCAGACAGCGGCGCCCGCCAAGTAGGGATGCTACGACGCTCGACGACGCCTGCTGTGGCCAGTTCGATACACTTCTCGCCATGAAGCGCAGCCACTCATGATCCTGTTCGGCGGGCGCACTCGACCAGCGGGGCGAGGTCGAAGGATGCGAACATCAGGTTGATGAATCGAGGACTCCGACCCGTTAAGCAGCCACCGGCTTGGGCGTCCGCAGCAATCGAAAATCGATGTCCTCGACTTTGAGCGGCTCGCCCAAATAATGTCCTTGGCCATAGTCCGAACCGCAGTCGGCCACCCACTTCAGGCAGTGCGCACTGCCGACATGCTCGGCGATGACTTTGAGATCGAGCGCGTGCGCCAGCGAAATCATCGACGAGACCATGGTGCGGTCGCGCGAGGACTCGCCAAGATCGGCGATGAAACTGCCTTCGATTTTGACGAAATCGACCGGCAAGTGCTTGAGATGACTGATCGATGAGAATCCGGTGCCGAAGTCGTCGAGCGCGAAGCGCACGCCCTGTTTGCGCAGGCTTTGGATAAAGCGCCGCGCGGTGTGCAAGCTGCCGATTTCGCTGGTCTCGGTGACTTCGAAAATGACGCGCTCAGCGGATACGCCGGAACCACCGATCAGGCTGTCGATGAGTTTCATCGAATCGGCGTCTTGCAGGGTTGCATTGGACAAATTGATAGTCAGCGCGACGCGCGAATCGGCGTCCAGCGAGGCGAGCAACTTGAGCGCACGGCTGATCACCCACAAGTCGATTTTGGGCATCATGCCAACGCGTTCGGCCAACGGCACGAAAACGCTCGGGCTGACGATCTGGCCGTCGCGGTTGATCATCCGGATCAGCACCTCGAACAGCGCCTCGCCGCGCGTGTGCTGATGCAGGCGCCACGCCTGGTTGCGCAGCGCTGCCTCGTCGACATCGCGAATGACCGCCATCGGCAGAATCGGCTGCATCAGCAGCATGAAACGATCTTCATGCAACGCGTCTTTGAGGCGAACGATCCAACCAGCATCGAGTTCGCGCGCGATCCGCGCATCAGCGCCGGCCACGTAAATCTGCGTCTGATCCCGGCCGCGGCGCTTGGCGTCGTGACACGCCAGCCGCGCATGCTCAAGCACATACTCACCGCTGGGCGCATCGGCCGACAGGATCGCCACGCCCACTGAGCCGGAGACCACTGAAGGCCGGCCGTACATCAAGAAGCGCGCATCTTTCAGCAACTCGCGAAAACCATCGGCGATGGTGAACAGGTTCTCGAGCTGCACGCTGGAGAGAATCATCGCGAAATGATCGTCCTCGAGGCGTGCCACCAGATCGTCCTGGCGCAGCCGTTGCGACAGCAATTGGCCGACATCGGCGAGTACGCGATCGGCAGCCTGCTGTCCGGCATTTTCGACAATCGCATGAAAGCGATCGATGTCGATGTATAGCAGCGCCGAGTAGCCGCCGCGCTCGCGGCGACGTTCGAGCTCATGGGTGAGCGACTGAATGAGATGACGGCGATTGGCCAGACCGGTCAGCTGATCGTGCTGCAATTCCCAGCGCAATCGATCCGCACTTTTGCGCTCGGAGATATTGCGGAATACCACCACCGTGCCTTCCCGGCGCCCGGAAATCGCCAGGGGCAACACGGTGCACTCCACCGGCACCGGCAGGCCGGCGCGCGTCCAGAACACGGTTTCGTAGCCAGTCAATTCGGTGCCGTTGGTATAAGCCTTGGTCAACACCGAATCGCCGGCATCGATCGGTTCGCCGTCTTCGGCGGCGAAGTGGAACAATGTATGTGCCGACTTGCCGATTACATCTTTGTCGTCGAGATATGTGAGCAGCTTGATGGCGGTGGGGTTGGCGAAGGTGATCACGCCCTGCCCGTCGACGCCATAGATGCCATCCCCGACACAGCGCAAGATGCCATCGAGCCGCTGGCGATCGGCCTCGATCGACTTCTGCGTCTGGATGGTACGCGCCAGCGCTTTGATGCGCGCGAGCGTCAGCTCCAGCACTTCATTCTTGAACATGCACTCCATTGCGCCGGCTTCCAGGCACTTCTTGATGATCGCGTCCTTGTAGCTGCCGGTGATGATCGCGATCGGCATGTGCTGCGTGGTTTTGGACTCGACGAACTTGCGCGTCAGCTCATCGCCGCTGCCATCGGGAAGGTAATAGTCGAGAATCGCCAGGTCGTACGCCCCGGTCTGGCCCTTGGCGAAACCCTCCTGAATCGATGCTGCGGTATCGACGACAAAACCATTGTTCTCAAGTAACTGTCGGTAAGCGAAGCGCACGCTTTGCGAGTCGTCCACAAACAGCACTCGGAGCGGAGGCGCCGTTGCCGGCCGCGCCAGGGCCGCGACGGCCGGGCCCACCGCCTCTTTGAGTTCGGTCGTCGGCGGCAGCATTTGCTTGAGCGCTGCCGGTATGCGACCGAAATTCGACCACAGCAGCAAGAAAGCATTGCGTCTTCGCGCCAGCCATTCTGCCAAAACCGGCGTTTTTTCGTGGCTGAGCACGAGCACCGCCAGGGACGGCGCTGCGCCTTTCGCCAGCGAATCGAGGATCGCCTCGAATTCCGGCTGCATGCGCTGCGGCGCCCCGAGTATCAACACGCGGAATTTGCTTCGATCAGCCTCTGCCGCCGCGATCAGCTGCGCCGCCTCGCTATATGTGGTCAACACCTTGTCGGCGCTCTGCTTGGAGGCCGAGAGGGTGCGCTGCAACAGATGGCTCAGCGTTGCAGAACTTTCGACGATGGCGATGCCAGACATGAATCGATGCCGAAAACGCAAGGAGGCGGAATCTCACCAGGGAGCGCGAACGAAAGCAAGCGCAGATGCGTCAAAATTGCGCTTTCCGTGGCTCATGTAGCCTTAGCGGACTGAAGCCATGAGAGCGCTAACGTTGAGAACTGCCCTACTGCTGCCACTCAGCACGCTGGTCGTTTCGATCAACACCATCGTCCACGTCATTCCGCTATTCGCGCTGGCTTTGCTCAAGTTCGCATTAGCTTTCGACGCGGTGCGACGGCCACTGGGCCTGGCGCTCACCGCTGTCGCCGAAAACTGGATATCAGTGAACAGCCGCCTGATCGATTGGCTGGCACCCGGCGACTGGCAAATTCTCGGCGGCGAGAGCCTGCGCTACGAGGGATGGTATCTGGTGGCCTGCAACCACCAGAGCTGGGTGGATATTCCGGTATTGCAGAAGGTGTTCAACAAGCGCATTCCATTCCTGAAATTCTTCCTCAAGCAGCAACTTATCTGGGTTCCGCTACTGGGGCTGGCGTGGTGGGCACTGGATTTTCCGTTCATGCGCCGCTACAGCCAGGCACAGATCGCTCACGATCCGAGCAAGCGGGGCAAGGATCGTCAGGCCACGCGCCGCGCCTGCGAGAAGTTCGCAAAGCTGCCCGTGTCAGTGATGAACTTTATCGAAGGTACGCGGCGCACCGAAGAAAAGCATGTATCCCAATCCGCCGCATTTCGTCATCTGTTGAAACCGAAGGCCGGCGGCATTGCGTTCGTCATCGATGCCATGGGAAACGTGCTGCAATCGCTGGTCGATGTCACTATCGTTTATCCGGATGGCACGCCGAGCATGCTCACGCTGCTCGGTGGGAACATGCGACGGGTCATCGTGCACATCCAGGAGCGCGCAATTCCACCGCAGTTCCTCGGTGGCGATTACGAAAACGATGCTGAATTCCGTCAGCGCTTTCAGACCTGGATCAACGATATCTGGGTGGAAAAAGACGCTCTGATCGACAGGCTGAAAGCCGGTGCAATGCGCTGACTTCGAGTCTGGCCGATGCCGATCGTGCAGCGAACTGGCGCGCCCGTACGCGGAGCAACTGCAGCGCAAGAGCGCGCAGGCGCGCGAGCGCCTCGCTGGCATCGAAAACTGGCTCCCTGCGGTGCGATCGCCCGAGACCGGCTTTCGCAACAAGGCGAAAATGGCCGTGGGCGGCAGCATAGATGCGCCGTTCCTGGGCCTGGTCTTGCCCGGTCGCCCGGCCGTCGATTTGCGCGATTGCCCGTTGTATCCAGAGACGATGGCCAAGACCCTGGCATTGGCCGGGCAGTGGCTCAAAGCGGCCCAGGTGCCGCCTTACGATCTGAGCACGCGCCGCGGCGAGGCGAAGTTCGTTCTGCTGACCCAAGCGCCCGGCAGCGGCGAGCACATGTTGCGTTTCGTGCTGCGCTCGCGCGAAGCGCTGCAGCGCATCGCAAAACTGTTGCCGGAATGGCAGCAGCAAGCGCCGCTCAAAGTCGTCAGCATCAATCTGCTCCCCGAACATCGCGCAGTCACCGAAGGCGAGGTCGAGATCGTACTGACGCCCTGCTCGGCGATTCGTTGCGAACTCAATGGCCACACCCTGTGGTTACCGCCGCAGGCCTTTTTTCAGACCAACAGCACGGTGGCAGCGGCGCTGTATCGAACCGCCGCCGAATGGCTGGATGATCAAGTCGGACGCATCTGGGATTTGTACTGCGGGATTGGCGCATTCGCCCGACATTTGGAGCGCGCCGATCGCGAGATCGTCGGTATCGAATCGAGCGCCAGCGCGATTGAGGCAGCCAATCGCGCCGGATCGGCGGTTCGCTTTCTGGCCGGCGATGTGGCCGCGTTTGTGGCAACCGAATCGACGCCCGACGCAGCGATCGTCAACCCGCCACGGGCGGGACTGGCGCGGGAACTGCGCGAATGGCTGGTTGCGAAGGGTCCGCAGACCTTGCTCTATTCGAGCTGCAATCCCGACACGCTGGCTCGCGACTTAAAGGCGCTCGATTGTTATCGGCCAGCGAAAGCGCAGCTGTTCGACATGTTCCCGCACACCGAACATGCGGAGATTCTGGTGCTGCTGAAGCGCCATGCGCAATGATCGCCTTCGGCTCGCACACCAGCACTAAGGCCGTCGCGACCCCGATCGCCACCACTCGGCCAGCACCAGCGTCGCCGCCTGCGCCACGTTGAGGCTGTCGACACGCCCGGTGCCGGGAATCGTCAGGCGCGCCTGGGCCAGGGCCGCCACGTCCGCCGGCAAGCCCGGTCCTTCTGCGCCAATCAGTACGATGGCTTTGGGCGGCAACGGATCGCTGAACAACGATCGCTCGCCGCTTGTTGTCGTCGCCAACAGCGGCATGTCGGCGATGCGCAGTTCGCCGATGTCGTCGAAGGTGCTGACGGCAATGCGTTCCGCCGCCCCCTCGGCAACGCGATACACAGCGCCCGACAAGTTCACGGCATGGGCGCGCTGCATTAACACCGCGCTGGCGCCGAAGTGCACTGCGCTGCGCAGAATCGCGCCGACGTTGTGCGGATTGCCGACGCCAACCAGGGCCAGCGCGACCGCGCGTGGTGCGCTTTGCCAGGCAACCTTGAGGGTCGCCAAGGACGGCTGCGCCTTGCGCTGGATATCCAGCGCAATGCCTTCGTGGTGCTGGCTGGCCGTCAAACGCTCAAGGTCGGCGTCCTCGATGAGGTTATAGCCGACGCGCGATGCGGCAAGGCGCGCCAACAAATCGCCGAAGGACTTCGCCCGCGCGCGATTGACATACACTTTGCGAATCGCCTCGAAGCGGTCATCGGCAACGGCGGCACAGGCGGCGACCCCGAAGATGCGCACCTCGCGCTGGCGTTGGGCGCGGCGGTCGAAGGCTGGCGCTTCCGCTGCTGGCGTGGTTTGCTGCCATGGATTGATGCGGCTATCGCGCGGCGGTCGGTCGTACATGGGCGCTCAGTTGAGAAGGCGGCGACGCAGTATCGGCCTAATGCCCGACCGGCTTCCAGCGCGCGCCGGCCAGTTGCCAATCGCCATCCACAAAGCGCCAGGTCGATTCGGTATCGAGCAGTTTCCCGGATTCTGGGAGCAATCCACCTGCGCCGCCCGTCAGCAGCAATTGCATTTTGACCACGGCGCGATCGCCGCTGATCTCCACTTGCGTTGCGGCGCGGGTTACGCCGATGGCCTGATGACGCATCGCCAGCAGGCGCAGGTAACGCTCCAGACCCTTCTGATCGAGTTCCGTCCCGTTGCCGGCAAAATCATCGCCGACATGGTCCATAAAGCCATCGACATCGCGCGCTTCGCCGGCTGCCTCCAGGCGGTCGATTGCAGCCATCAAGGCTTGCTCCGTGGGGTCGGCGCTGCACGCGCCAAGCGCAAGAAGTGCTGCGATAAAGGCCATTGACGTTTTGCGCATGTGACATCCCCGAGTATTGCGGTTATTTTGCACCGACTTGGCTGGTCTGGTGGCCCATCCGCAATGATTGCAGTTGCGAATCGGGCGTCGCATTAGAAGCCAACCACATCATCTGGAGGAGGGGACGATGAGCGCACCGCATTTATGGCTGGCACAGTATCCGGCCGGAACACCCGCCAACATCGACACCAACGAGTTTCGCTCGGTGGTGGACGTGATGCAGCGCGCTTTCGAGCGCTACCGCCATCGACCGGCGTTCGTGTGCATGGATAAGGTGATTACGTATGGCGAGCTTGATGAGCTGAGCCAGAAGTTCGCCTGTTATCTGCGCAACAAACTGGGCCTGCAAAAGGGCGATCGCGTCGCGATCATGTTGCCCAATGTTCTGCAGTACCCGGTTGCCCTGCTCGGAATTTTGCGCGCCGGGTGCACAGTGGTGAACACCAACCCGATGTACACGGCACGCGAGCTGAAACATCAGCTCAACGATTCGGGCGCCTTGGCCATCGTTGTGCTGGAAAACTTCGCAAAGACCCTGGAAGAGGTCATCAAGGAAACCAAGGTCAAGCAGGTGATCACCACCAGCGTCGGCGACATGCTGGGTTTCCCGAAATCGCTGATCGTCAATTTCGTCGTCAAGTATCAGAAGAAAGCGGTTCCGCCGTTCAATCTGCCCGGCGCGCTGAAGTTCAACGACGTGCTCAAGCAGGGCGCGAATCAGAAGATTCCGAGCACCGACATTGGCCCTGAAGACCTCGCGTTCCTGCAGTACACCGGCGGCACGACAGGCGTCTCCAAAGGCGCCATGCTCACGCAGCGCAACATGGTCGCCAACATGTTGCAGGTCAAACACTGGTTTGGCCCGTCGGTGAAAGAAGGCGAAGAAATCATCATCACTGCGCTGCCGCTGTATCACATCTTTGCGCTGACCTGTAATTGCCTGGTGTTCATGAACGTCGGCGGCTTGAACGTGCTGATCCCGAATCCGCGCGACATGCCGGGCTTCGTCAAGGAATTGGGCAAATACCGCTTCACGATCATTACCGGCGTCAACACGCTGTTCAACGGTTTGCTGGCGACGCCGGGCTTCGATCAACTCGATTTCAAACCGCTCAAGCTGTCGATGGGCGGCGGCATGGCGGTGCAACGCGCGGTCGCGGAGAAATGGCAAAAGACCACCGGCTGCGCGCTGTTCGAAGGCTACGGCATGACCGAAAGCTCGCCAGTGGCCACGGTGAATCGGCCCGATACCAAAGAGTTCACGTCATCCATTGGCGTGCCGGCACCGAGCACCGAACTATCGATTCAGGACGACGATGGAAAGCTTTTGCCGCAGGGCGAGATTGGCGAAATCTGCATTCGCGGCCCGCAAGTGATGAAGGGCTATTGGCAGCGCCCGGAGGAAACCGCGAAGACCATCACGCCCGATGGTTGGTTGCGCACCGGCGATATCGGCAAAATGGACGAGCGCGGCTATTTCTACATCGTCGATCGCAAGAAGGACATGATTCTGGTGTCCGGATTTAATGTCTATCCGAACGAGATCGAAGATGTCGTGGCGATGATGCCCGGCGTGCTCGAAGTCGCCGCAGTGGGCGTGCCCGACGATAAGAGCGGCGAAGCGGTGAAGCTGGTCATCGTCAAGCGCGATCAGGCGCTGACCATCGACGATGTCAAAGCGCACTGTCGCGATCAGCTTACCGGCTACAAGCAGCCCAAGATCATCGAGTTCCGCACCGAATTGCCGAAGACCAACGTCGGCAAGATCCTGCGGCGCGAGCTGCGGGACGCCAAGCCAGGCTGATCGGTATAGGAGCGATTTGGTCGCAGATTGACGCAAGCGCACGGGGACGCAGTCGCCTCCGTGCGCGGCTCGCGCAGCGACACCGGGCCGCGCTCGGCGGCCAAAGCCAGGCGGAGGCCAAACCTGTTTGCCCGTGCCAACGTTTTGGCGACTCTGGCAGAGATCGGGCCTTCAATGCCGGCGATCAACACTGGCGCCTGCCCTCTGCGCCCCATCCTGTGCCGCGCCGCCCTCGATCCCGGCGATTCCTGACTGAAGCGCCTTAACGCCACGCGCCATTGCGTGCTTTGGCAAGAATCGCCCACGGCCAGCTGTGAAATACTCCGTGCAGGCTCATCGTAGCGATTCTCATGACTCTTGCCCTGCTTGCGCTGCTGATTGTTGTCGCCATTGGCTGGCTGGCGCCCGATTTGGCGCGACTGCGCGATTTTCTCTGGCTCCGCAGTTATACGTCCTGGCTCAACGAGCGCCTCGCCGCCAACGGCCTATGGCAATCGGACGTGGGCCTGCTCATTCTGTTGCTGCCCTTGCTCCTGACCTTGGCGCTGATCGATGCGGTACTCAACGCGCCGCTGCATGGGTTGCTCGATTTTGTGTTCAGCGTGGCGGTGCTGTACTGCGCCTGGGGCCCGCGCGATCTCGATGTCGACGCCGACGCCGCTGCGAAGGCGGGCTCGCCCGGCGATCGCGCTGCGGCGCTGGGCGCGCTCACGGGCAATGAGCCCGTCGGCTCGAAGGATGCCAGCAGCGGCCAATTGGTCGATGCGGTGTTCGTCGCCGGCCTGACACGTTGGTTCGCGCCGATATTCTGGTTCGTCGTATTTGGTCCGGTTGGCGCCTTGGGTTACCGACTGGTGCAACTGCTTGCGCAGTCTCCGGATCTGCGCATGACGCTGCCACCGAATCAAGCCGACATCGCCGACCGCACGCACGCCGCCCTCGCTTGGATACCGGCACAGTTGATGGCGCTGGCGCTGGCATTGGCCTCGGATTTCGACGCCGTGGCGAAAGCCTGGCGTGGCCATCACGACGCGCACGGCCAGGGGATTTTGCACCTCGATCTGGGATTCTTGAGCGCTACGGCCAGGGCATGCGTCGATGTCGACGATCAGGAATTCATCGCCAGCGATGGCAGCGTGATTGCCGACACGGCTGTCGAAGAGGCGCGGCGCTTGTTGTGGCGCTTGCTGATCGTGTGGCTCACGCTGCTGGCAATCGTGGTGTTGGCGGGTTGGTCCAGCTGAGACTGGTTTTTGGTTCTCAGTTCTTGCTTGCTGGTTCAATGGCTGGAGCTTCGCGGCGTGGAGTGATTTCGTTCAAAATCAACGCCATTCTCCAAGAACCACAAAAGCCGTGCCCATTCGCGTCCTCTCCGACCACTTGATCAACCAGATCGCCGCTGGCGAGGTCATCGAGCGCCCTGCGTCGGTGGTCAAAGAGTTAGTCGAGAATGCCCTCGATGCGGGCGCGAAAGCCGTCACTGTCGACATTGAAGCGGGCGGCGCGAAGTTGGTGCGCGTCAGCGACGATGGCGGTGGCATTGCGCCCGATGAGATGCGCCTGGCGCTGCAGCGCCACGCCACCAGCAAGATCGCATCGTTGGAAGACTTGGAGCATGTTGCCAGCCTGGGCTTTCGCGGCGAAGCGCTGCCGAGCATCGCTTCAGTGTCGCGCCTGACCTTCGCCTCGCGCCGGGCCGAGGCCGATCACGGCTTTCGTGTGGACGCCTCGGCTGGTCAGTTGAGCGAGCTGAAACCTGAGTCGATGCGCCCCGGCACGCGCGTCGAGGCCTGGGATTTGTTCTACAACGTCCCGGCGCGGCGCAAATTCCTGCGCGCTGAGAAGACCGAGTTCGGCCACATCCAGGATTGGATCAATGCGCTGGCGTTGGCGCGACCGGGCGTACGCTTCGAACTCAATCACAATGGCCGTACGGTGTTAAGCGCGGCCGCTGCGAGCGATGAGAAAGCGCTGCGCTTGCGTCTGCGCAGCGTTGTCGGCCCGGAACTCGCCGAACGTGCGATTGCCGTCGATGCCCGCTCTACCGATGCAAGTTTGCACGGTTGGGTGGGCCTGCCCACCGACGCACGCGCACAGGCCGATCAACAGTATTTCTTCGTCAACGGCCGGCTGGTGAAAGATCGGCTGGTCGCACACGCGGTTCGTCAAGCCTACAGCGATGTGCTGTACCACGGCCGCCACCCGAGTTTTGTGCTCTATCTGGATATCGATCCGACGCGTGTCGACGTCAATGTGCATCCTGCGAAACACGAAGTGCGTTTTCGCGACGGACGCACGGTGCACGACATGATCTATCGCTCGCTGCACCAGGCCTTGGGCGAGGCGCGCGCTGGCGCGGTCGCGCCCTCGCCCGTGGCCGCTGAGCCGCGCGCACCACTGCCGAGCAGTTTCCACCTGCCGCTCAACACACCCTCGCCGGCCGCTGTTGCGGCACAAAGCAGCGCGCTGCGTTCCCTGTACAGTGCGCCACTGTTGCCCGCGGCGGTTGCCGAGCCGGCGCCTGCCTATGGGACCAACCAACGCCCGCCGGATATGCCGCCCCTTGGCTTTGCGCTGGCGCAACTGCATGGCATCTTCGTTCTCGCCGAAAACGCCGCTGGTTTAGTGCTTGTCGACATGCACGCGGCACACGAGCGCATCACTTATGAGCGCCTCAAGGCGACCCGTCAGCAGCACAGTCAATCCTTGCTCGTGCCGCTGACGATTGCGGTGTCCGCGCGCGAAGCGGATCGCGCCGACAGCGCGCGAGCGTATTTCGAGCAGCTCGGATTCGACGTGCGCCAAAGCGGCCCGGAAGCGATCACCGTGACCCGCGTTCCGAGTGCGCTGGCCGATCTCGACATCGAAGCGCTACTGCGCGACGTGCTCAGCGACCTGATGACACATGGCAGCAGTCAACGTATCGAAGAGCGCCACAACGAGTTGCTGAGCACGTTGGCCTGTCACGCCTCCGTGCGAGCGAATCGCAAACTCACGGTGCCGGAGATGAACTCGCTACTGCGCGATATGGAAGCGACCGAGCGCAGCGGACAGTGCAATCATGGCAGACCCACCTGGGTGCAGCTCGACAAAGCAGCACTGGATCGACTGTTCATGCGCGGCCGATGAGCAAACCTGGATGAAACGCGTCTGGCTGATCAATCAATGGCTGCCGCCGAACGTTGCGCCCACCGGCGTGCTGATGGCGCAACTGGCGCAGGCGCTGATCGATCGCGGCTTCGCGGTCACCGCGCTGTGTCGTTCGGCCGCAGCGCCGGGCAGCGAGGCGCCGTATGTTGAAGTCATCGAGCGTCTGCCGAACACGCCCAGGCGTTTGCTCGACAAGTTGAACGCCTGGCCGCGCTTCGCGCACGCAGTACTTGGGTTATTGCGCGCTCGCGTGGTCGCGGGCGACGTGATTGTCGTCAGCAGCGATCCGCCGTTGTTCTTCGCTCACGTGATTGCGTTGGCGCAGCGGCGTGGCGCCAAAGCGATACACTGGAGCCAGGATGTGTATCCGGAAGTATTGGCCGCGTACCAGCCATGGCTGCGCTGGCCGCTGGCGCCGCTCAAGTGGTGGCGCAATCGTGCGCTTCGCAGTGCCGCAGCGACGGTTGTGATCTCCGAGGGCATGGCGCAGCGCTTGACGCCATCGCGCGGGCGGCTGGTGACCATTGCCAACTGGCCGACACACAGCCATCCCGACTCCACGGCGCATACCTCGCCCGGTTCAGAACGCGACGATAACGAGCTGGTGATCGGCTATTCGGGGAACTTGGGTCGTGTGCACGAATTCGGGACGCTGGTAGCGGCGGCGGCGCGTTTGCTGCCCGAGCACCGAGTGCGGTTTTTCATCACCGGCGAAGGACCGCGCCTTGCAGAGCTGAATGCTGCCGTGATTCATCATGGCATCCAGGCGCGCTTCGAGTTCGCCGCGCCAGTTCCGGCCTCCGGGCTGGCTGGCGTATTGGCGGCCAGCGACGTTCACTTCGTCAGCCTGCAAGCTTGCTTCGATGGGCTGGTCTTGCCGAGCAAGTTGTACGGCATCGCGGCCGCAAAGCGCCCGATTCTGTTTTGCGGCGCGGCACGCGGCGAGGTGGCTGCACTCATTGCGGCGTTCGAGGCGGGATTGTCCGTGGCTCAGGGCGACAGTACGGCCCTGCTGGATGCCATCCTGCGCTTGCGCGATCCGGCACTGCGCCAACGTTATGCCGAGGGCGCACAGCGTTTGTTGGCGGCGCAAGGCACCCGCGCTGAGGCGCTGCAGCGCTGGATATCTCTGATCGAGGCTACCGCTGGCGCGGATTGATTCGCGGCAGCCGCCGCGCGGGATACATCGCCGAGCAAGCCGGGCCCGATCCAACCGATGCTGCGAGCATGCTTTTCGCGGCGAAGTGGATCAAGGATCGCTCATCTTCGGCGATGGCTTTGAATAGTCGTGAAACTCGCCGCACACAGCGCGCGGCGCGCGGAGTAGCATTGGCTCAAAGCCAGGGGATCGACAGGAGCGCCGCATGAGCATCGACTTCAATTCCTTTTTGAAGCTGATGGTGCACCGCAAAGCTTCCGACTTGTTCATCACAGCGGGCGTGCCGCCGTCCATGAAGGTGCACGGCCGCATTGCGCCGATCACGCAGAACACTCTGACGCCGCAGCAAAGCCGCGATCTGGTGTTGAGCGTGATGACACCGTCGCAGCGCGAGGAATTCGAAAAAACGCACGAGTGCCAGTTCGCAATCAGCTTGCAAGGCGTCGGACGGTTTCGCGTCAGCTGCTTTTACCAGCGGAACCAGGTCGGCATGGTGCTGCGCCGCATCGAGACCAAGATCCCCACGATCGATGAGCTGAACCTGCCGCCGATCTTGAAGACGCTCGCCATGACCAAGCGCGGCTTGATCATTTTTGTAGGCGCGACGGGCACAGGCAAGTCGACATCATTGGCGGCGATGCTTGGCTATCGCAATCAAAACTCGACCGGCCACATCATCACCATCGAGGACCCGATCGAATTCGTCCACAAGCATGAGGGTTGCATCATCACGCAGCGCGAAGTTGGCATCGATACCGATGCTTTCGAGATCGCGCTTAAAAACACGCTGCGTCAAGCGCCCGATGTGATCCTGATCGGCGAAGTGCGCGTGCGCGAAACGATGGAGCACGCCATCACGTTTGCCGAAACCGGCCATCTGTGTTTGTGTACCTTGCACGCGAACAACGCCAATCAGGCGATCGATCGCATCCTGCACTTCTTCCCAGAAGACCGACGGCCGCAGCTGCTGATGGATCTATCGTTGAATTTGAAAGGCATCGTCGCGCAGCAGCTGATCCCGACGCCCGACGGCAAAGGCCGACGCGTGGCGATGGAAGTGCTGCTTGGCACGCCGCTGGTACAGGACTACATCCGTCAGGGCGAAGTGCACAAGATCAAGGACGTGATGAAGGAATCCACAAACCTTGGCATGCGCACCTTCGATCAATCGCTGTTCGAGCTGTATCAAGCCGGCGAGATCTCCTACGAAGACGCCTTGCGCCACGCCGATTCGTCGAACGAAGTGCGTTTGCGCATCAAGCTCGCGCAGGGCGGCGACGCGCACACCTTGAGCGCTGGCATGGAAGGCGTGGAACTCATCGAACGGTGAGTATCGATTCGAAGGCGGCGCGCGAGCACTTGCGCGCCGCCGATCCCAAGCTCGCCGCTTGGATGGCGCTCGTCGGCGATCTCGATCTCCCTGCGCCGAAACGGTTCTCGCTGATCGACGCGTTGGCGCGCTCGATCTTGCATCAGCAGCTTCACGGCAAGGCAGCGGCGACCATCGTTGCGCGCGTCGAAACGGCGCTCGGATCGAAAACCATGACTGCAGCGCGCCTCGCTGCGATCGCCGAGGCCGACCTGCGCGCCTGCGGCGTTTCCGGCGCCAAGTGCCGGGCGCTCAAAGACCTGGCGCACAAAGCGCGACTGCTGCCCTCGCTGCAGACGTTGCAGCAGATGAGCAACGACGACGCCATCGAGACGATCACGACAGTGCGCGGGATCGGCCCCTGGACCGTGCAGATGATGCTGATGTTCCGCCTCGCTCGCCCGGATATCCTGCCGCTCACCGACTTCGGCATCCGCGCCGGAGCCCAGCACGTGCTCGGAACGCCAGCCATGCCCGATGCCCGCGCCTTGGCCGAACACGGCGAGCGCTGGGCGCCGTACCGAACCCTCGCAAGCCTGTATCTTTGGCGCATCGTCGATTTAGCGCGTTCTGATGTCGCCACTTGATTTGTACCACTCGCTGCAACTGGAATCGCTGCTGATGCTCGGGGTGCGCGCCGAAGTGCCGGACGATCTGCGCCTGCGCGAACTCGAAAGCCATGCGCATGTTGAGCTGCAGCTCACGCCGAGCGGCGTTGAAGGCAACGCGCAGTATCAGTTCGCCCTGCGCATTCGGCTGCTCTGCACCGGCACGGCGGCGAAGGTGAAAGTGAGTTCCAAGCTCTTCGAGATTGAATTGAAGGCTTACGCGTTTTATCGCCAGGTTGCGCTTGGGCAGATCCCGCTGGAGGAGTTCACCGCCAACCACACGGTGTTCGCGCGCCAGTTGTTCCCAGCGCTCGCCTCGCGTGCGCAGAGCCTGCTGGATATGCTCGGCCTGGCCAATATCCGCATTCCCCTTGACCTGCCGCCGCAGCCGGTGCAAATGGAGCCGCCGGCGAATGTGCGGTTGAACTGATGATGATTGGTTGGTCAATGGCCCAAGGGCATGAGTCGACAGTCAATGGCGAAAGGCAGGTTCATCGAGCCATCTAACACGAAGCGAACCTCTCGCAACTGTGATCTTTACCATTGACTATTCACCATTGACTATCGACTCACTCGTACTACAGACCCTTGACCGCTAACCTCGTGCTCACCCCTCTCGACACCGCCCACCGCGTCGCCACACCAGAAGGCGTGGAGTTGAATCTGCGTGTGGCTGGTCCGGTGCCGCGGGCGTTGGCGTGGCTGATCGATTTTGGCTGGCGGTTAGCGGCTTTGCTGGTGTTGGCGTTCGCCACATCGGTCATGGGCGAGGTTGGCACGGCGGTCTTTTTGCTGACATGGTTTGCGCTCGAATGGCTGGTGCCGGCCGTGTTCGAATCGCGTACGCGCGGCGCCACGCCGGGCAAGCGCGCGTTGGGTCTGATGGTGGTGCGCGACGATGGCGCGCCGTGCACTTTGGGACCGGCATTGACGCGCAATCTGCTGCGTTTCGCGGATTTCTTGCCCCTGTTCTACTTCGGCGGGCTGGTGGCCATGCTCAGCAATCGGCAGTTCAAGCGCCTGGGCGATTTCGTCGCCGGAACGCTGGTGGTGTATGCCGATCCGGCCACGGTGGCGCGGCACATTCCGCCACTCGAACCCAAACGCCCGCCGATTTCGTTGAAGCCCGATGAAGCGCGCACGGTGCTCGATTTTGCGGAGCGTGCCGCTGCGCTTGGACCAGCCCGCGCCACCGAGCTGGCGCTGATCGCAACACCATTGTTGCGCGACCACGACCCGCCAACTCAGCAACTAACCCAATACGCGAACTACCTGGTGGGCCATGCGGCAGATTGAGTTCGAGCGCCGCTTCGGCGATCAATGGACCACGCTCGAGAACTGGATCGAGGCGCACGGCGGCAACAAACAGATCAAGGATCGCGCTCCGGCCTCTGTGGTTCCATGGTTGTACCGCAACGTTTGCCACCAGCTGGCGCTGGCGCGCGAGCGCCGCTACAGCCCGCTGCTGGTCGACCGACTGCACCAACTGGTGCTGCGTGGCCATCATGTGCTGTACGCCGCGCCGGCGCCAGGTCGCGACGGATTCTGGGCGTTTCTGATGGGCGGCTTCGCTCGCGAGGTGCGCGCGCAGTGGCGCGTGGTTGCGCTGGCCAGCGTCTTGTTCTTCGGTCCGCTGCTGACGTTGTTCGCCGCGATCCAGGTGTGGCCGGACTTCGCCAGCGTCGTCATCGGCCCGCAAGATCTGGCGGAGATGCAGGAGATGTACAGCCCGGACAACGAGCGGCTCGGTCAGCGGCCGGCATCCACCAACACCGAGATGTTTGCTTTCTACGTCTGGAACAACACGCGCATCGGCTTTCAGACCTTCGCTGGCGGCATTCTGTACGGCATCGGCACGCTGTTCTTCTTGCTCTTCAATGGCATCTACATCGGCGCGATTCTGGGTCACCTGCACCAGGTCGGCCTGGGTCCGCAAATCTGGTCGTTCGTCGCCAGCCACAGCGCGCTCGAACTGCTCGCGATCGCGATATCGGGCGCGGCTGGTTTCAAGCTAGCCGGCGCTTTGATCTCGCCGGGCCTGCGCTCGCGCAAACTGGCGCTGGTGGAGGAAGGCCGCATCGCATTCCGTCTGATCGGCGGCGCGGCGCTGATGTTTTTTGCTGCGGCAATTGTGGAGGGATTCTTCTCGCCATTGATCATCGATCCGCGCCAGATCAAATACGGCGTGGGCATCGCGATGTGGGTCATCCTGCTCGCTTACTTCGGGTTTGCGGGGCGCGCGCGTGGAGCTTGAGAAGATCGCGCTTGCGCTGCGTCCCCGGCAAGGCTGGGAAGCGGTCGACCTGGGTTTTCGCATGGCGATGCGCTGGGCGCGGCCGTTGTGGGCGGTCTGGTTCACGGTTTTCCTGCCGGTGGCGGGCGTACTGACGCTGGCCTTCTACGAGCAGCCGATGATCGCGGCGATGCTCGTGTGGTGGCTAAAGCCGCTCTACGATCGCTACCTGCTTCATGTGCTCTCGCGCGCCGTGTTCGGCGCTACACCAAGCTTGCGCGACACGCTTGGCGCATCGCGGCAAATCCTGGGCAGCGCATTGATCGTTTCGCTGTTCACGCGCTTCATCGACATCTCGCGCTCGTTCAATTTGCCGGTGACACAACTGGAGGGCCAACGTGGCGCGCCGGCGCGCGCGAGACGCAGACTGCTCGGCCTTCGCGCAGGCGCATTTGCGGCTGGCTTGACGATCGTCTGCATCCACTTCGAGTGGGTCGTGATGTACGGTTTGCACGGCCTTTCCATGCTCTTCGAATCCGACGTACAGTGGACCAGCGAGGTCGTCGATGATGCACGGCCGTGGTGGGAAAGCTTGGGCGATTGGTGGGGCCTGACCGAAACCCTCTATTACTTCATCGCGATCAGTTTGATCGAGCCCTTTTACGTCGCTGGCGGCTTCGCGCTCTACCTCAATCGCCGCGTGATGCTCGAGGCGTGGGACATCGAACTCGCGCTCAAGCGCCTGGCAACTCGTCATAGCACAATGTTGACGCTGTTTTTCGCGCTCACGGTTGCCGTCTGCATGACGGCTCCACACCAGGCACTTGCGGATGAGCCGCCGGACGCCGAACCGATAGCCCAGGCAGACCCATCGGAAGCGGCGCCGGGCGATACGCGTTTTCGGACGGACGCTACGATACCCGCCGAGGACTCGGAGGCTACCGAAACCACGGTTCAGGAATGCGCCGAGGGCGAGGATTGCGCGGATCAGATCTACCAGTCCGTCGATACGGAGATCCGCCGCGAAGCACACAGGATCTTGTCGGAGCCCGCATTCGGCAGTGAGCGCGAGGTGACGCGTTGGAAACGCATCGACGCCGACGACGACGACGACCGCGAGCCTGTCGAAGACGCGCCGGCCATCTTTGGCGCGATTGCCGAGCTGCTGCGGGTGATCGCTTACCTGGCCATAGCCGCCATCGTCGTGGCGATCATCTATGCATTGCTGCGCTTTTGGTTGGGCGCCGCGCCGTCGCCCGTCGCCAGCGCGCCACCGGCGATGCTGTTTGGCCTGGCGATCAATCCGGAAAGCCTGCCTGAGGATGTGCCAGCAGCCGCGCGCGCTTTGCTGGCGGCCGGACAACGTCGCGAGGCGCTGTCGCTGTTGTATCGCGGCGCGCTATCGAACCTGGTGCATACCCGCGGCATGCGCATCGGCCGAGGGGCCACCGAGGGCGATGTGTTGCGTCTGGCGCAATCGATCCTGGGCGCTAAGCCGCTGAACTACCTGCGCGCCCTGATCAACACCTGGTCGGAGACGGCCTACGCCGCGCGACTGCCTGAGATCGAACGCATCGATGCGCTATGCAGCGACTATGGCTTGTTGGTGCCCGCCGAGGTGAGCGCATGAGGCGCGTCATCTGGGGCATCGTTGCGCTGGTGTCCATCCTCGTGCTCGGCGCCATCGGCATTGTCAGCGCCTTCGAGCAAGTTACGGAAACCAGACCGGTTCGTCCGCTGCCGATCGCTTACACCGACCGCTTCAAAGTGGCTGAACGCATCCTGCATAGCCAGAACGTGGCGGCGCAAACGATCCAGGGATTGCAGCAGCGCCCGGCACTTCGCCCTGGCGATGTTGCCGTGATTCCCGCGCTGCGTGGCGCGGTTTCGCCGCGAACCGCTGAACGCTTGATCGCTGAGATCGAGGCCGGCGCGCATGTGATCGTCGAATCGGAATGGATCGACAATCCCGATCCCCTGTTCGATGCCTTGGGAATCACTCGCGCGCCGATCGATCGTAGCGACGAAGACGACGACGAGTACTCCGATAGCGAGGACGACACCGAGAGCGAGAGCGAAGACGAGGGCACCGAGACCTGGGATGAGACGGAGTTCGACGACCTGCCCTTCGGCGGCTGGATGGACTGGACCGAGCGCATGCAGAACCACCCCTTGTCCTCGCCCATGTTGCTGACGGCAACGTGGGAGGGCGACGAATCATTCAAATTCTCGATCTACGGCGGCGAATCGCTCGGCAGCTCGCAGGAGGCCGACTTCTGGCTCGGCAGCGAGGGCGATGTGCGCGTTTTCAGCTTCTCGCTCGGCAAAGGTCACGTCACGGCAATCAACGACATCAGTTTCATGACCAACTTCTCCATCGGCCGCAACGACAACGCCGAGGTGTTCTGGCGCTTCGTCAACCACGTCGGCACGCCCAGCGAGGTGATGTTCCTGGTGCCGCGCGAGCCCGGCCTGTTCCTCTGGCTGAAGAACAACGCATGGCGCGCGCTGATCGCTCTTTGCGTTCTGGTGCTGATCTGGCTGCTTGCCGTTGCGCCGCGATTCGGTCCTGTGCGCCGCGATCCCGAACCCGTGCGCAGGCGCTTGCTGGATCATTTGCGCGCTGCGGGCCGCTTGTTGTGGCACGGCGGGGCGCGCACTCATTTGGTGGATGCGGCGCAGCGCGCTGCGCAGCGCCAGGTCGAGCGTCAGTTTCCGAACTTCGCAGCGCGCGATCCGGCCGAAAAGGCGCGCATTCTGGTTCGCCAATACGGTTTCTCGTCGAGTCAGGTGGCGCTGTTGCTTCAACCTGAGTTGGCTGCAGACGCCCATACCTTCATTGCCCTGATCAAACTGGCGCGCGTGATTCACAGCAAAGCTGCGCGTGTCGGACACGAAACGCTTTACACGGAGTAAGCCATGAGCGAAAGCCTGTTACCTGCCGAAGCACTGGCGCGCGCCAGCGACATCTTGCAGCGCCTCAAGAGTAGCGTCGCACAGGCCTTCCTGGGCCAGGATCGCGTCGTCGAGGAAGTGCTGTCCGCATTGCTCGGCGGCGGCCATGTGCTTATCGAAGGCGTGCCCGGTTTGGGCAAAACGCTGCTCGTACAGGCGCTGGCCCGCGCCTCTGGCGGCCGCTACTCACGCGTGCAGTTCACGCCCGACATCATGCCGGCCGATGTCACCGGCCATACGCTGTACGATCCGAGCAACGGCCAGTTCACCACGCGCAAGGGGCCGGTGTTCGCGAACTTTGTGCTCGCCGACGAGGTCAATCGCGCGCCAGCGAAGACGCAGGCGGCACTGCTGGAGGTAATGCAGGAAGGTCAGGTCACGCTTGACGGCACCGCGCACAAACTCGATCCGCCGTTCATGGTGCTCGCCACGCAAAACCCCATCGAGCAGGAAGGCACCTACGCGCTGCCGGAGGCGCAGCTCGATCGCTTCCTGTTGAAAGTGGTGATCGACTATCCGCCCGAGAACGAGGAGCTGGCGGTGCTGCGCTTCGCCACCGAGAAGCGCAGCGCCGAGCGCCTCAACATCGATCGCGTCGCGCAGATCCTGACGCCGGAGACACTCGGCAAACTGCAAGCGATGGCGGCCAGCGTGCGCGTCGACGCGGCAGTCGAGAGCTACGTGCTGCGCATCGTGCGCCAGAGCCGCGATTTCGCCGGGATCGGCAGCGGCGCCTCAACGCGCGGCGCGATCGCGATGGTGCGCTGCGCGCGCGCACTCGCCTTGCTGGCAGGACGCGACTTCGTCACGCCCGACGACATTAAGCGACTCGCGCCGAGCGCCTTGCGCCATCGCATCAGTCCCGTCGCCGATTTGATCATCGAAGGCCGCACCGCCGACATGCTCATCAGCGAGCTGCTCGAGAAAATCGAGGCGCCCCGTTTGTGAGTGCGCCGCGTACACGCTTCGCATTGATCCCGACGCCGCGTCTGGTGTGGGTAGCGGCGGCGTGGCTGGTGTTTGCGATTGTCGCCTCGTTTTTCCCGTCGCTTGGACTCGCATGGTGGGCAGCCGGCGCCCTGGTGTTGCTGGCGCTGCTGATCGATGCCGCGCAGCTGCTGCTGGCGCGAGTCCCGAACGTCAAACGCCGAGTCAGTCATGCGTTGGCGGTCGGCGTCGACAACGACGTGCTGCTGACGCTGGAAAATCATGACGCCGGACTGCACCTTCGGGTTATCGATCATTATCCGGCGCATTGCGAGATCCACGGATTGCCGCAGTCGCTGTACCTGGCGCGCGGGCAAACGGTGCAGTTGAAGTACCGCCTAAGGCCGCTGCAACGCGGCGAGATGCAATTCATGTCGGCGGAACTTTGGCTGTCGAGCCCCATCGGCCTGCTCGCGCGGCGAATCCGGGCTGGCGCCGAGCAAACGGTGCGCGTTTACCCGAATTTTGCGGCGCTGGTCGGCTACACGCTTCTGGCTGCGGACAATCGCCTGTCGCAAGCGGGCGTGTTGCAGCGGCGGCGCCGCGGCGAGGGCCTGGATTTTCATCAGTTGCGCGAGTACCGCGAAGGCGACGCGCCGCGGCAGATCGATTGGAAGGCGACCAGCCGCGTGCGCAAGCTGATTTCGCGTGAGTACCGCGACGAGCGCGACCAGCAGATTCTGCTGATGCTCGACTGCGGCCGACGTATGCACGCACGCGATGGGGCGCTATCCCATCTCGACCACGCGCTCAATTCGGCGCTGATGCTGGCATATGTGGCGCTGCGTCAGGGCGACGCTGTCGGCCTGCTCACTTTCGGCGGCATCGATCGCTATCTGCCGCCGCGCAAGTCCCAAGGCACCGTGACCGCGCTGATGGCCGGCACCTACGATCTGCAGGCGAGCCTGTCGGTGCCCGACTATTACGCCGCTGCGGTGCGCCTGATGGGGCTCAATCGCAAGCGCAGCCTGGTGGTGGTCATCACCAACTTGCGCGATGAAGACGACGATACGCTTAAGCCGGCGATTTCCCTGTTGCGTCAACGCCATCTGGTGGTGGTCGCATCGTTGCGCGAGAACATTCTAGAAGCGGCGCTGCGCGCACCTGTCGACGATCTGGACGGCGCGCTCACCCACGCCGCGACCGCCCAGTATCTGCTGGAGCGCCAAAGGAGTTTCGCACGCCTGGAAGCTGCGCGCATACCGTGCATCGATGTCGAACCCGCAGCGCTGCCGTTGGCGCTGGTCAATCGCTACACAGAACTCAAGCGCCGTGGCGCGATTTGAGCCGTCTAGCGGCGCGGCTTTGGACAAGCGCCTGTGCTCACGAATCGTCCGCGTACGCAATTCTCAGTGGCACTTGGATAGCGACAAGCGCATTCCGAGCACCTACGCAGACATTGCTGAATGACAACCCGCCTCTTATTATCCTAGCTAGCTAGATTGACACATAAAGCTGGCCATGACTTCTGTCGCGTTGTATGTCGCAAAGAACCGCCTATCTGAACTGATCGACCAACTGGCGCCTGGCACTGAAATTGAGATCACGCGTCGCGGCCGGCCAGTAGCACGAATTCTGCCTCCATTGCCCGGCGATGAAGCAACGCAATCAGAAGGCGTTGAGCAAGCACTTGCCGTGCTGGCCTCGATTCGGAGCAAAACCGACCTGACTGGCGACATCAAAGCAATTGCCCGCGAAGGTCTGATCGCATGACCTTTGTCATCGACTGTTCGGTCGTCAGTGGCTGGATTCTTGCCAGCCAGTCTGACGCCTACACCGACGCGATTGCGAACCGTCTGATCACGGAGAGGGCCGCAGCGCCGATGTTGTTGCCGCTGGAATACAGCAACTTGCTTCGTAGCGCTTGTCTTCGCGGCAAACTGGTTGCCTCCGAGGCTCAAGTTGCGATCGCGGCACTTGCGCGTCTGCCTATTGCCATTGATTCGGAACCTCCGGCCCCAGCTGCGCTCCTCGCGCTCGCTTTGCGCTTCGGTTTGACCACCTATGATGCGATGTACTTGGACTTGGCCTTGCGACGGCAGGTCCCGCTGGCGACCAGAGACGCCGATCTGATCGCAGCGGCACAGGCATCGGGTGTCGGACTCGTTCCAGCCCTTGGTTGAAACTGCCCTCAAACGCGCGTCAACACCTCGCCCGCAGCGATCACCACATCCGCCCGCCGCAGCGCGAACAAGCCCACGGTGACAACGCCTGGGATCTGGTTCAGGTCGCGCTCCATTTCTTCGGGGTGCAAGATGCGCAGGCCGTGTACGTCGATGATGGCATTGCCATTGTCGGTGACGACGCCTTGTCGCCATGCCGGGTGCCCGCCGCGCGCGGCGATCTGTCGTGCCACAAAACTTCGAGCCATCGGGATGACCTCGATCGGCAGCGGGAAACTGCCGAGCAGATCGACGCGCTTGCTGTGATCGATCAGGCACACGAATTTCTTCGACGCTGCGGCGATGATTTTTTCGCGCGTGAGCGCCGCGCCGCCGCCCTTGATCAGCCGGAAATGCGGATCGCACTCGTCGGCGCCATCGACGTAGAGCGGCAAATCGCCAGTGTTGTTGAGTTCGAGCACGCGTATGCCGTGCTGCTTGAGCAGGGCCGCGCTGGCCTCAGAGCTTGCCACCGCGCCTTCGATATCGTGCTTGCGTTGGCCCAGGAGCGGAATAAACTCGTTCACCGTCGAGCCGGTGCCGACACCGACAACGCTTCCGTCTACGACGTATTTCATCGCCGCCTGCGCGGACAATTTCTTTTGTTGCAAGGCATCCATTGAGCTTTCCGTGTCGTGTTTTTGACGAAATCCTGACTATGCTCGTCAATCACCATCAGCATAGCGCTTGCTAATGACTAACTCTGTGTCCAACTCCGCTCTCACGCGTGCGCTCAATACCGTTGAGCGCGTCGGCAACAAGCTGCCCGATCCAGCGCTGCTCTTCATATCGCTGATGGCAGTGGTATTCGTCGCCAGCTGGTTGCTCTCGAGCATGACCTTCGAGGTGATCGATCCGCGCAGCAAAGCGCCGTTGGAAGTCGTCAATTTGCTGTCCGGCGCGTCGCTGACTGCGTTCTTGTCGAACATGGTCAATGTGTTCGTGACCTTCCCGCCACTCGGCGTAGTGCTGGTGTCGATGCTGGGTTTGGGCATCGCCGAGCACGTGGGCTTCATCAACGCCGTGTTGCGCGCGCTCATGCAGGTGACCATCAAGTCGCTGCTCACGCCGATGGTGGCCTTCGTCGCCATCCTGTCGCACTACGCCGTGGACGCCGGCTATGTGCTGGTAACGCCACTGGCAGGCGTGATCTTTTACGCAGCCGGCCGGCATCCGCTCGCCGGCATCGCCGCTGCCTTTGCTGCCGTGTCCGGTGCCTACAGCGCGACGTTCTTCTTGCCGACCAGCCTCGATCCAATGCTGTCGAACATCACGCTGGCGGCGGCGCAAATCATCGACCCTGCCCATCAAGTGTCGCCGATCAATAATCTGTACTTCACCTTCAGCTCCTCGCTGCTGGTCGTCCTGATCGTGTGGTTCCTGACCGATCGCATCATCGAACCGCGCCTCAAAGCGACAGCCATCGATGGCGATACCAGCAGCATCGATAAGTTCGATCCGCTCAAGCCCGAGGAGCGTAAAGCCATGTGGGCGGCGCTTGGCTCGATGGCATTGGCGCTGGGTGTACTGTTCCTCACCGCCATGCCCGCCGACTCGGCCTGGCGCGCACCAATCGTTGGGACAGACACCGTCGGCAGCTTGACGTCGACCAATGCGCCGCTGATGAAGTCGATTGTGCCGCTGATCTTTTTGCTCTTTCTCATTCCCGGCGTGATTTACGGCACCATGGTCGGCACGGTGAAATCGCATCGCGACATCGTCGCCGGCATGTCCAAAGCGATGAGCACGATGGGCTACTACCTGGTGCTGGTGTTCTGCTGCGCGCTCTTTATCGCCGCGTTCAGCCAATCGAATCTGGGCGTGTTGATTGCGGTCGAAGGCGCCGAATTCTTGAAAGCAGCAGCCTTTCCGAGCGCCGTGACGCTGATCGGCATCATCCTGCTGACCGCGAGCGTGAACCTGCTGATCGGATCGGCGTCGGCCAAGTGGACTTTGCTCGCGCCGATTTTTGTGCCGATGCTGATGCAGCTCGGCATCTCGCCCGATTTGACCCAAGCCGCCTACCGCGTCGGCGACTCGTCCAGCAACATCATCACACCGCTGATGCCGTACTTCCCGCTGGTTGTCGTGTTCTGCCAGAAATACGTCAAGGGCACCGGTATCGGCACCGTGGTCGCGCTGATGCTGCCCTACTCGATCACTTTCCTGGTGCTCTGGACGCTGTACTTGCTCGCGTATTGGGGCCTGGGCCTGCCGCTCGGTCCGGGTGCGAGCTACATCTATCCGGTTTAGTGCACACCGACCGAGGTCGGATGATTGATGAAACGTCCGATCTCAACTCCTCTCTATGTCGCCGCCGGGAAGAGCAGGAAGCCCAAGTTCGACCAAGAACGCGTTGTGCTTCCGCTTCGCGTCGCGAATGCGTTGTTCAATGACCACCAACTGCGCATGCGTCGCCTCCAGGTCGATCTCTGCTTCGGCCTGCGTGGTACTGATGTAGCGGGAGATGTTGAGGTTGTAGCCTTCTGCGGCGATGCGATCCATCGACACGCGCTTGGCGTAGCGGTCGTCTTCCCTGCGGTGTTGATAGGTCCCGACGATCTTTGCGATGTGATCTTCGGTCAGCACGTTCTGCCGCTTGCCCTTTTCGAAGTTCTCCGGTCCGCTTGCATTGATAAACAGTACATCGTCGAACTTCTTGCACTTCTTCAGCACAAGAATGCAGACCGGGATTCCGGTCGAATAGAAGAGGTTCGCGGGCAGACCGATGACGGTGTCGATGTGTCCGTCTTTCACCAGCTTGGTTCGAATCCTTTCCTCGGCACCACCCCGGAACAGCACGCCGTGGGGCAGGATGATCGCCATCACGCCCTGGTCTCTCAGGTAGTGAAAGCCGTGCAGCAGGAAGGCGAAGTCGGCCGCGGACTTGGGGGCGAGGCCGTAGTTCTTGAAGCGCATGTCATCGCTCATCTCCTCCTTCGGTTCCCAGCGGTAGCTGAAAGGCGGATTGGCGACCACCGCGTCGAACTTCGGCATCTTCGCGGGATTGGTCTCGCGCAAGTAATCCCAGTCGTTCAGGAGCGTATCGCCGTGGTAGATCTCGAACTCGGTGTCCTTCACCCCATGCAGCAGCATGTTCATGCGCGCAAGGTTGTAGGTGGTGATGTTCTTTTCCTGGCCGACGATCCGGCCAATGCCGTGCGCGCCCATGCGCTTGCGGACATTGAGCAACAGTGAGCCAGAACCGCAGGCGAAATCGAACACGCTGCCGAGGTGCTTGACCGGGCCCGTCGACGGGTCCTGACTGTCGAGCGTGACGATGGCCGACAAGATGTCGGAGACTTGCTGCGGGGTGTAGAACTCACCGGCTTTCTTTCCGGAGCCGGCGGCAAACTGGCCTATCAGGTACTCGTAGGCATCGCCGAGAGCGTCGGACTCGCCACGGAGCTCGGTGAGACCCTTGGCGATCTCCTTGACGATATTGCAGAGCTTCTTGTTCTTGTCCTGATGGGACTTACCCAGCTTCTCCGAACTCAAATTGATCTCGGAGAAGAGCCCATTGAAAGTGCTGTGGAAGGACTCTGTCTCGATGTGCTTGAAGCCCTGGCGCAGGGTTTCGAGCAGATCGGTGCTCTCGCTCTTCGCGAGACTGACGATGCTCGCCCACAGGTAGTGCGGCCGGATGACGTAGTGCACCTTGCGGCGCATCTGCTTTTCGAACTCCAGGACATCGCCCGGATTGTTGTCATACCACAATGCCAGCGGCGAGCCGCCGTCACTGTCGGATGGTTCGGGGTAGTCCGGCCCCAACTCCTTTTTCGCCGCCAACTCGTAGTTGTCAGAGAGGTAACGCAGGAACAGGAATCCCAGCATGTAGTCGCGGAAGTCGTCCGCGTCCATCGCACCGCGCAACTGATCGGCAATGTTCCACAGCGTTCGGCCCAACAGCTTTTGGTCTTTGTCGTTCATGCCAAGTGGTCGCTTATTTCCGGGGCCGGCGGGAGATTCGTTTCTCAAGGGACTTCAGTTCAGCCTCGTCGGCACAGTCCGCCGCGATGGCTTCCTCCCGCTTCCGGCGCTCGTCGAAGGCCAGGTATCGTGCCTCGGTCGCGGCCTCCATCTGTTCGTGGCTCACGCTGCCCTTGCCCTCGAGCAGCGGGAACCCGTTGCTGGTGATGATCTGGTCGACGTTCTCCTTCCAGAACGCCATGCGGGTCTCGGTGCGGTTCTTCGCGCGGAGTTCGGCGGTTTCGAGGAAGATCACCACGAGGCGGTTCAGCGTGTCGATCTCGTCCTCGGTGAGGTAGTTCTTGGCGACGAGAATGTCGGTCTTGCGCACCCGCTTGCCCTTCCAGACGAGCAAACCGAAGTTCGAATCGTCGGGATTGGCCCGCGCCGTGACCAGTTCGGCCGCGGTCTGGCGAGTCACGGCGTAGAGCAGCATGTTCTGGACCGTCGCGAAAAACTGCAGGGTGGCGCGGTCGGTCTTGTCGTAGTCGGTGCTTAAGCTGAAGAGGTCGCGCACCTTCTGGTAGAAGCGCTTCTCCGAGGCACGGATGTCGCGGATCCGCGCGAGCATCTCGTCGAAGTAGTCCGGGCGCCCGTCGGGGTTCTTCAGCCGCTGGTCGTCCATCGCGAAGCCCTTGAGCAGGTACTCCTTGAGGACAGTTGAAGCCCAGCGCCGGAACTGCACGCCCCTCGGCGAGCGCACGCGGTAGCCCACGGCGAGGATGGCGTCGAGGTTGTAGAGCGTGACCGGGCGGCGGACTTCGCGGCCACCCTCCGTCTGAACTACCGAGGATTCCTCGGTAGTTCCCTCGCGGACCAACTCTCCTTCCTCGTAGATGTTCTTGAGGTGCAGGCCGATGTTGTCGGCGCTGACGTCGAACAGCTGGGCCATCTCCCGTTGGCTGAGCCAAACGGTCTGGTCTTTGGCGCGGAGCTGGATCTGGCTTCTGCCGTCTTCGGTGGTGTAGAGGATCAGCATCTCAGGGGGCAACCTGGGGTTGAGCTGCAGCGGGAGGTGCCGCAGTGGGCGCGGACGGGAGTACCGGCGGCGCTGCACTCACCAAAGCCGGCAGATCAAACGCGTGCTTGGCCAGGAAAGCGTTGAGGATGTCGCGAAAAAGCTGCTTGTTGTCCTCCAACATTTCCACCGGCTCGTACAGCGAGTACTTTCCGTGGCTGAGCAAGTTGAGCGCGCGTGCGTATAAGGCCTCGTCCGCTACGCCCTCCAGGCAGGCCGAGAAATCCTTCTTGCCGAAGAAAGTGGCCGTCTTCTCAAGGACGCTGCGGAGCATGTTGAAGTGGTAGGTGTAGAGCCTGCCGTTGGGCTCGGCGGCCTGCTGCAATTCGCTCAGCATGGCCACATGATGGAAGAAGGGTGTGTCGTCCGTAGCGCGCAGGGTGTATTGGGTCCCGCCACTGGGTCGGTGCAGGAAGTAACGTTTGCACTTCAGACTGGACGGGGTCTTCAGCTCGTTGCAGATCACGTTGAAAAAGAGCGCGTGATGCGAGGAAATGATCACCCTGATCGGCGCCGAAACCTCGCGCGCGATGCCGCTGACCGGGTCGCGCTCGCTCAACGTGCGACTCTTGCCCTTGCGAAGCAGTCGTGCGAGGTCGCTGGCGACGGCAATCGCGTTATTGTCATCGAGCGAAGAGATCGGATCGTCGATGTAGAAGTACTTCACCCAGTTGTAGGACGGATGACCGTCGATCACGCGTTCGCACAAGGCCATGAACAGGCACCAGACAAAGAGGTTTTCCTCGCCGCGTGAGACTTTGATATGCGCGTCCGTGCCTTTGCGGAAGGTGATCGTCCACTCTGTGTAGTCGATGTCGAAACCGAGGTCCGTGTAGCGGCCCAGGTAAGACTGGATGGCAACGTCCAACGCGAGCTCCTTAATGCCGGTAAAGAACCGCGAGTCGGAGTTCAAACGGAACACACGCCGGCTGTCGCCCGCCAGATCGTTGTCCCAGACGAAAAGGTCTTCGGTGAATGCGTTGAAGTAGAGCGTGTCGGGCATGCCGCCATTTCGACGCTTGCCGTCTTCCTTGAAGGCCATGGACACGCGTGTCTTGCCGGTGCCGTTGTAGGCGTAAATCAGCACAAAGTCATAGGCGCCACTGTGGAAATCGTCGCGCAGGCGCAGTACCAGACGGTCCAACGAGGAGAATGTGTGGATTGCGGGCGGGCCGCTCATCCTTCGGCCTCCGGCGGAGAGGGGAAGAGCTGCTGCATCAGCCCTAGCTTGTGGATCTTGAGCACCCGCAGCCTGTCTTGTTGGGCAGAGGCCAACCCGTCCAAGGAGGAAAGGCAGGTTGCTATGCGCTGTTGTTCGGCGACGTTCTTCGGCAGCCTTACGGACAAGTTCGCCTGTTCGGTAATCCCGATGTAGGAACGTGTCCCGCCACCTGATGCTTTAATGAGATTCCATTGGAACTCGTCTGATACGAATGATTGGGCGAGAAATAGATTTGAGAGCCGTTTCTCGTCCTTCACGCGATAGTAGGTAACCTGAGGGGTCAGCATCAAGTAAGGCGTGCTGATTTTTCCTACCAAAGCAACTTCGCCGACAGTGCCTTTATGAGAGAGCAACACGTCGCCTTGCCTCGCGAATCCTTTCTGTAGGGAGTCCGCGACTTCTTTGCTAATGAAGTGACAGTTGACCGTGTCGACAAGCCCTGCCTTGAGGTCACTGGCCATTACGAACGGTATCCCCGTCGCGACATAGTCCGACGATTTCGGGTGAATATTGCCGTGGTTTCCGTCCCTTGGTGGGAACAAGCAGTTGGTCTGAACCAATTCCCCGACGGTGGTGAGAGCCCACTCTGGGGCGTCCCGGAATTCGGGGAAGCGGAGGCGAGGGCGGGTTTCGCCTTCGGGGGGGAAGAGTTGCTGCATGAGCCCTTTCTTGTGGGCCTTGAGCGCGTCGAGTTTTTGGCTTTCGGCGCCGATCAGCTCGTCCAACGTGCTCAGGCACTCGGCGATCTTCGCTTGCTCAGCAGACTGCGGGTCAGGGGAAAATACGGTGGTCGAGAGAAAGCGGCCGATAGAAACATTGAAGCGGCCCGCGCGCGCCCCCTCATTAGCAAGGCTGCGAAGCTGTGCCTCGTGCGCACCTGACTCGAAGTACCACTCCCAGAAGCTCGGAAGCTCGCCTTCCTTGAAGCGGAAACACTTGTAGATTGGTGAAACAATGCCGTGCGGATGGTGCTTGAGGCGCTTGATCGTGCCGTATTCAGACGCCTTCGTAGTTCTATCGTTGTAGACGAAGTCATCGCGTTGAATTCTCAGGTACCGATCAGAGCTTGTTCCTGCAATTTGCTTCCCAAAGTACTCACTTTGCAGCACCAGCCCATGTTCGCCGGAAAGCGTCAGGACGTTGTGCTGCGCCTCATTGTCTGCGCGCTCGACAATCGGGTCCGCAATCGCGACGAGTTCCTTGCCTTCCCAGCTTGGGGCATCTCGAAAATCGGGGAAGCGCAGCTCTGGCGTAGCGGTCAGGCGCTCGCTCGGAATCTGACTGTTTGTCCACTTCATGATTCGTAGGCGCTCAGCCCAGAGATTTCTCGCCCGGCTGCCCGCTTCTTGAGCACCGGCACCAGCGCGTCCATCAACGCAAGTTCCTTGACGCGCCGCTCGCGCCAACCCAGCCCCAGCGGCTCCATCAGTTCAGTCAGCTGCTCCCCATCGAAGACCATGCGCTGAAGGATGACGTCGGTGAAGGCCGATAGACGCTCGCGGGCGAGACCGTGGGTGTCGGCAATGGCAGCCAGTTCGGCGGTGTGGCGCTCGCGCTTGAAGCGCTGGTAGCCGTCGCGGATGGCTTTCTCGTCGAGGCCCTGGCCGGCTTCCAGCGTGCGCACGTAGGCGGTGATCAGTTCGCGCTCGTCGATGAACTTGGCGTCGGATTCGATCAGGCCAATGAGCTGCTCCCGGCTCATGGTCTGGCGGCCGGGCGCCCTCGCCGAGAAGTTGGCCAGCAAGCCCATGATGTAGTCGTAGTCGATAACGGCGGAGGCAAACAGCACGAACTCGAAGTCCAGCTGCTCGATGGCGGGGCTCGGCGCCTTGTCGCCACGCTTGCCCTGACGCTCCTTGAGGTCCTGCGCAGTTGCGAGATAAACGCCACGAAACGCATTGAGCTCGTCGCGTGGCAATAGCTGTTCCACCTCGGCCTTGGTCTCGGACGTGAGGTCGGTGTACTGGTCGAGCTGGGTCTTGAGCCGCTGTACCTCGCGGAAGCGCTCGATGAAGGCGGCGCGCGCATCGTCGCCCTTCAGCGCGGGCACGCTCTCCGGGGTGGGCGGGAGATCCTGCGACCGCATGAAATCGCCGAGCTTGCCCAGGGCTTCCTTCAGTTTCTCGACGACCTTGGGCGCGGGATCGACCAGCCAGATCTCGCGGGCCTTGCCTTCGCTCCTTCCGCCGGAGAACAGCGTGATGGCCGCATCCACCGCGTCACGCTGGGCGCGGAAGTCGAGGATCTGACCGTGCGGCTTGGTGGCGTTGAGCACGCGGTTGGTGCGCGAGAAGGCCTGGATCAGGCCGTGATGCTTGAGGTTCTTGTCGACGTAGAGCGTGTTCAGGTACTTGGAGTCGAAACCGGTCAGCAGCATGTCGACGACAATCGTGATATCGATCTTCTCGGCCCCTTTCAGCGGCAAGTCCGCATTCGGGAACTGCTGATCCTTGATGCGCTTCTGCACGTCCTGGTAGTAGAGATCGAACTCGCCGACGCTGTGGCTGGAGCCGTAGCGGGCGTTGTAGTCAGCGATGATGGCGCGCAGCGCTTCCTTCTTCTTCTCCGGCTCTATTTCGTTGTTCGCCTTTTCGGTCGGCAGATCGTCCTGGATCTGCTTAACGTCGGCGTTGCCCTCGGCCGGCGGCGAAAACACGCAGGCGATCTTCAGCGGCTCGAACGCCGTATCGGCGGTCTGTCGTTCGGCCTGGACGCTCTGAAACAGGCCGTGATACTCGATGGCATCGTTGATCGACCCCGTGGCGAACAGCGCGTTGAAGCGTCGCGCGTGGGTGGCGGTGTCGTGCTTGTCGAGGATGGCTTCGACGATGGCGCGCTTGGTCAGCGGCTCGCCGGGCTTGGGCGCCGACTTGCCTTCCGGCTTGTAGTAGTCCACGTGAAAGCGCAGAACGTTGCGATCCTCGATGGCGTGGGTGATGGTGTAGGCGTGCAGCTCGCGCTGGAACAGGTCCACCGTGGTGCGCATGGAGGCCTGCTCGCCGGTGATCTGGGTCTTGCTGGCGTTGTCCTCGAAGATCGGTGTGCCGGTGAACCCAAACAGCTGCGAGCGCGGGAAGAACTCCTTGATGGCCTGATGGTTCTCGCCGAACTGCGAGCGGTGGCACTCGTCGAAGATGAACACCAGGCGCTTGCCCGCCAGCGGCGCCAGGCGCACGCGGTAATTGATCTTGTTGCTGCCGCTGAGCGCTAGCCCAAGCTTCTGGATGGTGGTGACGATGACCTTGTCGGACTTGTCGTCCGACAGCAGCCGCCGGACCAGCGTCTCCGTGTTGGTGTTTTCCTCAACGCACCCTGGCTGGAAGCGGTTGAACTCCTCGCGTGTCTGCCTGTCGAGATCCTTGCGGTCGACCACAAACAGACATTTGTCGATGCGCTCGTCTTCTCGCAGCAGCGTGGCCGCCTTGAAGGAGGTCAGCGTCTTGCCGCTTCCGGTGGTGTGCCAGATATAGCCATTGCCGCAGTTCTGCTCGATGCAGTCGACGATGGCCTGCACCGCATAGATCTGATACGGCCGCATCATCAGCAGCTTCTGCTCGCTCTGGATCAACACCGTGTAGCGGCTGACCATCCGGCCCAGCTCGCACTTCTGCAGGAAGCGGTCCGCGAAGTCGTCCAGATGGGACACCGGCTTGTTGTCGCGGTCGGCGAAGCGATAGACCGGCAGGAAGCGCTCGTCGGCGTTGAACGCGAAGTGGCGGGCGTTGTTGTTGGCGAAGTAGATCGTGTCGGTGCGGTTGCTGACGATGAAGAGCTGGATGAAGCACAGCAGCGTGCGGGTGTAGCCGTTGCCCGGATCGTTCTTGTAGTCGACGATCTGCTCCATCGCCCGGCGCGGATTGACGCTCAGCGTTTTCAGCTCGATCTGCACCACCGGCACACCGTTGATCAGCAGCAGCACGTCGTAGCGATGGTGGCTGTAATCCGTGTTGATGCGGAACTGGTGAACCACTTCGAAATCGTTCTTGCACCAGTCCCTGAGGTTGACCAGCGTGTAGACCAGCGGCGTGCCGTCGTCGCGGGTGAAGTCGTTCTTTTCGCGCAGCACGCGCGCGGCGATGAAGACATCTGGTGTGACCAGCTCGTCGAGCAGGCGCGAGAATTCGCCGTCGGTCAGGCGAACGCGGTTAAGCGCTTCGAACTTCTGGCGAAAGCTGGCCTCCAGCGAGGCGCGGTCGCGGATGTCGGACCGAACTGCGTACTTGAGATCGCGAAGCTTGGCGACAAGACCGGCTTCGACATCCTGTTCTCTGATTGCGGAGCGTGGTCGCTCAGATTCCAACTTGTAGGTGAACTCGGAAGTCATTGAGTCCCAAGCACTCGCTAGCCGCCGGAGGAGAATCCGCAGTATAGGAGCGCTTTAGGGCCACGATTTACTCAAGCGGTAAATCGATCGCGCAAATTGGTGCACGGCAATTCGAAGTAGCGATAGATCTTGCCGCCCAGGTAACCAACCACGAAGGCCCAGACCAGGACGATGCTGAAGGCATTGAACAGCGACTGGCTCGCGAACTCGAAGCCGAACTTGAGCACCACCATCATCAGCAAAAAGTGCAGCAGATACATCGAGTAGGACCAAAGGCTGAGGTTGGTGATCCAGCGATCCCAGAATGGGACCGAGGCGCGCTGCCAACGATCCAGGTAGGGCAAAAACGCCGCACAGCCGGCGGGCACCACCGAAAACGTCAGCACCGCTAACCACTCGGCCTTTTCGATATCGATCAGCGCATACGCCGCCAGCCAGCCAAGCAGGAGCACGGCGCCGACCACCGCCAGATTGCCGCCCAGTCGTTGCCATAGGTGCGGCAAATATTGTTTGACGCCGGCCAAAGCCACGCCGTACATCATGGTATCGAGGCGCAGGTAAACGACCTTGCGAATGCCCTCGTCCCAGTGCGGATCGCCGAGGACGACGGCCGCAATTCGCATCGCCGGATACAACAGCAGCGCGAAAATCGCCACCGCAAAAAACGCCCGGCGACCCGGGCCAAACACGGCGCGGGCGACGACCAGCAGCATGGGCGTGAGGAAGTAAAACCACTCTTCCGCCGCCAAGGTCCAGCTTTCGGGAAAGAACGCGACCTGCATCGGCGCAAACAGGTTCTGCGCAAATACGAAATAGCGCCAATCGCCGACCTGCACCTGCAATACGAACGCGTAGACCAGGAAATTGAGGATCAGGAACAAAAAGTAGTTCGGCAGCGTGCGAAACCAGCGGCGTAACAGGAAGCCCTTCAATGTCAGGCGATCGTCAGCCAGCTTGAGCAGAATTTGTCCGATCAGAAAGCCGCTCAGAACGAAGAAGATTTCGACGGCGATCACACCGATGGGAATCAGCGAACGCGCGCCCGCCATCGAATGCGCCACGAACAGCGGCGAAGCGTGCACGCACATGATGAGAATCAGAGACAGCGCGCGCATCAGGTCGAGCCCGAACACGCGCGAACCGCCCAGGGAAGGCAAGGCTTTCAAGCACGCTTCCCGGCGCGATAGCCGAACGGCATCAGCAGCGCCTCAATCACTGAATCGACGCGCCGCCCATCGTGCAAGCCGGTGGTTGGGAACTCATCCTTCTGCGGTGCGTAGTAGGTCCCGAACACGATGTCCCAGATCGGAAAGAACGCGCCGAAGTTCTTGTCGGTGTGCTGGGGCTGATCGCTATGGTGGATTCGATGCGTCTGCGGCCCAACAATCACCGGCGTCAGTGGCCCCAAATGCAGCCGAACGTTGGCGTGGATGAAAAATACCCAGGCGCCGATCGCCAGCCCACCCAGGCCGGCAACGATCGGCTCGCCGGGAAACAAGATGGCCAGCGGCAGTGTCATTGGCAGCACGCGCAGCGGTTCCTCCAGCCAGTGGTGGCGCGCGGCCGTTGATGCGTTCAGCGCCGTCTCGCTGTGATGCAGCATGTGCTGGCGCCACAATAACGGCCAGGTGTGTTGCCAGCGATGGAACCAGTAGTAGAAGAAGTCGTAGGCCAGGAAGTACACCACGACGAACAGGGCCACGTGCCACTTCGATCCATCGATCAAGCCGAACGCCTGCGGGTAGACCTGCATCAAGCGTCCGACGATCAGCGCGACCAATGCCGGCATCACGAAGGCCAGGATCATCTGGTAGTAAAGGAGATAGTGCAGATTGAAGAAGCGCCGTCGCCATCCCTGGTGCTTTTCGGCTGGCACCAGAAGTTCGAGAACGGTGAACGCTGCGGTGTACGCGACGATAATCGCGTACACCGTCAGGCCGCCTTTGGCGGTGGCGATGATCCAATCCATCGCGACGATCAGCCCGCCGGCTTATCGTCTTTGATCATCGGCGCCTGCGTTCCCCTGCCGCCCTCGTTCCAGGCAAAGCGCGCGTTCACTCGATAGATTTTACGCGGCTCGATGAAGGTCCCTTCGAGCGGCAAACCGTTTGCGCCATACATATCGCGCTGGCTGTTGGCGATGAAGTACAGCGTGTCGCCACTGATGGCGCCGAAGGTGGGCCAGGCCATCTCCGGTTGGTTCGCTTCGAGCGGTTGAACTGTCGTCAGCACGCCCTTGGTTTTGTCGATCGCGATCCGCAGCACGCGCGTCGGAACGGTACCGTTCTGAATCGCGATCAAGTGATCCTGGAAGTAATAAAGGCCATCGATGCCGCCCAGGTTATGGGGATCGAGCTTGAGTTCGCGCACTTCGCTCTTGCCCAGATCGGCGACGCGCAGGCCCAGTTCGTAGTCGACAAAGTACAGATACTTGTGATCGCTGCTGACCGCAATCCCGCGGAGACTGGTGGACTCCGGTACGTTGAACAGCGTCCGCAGATTGCCGCCTTTAACCTGGTAGACCACGTTCAAGATGGCATCGGTGGCGTACACCGTGCCATCGTTGGCGACCGCGATGGACCCGAAAGCGCGCGGCGTTCCGGTGAATGGCAGCTTATGTGTTTCCAAGAGCTTCGCTGTCGCCAGATCGAACTTGAGCAACGCGCCGGTACCCAAGTCGACGGGGCGGTAGTCCTTGAACTGCGGCGCGCCGGCCGTGCCGACCCACAGGTATCCGCGCGCTTCATCGACTGCCAGCGCGAAAACGCTCTTGAGCGCAGACGCTGTCGCCGGCGATGCGAAGGCGGTTGTCTTGCCAGCACCGTCGACCGCGACAATCTCGCCAGTGCGCACGCTCGCAGCCAGAAACCGATTGCGCTTCTTGTCATGGACCACTGACTCGATCAACTCCGGCCCGCCTTGAATCGTGGCTGCGACCTCGCCCTCGCCCCACGCCGTTTCGTTGACGACGATGCCATCGACGATGTACTTGAAGACCGGCTTGTCGCGAATCTTGTCGAAGTCGGGGTCTTTGTCCGGATTGAGCGCCAGGCCCTGCTTCTGAATCTTGATCAGCGTGTCGTAGGCTTTGGTTTTCTCGTCGCGCAAGGCATAGGCTTCGGCCAGGGCGTAGATGAAATTCGGGCTGTACGGGCGCAGCTGCACCAGCCGCTCCAGCGCATAGGTGTAGCGACGCAGATCGTTCGTTTTGCGCCACTCGTCGGCGCGCTGCATTATCACGTTCAAGTCGTTGATTTTGCTGAGTTCGATCTCGGTGTCGGTGGGCAATGGAACGGGCGCACGTCGCAGCGCCTGAGCGTGGCACAGACTGGCGGAGAAAACAGCAGCGATGAGCGCGCCGCCGGTCAAAAGCGATCGGATAGTCATGGTGAATCGATGGTCTCAAGAGGTCGGGGCTGCAACGGCCAGCCCATTGCCGGGCATTATCGCGTCCCGAATCAATAATTGGCACCCCGCCTGCGATGACCATTCAGTCCGAAAGTTCCCGAGACCACGCGCCGGTCGAGATTTTGCATCACGGCCGCTACGTGTCGTTGTATCACCGCGGCGGTTGGGAATTCGCCGCGCGCAATAACCCGGCGGGCGCAGTAGTTGTGCTGGCGGTCACGCCGGAAGATACGGTGTTGATGGTCGAGCAGTACCGCATTCCCATCCAGGCCAAGACCCTTGAGTTCCCGGCCGGACTGATTGGCGATCTGGCCGATTCGGCGGACGAATCCTGGGAGATGAGCGCTAAACGGGAGCTTCTGGAAGAAACGGGCTGGGAGGCAGCGCGCGTGGAGAGCATCATGGCCGGACCGAGCAGTGCTGGCATGACCAACGAGGTCATGCACTTCGTACGCGCCTACGATCTGCGCCGCGTGCATGCCGGCGGCGGCGATAGCAGCGAGAACATCATCGTACATGAAGTGCCGCGGCGCGAATTGGCGGCATTCGTGCTGAACAAGATGCGATCCGGCTACGCCATCGATCCAAAAGTGTACGCTGGACTGTACTTCCTGGAATTCGGTCTGGGCACCGCGCAGACATGAGCGTATTCGCTCATCTCGATCGCCAGGCGTTCGTGGTGATCGACGATGCGTTCGATCCGCAAACGATCTCTGATTTGCGCGCGCTGGCGGTCTCGATGGCCGGCGATATGCGCGACGCAGGCGTGGGCCGTGGCGCGGCGACATTGGCCAAGAGCATTCGCGCCGATCGCATCGTGTGGCTCGAACCATCAGCGGTGCTCCAACCCGTTCGCGCTTATTTCGAGCGCATCCATGAGATTCGCGTTGCCATCAATCGCCAATGGTTCCTAGGCGCCGATGAGATCGAGGCGCACTTTTCGCACTACCCGCCGGGCGCTCACTATTCGCGACATCTGGACAGATTCCGCGACGACGATGCGCGTGTGGTGTCGACGGTGCTGTACTTGAATCCGGATTGGAAACCCGGCGATGGTGGCGAGCTGCGGCTGTACCCGGCCGACGCCGAGCGCATCGACATCGAACCGATCGGCGGACGGCTCATCCTGTTCTTGAGCGCCGAGCTGGAGCACGAGGTGCTGCCGACGCGACTCGATCGCTACAGCATCGCCGGGTGGATGCGTCGCAGACGGTGAGACGGACGAATGGATGAATGCGAATCACGAGCGCCACCGCTCGCCGATTCCTCCCCAATCTGATATTCCGGCGCCATGACCTCCATCCTCACGCTACCCGCTCTACTCGGCCTGCTTTTGGGGCTGACCCTCGCCAGCGCTTTGGCATTCGCGCTGATCCCCACGCGCCTCAACGCCCGATTCGATGCCGGCCGGCAATCGCGGCAAGGCGAAATCGACGAACTTCGGGCTCGCGTCGAGTCGGTCGAAGACGACCTCGCTGCGCGCCAGCGCGATATCGCCAGCGAACGCCAGCGCGCCGACACCGCGCAATCGCAGGTGCGCGTTCTCCTTGTCGAAAATGGCGAGCTGCGCGGCGCAGCGGCGCGCATGCGGCAACTTGAAGAGGTGCTGCGCGAACGCGAGCAGGATTTGATTGCCACACGCAGTCGCCTGGAAGAGGCGCTGACCAAAGCCAAAGCGCTGGAGACGCGCCTGCACGATGAGATCAAACACGCCGCGGAGAAGCTCGAATTCGCGGGCTATGCGCGAAACGAGCTGACCGAGGTCTTCAAGAACCTCGCCAGCGAGGTGCTCGATGAGCGCAGCCAGCGCTTCAAGCGCGACAGTGAATCGCAATTGGGCGCGCTGCTCAATCCGATGCGCGAGCAACTCAAATCCTTCGCCGAAGAAGCGCAACGGCTGCACAACAGCGAAGCGATCGATCGCAACGCGCTGAAACGCGAAATCGAGGATCTCAAGAAACTCAATCAACGCTTCAACGACGACGCGCTGAACCTGACCCGCGCGCTGCGCGGCGACACGCGCGTCCAAGGTGCCTGGGGCGAGTTGATTCTGACCCGGTTGCTGCAGGCCGCCGGACTCACGCCAGGCCGCGAGTACACCGAGCAGATGGCGCTCAAGGGCGACGATGGTACGCGCCCCAGGCCCGATGTTGTGGTGCACCTGCCCGAAGAGCGCGACCTCGTCATCGACGCCAAAGTCTCGCTCACCGCCTACGAGCGCGCCACGCAGGCGAACGACGCCGAGCGCGAGCGCGCGCTCGATGAGCACGTGCTGTCGCTGCGTCGACACATCGCCACACTGGCGGAGCGCGACTACGCGAATATCCTCAAGGGTCGTACCCTGGATTTTGTGCTGCTGTTCGTGCCGGTCGAATCGGCGCTGATCGAAGCGGTGCGCCGCGACGTCGGTCTTTACGAACACGCCTTGCAAAAGAACGTTGCGATTGTTTCACCCTCGACGCTGCTCGCCACGCTGCGAGCCGTCGGTCACTTATGGAAGCTGGAAGCGCGCAATCGCAATGCAGACGCCATCGCACAACAAGCGGGAAAACTGTTCGACAAGTTCGTCGGCTTCATCGACGACTTGCAGGCGGCGCACACTGCGGTCGGCAAAGCGCAAACGCAGCTCGATCAGGCGTTCAACAAGCTCAAGTCCGGGCGCGGCAATCTCATTCGCCAGGCCGAACAACTGCGCGAGATGGGCGCCAAAACCAGCAAGACGCTACCCGTTGCGCTGGTCCAGGAAGCGCTTGAATTTGGGCCAGATTCGGACGAGGAACAAGAGGCAGGTCGCCGGTAGTCGGCCATCACTCGAAACCGTTGGCGAAGACCTTGGGCGCTCGGGCAAGGTCCGGCAACAAGCCGGCCATCTGCTGCGGCCCCATCGTAAAGGCGATGAACTGGGTATTGCGCGAGGTATCGATCTGACAATTGATCGTACCGAAGCCGCGCACATTGCAATCCCCTGCCAGAACAGCCATGTGTCCGCTCGTAGCGGTCAACGACACCGTGACTGTCGAGTCTGCAGCCACTCGCCAGCAATCCGTACCGCAACCGCTAAAAAAGCTGGACACGCTCAAGCTACCTTGCAACGGACGATACGACTCCAGCCGATCGAGCCGGCGCCCGTAACGCAGAGCCTTGCCATACAAATCGCGTGGCGAGGCCCGTTGCTGACCGAGCAACGCCGAGCACTGCGAGGCACTGAGACAGGCGCCTGCGCTGCCAGCTGGCGCGCCGGCAGGCTGCGCCGCCAATGCCGACAGGGTCACCACAAACGATTCCTCATTGATGGTGAAGTTCCCGGTCCGCGAGTAGTGCATCACCGAGGCGTAGTCGTAGGCACTATTGATGCTGCCACCGGGCACCAGGCCGAAATTGGCGTCCCAGACAGCCGGATAGCGCCCGGCCAGATTGTTGCTATCGGTGATCGAAATGTAGCTGCTGCGATCGTTGCGCTGATGTTCGTGTTTGGCGCCCAGGGCATGCCCGAACTCATGAACGATGGTTCTCATTTCCCAGCACCTGATTTTTAGATCTTGAACGCCGCCGACCATCCCAACGAAAGACGATCCGCAGCCGATGTTGCCAGGATCGTTGCTGATGAGAATGCGGTTCGTGGCGATGCTCGACTCGATCAGACGAATCGCGGTGTTATTCGACCATTGCGACATGAACGCCACTGCCAGAGCCCGCCGATCTGAGCTGACATCTGCGGCGAATTCGTAGTACACCGCCGCCAGCGGCCAAGCATTGCCCGTCGCCAGAGACTTGTCGCGGCTGAGCGCGACGGCTTGTTCCGGGGTCAACAGCAAATCGCCCAACTCGACCGCCATCCGGCCCGAGGGCTGCTTCGTGGCCGTTAAGGGCGCGGCGACGGCCTGAGCGGCAACCAGCGCCGCCAGGATGACAACGCACAGATGCCGATGGAGCGTCACTCGATGACAATCAGATTGATGTAGCAGTACCGATCGCTCGATCCGGAGAACAACCGGGCCGGATCGCCGTCCAGTCGTATCCGCAATCCCGCCATTTTGGCCGCAAGCGCCATCTGCAGTACGTCTCGGTATTGAGCATCGGTGTTGTTGATCCAGCCACCGCGACAGACTGCCGCATCGGCTGGGGCATTCACGTCGATCAGGAGCGACGGCGCCAGCGACGGTATCTCATCGGTGTATCGAAGCAATTGTCGGATCGTGCTTCCGCCGGTTGTGATGACCACCGACGCTGCCGTCGCCATCGAAGGACTTAGCGCCAGCACCAGAGCGAAGGGCAAAAAGCGGCGCATGGCGGGCGTCCTCGGAATTGTCGAGCGTGAATATGAGCATGTCGCAGCGCTGTGGACAAGTTGTCATCGATAAATCTTTGCGACGCCGTTTCTTGCCGATGCACCGACACCTATGCTTATGGCGGCTGCTTTTCGAGGATTCCGCCCATGCTGAGCATGCAAGTACCGGTCTTCAGTTTATTGCTCGCTGCTGGCCCCGACGCAGCCGACATCATCCGTAAGGCGCATGCAGCCGCTGGCGGCGAGGTTTGGCGACGCCCATCCACGCTGTACCTGGAGGGCAGCGCCGAGCTATACGCCGACGGCACGCTGGCGAGTCGCCAATCGGCCGATCGCTATGTGATGTGGCGCGAGTTTCCGGCCTGGAATTCCACTGCCCACGCGGCGAATGGGAAAGTGCGCATCGATGCTGCAGACGGCAACAGGACGCTGTTCCAGATCGCCTTCGATGGCGAAAAGACGTACAACCAGAATGGCGAAGTGCCGGGCGCTGCGGCCAGCCGCGAATGGAGCGAGAACTTCGGCTTCGGCATCATCCGCTTTGCGCTCGATGAAGGCTTCAAGCAAACGTTGATGGTGCCCGACAGCGTCGATGGTCATACCGTCTTTGTGGTCAAGATCGTCGATCCCAGCGGCGGCGAAACGAGCTTCGCGATCGACCAGCAAAGCCATCAGATTCGCCGGGTTGCATTCGACACGCCGCGCGGCTGGCACGAACGCATTTACTCGGATTTCTTCTGGGTCGAAGATCCCGGCTGGATGCAGCCCGGTCGCGTGCGGCTGTATTACAACGGCGCCAAGACCAACGATATTCGCTGGACCAAGGCGGTAGTCAACGAACCGATCGAGGCGAGGCGATTCGTGATCAACCGCGACTCCCCGTCAGAAAGCCAGTAACAACCGTTTGCCGCACTCCAAGCGGTGTGGCAGCTTAGTTGCTGCCCGCCTCATTCCCAACGCTGAACGCATGGCGACGACCAGGATTCTGCAAGACATCGGTGGCTTCGAAATCCTGGGCGAGCTGGGCCATGGCGGCATGGGCATTGTTTATCGCGCACGCGACAACACCTTGCAGCGCGAGTTGGCGATCAAGGTGCAATCGGGAGATTGGCGCAAGAGCCCGGAGCGCTTGAAGCGTTTTTTGCGCGAAGCGCGCATTCTGGCGCAGATCAATCACCCAAACGTGGTGCAGATTTACTCTGTGGGCGAGCACGAAGGCGCGCCATTTTTTGCGATGGAGTTGCTCGAAGGTTCGGTGGCCGATGCGGCGCGATTGAAGCGCCCGGCGATCGCTCAGCTCAAGCGCTGGATGCTCGAAGCGGCGCGCGGGCTCGCGGCAATCCACGAGATGGATGTGGTACACCGCGACATCAAACCCGGCAATCTGCTGCTGACCCGTCCCACGAGCGTCGAGGACGAGCATGTCAAGGTTGCCGACCTCGGCATCGCACGTGCTGGCGAGCAGTTCGGTGGCGCACTGACGCGCAGCGGCGCGGTGCTCGGCACCAGCGGTTATCTTCCGCCCGAGTCGTTTCGCCTCGAATACGATGTCGACGGACGCGCCGATCAGTACTCGCTCGGCGTGGTGTTTTTCGAGCTGCTGGCGGGGCGAGCGCCTTACGACGACATGGGCGACATGGCGCTGATGTCGGCGATTCTGGAGCCGCGCAATCCGCCGGATGTGCGCACATTTCGCCCCGAGGTCGACGCCGCCACGGCCGAGGTGCTGGCGCGCATGTTGCGCGACGATCCTGAGCAGCGCTACCAATCGACTGCGGAGCTGGTCAAAGCGCTGGCACAGATTCAGGGACCGGCATTGCCCGCATCTGCCCCGGCGCCCCCGAATGCCGTCGCGGCCACCGCTCCGATCCCTCCGCCGATGCCACTCGCCAAGCCCTCCGCGGCGCCGGCGCCAGCTGGCCACTCGATTCCATCGCAGCCTGCTGCGGACGGCAAACGGGTAACCTTACAGCGTTTCCTTTGGGCCGGCATCGCGTTGGCGATCGTGCTGGCCGCGCTCTTTTTCTGGCGGGAAAGAGCGCTTACGCCAACGGCAGCGGTCAGCGCGGACGCCACCGACCCTTTGCAGCGCGAGGCATGGGCGAAGTACCTGCTAGGCCGTTATCCCCTGGAGTCCAAGAACGACCAAGAGCATTGGACGCTGGATCTCATCGACCAAAACGGAGGAGTGATCGATGCTGAACTCGGCGGGCCCGAAGACGCTCCCATCGAGCTCTCTGGCCGGGTCGAGAGCTATCAAACCAGACGCATCGATGGCGAAGATTGGTTCACGTATCGGGTGAAACTGGCCGGTCCTGCGGATGTTCTGATCGACATTGAGCTTGTGTTTTCGGAGGACACCACGGACGGTAGCGGTACGCTTGTCTACTACGGCGATCGCGAGCAGTTCACCGTCTTGGGTTTTGAAGAACTGTAGCCTAGGGCGGCGAACATGGACGGCAGACTCAGCGCTCGCCGCGGCCAGGCAACCACGCCGCAGCCGGCCGACTGATCCAGCGTTCGGCTGCGATTGCGAGCAGCACGCACAAAGCAACAGTCGGCGGATAAACGAGCACGCCCCAATAACCGTTCAGTCCAGCGGCCTTGTAAGCAGCGACGATGCTCAGCACCACAAACATGTGCGTCAGATACAGCTCATAGCTGAGCCTGCCCATGCGCGTGAGCCAACGGGGCGCGGCGCGCCACGGCGCGCGATGCAGGCCGAGCACCAGCAGAACTGCGGCCAGCGCAATGTACAGGATGCTGCCGTGTCCAAGCGCTCTCCAAAGCTCTCCCGGCGCCCACAACTGGATTGCGAATGCCAGTGCGCCGCAAGCGACGAGCGCACGCGCAAAGCCGAGGCTGAAGTGCCACGTCTGCGTGATCATGGCAGCCAGTACGCCACCGGCGATGGCGGACATTGCCGGCAGATAGGCCTTTTCCTGCCAGATGGCGTTGCCATCGGCGAGGCCGCGCGTGATCGGCAAGGAGCTCAACAGCAGCAACAAAGCGAGCATCAACCAAGGCCGCGGCAACCAGAGGCAGACGAGCGGAAACGCCAGATAGAAAAGTTCCTCGATCGACAGCGACCAGAGCACGTCCCACGACGCGGGAAGCCAGCCCACCTGCCCTTCGTACCAATTGATGTGCAGGAACACGGCGGCAACGAGCGCACGACCAAGCGACTGGCCGTCTTTATCGATCACGTAACCTGGAACGGCCAGCAGATGCAGGGCAGAGAGCACGATCAACAGCACCAGCAGCAGCGGCGCGATACGCGCTAAACGCTGGCGATAGAACGCGCGCCATTCGATGCGCGACAAGTCGCCGTAACGCTCGATTGCGCGCCGCGCGATGAGAAAACCGCTGAGTACGAAGAACACGTACACAGCAAGATAGCCGTTGTGCGACAGCATGCCGATGACTCGCGGATGCAACATTTCCGCGAGCGCGCCATCGCGCAGAGGCAATCGGAATGGCAGCGCAAGGTGATGCAGGATCACCAGAAGTATCGCCAGTCCGCGAAGCGCGTCCAGCCCGCTATTGCGGTCTGTCATTGCAAAACCGGCAAGGTCCCGCACCCATGCGCCGGGAAGAACCGGCACATGGGTCGATTGAACTCAATGCCCGCCGCCATCCAGCTCTTTCATCGCCGCAATCAAGGCGGCGCCGGCTGCCTGGCCATCCATAAACAGCATGCGCGCGTTGTCCTGATAGAACAGCGCGTTTTCGATGCCGGCAAAGCCGGTACCCTTGCCGCGCTTGATGATGATGACGTTCTTGGCCAAGGACACATCCAGAATCGGCATACCGTAAATCGGGCTCGTCGGATCGGTCTTGGCGACCGGATTGACGACATCATTGGCGCCGATGACGATCGCCACATCGGTGTTCGGGAACTCGGGATTGATGTCGTCCATGTCGGCAATCAGGTCGTACGGCACGCCCGCTTCTGCCAGCAGCACGTTCATATGGCCGGGCATACGACCGGCCACTGGATGGATCGCGAACTTCACCTTCACGCCGCGCTTCATCAGTTGCTGCGTCAGTTCCCAGATCTTGTGCTGCGCCTGAGCGACGGCCATACCGTAGCCGGGAACGATCACGACGCGCTCGGCGTACGCCATCATCACTGCAGCGTCGCTGGCCTCCACAGGCTTCTGCGAGCCGCTGATCTCTTGGGCCGCCGCGCCGCCGCCGCCGAAGTTGCTGAACAACACATTGGTGATGGGTCGGTTCATCGCCTTTGCCATCAGCTGCGTCAGCAAGGTGCCGGCCGCGCCCACCACCATGCCAGCGATGATCAGCGCCGGGTTCTGCATCACGTACCCTTCGAAGGCGACCGCCAGTCCGGTGAACGCGTTGTACAGCGAAATCACCACCGGCATATCGGCGCCGCCAATCGGCAGCGTCATGCTCACACCGAGCACAAGGCAAACGATAAAGAACGCGATGATGATGCGTTCGTCGAGCTGGAACATCAGCAGACCGCCGAGCACGATGGCGGCGACGAACAGCAACAGGTTGAAGGCTTGCTGGCCGGGGAAGGTGTAGCGTTTGTCCATCCAGCCTTGCAGTTTGGCGAAAGCGATCAGCGAGCCGGAGAAACTCACCGCGCCGATCAACGCCCCGACCACTGCCAGCAGTGACTTGGTGAATCCGAACTGCTCTTGCGCAGCCTGCATGTCAATCGCCGTGACCGCCGCACCGGCCAAGGCTGCGGCCTTGAAAAGCTCAACTGCGCCAATCGCCGCGGCCGAACCGCCGCCCATGCCGTTGTACAGCGCGACCATCTGCGGCATATCGGTCATCGCAACCTTCTTGCCGCTGATCCATGCCACCGACGTGCCGATGCCGATCGCCGCGATGCATAGCACGAGGTTATCGACGTGCAACACGTAGTTGCCCGATGCATCGAAGAAGTAGAAATAGAAAGTGGCGATGGTAGCGATCACCATGCCAATGCCCGCTTGCACGATGCCCTGTCGCGCCGTGACGGGCGAGGACATTCGCTTAAGACCCAGGATGAACATCACCGCTGCAACAAAGTAGGCCGCTTGAACCACTGTGAGTAGCGTCATGGATCAGCCCCCCTTCTTGCTGGACTTGAACATTTCCAACATCCGCTCGGTCACCACATAACCGCCGGCTGCATTGCCAGCGCCGAGCAGCACGCCGATGAATCCGATGGCCTTCTCAAGTGTGGTGTCGGCATGGGCCAGAACGATCATGGCCCCAACCATCACGATGCCGTGTACGAAGTTCGAGCCGCTCATCAACGGCGTGTGCAGAATGACCGGCACCCGACCGATGATCTCGTAGCCGGTGAATGCGGCGAGCATGAAAATGTAAAGTGCGATAAAGCCGTCGATCATCGTGGCGTCCCCTGCGTTACAAAATGGAGTGACGTTCAATCCTCTCGGTTGTCGGCACTATCCGACAACCGCCCCTAACCTTCGATCGCCTTGCGCGTCGCTTCATGCACGATTTTCCCCTCGTGCGTCAGCGCGCTCTTGGCGATCAGCTCATCGTTCCAGTCCGGCTTGGCTTCGCCGCCTTTGACGAACAGCGACAAGAAGTTGAGCTGATTGCGTGCGTACATTTCGCTGGCGTGGATGGCGCCCATGCTGGCGAGATTCAGCGGGCCGGCGAAGGTCACGCCGTCCTTCACATACGTTGTGCCGGGTTGGGTCAAGGCGCAGTTGCCGCCCGTCTCCGCTGCGAGATCGACAACGACTGCACCGGGTTTCAGATTCGCAGCCATCTCAGCCGACACGATTTTCGGCGCCGCGCGTCCGGGCACGGCAGCGGTGCAGATCAACACATCGTAGTTTTTAAGTTGCTCGCCCAGACGGCGGCTCTGTTCGGCGCGCTCCTCCGCTGTCAGTTCGCGCGCATAGCCGCCCTCGCCCTTCGCCGAGACGCCAAGGTCCAGAAACTTACCGCCTAACGACTCGATCTGCTCTTTGGTCTCGGGCCGCACATCGAAAGCTTCGACCGCGGCACCGAGGCGCTTCGATGTGGCGATCGCCTGCAAACCGGCGACACCAGCGCCAATGATCAGCACCTTCGCGGGACGAACGGTGCCGGCGGCAGTGGTCAGCATCGGAAAAAACTTACCGGACAGTTCTGCGGCGATCAGCGTGGCTTTGTAGCCCGCCATTCCGGCTTGCGACGACAACACGTCCATCGCCTGCGCACGCGTTGTGCGCGGTAGCAGCTCAAGCGCGAAACTGGTGATCTTGCGGTCGCGCAACGCTTTGACGCGCTCCGGATTCAAGTGCGGCTGCAAGTAGCCGACGACGATAGCGCCCTCTTTGAGCTGCGCGATGTCGTCGACATCCAGCGGCTGCACGTGCATCACGATGTCGGCACGATTCAAGGCTGCCGATCGGGCGTCGACGATCTCGACATCGGCGAATAACGATGCCGGCATTTGTGCTGCATCGCCAAAACCCTTCTCTGCGACCAGCGTGGCACCCAGCCCTTTCAACTTTTTCGCGACCTCCGGCACCAGCGCACAACGCTTCTCGCCAGTCGCCAGCTCGCGCACGACGCTTATGGTTACGCCCATAGGACCTTTGTCTCCCCCGCGTGAAAACCCCGGCGGGAGACTAGCACTGCTGAAAGCGCCTCGCGTAATGCACGCAACGCGATTGCGGCGGCTTATCGCACGTCGAGCCGATCCGACGCAGTGTCGAATCCAGGCGCACACAATTTGGCGCCTTCAGACCGACTCCACGGTTTGCTCGCTCATCGCTACGATTGAACAGTCACGTACGCACGCAAATCTTGACCAAATGCCATATTCATATGCCATTCAGTGCTTTGATTTCATTGCGATGCAGCACAGTCGCTGAGTCACATCTTATTGATTTTCCGTCATTTACTAACGATCGGCCCGGCCTGAAGGCGCAATGCAACATACGAAACGACCGGCGATCTTGAACATTCGTTGACGTTGCCCTCCATGGCGATCTAGCTTTCATGCACGGCCGGACGTCGGTGGGCATGGGGATGCCTTAGACGACCGCCTACTTTCGCACCACAACGGCCGCCTGTCGGCCGCTTCGTTCACTCATGATGGGGATCATGCTCATGCACACTAAAGGCGCAAGCCTCGCGGCGGTTATTGCCATTTCGCTGGCATCCGTCGGTCACGCTAATGAACTGTTTCTGCCGGCCAAGCCTATCGAAGGCCAGTACATCGTTGTACTTCACGAAACCCAGGTACGTTTCGGCGATTCATCAGACGCGCGACTGCCGGACGTCCTCAGTACCGCTGTCGATATGTCCGCAGGTTATGGTCTTAAGTACGTGCGCCACTACGAGCGCGTGCTGCCGGGTTTCGTGGTTCAAGCCGATCCAGGAAAAATCGATCGCCTGTTGACCGACCCGCGCATCGATTACATCGAGCAAGACGGTCTGGTCTACGCAATCGCGACGCAGAACGGCGCCACCTGGGGACTCGATCGAGTCGATCAGCGCAGCTTGCCGTTGAGCACCACGTACACCTACGACACCACGGCCAGCAATGTGCACGCGTACATCGTCGACACCGGCGTACTGGGCTCGCATGCCGAGTTTGCGGGACGCATGAGCAACGGCTTCACGGCTATTTCAGATGCCAACGGCACCAACGATTGTAATGGCCACGGAACGCATGTCGCCGGCACGGTTGCCGGCACCACTTACGGCGTTGCCAAAGGCGCCATCGTGCATCCCGTTCGCGTGCTCGGCTGCAATGGTTCGGGCACCAACTCCGGCGTCATCGCTGGCATGGATTGGGTCGCGCAAAATCGCGTGCAACCGGCGGTCGCGAACATGAGTCTGGGCGGCGGCGCTTCGCAAGCCACCGACGATGCCATCAATCGCATGCACAATGCGGGCGTCACGGTAGTCGTGGCTGCCGGCAACGACAACCAGAACGCCTGCAACTATTCGCCCGCGCGCGCCCCCAACGCGATCACGGTCGGTTCGACCACGAGCAGCGATGGTCGCTCCTCGTTCTCGAATTTCGGCACCTGCGTCGACATCTTTGCGCCGGGATCGTCGATTACCTCGGCGTGGCACACAGGCACAACAGCCACCAATACGATCAGCGGTACGTCGATGGCGTCGCCACACGTTGCGGGCGTCGCGGCGCTGTACCTGGCAGCCAATCCCTCCGCTACGCCAGCGCAAGTCGCCACGGCGCTGATCAACAACGCCACGTTGAATCTGGTGACCAACGCGGGCACCGGCTCGCCCAATCGCTTGCTGCACTCGCTGTTCGGCGGTCCGGTGAACTCGCCGCCAACGGCAAACTTCAGCTTTACCACAAGCGGCCTGACCGCAAGCTTCACCGACGGCTCCAGCGATAGCGATGGCACCATCGCGTCGCGCAGCTGGAACTTCGGCGATAGCACCACGTCGACCGCGACCAACCCCAGCAAGACCTACAGCGCAGCGGGCACCTACACGGTCACTCTGACAGTCACCGACAATGGTGGCGCAACCAACAGCACGCAGCGCTCAGTCACCGTCACTTCCGGCGGCGGCGGTGGCGGCGGTTCGGCGTTGAGCAATGGTGTTGCAGTGGCCGGTTCCACGGCATCGACCACGGCCAACAGCGACTTCGATGAGTACACGGTGACCATCCCATCCGGCGCATCGAATCTGTCGATTACCACCAGCGGCGCAACGGGCGATCTCGATCTGTACACGCGATTCGGCGCAGCACCGACGTTGTCGACCTACGATTGCCGTCCTTACAGCGGCAGCGGCAACGAAACCTGCACGGTGGCAAGCCCCAGTGCCGGCGTCTACTACGTTCGCGTGTACGGCTACCAGACGGGCACAGTGAACTACAACATCACCGCGTCCTGGAGCACCGGCGGCGGCGGATCGGTGATCGAGCGCCTGGCCAATGGCAACTTCGACACCATCACCACCAGCACCAATACTGCGCCAGACGGTACGTGGCGCCGCACCGCAGCCACAGGCATTTCGTTCAACACGCTCCTGGCAGGGCAGACCAACGCACATTCGGGCGGCAGCTACGCTTACCTGGGCGTCAACAACAGCGCCGGCCAAACCGTCGAGAGTGGATCGGCAACGATTCCTGCCGGTGCCACTCAGGCCACTCTGTCGTTCCACGCCTCGATCGTCACCGGCGAAACGACCACCTCGACCGTGTACGACCGGCTGCAGGTGCAACTCGTGGATGCCAACACCAATGCCGTCATCACCACGCTGGTAACGCTGTCGAACCTCAACAGAACCACCAGCGCGTCGACCTACGTCCAACGCAGTTACAACGTGGCCGCTTACAGAGGCCGCAATGTCAAGCTGCGTCTGGTCGCCAGCACGGATGCCTCGTTGACCACAACGTTCCGTGTCGACACTGTGAGCTTGCGTAGCGACGGCTAAGCGATTTGCTGTCGATCAAAGGCCCCGGTTCACCGGGGCCTTTTTTTTGGCCTGGTCCCTGAGTGCCATGAACATCGCCGAGCTGACTGGGCCGACCGTTAATCGAGTGCCGGTTGCAGTGCCGATGGGAACCGCGCGCGTGGCGCACCACCCTGCGCGAGCGCCCACGTGACGTGCTCGCGCACCGTTTCGCTGGGATCATCGATTCGCGCGCGCAGTGCCGCTTCGACTCGAACATCGGGCATCGCATTGCCGAGCGCAACAGCGATATTGCGCAGCCAGCGCTGGTAGCCGATGCGACGAATCGCTGAGCCTTCGGTTTTCGCCAGAAAATCCGCTTCCGTCCAAGCGAACAGCTCGATGAGCGATGTTCGGTCCAAGCCGTGACGTACGCGGAAATCGGGCTCACCGGCGAGCTTGGCGAACTTGTTCCACGGGCACACCAACTGGCAGTCGTCGCAGCCATAAATGCGATTGCCCATCGGTGCCCGGAGCGGTTCGGGAATCGAACCGTGCAGCTCGATCGTCAGATAGGAGATGCAGCGGCGCGCGTCGATTTGGTAAGGCGCCGGAAAAGCGCCTGTCGGGCACGCGTTCAAACAGCGGGTGCACGTGCCGCAATGATCGCTGGCCGGTGCATCGATCGGTAGTGGCAAATCCGTGTACAGCTCGCCCAGGAAGAAATAGCTGCCGGCCTTGCTCGACAGCAGATTCGTGTGCTTGCCGATCCAGCCCAGGCCCGCATTGCGCGCCAGCGGTTTTTCCAACACCGGCGCGCTGTCGACAAAAGCGCGATAACCGAAAGAACCGATGCGCGCCGCAATCGCGTCCGCCAGTTTCTGCAAGCGCGAACGCAGCACCTTGTGATAATCGCGGCCGAGCGCGTAACGCGACACGTAAGCCGTTTTGTCGTCGGCCAGCGCCAACCGCGCATCCAACGCATCGGGCCAGTAGTCCATGCGCACGCTGATCACGCGCAACGTACCCGGCACCAGTTCCGCCGGTCGCCAGCGCTTGCTGCCATGCGCCGCCATGTAGGCCATCTCGCCGTGCTGGCCAGCTTCAAGCCAGGACTGCAATCGCTCACCGTCTTGCGCCAGATCGATATCGCTGACGCCACAGGCATCGAAGCCCAGGCTCAATGCGCGATCGACAACGAAGCGCTTTTCCTCCAACCAATCTAGCCCGGACATATCGTGAGGTCGCGAGAAAATGCGCTGATTCGGGCTGGCTGCAAGGTCGACGTCATCGGCTCAGTATACTGTCGCGTTCGGGTCGACCTGGAGCGCGAGTTCATGCTTGGAATGCCAACCGTGGCCTACACCGTGGCCCAGGCGCGCGAACTCGACCGGCTTGCCAGCGCCTCCTTCGGCATTCCCGAATACACGCTTATGCAACGTGCCGGACAGGCTGCTGCGTCTTTCATCCACCGGCACTTTCCGCTCGCGCAACGTATCGCGATCGCCTGCGGCCCTGGCAATAACGGCGGCGATGGCTACGTGCTCGCGCGCCTGCTGCAGGCCGCGCGGCGCGATGTGGTCGTGGTTGCCGCCGATGGCCGAACGCCACACAGCGGCCCCGCGCACGCAGCGTTCAGCGACTGGCGCGCAGCCGGTGGCGCGCTGGCGCCGTTTACGCATTTCGATGAATTCGATCTCGTGGTGGACGCACTGTATGGAATTGGACTGACGCGCGCCCCGGACGGCATTTCGGCAGCCATGATCGAGGCCATCAATGCGCAAGTTTCGCCGGTACTCGCCCTCGACGTGCCCTCAGGCCTGGACGCAGATGCAGGTTCAGCGCCCGGCCCGGCCGTGCGCGCCACGTTGACCTTGACCTTCATCGGCCTCAAGCGCGGAATGATTACCGGCGCGGGCGTGGAATTGTGCGGCGAAATCCATGTCGATACCCTGGACTTGCCTGTCGTGCTGTTTGCTTGTGTGCCGCCAACCGTACAAGTGCTTGACGACGCGCTCTTGCGCAAACACCTGCCGCGTCGCGCCCGCGATGCGCACAAGGGCCATTTCGGACATGTTTTGATCGTCGGCGGCGACGACGGCATGGGCGGCGCGGTGCGTCTTGCCGCCGAGGGCGCGCTGCGCGCAGGCGCCGGCCTCGTCAGCGTCGCGACGCGAGCAGCGCACGTCGCGCCGATCCTGGCCGCCCGCCCCGAAATCATGGTCCGCGGTGTGTCCGGACCTGCGGAGCTGGGACCACTCCTGGACCGCGCGTCTGTCGTCGTCGTTGGCCCGGGGCTGGGCCAGAGCACCTGGTCGCAACTGTTGCTCGGCGCGGCAACCGAACGCAATCTGCCGACGATCATGGACGCAGATGCGCTCAACGGTCTGGCCGATTCCGCCTGCGTGCTGCCCGAGCATGTGGTGATGACGCCGCACCCCGGCGAAGCGGCGCGGCTGCTGGAATCGACCAGCAGCGAGGTGCAGCGTCAGCGCTTCGATGCCGCCGACAAGCTCGCCGAGTTTTTCGCCTCGACCGTGGTGTTGAAAGGCGCCGGCACCATCGTGCGCGACAAGGCCGGCACCACTGTGTGCCCGATCGCCACGCCCGCACTGGCGACCGGCGGCAGCGGCGATGTACTGGCCGGCGTCATTGGTGGCTTGATGGCACAAGGCCTGCCGGCCGGCATCGCTGCGCGCTGTGCGGTGCATTTGCATGCCCAAGCCGGGCTGGCGGCAGGCGCCGACGGCGAACGCGGCACGCTCGCTGGCGATTTGCTGCTGAACATCAAGCGTCTGGCGAATCCGCGCTGATGCGAATCGAGCTTCCAGACGCAGTTGCCACGCAGCGCCTCGGTGCCGCGCTGGCAGAGATCGTTGGCCCCGGCTGCATCGCGCTCTCGGGCGATCTCGGCGCCGGGAAAACCGAGCTGGCGCGCGCACTGATTCAAGGACTAGGCTACGCCGGCCGGGTCAAGAGCCCAACCTACACTCTGGTCGAGCCATACCCAACGCCGCGCCTTTTTGTCGCACATTGGGATCTTTATCGCATCGGGTCCGGCGATGAACTGGCGGCGCTCGGCATACGCGAACAACCTGCCAACGCGCTGATGCTGGTCGAGTGGCCGGAACGTGCCCATGACCAGATTTCGTCTGACCTGGACATTCGGATTGAGCACCACGAGAATGGGCGGATTGCAGATCTCCGCAGCCGAACGCCGGCCGGAGCGGCCTGGCTGAAGCGGCTCGCCGACAACGACGCGACGACAACGCTTAAGCGCGGGTAATCTCGAAACCATGACCACATGGCCAGCCTTGGCACTCATGATCGCTGCTCAGACTGGCGATCCCGCCGCGCTTTTTGTCGACCCGCAGCCGGTCGCTATCGAGGGTTATGGCGACGATGCGATGGAGCCTTTCATCAGCCGCGACGGTCGTTATCTGTTTTTCAACAGTCGCCCCGACGCGCCGAACACCGAACTGCATTACGCCGAGGCCGTCGATGGCCGATGGCGTCATCGTGGATTCGTTCAGGGCGTCAACACGCCAGCGCTCGATGCTGTCGCCAGTCTCGATCGAGCGCAAACCTTTTATTTCATCAGCACACGCAGCTACGAGCAGTCGCTGTCGACGGTGTATCGGGGCCGCTTCGATGCTGGCGTTGTCAGCGGCATCGAGTTGGTGCCGGGCATTTCATTGCTCACACCCGGCCAGGTGAATTTCGACATCGATATCAGCAGCGACGGCGACTGGCTGTATTTCGTCGATTCGTTGATGACGCCATCTGGCCCGGTGACTGCCGACCTCAGCGTTGCGCGGCGACGCGGATCTGGATTCCAGCGCGCGGAGCAAAGCGCGGCGCTGCTCGCCGCGATCAACACGGCCGACCTGGAGTATGCCCCGGCCGTCACCAGCGATGGCCTGACGCTGCTCTACACCAGAGCGATCCGTGTACCGCTGGATGTCGGCATTTACGCAGCGTTCCGAAAACGCCGCGACCTGCCGTTTTCGGCCGGTGTGCGATTGTCGGCACTAACCGGATTCGTCGAAGCTGCGAGCTTCACGCCTGACGAAAACAGCATCTACTTCCACAAGCTCGATGGCGATCGCTTCGTGATCTATCGCGCCCGGCGACCTTAAGCCATCCCGCCTGCTTAAGGTCCGTGCCGGATGCAGCGCTACACGCCCGGTCCTTGCCGCGAGCGGCCACAACAACAAATGCACCGAGGCGGTTTCGGCACCGCTCACACAAATCGCATCCGCTTGCACGACGTCAGGTTGGCGCCAATCTATAATCCGCAGTGCTGTCGAGGGCGCTTTAGTCGACAGAACTTGGCAGCATCAGGCGCTGCGTGATCCGTAGGAAGAGCGATGAGCGCTTGGTGGACGTTGACTTTGCTGACCCTGTTGGCCTGTGCAGCCATGGCATGGCTCGCGCTGCGCGGTCTGGCGGAAAAAGCTACGCTGGTGGGCATGAAAGCTTGTCAGGCGCGCGGCGTGCAGTGGCTCGACAGCCATGTCGGCTTCGCGGGATTGCGAATGCGCTGGCGCGACGGCCTGCAGTTCCTGGTCGATTTCCGGTTCGACGTCTCGCTGAGCGGCCAGGATCGGCACGGCGCTCGCATGCGCTATGTCAACGGCGATCTTGAGTGGATCAGTTTTCCGACCGCCGACGGCGGCAGTGAGTTGTGGACGCCTTAGCGGGTTGTTGGTTGGTGATTGGTGGTTGTTGGCTCTCGAATCAATCAGTTGCGACTCCATTGACCAACAGCCACCGACCAAGAACCAAGAACCAACGACTTCACTCCCGCGACCACTTGTCTGCGGACTCCTCCGCGGCTTTGCGCGCAAGCGCCTCGCGGATCGCTCGCGCGCGCTCTTCGGCGGCGCGGCTGGCATGGATCAACCTCGCTCGTTCCAAGGTGCTGACAGCGAGCCAACGGTCGCGCGCATGCGCCAGCGCTTCGCCAGCGGGTCGCTGACCTAAACCTTGCAGCGTCAAACGCACCAGCTCCTCGCGGCGCTCGTCGTCGGCAACGATCTGCTGGGCGCTCAGGTGCGCCGCCAGTTCTTTGGTGCGCGCCAGCAGCAAATCGAGCAGCGCGCGCGGATCGTTCGGCCATTGCAGCTGCGGCATGGCCAGCAGCCAGCACATCAGTAAGGCCAAGCCCGGCTGCTCGCGCGGCGATGACGGGCTGGCGAGCGCCGCGAGTGCGCCGATCGGCACCTCGATGCCGCGCGCGGCGAGCACATCGCGCGCCAAGGCATCGACATGCACCACACCCGCCGCACCGATCCGCGGCGCGGCGAGAAAGTCGGCTGGCGCATCGGCGAGGCGACGCGTCAGAAGCGGCAGTGGTGGGCCTTCGATGTCCATGCGCGCCACTCAAGAAAACGCAAACTTACCTGCAAGCTGTGTACTCGGGCAATCCTCGCACGCGGCGCTGCGCCGCTCGCGTTGCGCAGTTGTCCAGTATTCGGCCAGCGCGCTGTGGCTTTCGAGCGCCTGCAACGGCAAACTGTACGAGTCGGCCGTGTAAGCGCAAGGCGCCATCCGGCCATACTCATCGATAAACACCAGATCGCGGCCCGGCGCGCAGTCTTTGATTGGCTGGGCGATACCGGCAGCCGCATTGATCAGACGGCGCACGTAAGCGTCGGTGCCAATCAGCCGCGCGCCGGCGCGTTCGATCTCCTCGCGACAGTGCGGCAGCGCTGCGGCGAATGCCGTCAACTGCGCCGGCAATAAGCCCTCGCGGGCGTGAAACTCGGGACGATCGCGACCGCCAAGCGCGTTGAAGGTGATCTCGTCGATGCCGGCCGCAGCCAGCGCTCGGCACAGCGCAGGAAAGGCGGCGATCGTGCTGCGCATCAGCACCACATTCGCACGCAGCAGCGTGTCGACGCGCTCACCCGCCAGCGCAGCGATGCCATCGAGCACGCGCCGGCTGCCGCCCGACCAGCCGCGCAGCCGGTCGTGTCCGGCATCTGGCAAATCGAGGCTGATGGTCACTTCATCGAGCGACAACAGCACTTCGCGCATCGTCGCAATGCGCGTGCCATTGGTCGTCAGGCTCACCCGCAAACCGCGCGATTTGGCATAAGCGCTGGCCTGCGCCAACGGCGGCCACAAGGTTGGCTCGCCACCCAGCCAGCTCAAATGCACCGGCGTCCCAAGCGCCGCGAGGCGATCGATGGTGTGCAACGCCGTGTCCTCTGACACTCGAACGCGCGGCAGGGGCAGGCGGCGATCGAACGCGCAAAAACCGCAGGCCAGATTGCAATGGGTGTCGATGCGCCACAGGACGATCATGACTGCGACTGCGCCTGCGACCGCGCTGCGTCGGTCGGTTGATAGTGCCGCCGCGCAAATTCGCGCGCGAAGGCCAACAAGTCCTCAAGACTCGCAACGGCGGCGACGAGCCAGCCCTGCTCATCGCGCGCACGCCTGATCCATTTGAGCGCATCCCAGTCGAGCTTCTCCCACCCATCCGGCAAGTTCAGCGCCAGCGTTCCGCCGCCGCCGGCATCGATCAGCGCCTGGCGGCAAATCGCCAGCCCGCTCGTCCCCTTTTCGTCGGGGCTGTCGAACATCGTCGAGGCGCCGTCGTCCGAGACCACCAGAATGTGCGTGGGTCGTTGTTGCTTCTTGCGGCCGGCGTGCAAATCGCGCAACAAGGGCAACGGAAACTGGGTGCCGCCGCCGTAGTAGCCCACCAGCACGCGCAGGCACTCGCGGGCGTCGCGCACGAAACCATCGGTGCTGGTCACGCTTTTCTTGTCGCTCCAGAGATGCACCGCCACCCGTGCTCCGGCGCGGATGGCGGACAGGCAAATCACCGCGCCGGCAAGTGCCGGCCAGGAGATGCCAATGCGTGGATCTGGCATCGATCCTGAGCTGTCGACGTACAAATCAAGGTCCATCGGTTGCGCGCTGAACTGATGGCCTTGCACCGTGCCAAAAACGCGCTTGACGGTGGTCAGGCCCGGAATCGGCGTGGGCGATTTGAGCAGCGATTCGCGCCAGTCGATGTCGCTGATCGGATCGCCCATCTCCCATGGCTCGGTACCCTCCAACAGCGGTTCGACCGACTCCGGCAGCCTTTTGACGGGGAAAGGCACCAGATAGGGTCGAGCGCGCTCTTCGTAGTAGCGAATCGCAATTTGCTCGGGCGACAGCTTCAATCCGGCAAGGCGAAGGATTTCGCCGTAATCGTATGGCGTGCGCAGTTGGCCGCGACCGGCGGGCTGCGCGACGCTGCTGGCCGCCGCGTCGCCGCTCTGATCGCCGCGTACGCCCGACAGCTCCTCATCGAATGCCGGATGGACAATGCCATCCAGCTCTCCCGCATCGATCTCGGTGAGGCCTTCAGGTTCTCCGCCCTGCCCCGCGTCGCGGGTGTCGTGCCAGTCGAACATGGTCGCGGCGTCCTTGGATTCGAGCAAATAGGCGAGCGCCAACGTGCCATACCGCCCCACGCCGTCCAGCCAGTGCTGGCTGTAGTGGCGAACCAGCCGCGCTGCGAGGCGGGCATCGCCCTCCAGCGTCGCGTGCGCGACCGGCGCCACCAGATCGCCGCTGCTCAACGACCACAACAGCTCATAGGTGCGTTGATAGAACTGCCACAACGTGCTGACCGGCGCCGACCGATGCGCCAGCTGGCGCATCAGTTCGGACATCCGCAGACCGGCGCTGCGCTGCAAGCGGTCGTTGATGAGCAGATCGGTGTACAGATTGCACACCATCGGCGCCTGACCCTCCAGCGTCGGCAGCGCGCGACGCATGCGCGCCAGCGAGCGCGCGTGCTCGGTGACCGAGGCCGGCGCATACACGTGATGGCCAATCTCGTGCGCCAGGATTTCTACGGCGTAATCGCCGATGCCGAGCCGCTGGATTCCCTCCAGATCGATCACCACCGTTTGGTCGGCAAGCCGGATCATCGCAAAGCTGCCGGTCAACCCTTCGCGAGCGGCATCGATTCGATAAGTGCAAAGGCGCGGGAACTTAAGTCGGGTGTAACGAGACCAGGCATTCAGCGCAGCCGGCCAGGCTTCAGTCCATGCCTGAATGATGCTCATGGCCCGAGCTTCCCTGCCCCGCGACGGGTGTCATGCCTCAGGCCTGCGATTGGAAGCATTGCTCGACTCAAGATTCTTTTAGCGCATTGTAGAGAAGTAGAATTTCGTTCCTGCCCCGCCGAGATTTGCATGATCACAGACTTGCTGCAGCGTTGGCGCGCTGGCGACCGCTCCGTGGAAGCGGCGTTGATGGACCTCGCGTACCCGACACTGGTTGAGCTGGCGCGCGCTCAGGCGCGCCGCAATGGCGGCGCTTTGACGCTGCGGAGCACGGAATTGGCGCACGAAGCCTATGAGCGCCTCGCCGAGCAGCAAGGCGTCAACTGGCAAAGTCGCGAGCACTTCTTCGCGATCGCCGCCACGGTGATCCGTCGTGTCGTCGTCGATTACCTGCGAATGCGCGGTCGCGACAAGCGCGGCGGGCGCATTCCTTTTGTCCGGCTCGATGAAATCACCGAGCGCGAGCAACCTACGATCGACGAATCCGTGGACTGGATCGCCGTCGATCAGGCGCTTGCCGAATTCGAGGCGGTCGATCCGGTGGCCGCACGCGTGGTTGAGTTGAAGTTCTTCTCTGGCCTCAATACCGAAGAAATCGCCTTGGCGATGGGCAGCTCGGTGGCAACCGTAGGCCGCCAATGGCGCTTCGCGCGCGCCTGGCTCGGTCATCGACTCGGCGCCGATACCGAAGGTCAAAGCTGATGAGTCTGATGGAGCGATTCGAGGCAGCGCTGGCGCTGCCGCCGGGCGAGCGCGCCGCCTTCCTGGCCAGCCTGCCGGACGACGCCCAACGCGCCCAACTGGCGGCGTTGTTGCGCGTCGATGCCCGGCTCGACGGCATGGACAGCGTGACGCCGCGGATCGATATCGGCCAATGGGCGGCAGCGCTTTCGGCGCGGCGATTCGACCCGGCGACATGATCGGCCCGTTCCGCGTTTGCGAGCCGCTCGGCCAGGGTGGCATGGGCGTGGTGTTCCGCGGCGAGCGCGATGAGCCACGGCAACAAGTGGCGATCAAGATCGTGCGGCGCGGCGAGTACGATGCCTTGTATCGGCAGCGATTCGATATCGAGCGCAAGGCCCTCGCGGCGCTCGACCATCCCTATCTCGCCGGCAGCCAGATCGCAACCATCGATCACGCCTGGCCATCGAACGCCGTCACCGCTGTGAAGTATCACCACACCGATGCCCTCGGCAGCCCGATCGCTGTCACGAACACTGCTGGACTCGTGATCGAGCGCAACAACTATGAGCCATGGGGCGCCGTGATCGGCCAACCCAGCTTCGCGAAGCTGCAGTACTTTCAACCCAATTTGCCGCCTTGAAGTAGCTTGAGGTGGTAACAAGCGGTGCCTCGCGCTGCGAGGCACCGCGCTCGTCAGCTTCGCCCAGTGCCTTCAACCCTCTGCGCACTCGCTGCGCTACCCACCCTCGGCTTCGCCAACTGCAACACTGCGTTCACCAAACGGGAGAGCATCGATAGCGAAACGCGACACGCAGCGTTTCTGGGCGCGGATGTCGACGCTCGGGCGCCGGCATGAGTCTTCCGAACTGCGCAGCGATCGAGCGCGCGCACCGTTCCAATCCGCTTTCGAAGGGCATAGCCTTCACTGCAACTTCTTCATGCCGTCCAGAGCAAACGATGAAAACTGAACGCCTATTTTTCCTATGCGCGCTAAGCACGATGTGCGTACCCCTTCACGCAGCGTTACCGCCGCAGTACCAGAACGCCAAAGACCTGGACGTCATGGTGGCGTTTATCAAGCAGCATGAACGGGTCGCGATGTCGTTGCGCTCAATCGATATGAGAGCCTATGTGGTCCACTTTGGCGACGATTGCACCGTGCAATTTGAGCGCGCGCCGTCGAAGAGCACAATGCCCGGGGCGGCACCGGATCTGATTTTCGAAAGTGCGAGTTGCCCAGTCCAATAGCGGGGCCATTGGGCCGATAACATCAGCGCAGCGCAACCGACAGTCCGTGGCGGCGCCTGCAACACAAGGCCGATGTTGGCGATATCCGCACCAGCGCACCAGCGCGCCGTCGCTTCTGCACTTTTGGCACCCGATGCGACGCACGACGCGAATTTGCGGCAGTTCCTGAGTCTCAGCCTCGGGCGCTTGCGGCGGCAAGCAGCAGCGCGGCGATGGCCACGGCATCCGCGATGACGACGCGCATCAAGGCCTCCGGAACGTGGTCCACGAGGGCCAGCCACAAAAAGGCAATATCGCTGATGAGCACCAAGGCAATGGCAGTCGTACGTAACGCCGGGACGCGGATGGCAAGCAGCAGCATGGCGGCGAACAGCGCGAACATCAGTGCGCGGTGGCGAAGCAGGATCAGCGTTGTTGCATCGATCGTCCCCAGGCCATATAGCGACTGTAATTGCGCCGCGCCAAGCAATCCGGGCAGGGGCAACAAATGAATCACAGCTGCCACAGCAAGTGCGGTAGGTACGACCCAATCCCTGCTCATGGCGCCGACCCAAGGCGGCTCTGGCGCAAACCTAAGAACTGCAGAACGGCGAAGATCGCCACGGCGAAGGCTTGTCCCAGCAACACAAGCATTCCGAGCTGTGTGGGATCGATCCAGTCGGAAGCCGCCAGAATCCCGCTGGCGAGCACCCATATCGAATTGCCGACGATCACGGTCCAGATCGCCCATAACTCCACGCGGGCACGCGCACTGAGCCAACCGATCGCAACGCCGTAGGCCAGCATGAAACATCCGACAGCGAGCATCGCGATCGTCGGAGCGCCTAGCCACGCGCTCGCCTTGCCGACTGCAGCGATGGTCAACACGCCTGACAATGCGCTGGCCACCGAATCCAGGCGCAGCGCAAAGCGCAGCAGAGGGGATATTGAGAGTGCGGACAAGGTCATCGCTCCAGTTGAGATGACCGCAGAATCTCTGTTCGCGGTTCGCACTGTCGATTACCTCATGGGTAATGGCGAATGCGCGGCGAGGCGCTAACATGGCGCGATGAGAGACACGCCCGCACCTCAATTAGGCCCGCTGCTGCGCGACTGGCGTCAGCGCCGACGCCTGAGTCAGCTCGATCTGGCGGGCGATGCGCGCATTTCCACGCGCCACCTGAGTTTCATTGAAACCGGGCGCTCGCGTCCCAGTCGCGGTCTCATTTTGCACCTGGGAGAACTGCTGGAGCTGCCGCTGCGCGAGCGTAATCGCTTGCTGCTGGCCGCCGGTTTTGCGCCGCACTTTGCCGAGCACGCGCTGGCATCGGCGCCGCTGCAACCGGCATTGGAGGCATTGCAACACTTGCTGCAAGCGCAAGATCCGAATCCCGCGGTGGTGGTCGATCGGCACTGGAATCTGGTGCTGGCCAACCGTATGGCCGAGCGGCTGCTCGCTGGCGTTGCGCCGGACCTGCTGCAGCCGAACTGCAACGTCCTCAAGCTCACGCTGCATCCGCTCGGACTGGCGAGCGCGATCATCAATCTGGGCGAATGGCGAGCGCATCTGCTGGCACGGTTGCGACGTCAGGTGGCCGTCGACGGCAATGGTGAGCTATCGAGCTTGCTGCAGGAGCTGAGCGGCTACGCGCCACTGCCCGACGAAGACCAGCCCGGCGGTTACCGCTCGCCGGCGCCCGATGTGCTGGTGCTGCTGCGATTGCGCAGCCCGGCCGGCGAGCTGAGACTTTTCAGCACCATCACCGTGTTCGGCACACCCATCGATATCACGTTGTCGGAACTGGCGTTGGAGTCGTTCTATCCCGCCGACGCCGATACCGCCGAGCGTCTGCGCGCGCTGTCTGCCATGGGTTGAGCAACGCCGCGTCGTGGTGTCCTGGCGTGGGCTCGCACCGTTTCACGACGGGGCTATGGCGACGACGAGCAGCGCCACCCGCCGTCGGCAAATCAACACTCCACTGTCATTGCCCGCCACCACCCGACCCGCGAATAAACTCGCGCACTTTGGGATACACGACTTCGCGCCAGCGGCGGCCGCTGAAGATGCCGTAGTGGCCGGCGCCTTCGACGGTGAGGTGGCGTTTGCGGGTGGGCTTGAGATTCGTGGTCAGGTCGTGCGCGGCCTGGGTTTGACCGAGGCCGGAGATGTCGTCGAGCTCGCCCTCGATGGTGAACAGCGCGGTATCGACTATCGCTTCGGGCGCCACCCGCGCACCGCGCACATGCCACAGACCGCGCGGCAGCAAATGCTCCTGGAACACGATGCGAATGGTGTCCAAATAGTACTCGGCTGGCATGTCGAGCACCGCGTTGTACTCATCGTAAAACTTGCGATGTTCGGCCGCATCGTCCTGATCGCCGCGCACCAGATCCTGATAAAAGTCCCAGTGCGACGAAAAATGCCGCGAGGGGTTCATGGCGATGAACCCGGCGTGCTGCAGGAAGCCCGGATAAACGCGCCGACGATGGCCAGGATAGTTACGCGGCACATCGTGGATCACCGTGTGCTGGAACCACGACAAGGGTTTGGTGGTCGCCAGATCATTGACCTTTGTAGGGCTTTTTCGAGTATCGATCGGGCCGCCCATCAACGTGAGCGAACGCGGCGTGGTCTCGCCGGCCGACGCCATCAACGACACCGCCGCCAACACCGGAACGGTGGGCTGGCACACACTGATCACATGCAAATCTTTGGCGCCGATAGTGGCCATGAACTCGCGCAGATAATCGACGTAATCGTCGAGATGGAACGGCCCGGCGCTCGCCGGCACCATGCGCGCATCGATCCAGTCGGTGATGTAGACCTTGTGATCCTTCAGCAAGGTGCGCACCGTGTCGCGCAGCAAGGTCGCGTGATGGCCTGAAAGCGGCGCGACAACCAGGACCACCGGATCGTCCTTCAACGCCGCAATGGTGTCCGGATCGTCCGAAAAGCGCTTGAAGCGCAGCAATCGACAGAACGGCTTCTCCAGCGCCGCTATTTCGACCACCGGCACTACGTGACCATGCGCTTCGACCTGGCGAATCCCAAACTCCGGCTTCTCGTAGTCCTTGCCGACGCGATACAGCAGCTCATAGCCAGCCGAGATCCGCGCCGCACCCGGCACCCGCGACAAGAAGCTCGACGGCTGCGAATACATCTTCGCCGCAGCGTCCGAGAACGCGATAAACGGGCTCATCAGCGAGCGCTGGAATTCGTGAAGGTGATAAAGCATCAGTTTGGCCCATGGAGCGTTGCGCTATGTTGCAGTGCACCACGCGAGTTTGGAAGTGCTGGTCACGATTGTTTTGTTGCTTTGGCCACAAACGCAGCTTTGAGCGACAGCCGACTGCTACTCCCGAGACCGCTCACTGAGGAATCGTGTTGCGCGCGTTCGATCCCTCCAAAACCGATGTCGCAAGCTGTGTATGTCATCGCCACCGCTGTTGTCGTTACTGGACACACCGAGGCCGCATAAGCGACTTCGCTTTCCAGCCCAACACTCGGAGAAATGCAATGAAACTGTTGTCGACAACGATACTCATCATCGCGGCCTTTGTGGCCTTCGAAGCCGGCGCCCAATCGCCCAATTCCCAGGCGCTGGCGGACGCCCGGGCACTGGCTGAGATCAATCGCATCGTCGGCTTGTGGAGCTCGCGCATCGAGATCGGCCCATGCGCGGGCGGACCGCGCTCGACGCTTCGCGGCATGAATCAATTCCACCTCGGCGGTACACTCACAGAAACCGGCTCGCCGCCGCCCTCAACACGCGGTCCCGGCTATGGCGTATGGCGCTGGAATCGCAACACCCAGCGCTACGATGCGCGCATGCAATTCTTGCGCTATTTGCCGGACGGGAGCTTCGACGGCGTGACCGACATTCATCGGCAGATTCGCCTGAGCTTCGACGGCAACGGATTCGAAGACGAGATCGTGGCGCGCCTGTTGAATCCCGACGATAGCCTGCGCGTTGAGCTGTGCGGCCGTGCGACCGCCAGCCGGGTTCCGATTCTCAACTGAGGACGCGCGCGCCGGCAGCGTGCCGTCATCGACGCGAATGATGTCCCGTCGGCCCAGCCAGGCGCTGGGCCGCTGGCGAAATCAAAAGCGAATGAAATCTCCGTCGCAGCCGACCGGGAGTTCACGCGCCCTGGTTCAACACCGCGCAATAATGCATGAGCTTCAGGATCACAGATTCCATCGGCAGATCGCCATCGCGATCGATGCGATTTGTGCGCTTGGGCTTTGCGTTACGCGATCGGCTCGGGCATTGTCCCGTGCGTCTCGCGAGCGGGTCGCATTCGCGCAGTTTGTCTCGCCTGAGATCCACAACTGCCAGCCATCCGAACCAGGGCCACCCGTATGTTTCGAACGATGTCTTGCGCGCTCGCCGCTGTTGTCCTAGCGTCTTGTGCTTCCTCCCCAAAAGTCGCGCAGGTCGCGGATCCAGCGCCGCTCAGCGGCAAGCTTGCTAAAGAAGCGTATCTGGGTCCCTTCTGGTCAGATCGCGCCACCTATCCCACCGGGCATTTCAGCCCGAGCTGGATGCTCGAAGCCGCGCAAGAAGCTGCGCTCGTGACACAGGCGCTTCCGAGCGGGGTCGAAGCCACCCGCGGCAGCGGCTCTTTGCCGCCGACAGTTTTCACGCCGCTCGGCCCACGCCCTTTGGGCACCGGTGGTGGCATCGCGGGGCGCACCAACGTCATCATTACCCACCCGACCAATCCCGAGATCGCATGGATGGGATCGGATGGCGGTGGCGTATGGAAAACTACCAACTGCTGCACCGCAGCCACGACTTGGCGCAATACCACGGATATTTCGGCGACCACCGAGCCCATTCAGAACAGCGCCATCGGCGCGATGGCGATCGATCCGAATAATCCCAATGTGCTGTATGCAGGCACTGGCGATCTGCGCTTCGGTTCCTTCTCGTTCGGCTCCAACGGGTTGCTGAAGTCGATCGACGGCGGAGAGACCTGGACCGTGAAGGGCGCCGATGTGTTCAATCCGTTCTATGCGCCGAACGTCAATGCGCCGCCGCAGTATCAAGCTATCGGCAAGGTAGAGGTCGATCCGAACAACTCCAACATTGTCATCGTTGGCGCCAAGACCGGGCTGTACATGTCCTACAACGGCGGCGATACCTGGACAGGGCCCTGCCTGACGAATACTTTCTCCAATCAGCGGCAAGACGTAACTGGTCTGGCGCTGACCGATCTTGGCACTTCAACGCGATTGATTGCATCCATCGGTACGCGTGGCTTCGCAAGCACCGTCCAAACCGGGATCGATTTGAACGGCGCCAACGGCGTCTACCGCGCAACCGTGCCCGCGAATGGCTGCCCAACCGATTGGACCACGCTGTCGCGGCCCGACAATGGCTGGCCTGCGGGCACAACTCTGGGTGTGCCATTCAACGCCGGGCCGCCCATCACTGGTAATCAGTTGGGGCGTATCGATCTCGCCGTATCGTCGTCCGATCCGAACGTGATCTACGCGCAAGTGGCGCAGATTCCTCTACAGGGCATGCAGCATGTCATTCTCGGCGTGTGGCGCAGCACCGATGGCGGCGCAACTTGGTCGCAGCGAATCGGCAACATCAGCGGCTCAGCGCAAAGTTGGTACAACGCTGGGATGTTGGTCGATCCGACCAACTCCAACAACTTGTTTCTAAGTTCTTTTCGAACCTATCGTTCGACCAACGGCGCCGGCAGCTTTATCAGCACTGGCACGTCCCCGCACGTGGATCATCATGCGCTCGCGTTCGTGCAGGGCGACCCAAATCGGCTGCTGATCGGCACCGATGGTGGAGTGTATTACTCAGCCAATGCCTTAGCGACGACACCAACCTGGATATCGCTGAACGCCACGCTCAATACAATCGAATTCTATTCCGGCGGCATTACGCCCAACTTCAATAGCGCCGCGAACGTGGGTGCCGTAGGCGGCGCGCAAGACAATGCTTGCATGGTGTCGACGTGGCCGGCTGGCAGCATTGGCCCGCAATCTTGGCAAGTTCGAGCCGACGGCTCGGATGGCTTTTGGGGCGCCATTGAGCCCCGTCTGCAACAGCGCTGGTACTACACACGTCAGAACGGAGTGATCATCGCATCTAGCAGCGCTAGCAATGGCGTCGGTGCAGAAGGAGTATCGATTTCGCCAAGCGCATTTACATCCTTGGCCGAGGGCCGCCCGTTCATCACGAGTTTTGATCTATATCTCCACGGCGGCGAAACCACGGGTTGTCCGTCAGCCATTGGATGTGGTCGCATCATCCATGGTACCCGTCGCGTCTGGGAATCCGTGAGCGGTGGAGTACCGTCCTCCAGCTGGCTGCCCAATAGTCCCGATCTGACCAAAGGCACGCTAGCAGACCGTTCCCACATCAATCAAACGGTCTACGCTGTTAGCGACCCAAGCGTCGCCATTGCCGGCACCAACGACGGCAACGTCTGGTACGGCTTCAACATGGGCCAGAACATCGCTAATTCAGCCACCTGGGTGAATGTCACCGGCAATAACACCGTGCTGCCCAATCGCTTCGTACTTGATGTTGCGACCGACCCGGTAGACCCGTTGATTGGTTATGCCGTCATGGCCGGCTTCGATCAAAACACACCAACAACGCCTGGCCATGTGTTCCAGGTCAAATGCACCGTCAACTGCGCCAGTTTCGTTTGGCGCGACGTGTCGGGCAATTTGCCAAACATCCCGGTCAACAGCGTGATCGTCAACCCGCATCGCCCAACGCAAGTTTTTGCTGGCTCCGATTGGGGTCTCTACTACACGGACAACGTCGAGGCCAATCCGGTGGTCTGGCAAAAGCACGCCGGCCTGCCGAACGTAATGATCTGGGACATGACCATCGATCGCGGCTTCACCACCCTCGCCGTGTGGACCCGCTCGCGTGGCGCATGGGTGTGGCCGTTGCCGCAGGGCGGCAACGACGATTTGTTCCGCAATGGGTTTGAGTAGCTCTCTCGACCGTTTTTAGCGCGTATGGAGTAGCGCCAGACGGACTCACACCAGCAACATGAGCCATTGTAACGAAAACGACCCAGCCCAACCAACTGGATCAGAACTCCATACGACCGATCTTGCTGCACTTCGAAATCTAGCACGATGTTGAGAAACGCACTTCCTGTGCGTTTCTCAAGTCGCGAGTCCGGCGCATGTCCGGACTCGCTCTCCATTGATCAAACACTTACGTGCTTGATCAATGTGCGAACCATCCATGGTTCGCGCTAGCAGACTGTTTCTCAACAGCCTGCTAGTAAGCCTTGGTTGGACTGATTGCAACTTCGCATTCCAGCAGTGTTGCCGCTTTCGGTCAAATGCATGACAACGTCCGTACGTCGATTGTCCTTTCTCTTCGCGTTCTGCTCGTTCGTCCCCGTTGCAGACGTTCGAATCTGCGGCCCACATCTCCGGCTCGTGGCTGTCCCGTCTTCTACTTTGGCTCACGCTCCTGGATCGTGTCTACCATTTTGACGAGAGCCTTCTTTGGATAATATCTCGCAATCAACATTGAAAGCGCAATTCCAACCATCAGCAGCGCAAAAAAGGGGAAATACGAGCGAAGCGAAAACGCATAATAAGCCGACAACGGCAAGCCGACAACCACTAACAACGCGGTAGTAATCGAGTACACGTTTCGCGAAAAGTTAAAAGCCGTTCCGCACCTTGCGCACTTAAAGTCATTACGCCATGCAGCATTGGCCAGTATATGCGAGAACTTTTCAGTCTCCTGGCACACAGGACAGGGCATCAGCGGCACCCTCTGCACTGCTCAAGTGCCGGCTGGAACATGTTTTCAATACTCTTGCCTTCACTGAGCCAATAAGTGGCTGCGATGCAGGAGTTGGCCTCGCATTCAATACCCGCATCCCGCGAAGCGCCGTTGGCGAGATTCCAAAGCGGCTTAGCCCGCATATTTCATGAGGGAACGCGGAAGATCGCGAAGGGCTTTGCGCCGGAATCGAGGCGGGAGGAGAAGGAATGGTTGTTCCATTGCGACGACGAGCAACGAAGAGTCCGGC
>JALHMG010000014.1:0-5544 GCA_022844135.1 Lysobacterales bacterium
CAGTTCGATGTGCGCGATGCGCGGATGCGCTGGGTGGCCACGGTCGGCAGCAACCAGTCGATCGAACTCGATCCCGGCGTTTATCGGGTGAATGGCGTGCTGGAGGACGGTCGCGAACACCAGGAGATTCTCGAAGTCCGCGCAGACCAGCTCAGCGTCGCGCGTTTTGTCGCCAATCCGGTGGGCGGCTCGCCGAGTTCCGTATCGGTTGCGACCGATCCTGTCGAGTCGTTCAATCCGCGGCCAAAACTGAAGTCGATACTGGGGGTCGTGGGTGGGCTTTCGGACATCGTTTCTCGACCCATCGGCGCGATGGCCCAAGCCACAGGCGTTTCAGTGGGCTCCATTGCAACAGGCGCCGAACGCGCTCACGCAGACCAGACGCCATCGGCGGATATCGAGATCACGACCAGCGAATCGGTTCACGTCGAGTCCGTAACAGCGCGACGATGGTTGGTTTTTGTCGATCGGCTCGGCGCCGACTGGGCGCGAGTTCGCATGGGCGACCAAGCGTGGCGAGTATCGCTGCCGACAGCGCAAGGCAACGCACAGCGCCCAGGCGTAGAACTCGAACTGGTTGAAACACAAGGCACATGGCGACCGCGCGCACGCATTGCGCCGTGGCGCGTCGTCGCCAGCAGTTTGCAGCAGATGCTCGCCGAGCGCCGGATCGAGCGCGCCTTCGAGATCGCCGATCGGGCTTCAGAGCTGCTGCTGCACAAGTATCAGGATTCGGTTGGCGCCATGCTCGGCGCGCTGTTGCTGCATCGCATGCAACAGTTGGAACGTTATCGCTCCTGGCTCGACAATCTCATTGCGGATTTTCCGTGGTGGCCCGATGCGGCGATTCTGGGCGCGCTGCTCGATGCTCAGTCGGCGGATCGCGGACAACGAGACAAGGCGTTAGAAAAGCTGATCGCCGCCAGCGAAAAGCGCCCCTGCTTCACCGAGAGTTATGCGCATTTGCTCGATGGTCTCAGGCGCTGGCGCGACGACGACAATGAAGCTCAGCGCGAACAAACGCTGATGTCGCTGCAGTCGCGCTACGGCACCGTGGATTGGACGGCACTCACTTTTACCCACAGCGATTGAGGTGCACCGTGTTACGACTGACCATGTTGCCCGCCGGCAAAGGCGATGCGCTTTGGATCGAATGGGGCGATGGCCCGGTCCACCGCATGCTGATCGATCTTGGCACCGGCAAGGCTGGCATCAAACTTCGGCAGAAGTTCGAAGACCTGCCCGAGCACGACCGGCACTTCGAGCTGCTGGTTGTCACGCACGTCGATGAGGACCACATCGGCGGGGTTCTGAAGGCGATCGTCGACCAGCCGCTGGCAGGGCTGAGCTTTGGCGACGTCTGGTTCAACGGCTGGAAGCATCTGGTCCAGGCCGCCAGCGAGCTCGATACCCTGGGCGCCTATCATGGCGAATTGTTCACGCAGTGGTTGCAGACGCAGGATTGGAATCAGGCGTTTGCCGACGGGCCGGTTCGGCTCACCGATCCGCCCACGCGCGTTGAACTGGCCGATGGACTCGTGCTGACGGTGCTTGGGCCGCCGGCCGAGCGGCTCGCCGACTATCGCGACACCTGGCGCGCAGAAGTGCTGACGGCGATTGCCAAAGGCAGGCTGGATGCAGACGACGTTGCACCCAGCATCGAAGAACTGGGCCTGGAAGCGATGGGCGCCCTGGTATTGTCGGATCGGACGGATCTGAAGGCCTTGGCATCGAAGGCCACGAAGCTCGACGACAGCAAAGCCAACGCCAGCAGCATCAACCTGCTGCTCGAGTATCGCGGGCATCGGCTGTTGCTGAGCGGCGATGCGTTCGCCGAGGACATCGTCGCCGGACTGAGAACACTTGGCGAATTACCGATCGCCCTGACCGCATTCAAGCTCCCGCACCATGCATCGCACGGCAACGTCACGCGCGCGCTGATCGATGCGGTCCGCTGCGAAGATTGGCTGATCTCGACCAGCGGCGAGTCGCACCGGCATCCGCATCCCCCGGCCATTGCCCGCGTGCTCCACCACACCAGCGCCGCGCACACGCGCCTGCACTTCAACCTGCGCAGCGACGAGAACGCAGTCTGGGATCGCAACGACTGGCGCCAACGATTCGGGTACAGCACTCGCTATGGCGATGAAGCCGACGGCTTGACGCTGCGATGGGATTGATTGATGTATTGAGCACGATTGAGGCGCCGCGCGCGGCGCGTTTCTGCTGGAGGTTGTTCTGAGTAAAGCTGCCATCGCAACGCTAGGCAACGAGATTCGATTCGCCCCCGTGGCGGTCAACGAGTTTCGGATTCCCATCACGAGCGCTCTGCCGATGCTGCGCGATTGGTCGCAACGCTATGACCTGGCCGTTCGCCAGGATCGCGAGATGGCGCTGATCGACATTGGCATCGAGATGTTTCGCTGGCTCGACGCATCCGGCGCCGCGGGCGCCTGGTTGAAAGCCCCGGGCGATCGTGCGCTGGAGATCTCGGTTCCAGGTGACGGTAGCGGTATCGAGACCGCGCTGCTCGACGCGCCCTGGGAACTGCTGGCCACGGAGTTCGGGCCGTTGGTGGCTGATGAGCTGCGCTTGTTCGTGGTGACCCGCCGGATCGGCCGACCCGCCACAGCGCCAGAGCCGCTGCATCGCGAGCTGCGCATGATGTTTATGGCGGCAGCGCCCATCGGCCACTCGGAACTGGATTTCGAAGCCGAGGAGGCGGCAATACTCAAAGCCACTCAGAATGCCCAGCGGGTGCAAATGGTGGTCGAGGAAACCGGATCGCTCGAGTTATTGAAAGAGCGCCTGGCTTCCGACGAAGGACCGTTCGAGGCGCTGCATTTGTCTTGTCACGGCGGCATCGATTCAAAGCTCCGACCCGCGCTCTCGTTTGAAACAGATCTTGGCGACGAGCACCCGGTGACGCCGGGCGCATTAATCGACGCACTACCAAGACCGCTGCCGTCGCTGGTTGCTTTGTCCGCCTGTCGAACCGCCGAGACAGTTGCCGTCAGCGAGGACAGAACGCCTGGGCCTGAGAAGAATGCTCCAGCCGGCATGACGATTCTCGGTGCCTCTTATGCCCGCCAACTGGTGACGCAGGTTTCCAATGTCTTGGCCTGGGACGGCTCGGTGCTCGATCAGGACGCGACGCAGTTCGCCACACACTTCTATGGCGAACTGGGCTTGGAACGCGATGTACCGAGTGCCGCAGCGCTTGCTCGGCGCGCGCTCTGGCGCCTGCGCAGTGCTCAGGCATCGGCCGGTCGGCATTGGCACCTGGCGCGCATTTATCTTGGACCCGAAGGCGGCGGCGCGTTGTGCCGTGCCAGGGGAACCAAACGCGAGCGGCGAACCGAATCCGACCGCGCGTTTCTGGACAACCTGCGCGGCTCGGTTCCAGTCGCTTCGCGCCGAGCCTTTGTCGGCCGCCGCCGTGCGATTCAAACGGTGCTGCGCCTGTTCCGCCGGCCGCCGCCGATGTTTGCCGGCGCGCTGGTGCACGGCATGGGAGCGATCGGCAAGTCCAGCCTTGCAGCGCGGATCGTCAGCCGAACTCACCTCAAACCGGTGGTGGTCTTTGAGCACTACGCGGCCGTTGAGGTTTTCGATGCCTTGACCCTGGCCCTGCCGCCCACGCTTCGAGATCAGGCACGGCGGAACTGGCGTGACGCCATAGGTGCGCAGGCAAATGCGCTCCGCGATGCCCTGGATGACCTTCTGCATTCGGGCTTCAGGGACGAGCCGATTTTGCTGATCGTCGATGATCTGGAACGGATTTTGGAGACGCCCAAACCCGGCGACCGATTCACGCCCGTCAAACGCGACGCGCAGCCGATGTTGGCGGCACTGATCGAGGCATTCGCGCATGCGCAATCCGACTCGCGCTTGTTGCTGACGAGCCGTTATGACATTGAGCTTCACGATCACAACGGGCAGAACCTCGCAGATCGCCTGCAGCGACTGCATCTGCTGCCGATGGACGTGCAGCAGCGCCAGAAACAGTTGCGCGCCTCGTGGCGTTTACGCGGGGCGCCGGCGCTCGATTCCCAGGCGCAAGATCTTCTCGACCGCGCCCTGCGAGTTGCTGCAGGGAATCCTGGCCTGCAGGATACGCTGCCGACCCCGATCTTCCTCCGCGAGATCGCCGTCGCCCAGCGCGCTATCGAGCAAATCGAGCACTACCTCGCGCATGGCGTTCCGTCCAGCGAGATCTCGGCGCAACTGCAAGCCGGCATTGATCGCGACAGCGCCATCGTAGCGCTCTTTCGGCGGCTGTCGTTCGAAACCTACCGTAACGCGCTAACGCCCGCGGAACGTCAGGCGCTCAGCGCCGCGGCCTTCTTCGATGCGGACGTACCGATTCCGACCAACGCGCTGGTGGCGGTCGCCGATGAGCTGGGTGCCGATGCACCAGAAACTGCGCTGACTCGGCTCCTGGGCCTGGGCCTGTTGGATGACTACGGGGATTGGGGTGAGTTTCGCCACGTCTCGGCGAATGCGCTCGCCCGGCCGCTGGCCGCGCCAATCGCACCCGAGCAGCACAACCGACTCGCCGCTTCGGCCTTTCCGGCGCTGCGGCGCGCATGGGCTAACGCTCGGGGCGAATACAACGCAAATCCCCAGGCCGTGCTGGCCGCAAGGCTGGCGTTGGCGGCACGCGCCGAGCCTTCGCCATTGGAAGCGGCCGTTCTGGCAGGCAGCGCCTGGCTGGCGCGATCGCTGTTGCGGAACGATGAAGCGCTGACGTTGATTCAAGCGGCCTTGTTGCTGATAACAGAAGCGAGCGAGCACAGGTTTCACTCCGCATTTCTAAGACTGGGATTGGAATGTGCGATGCAAGCCGGCGCAGGCCCATTCGCCGACGAACTGCTCGATTTACCAACTCGCAGCGAACAATCCAGCGCTGATGCCATCGGATGGGATCTGCGGCGCGCCGAAAGGTACCGGCAGAAAGGCGATTTGGACCTCGCGCTGCGTCTTGCTCGCGCAGTTCACCAAACCGCAAACGAGGCCGGTGAGACGCGTTTGGGCATGATCGCCGCAGGCGCCGTTGCCGATATTTTTCAGGCGCGCGGCGAGTTGGACGAGGCGCTGCGCATCCGGCGCGAGGAGGCGCTGCCGGTGTATGAGCGCCTCGGCGATGTGCGCGAACGCGCGGTGACGATGGGCAAGATCGCGGATATTTTAGAGGCGCGCGGCGAGTTGGACGAGGCGCTGCGCATCAGGCGCGAGGAGGCGCTGCCGGTGTATGAGCGCCTCGGCGCTGTGCGCGAACGCGCGGTGACGATGGGCAAGATCGCGGATATTTTTCAGGCGCGCGGCGAGTTGGACGAGGCGCTGCGCATCCGGCGCGAGGAGGAGCTGCCGGTGTATGAGCGCCTCGGCGATGTGCGCTCACGCGCGGTGACGATGGGCCAGATCGCGGATATTTTTCAGGCGCGCGGCGAGTTGGACGAGGCGCTGCGCATCCGGCGCGAGGAGGAGCTGCCGGTGTATGAGCGCCTCGGCGATGTGCGCTCACGCGCGGTGACGATGGGC
>JALHMG010000014.1:5554-103749 GCA_022844135.1 Lysobacterales bacterium
TCGCGGATATTTTTCAGGCGCGCGGCGAGTTGGACGAGGCGCTGCGCATCCGGCGCGAGGAGGAGCTGCCGGTGTATGAGCGCCTCGGCGATGTGCGCTCACGCGCGGTGACGATGGGCAAGATCGCGGATATTTTTCAGGCGCGCGGCGAGTTGGACGAGGCGCTGCGCATCCGGCGCGAGGAGGCGCTGCCGGTGTATGAGCGCCTCGGCGATGTGCGCTCACGCGCGGTGACGCTCAGCAGAATCGCCGGTGCACTTATAGCGAGCGGCGGTTTAACAAATGGCCGTATCCAGGAGATTTACGAAGCACTCGCCGAGTCGTTTGCGATTGCCCAGAAGCTGGGCCTGCGCGATGGCATCGGCTACGTTGGAATACAATTGGCGCAGGTGCTGGCGATATGCGGCATGCGCGATGAAGCACTGGCGGTGCTTTCCGAGGCCGAGAATGCGCTTCGCTCCTTACAACAGGCACAAATGCTCGCGAACGTGCAACAACTCAGGGAAACGATCTCTGCGATGACGATCAACGATCGCACGCCGCCGAACTATTAAGGCGGCACGATTTATTCGTCAACCGACGCGGGGGCGGACGGCGGGGATCTCGGGCCGAGCATGAACTCCTTCGTAAGCACTTCCCTGCGTCTGCCCGGGCTAAAGCGGCCATCGGCCTAGACGAAAAGTTTGGCCCCTGCCCCCCGCCCCGTCGCTGAACTTAAATCGCCGGATAATTCTGGCCGGATCGCCGCGGGCGTTAGTGCGAAGGCGCAGTCGGTGCTGCCGGGTTCGTCTTCGTCGACAACGCCTCTTGCGATTGCAGCCAGCGATCGACGTTGTCGAAAAGTCGGAACACGTACGCCCGGTCGGTGTCGACGCCGCGCCAGAGGAACCAGCCCTGCGCGAGCAGGTTGGTGCCGGTGTTGCGGCGGTTGACGAGCACCAGGCGGGTCTCGGGGTCGATGACGATGAACTGGCCACCCCAGCCATCGGCGTGGATGCGACGGCGGCCGTCGCTGTGGCGTGTCCACCAAAGATGGCCATAGCCGTCATAAGCGCCGAACGTCTGCTTCGGATCGGTGTCGGACGAGGAATGCGCCGTGGTCATTTCCCGGATCCAGTCGCTGGATACGACTCGCTGACCGCGATACTCGCCTTTATTCGCCACCAGCAGCGCGAAGCGGGTCAGGTCGTCGGCGCTCATGTAGATGATGTACTGGCGGACACTGGAGCCCTTGATCCGGTCCCAGTCGACGTCCGCTGCCGTGAAGTGCTGCATGCCCAGCGGCTGGGCCAGCCATTCGACGATGATCGTGCCCAGCGGCTTGCGCGCCTTGCGCTCCAGGATTTCGCCCAGGGCGTTGAATCCCCAGTTGTTGTAGAAGAAGGCATCGCCGGGCCTGGACGAATGGCGAGCCGGGCGCTCCCAGTTCTGGCCGGAGGCATCGATGTAGATGCCGGATCGCGACTTGAGCAAATCCGCGACCGTCGCCTGCTTCTCCAGGGGCGTCAGCGGAGATTTCTGGTCGTCGTAACCCAGGGCTTCGAGGGTGTCGTCGCGTTTCAGCAAACCCTTTTCGATGGCGATGCCATACAGCACGGCCATGATGCTCTTGCGAACCGAGTGGGTATTGATCTTCTGGGTGACCTGACCGTCCCGGTACAGCAGTTGCCCTTCCTTGACGATGACCAGCGCATCGGACCGGTTCGCCTCAGCGTCCCGGGTCAGTTCGAGGATCCCGGGCGCATTCCATTGCGGCGCCCTCGGCAGATCCTCGACGTCCGCCGGTCTGCCGCCGGACGTGCAGCCGCTGAGTAGCGTCAGCAGCAGGACCAGGCCGATGCGCTTGAACAGCGCGTGGGAGTGGATGTGTAGTGTGATCACGGTACGAGCCTCGCTGAAAGGAGAGTCGAGGCTCTCGCACCAAATGCCGCCATACCTCCTGTTGCGCAAACGGATGCTCTCAAAACAAAAATGGGAGTCGAGAAAGCCCCCTCGCCTTGCGTTCCCGGCGGCAGGGACCGGAACGAGCCAATAGAATCGACGGCCCCGCAAGCCCACTCGGCGAGACGCGTCCTGTCCTGCGGGTCTTGCTCCACAGCGTTCAGCGGAAAGGTCAGCGCGACATGCAAACACTCATGAGCACGCTGCTGTTGCTCGGGGCGATCCAGGGCGGTATCACGGGCGTCGGGCTGCTGCTGTACGCAGGCCGCAAGAACGGCACGCATTGGCTGGCGCTCGGCGTGCTGGGGCTGGCCCTGACTTTGTTACGCCTGTGGACACATGCCACGGGCCTGGAAGCGCAGCCACTGTTCCGGCGCCTGCCCTTGAGCTTTGACCTGGCGATCATGCCGCTGGCGTATCTGTATGCGCTGTCGCTCACCGCCGCGCCGGCAGCCGCGATTCGTCGCGGGCTCGCGTGGCTGGTGCCCTGGGCGGTGATCTTGATCCATTCGGTGTTCGTTTACCTCGCGAGCCTGGGACAGGGAGAACTCGCTCGGATGGATGCGATCTCAGAGCAATGGCATTACTCGCGCGTCAAGTACCTCGAAGATCTGTTGGCCGTTGCGATGAATCTGATCCTGGCCGGGCTGATCTGGCAGCGCGTCAGCCGCTACCACGCGCGCATCGAACATTGGCTGCCGGAGCAACCTGCCTCTTTGTTGGGCATCCTGAAGTTCAGCATGGCATTGGCGCTGATCGCTGCCGTCGCCAACCTGATCGGTTTCGTGACCAACGTCGTGCTGCAACTGGGAGATCGCCACTACATCAGTCTCGGAGTCAATGCCTGCTATGTCGCCGTGGTCTACATCGCCGGAATCGTCGGGTTTCGGTTGAAGGACCTGCCGCAGTTCGCAGCGGCGCCTGCCGAGCCATCCGTTCCCGCGCCAACGGAATCGGCGCTGGATGCGACCTATCAGCGAGTGCAGACGCTGATGCAGGTCGAACGTCTGTACACCGAACCTGATCTCAATCTCAACGACGTCGCGAAGCGCCTGAATCTGCCTGCAGCCGAAGCCTCAAAAGCGATCCGCGAGGGTTCCGGCAAGAATTTCCGATCCTACGTCAACGACTACCGCATTGCATCCGTCAAGCAAAAACTCACCGACCCCAACTACGCCCAGGTGTCGATCCTGGCCATCGCCTTGGAAAGCGGCTTCAACGCGGAATCGAGCTTCTATCGGGTGTTCAAGGCCGCCACTGGCCTGTCGCCGACGATGTTCCGGCAGACGCATGCGAACCCGGCATCTCCGCAGACCTCTGGATGAACTTCGTGGTCCTGCCCTCGGGCCGCAGCGCGCGGCCCGATGGGCATGGCCCACGTTTACTGCAGCGTCGCACTCTGCAAGCGCCAGCCCTCGCCGTCGCGCGTGGCGGTCCAGCGTAGCGTCGGGTCGCCACCGAAGCGCTGCCAACTGCCCAGTTGCCAGCCGATGCTGCCGCGCGTGGCCAACGCATACTCAACCTCGCCGTTGAACGTCCGCGCGTAAATCCGCAACACGCTGCCTTGCTTGTCGTCCAGGCGGAACACGCTGATCGCCACGCCATCCAGCGCGCTGCGCAGCGCCGCGCTCGGCAGAACGAAGCTGCCGCTCGGCGCGTTGATGCTGGCCGCTTCAAAGCCGTTGCGGAACAGCGTGTTCAACTGGTCGACGTCGGTCTGGCTGTTATTGCCAGGCGTTGGATCTTCGATCGTCGAATCGGCCGGCAACTGCACGCTCGCGGTATTGCTGATCTGATCCGGCCTGCCGATCACGGTACCGAACAACGTGTAGTTCAGCAAACCGGGCAACGGCATTTCAGCGATCGCCTGATCGATGTTGCCCGTGCCCGAGTTCTGCGGACAAATCGCGCCACCGGCGGCATCGCAGCTCCACTGCACGCCCGAGAGTTCTGCCGGCACCGTATCCAGCAGCCGCAGATTGCGGGCCACATCCGGGCCGACATTGCGCAGCTGGATCGTGTACACCTGCAACTCGCCCGGCTCGTAGAACGCATCGCCGTTGCTCTTGGTCACCTGCACATCGCTGAGTGCAAACACCAACGTGCTTGCATTGCCGCTGCCGCTGCTGGTCGCGCCGTTGTAGTCGGCATTGCCCGCATAACTCGCGGTGATGGTGCGGCTGCCGAGGCTCGCGAAGTTCAGGTTGCAGGTGGTTGCCGGCAACGTGACCGTGCAACTGTTGGCGCCGCTCGTGACAGTGACCGTGCCGGTGGGCGTGCCGCCGCCGGGCGCGACCGCAGCGAGTGCGATGGTGTAGGTCGCTGGCGTATTGATCCGCACGCGCGCCGGGCCGGTAACGCTCAGCGTGGTGCTTGCGGCGTTGACCTGATGCAACTCGGTGTCGCTGCTCGCAGCAAACGCGGTGTTTGCGGGAGTGTATGTGGCAGTCAGCGTCTTCGCGCCCGCGGTGGTGCTGGTGAGCTGGCAACTGGCGCTGCTGTTGGGTACCGTGCCCGGAATCAAGTTCACCGGACCGCAGCTCGATGTGCCGTCGCTCACCGTGATCGTGCCGGCAGGCGTGAGCGTTTGCGCCGCCACCGTTACATTCACCGTGTACGGCTGACCAACCAGACTCGCATCGGGATCATCGCTGGTGATGGTGGTCGTCGTGGGCTGTTGATCGTCATCCTGCAACGTGCCGGTGGCGCTCAAGCTGCCCGGCGTGGCGTTGACGATGCTGGTCAGGTTCAGCGCAAAACTCTGATCGCCCTCGAAGGTGGTATCGCCGTTGATCGTCACCGCAATCGGCACGCTTTGTGTGCCGGCTGGAATCGTGACCAGTGCGCTCGGCAACGCCACAAAGTCGGCGTTCGGTGCGGTCGATACGGCCGTGCCATCTTGCGTGGCTCGGGTGAAGGTCACGTCGCGACCCGACACTGCGCTCAAGCTTGCGGTGAACGTCAGCGTGTTGCTGGCATTGCCCTCAGGCTGCGCCACATTGGCAACGCTCAGCGTTGGTGTGGCGTCGTCGTCCTGAATCGTGCCGGTGGCGGTGGCCGTGCCCAACGGGAGCGTCACATTGCCGGTGGCGCCCAGCCCGGAGAGCGTGAGCGTGAACTGCTCGTCGTTCTCGTCCAGCGCGTCGTTGTTGATGATCACGTTGACCGTCTGCGCCGTGCTGCTGTTCGGCGGGAAGGTGACCGTGGCATTCGCGATCGCCGTAAAGTCGGCGGCAGTGGCTGTTCCCGGTGTCGAGTTCGCCGTTACCGTGACTCCCGATTGCACGGGATTGCTTAGCGTCACCGTGAAGGCCATCGGACTGGTCGCCTCCGACTGACTGACGCTGGTCGGCGCGAACTGCACGGTAGCGCTGTCGTTGTCGGTGATGGTTCCGGTGCCGCTGCCGTCGTCGATCGCCGCGGTGCCGAGGGTGTTCACCACATTGCTCAGCGTCACGGTGAAGGTCTCCGTGACTTCAACCAGCGACTCGCCAGTGATCGGCACATTGATGGTCTGGCTGGGCGCGCCGTTGGCGGTGAATGTCAGCGTGCCGGTGCTGCTCGTGTAGTCGCTGCCAGCCGTCGCCGTGGCATTGCTGGTGGCGAAGTCGACGCTGAAGGCGCCGCCATTGCCGCTGCGGCTCACCGTGAACTGCAGGTTCTGGCTGCCGCTGTCGCCTTCGGTCAGGCCGGCGTCGGTGATCGTGATCTGGGCGATGTCGTCATCGTTGATCGTGCCGGTGCCGCTCAGCGTGGCCACGTTGGCATTGCTGATGCCGCTGAGCGCCAGCACCACCGTCTCGTTGCCTTCCGAGACCAAATCGCCGATCACGGTCACGGGCAACGTGACGCTGAGATCGCCCGCCGGAATGCTGCCAGCCGTGCTGGCGATGGCCGTGTAATCGGTCCCCGCCGTCGCCGTGCCCGCCGCGCCGTTCGTCGCGTAATTGAAGTTCACCGGCAGGCCAGACGCAGTGCTCAGGCTCACCACGAAGCTCAGCGGCGGATTGGTGGGCGGATTGCCTTCGGTGACACTGGGCGCGCTGATCGTGATCGTCGGCGCGTCGTCGTCGTTGGTGATGGTGCCGGTCGCCGTCGCGGTGCCCGGCGGCAGCGTGACATTGCCGATGGCGACGAGACTCGACAGCGCCAGCGTGTAGGTCTCGTTGCCTTCGAACAAGCTTTCATTGGCGATGACCACGTTCACCGTTTGCGGCGTGGTGCTGTTCGGCGCGAAGCTCACCGTGCCGCCGCTGATCGCGGTGAAGTCGGCCGGCGATCCAGCCGTTCCCGGCGTCGAGTTCACCGTCAGCGTCACGCCCGATTGCACGGGATTGCTCAGCGTTACCGTGAAGGCCATCGGACTGGTCGTCTCCGACTGACTGACACTGGTCGGCGCGAACTGCACGGTGGCGCTGTCGTTGTCGGTGATCGTGCCGGTGCCCACGGCCGTGCCGATCTGCGCGTTGCCGGTCGCATTGCTCAGCGTCACGGTGAACGCCTCGGTGCCTTCGACGATGTTGTTGCCAATGATCGGGACTTCAATGATTTGCGTTTCCGCGCCACCCGCCGCGAAGGTCAACACACCGTTGCTGGTTGTGTAGTCGCTACCGGCGACGGCCGTGCCATCCGCAGTTGCGTAGGCGACATCGAACGCTGAGCCAGTGGTGCTTCGCGTCACCGTGAACGTCAGGTTGCTGCTGCCGCTGTCGCCTTCGGTCATGCTGACGCTGTTGATCGACAGCACCGGAACTGCGATCACCGTGTTGGTGTCGGTGGCGTTGTTGTTAGCCGGACTCGGGTCGGTCACGCCGCCCGCCGCCACGGTCGCTGTATTGCTCAAGACGCCGGAGGCGGCGGCGCTGATGGGACATGTGGCGCTGAAGCTCACCGAGCCACCTGCCGGCAGGTTGACGCTTTCGTTGATGTTGCCGGTGCCGTTGAGCGCGCACGTGCCGCCACCTGCACCGACGCAGGTCCACGTGGGTGCCACACAGGCTGCCGGGAAAGTGTCGGTCACTGTGACCGTCGGTGCATTGCTCGGGCCGGCATTGCTCGCGGTGATTGTGTACACCGTGCTGCTGCCGGCATTCACGCTGGTCGTGCCGTCGGTCTTGGTGATGCTTACATCGGCCTGCGGGCTCAGCGTGTCCGTATCGGTTGCACTGTTGTTCCCAGTGTTCGGATCGGTCATCGACGTGGACACCGTCGCGGTGTTGGACAGACTGCCGGTCGCCGCCGCGCTGATGGTGCAACTGGCCGTATAGGTCACCGAGCCGCCGCTGGGCAGGTTCACCGAGTCATTGATATTGCCCGCTCCGGCTGCCGTACACGCACCACCGCCCGCGCCGATGCAAGTCCAGCTGCAGCTCAGGCTCGGTGGGAAGGTATCGGCCACCGTGGCGCTGCCTGGGCTGCCGGGCCCAGCGTTGCTGGCGGTGATGGTGTAGGTCGTGCTGCCCCCCGGCACGCTGCTCGTCGTGCCATTGGTCTTCGTGATGGCCACATCGGCCTGTGGCAACACCGAATTGGTCTGCCTCTCGTAGGCACCGATATCCACGATGGGCGCGCTGCCAACGCCGGTATCGGCGACACCCGTATCGTTGTAGCGACGCGGATTGCCATCGAGGTCCGTGGTCACGCCGCCGGGAATGAGGCTGTTACTGCCCGCGTCGATGGCTGGGCTGAAGGCTGCAAGTCGGTAATCGCCGCCGGTGGTCGGCGCTGTATCGCCTGCGTCCAACAGGTTGACGAACAACGGGTTCAGACCGACAAGGCTGTTGTTGGCTGTAAACGTTCCTCGAATGTCATTTGTGGCAGGGAAGAAAGATGCTTCGTTGCCATGCACGATCGAATTATTCAGGACCACCGTACCGCTGTTATTGGCGATACCGCCACCGCCTTCCGTTCCCGCCGTGGTGAAATTCGCCGCGATTGTCGAATTGTTCAGCGTGAGATTACCGCGAGAACGGATGGCGCCGCCCGGACTGGTGGCGCGATTGCCCGAAAGCAGTGTGTTGGTGATGACCGCCGTTCCCGAAGAAGGAATGAAGATCGCGCCACCGAAGTTGCCAGAGTTGCCGACGATACGGCTGTTATTGATGATCAGGGTCGGGCTTCCAATCCCCCAGATCGCCCCGCCGTCCCACTCCGGATTGCCATTCGAGAGTGTGATGTTGTTGAGCGTGAGGCTGCTGCTGCCGCTGTGAACAAAGAAGCGGAATAAGTTAGCGCTGTTGCGAGTGATGGTGCCGTTCTGAATGACAACTGCCGTTGTGATTTCAGGCAAACCTGTTCCAGATCCATATGCGGAAGTGTTGATTTCCGTCAAAGTGACCGTCTGACCGTTGAGGTCAATCACGTCTGCCGTGCCGTTGGCATTCGCGCAATTGATGGCTTGAATCAGCTCTGCCGGGGTATTGCCCGTCAGTGTATACGGGAAGGTGTAAGCCGCGCATGGGGTAGGCGTATCGGTCTGCTTCTCATACGCACCTATATCGACAATCGGCGCAGTACCTGAACCGGTATCGGTTACGCCCGTGTCATCATAGAAGCGCGAATTACCGTCCAAGTCCAACGTGATGTTGGCACCGGTTGCCACGCTATTACTACCAGCATCAATCGCCACGCTGTTGTTGCTTAAGCGATAGTTTCCACCAGTGGTGGGGGCAGAAGTTGGGCTTTGTGGTGCAATAAATGCCGGGTCGATTCCAACTAAACTGCTTATATTGTTGAACGTACCAAACACATTACCACCCAAACCGGGTGAATTTCCGAAAACGATGCTGTTTTGCAAATTCAACACCGCTTCGTTGTAAATCCCACCCCCCGATGGAGCGGCATTCCCGGCGATAGTACTGTTGATTACTGTCAACGTACCAGTAAAGCTATCAAGTCCGCCCGCAAAGTCATTAGCACGATTACCAGTAACAAGGCTGTTTATTACAGTTCCTGCACCTTCGTTGCGTATGCCACCAGCTTCCCGAGCTTGATTTCCTGAAACGGTGCTACTCATCACCGTTAACGTGCCATTATTGAAAATAGCACCACCATTACTACTGTAAGGCGGGCCACCTCCGTTGGTCAAAGTCATGTCGCGCACGGTCAAGTTACCCGTCGAACTCACCGCCAAGAGCCGGAAGTTATTCACGTCGCTGCGGGTAATCGTGCCATTGCGGATGGTGATATTGGTCGTGATTTGCGGTAAACCCGTCGCGCCAGAGTAATTCGCGAACGAGTCGGTCAAGGTGATTGTTTGCGTATTGAGGTTAATCACGTCTGCCGTGCCGTTGGCATTCGCGCAGTTGATGGCTTGAATCAGCTCTGCCGGAGTGTTGCCTGTCATAGTGTACGGGAACGGATAGAGCGCGCAGATGTCGTCATCATTGGTGATGGTTCCCTGACCCTGTGCGTCACCCGCCGTCGCGCCGACAATGTTGGTCAGGTTGACGAAGAAGGTCTCGTTCGGCTCGAAAGTCGTATCACGGGTGACCAGGACCAAGAAGGTCGTGCTGGTCTGGCCAGCAGGGATGACGACGCCCGTTTGGCTGTTGCTGACGTAATCGCCGTTGGCGACGGTGGCGGTGTTGTCCGCCGTGGCGATGTCGAACGTCACGGCGCTGAGGCTGGGCCCGTTCAAGCTGACGGTAAAGCTGAACGGCGTCACCCCGCTGTCGCCTTCTGCCAAAGCCACATCATTGATGCTGATTGTCGGCTGGCCGCCGGGGGCGATGGTCAGCGTGCCCAGATTGGCCGTGCTGAAACTCAAACCGGCATTTGTGCCGTTGCCATCTGTGTCGCAGTAGGTGTAATTGGCGCCGTTGTCTACCGAGAAGCGATAGGTATAGGACCGCTGCGTATTGGTGGGCGCAAACGGAACGATGAATGTCGCTCGATATTCATCGTCATTACCCACTTGAACGTTGTACGTTGCCGGGACCCAAAGCCACGCCGGGTTGCCACCGCGCGGATCGCTGCCGAGCGGACCATGACCCACTTGGGCAACAATACTCGGGTGCGCGCCCGGTGAACTGGTCAATACACCGTTATCGTCTTCATAGATGCGCCCGAAGATCAGCGGAGACGTGCTGCCCGCCGCCGCCGTGAAACTGGTCGGGAACCGCAGATCGCAGAAATCGACGTCCATCGGGAAGACCGGCGGGGAGTTGGTCTGCTTCTCGAATGCGCCCATATCGACAATCGGCGCGGTGCCAGAGCCGGTGTTGGGGACGCCTGTGTCGTCATAGCGGCGCGGGTTGCCGTCGAGGTCGGGGGCTTCGTCGGTGGTGCTCGCATTGTCGTTCAAATCGAAGGTATCGACCGGGACGGCGGCATTGCTGCCCGCGTCGACGGCCGGACTGCTGTCTTGCAAACGATAGTTGCCCGCGGTGGTCGGCGCAGAGGTAAACGCCAGGGGTGAGACGAACAGTGGATCGACATTCAAATTGCCTGTCCCGGCGAAACCACCTTCGATGATGCTGTAGGTAATGGTTGCGCCGGTCAGCGTGTTGCCGTTGTTGCCCCAGACGACGCTGTTGGTGATGGTGGTCGTAGTGGCGCCGGGGATAAAAATACCGCCACCGGTGGTCGCATTATTGCCAGCGAACGTGCTGTTGGTGATTGTCAACGTGCTGGAGGCGTTGTTGGTCAAAGCACCGGCGGCATTCCCAGCGCGGTTGCCGGTGAACATGCTGTTGGTGATGGTCATCACGCCGCCGGCATTGTTCAAGACCGCCCCACTGGTGTTCGCGGCGCTGTTGCCCGCAAACACGCTGTTGGCGATGTCGGTGGTACCAGCGAAGTTCTGGACGGCCCCCACAGACGTCGTGGACGTGTTGCCGGTGAACGTGCTGTCGATGATGTCGAGATCGGCTTCAAAGTTGTAAATCGCACCGTTGCCAGCGGTGCCGCTGGAGCTGTTGCCGGAGACCGTGCTGCGGATGATGGTCGCCGAGCCGCTGTCGTTCAGCATGAAGCCACCGCTTTGGGTAGCGCTGTTATTGGAAAGCGTGCTGTCTGCGATTGTGATCGCCGCTGCAGAGCCGCTGTTGTAGAGCGCTCCACCGAAGCCTGCGCTGTTGTTGGTTAGGGTGCTGCTGAGGATGGCCAGCGTCCCGCCGTCATTGAAGATGGCGCCTGCGTTGTCGTTTGAAGGCAAACTGCCGCCCGATACGGTAACACCGTCTACGGTGAGGCTGCCCGTCGCGCCGACGCTCAACAAGCGGAACTGGGGCGCGCCGCCGCTGCGGGTGATATTCCCGTTTTGCAGCGTGATGGCGGTCGTGACTTGTGGCAGACCCGTCGCGCCCGTGTAGCTGGCGTACGACGCGGTCAGCGTCACGGTTTGGCCGTTGAGGTTGATCACGTCCGCCGTGCCGTTGGCGTTGGCGCACTCAATTGCAGTGATCAGCGTCGCGGGCGCGTTGTTCGGCAGCGTGTAGGGGAACGTGACCGCGGCACACGGACTCACTGAGTTGGTCTGTTTCTCGTATGCGCCGAGGTCCGCGATCGGCGCCGTGCCGCTGCCGGCATCTGCGACACCCGTGTCGTTGTAGCGGCGCGGATTGCCATCCAGGTCCGTGGTGATGATGCCCGGGACCAGGCTGTTGCTGCCAGCGTCGATGGCCGGACTGAAATCGGCCAGCCGGTAGTTGCCCGCAGTCGTCGGAGCAGTGGCACTGGCGTCCAGTGGGGCGACGAATGCCGGGCTGCCCCCGATCAGGCTGAAGTTGTTCGTGATCGAACCGCCGAGGTCGCTGTTGGCAGGGAACAGGGAGGATTCGTTTCCGCTGATGATGGTGTTGTTGAGAACGACACTGGCCGCCGTATTCTCGTTGCGCAAACCGGCGCCCTGGTCATTGGTGCTGTTTCCCGCGATGGTGCTGTTATTCAACGTCAGCGTACCGCCGTTGTTGTTGTAGATGCCTGCACCCTGTACCCCGAGGTTGCCGGATATCAGGACATTGCTAAGCGTGACGACACCGAAACTGTTGGCCAGGCCACCACCTACGCCGCCGAGCGAGGTATTGACTGAATTGCCCGAGAACACGGTGTAGCGCGCATTCACCGCGCCGCCATCATTGTGGATGGCACCGCCATCCAGCGCGGAATAGTTGTTGTTGAATTGTCCGCCCACGATGTTCAGCGCGCCGAGGTTGTAGATTGCGCCGCCGCCCCCCATCGAGCCGGGAGCAAGGCCGTACCCGTTGCTCGCCGTCACCTGATTCAACGTCAGATCGCCCGATACGCCCACGCACAGCAGACGAAACTGATTGCTGCCACTGCGCGAGATCGAGCCGTTCTGCAGAGTCATTGGGGTGTTGATCTGCGGCAGGCCGGTGGCTCCTGTGTAGTCGGCATACGCGGCCGTGAGCGTTACCATCTGGCCGTTCAGATCGATCGTATCCGCCGAAGGGCCGTTGGCGTTGGCGCACTCGATTGCCGTAACGAGTGTCGCGGACGCGTTGTTGGGAAGCGTGTATGGGAAGCTGATCGCAGCGCAGGGGTCAGCAGCCGCGGTCAGCGAGAAATCGTCCACCGCCAGACCATCGTCAGCGCCCGATGCGTTCAGGTCGGTCCATCTGATCCAGAAGGTGGCGCCGTTGGCAATCGAAACCGGGGCGATAGTGTGCGTAAGGGCCGTGCGATTCGCCGCGGCATTGCCGTCTCGGGCACCCGCTGTGGCGGTGAACGGCGTGGTGAAGTCCAATTCGTTGACGTCCGTCCAACTACCGGTGACCAGGCTGGCGGCGTTGGTGCTGTATTGGAAGTCGATCCGATCGGTGCGTGAAGTGGTACCAAGACGCCATTGCTCGCCGGTGTAGTCCACCCGCAACGACACCAGGGTGACGCCCGTGTTGTTGGTAAAACAGGCACCGAAGATCGGGATCAGCGCGCTGCTCTGGAGTCCACCAAGAGCGCGTTCAGTCGATGCCGCCGCGCCGTAGCTGTAGGTGTCTCCACTATTGCTGCCGCCAGCGTCGGCAGCGAACTGTTCGTTGTCCAGACTGCCGCCGCCCGACTCGGTCAGGAACCAACCGGTAATCGTCAGATTGTTAGTCGTGCCAGTGTTTGCCAGCGTGTTGAAGCTTTGGCTCACGGCCGAGCCGGCGGTCGTAAGCGACACGCACTGGGCAAGCGCGGGCGACTGCGCGCCAAGCAGGGCCAGCAGACCGAGTAAACGCAATCCGAACTTCATGAAAACAATCCTTCCGGTGGAATGGCGACCATCCGAGCCGCGCCGTGGTCCTATTCTGCCCACAGCTGTTTGCAAGAATCTCACTCGAAAGGCAACAAAGTGCGCTCAACGCGACCGCCTGCTCCGCCCCGCTGCTGTCACCGCCGCACACCTGAGCGGCTCCCTGGGCACTACAATGCGAGCTGCGCATGCGGTTCCCTTCGTGCTTTGCATTCGCGATCCAGCCAGTTGCCATCTGCGCGCGTCCGGCGCAGTCTCGCGTTTGCCCGCGGAACGCAGATTCGCGCCGGGCATCCAAAATGGTCCCCATGACCTGACAATCAGGAGCCGTCCCAAAATGCGTTCGATCGCCGTGATCGTCCTGCTCTTCGCCACCCAGGCAGCAGCTGAAGGTCCCCAGTCGACTGTGATCGCCGATATTTCGGGCCTCGGCGCCGAAGGTGTGGCAGCGCTCAAATCGCAGGCGCATTGGTCAGTGGAAATGGGCACTGAGATGTTGCTGAGTATCGATGCATCGCAACGCGATCAATGGCTGAAACGCGACGGCGTTCGCGATGGTTTTGGGCCACTCAATCGCGACGAGGTCTGGATTCGCGATCACGTGTGCGTGCATCAAGCGCAAATGCCGGCGCTCGGCACCGTGGGCGGGTTCGAAGTGTTGCGGCAGCCGCCGGCGATGATTCGTTACGCGAAGGCGCACGCGATTCCGGGCACCGATGTTCCGGCCGATGGCGTGATCGCCCGCGAGGCGCGCAATGAGCCGGGTGGGCTCAAACGCGCCAAGTCGCTGCCGAGCGTGCAGTCGCTCGTGGATCGCGTCGATGCAGAACGGTGGTTTCAGACCATGAGCCTGCTTGCGGCTTTCAATCGCAACAGCTTCAGTCCGACGCTCACTTCAGCCCGCGATTGGATCTTGTCTTCTTTCGAGGGCGCGGCGCTGCGAACGGAAGTCTTCAACTACCAAATGCCGAGTATCACCAGTTGCACCCCAGCAACAGCGCCCATCAATTTGAGCAATCCGATCGGACGCAAGATCGGCGAGCGCTTCCCGGATGAGTGGATCGTGGTCGGCGCGCATTACGACTCGCGCAACAGCGCGCGCTGCGACGGTACGGCCAATGCGCAACCGGGCGCCAACGACAACGCCTCGGGTTGCGCCGGCGTCATCGAGCTGGCGCGGATTTTTGCCGATGTGCCAACCCAGCGATCGATCCTGTTCATGTGCTACTCGGGCGAAGAGCAAGGCCTGTGGGGAAGCCGGCGGTACGTCGAGGCACTGCAGGCCAACGGCGATATCGCCAAGGTCAAGCACATGATCAATCTGGACATGCTCGGTTTCGACGCCGGCGGTACGCTCGACGCACGTGTGGAGACCAATGCCACGCACGCAGCATTGTTGACCCAATACCGCAACGCCGCGACCACTTACGCCCCGGAGCTGAATCTGATCACCAGCAGCAACACCGGCGGCGGATCGGATCACTGGTACTTCCTGGGTGCAGGGGTGCCGGCAGTGTTCACGTGGGAAAATGGGGCCAGCATTTATCCGCATTACCATCAGTCCACCGACACGCCTGCGAACATGACGCGTGCCCGCGAGTTGGCGGGCGGGATCCTGAAGATGGATACAGCGATGCTGGCTGAGGTTGCGATTCTTGGAGCGACGTTCGCAAACGGCTTCGAATAACCGAGATTCCGCCGACTCTGACGGAATCTCGTATGGCCGCCGGCTTCAGCCTTTCGTCGGCGCTGCGGCCAGACGAATCAGCTCGCGGTTTTTCTCCACCGTCTTAAGGCCAATGCCTTTGACGTTGACCAGCTCGTCGGCGCTCTTGAACGGGCCGTTCTTCTCGCGATATTCGACGATGGCCTTGGCCTTCGCATCGCCGACGCCATTGAGCGATGCGGCGATGGCGCTGGCCGAAGCGGTATTGATGTTCACCGGCTCCGCGGCGAAGCCGAACATCGGCAGCATCATGGCGAAGGCGAGGATGAGGGACTTGATGGTACGCATGGCTTTCTCCTTGGGTTAGTCCGACGCGTCGTGCGTCGGTGAGGAGAACACTAGGCGCGCACCCAAATCGCGCCTATCGGCGCGGCGCGCATGCGATTGTCAGAGCAAGGCGCATTCGCCTGTCAGAAAATTCCTACAGCATCGGCCATGGGGCCGATCCGCAGCGTTTGTGAGGCGATGCCGGAGACGATTGTCGGCCGCGCGCACCGCGCGCGACGCCGCGCTCACGGCGTCCGCGCGGCATCACGCAAATTGAGCGCCGACGAATTGCTGCACCTCTGCGAGCGCGGCGGTGAGTGCCGGCCCATCGTTCGCGCCACCTTGCGCCATATCGGGCCTGCCGCCGCCCTTGCCGCCAGCCTTGCTCGCAACGAAACCGAGTACGTCGCCGGCTTTGACGCGGCCGAGTGCGCTGCCGCTGACGCCAGCGATCAAGGTCGCTTTGCCGTCGGCCACGCTCGCGAGTACGACCACGGCGTCCACGAGTTTCTGCTTCAAGGTATCCAGCATCTGCCGCAGCACTTTGGCATCGATGCCTTCCAGCCGCACGCTCAGCAACTTGACGCCGTCTATATCGATCGCCGATGCGATCAAGTCGTCCAGCGAAGCGCTGGCGGCTTTGGCCTTGAGTTGGCCCAATTCGCGCTCGCCCTGTTTGACGCGATCGAGCAGTTGCTGGACTTTGACCAGCACCTGATCGCCGCCACCCAGCATCGAAGACAACTCGCGCAGGCGCTGCTCTTGTTCCTGGACAAACGCCACCGCGGCATCGCCGGTGATCGCCTCGATACGCCGCACGCCCGCGGAAATGCCGCCTTCGCTCAAGATTTTGAACAGACCAATATCGCCGGTGCGCGACACGTGCGTGCCACCGCACAGCTCGGTGGAGAACTCGCCCATGCGCAGTACGCGCACGCGCTCGCCGTATTTCTCGCCGAACAAGGCCAGAGCGCCAAAATCGAGCGCTTCCTTCATCGCCATCTGGTGCACTTCGGCCTGGGCGTTGGCGCGAATGTCGTGATTGACCTTGGCTTCGATGCGCGCAAGTTGCTCCGGCGAAATCGGCTCGAAGTGCGAGAAGTCGAAGCGCAGGCGATCGGGCGCTACGAGGCTGCCTTTTTGCTGCACGTGATCGCCCAGCTCACTGCGCAGCACGGCATGCAACAGATGCGTGGCCGAATGATTCAGCACTGTGGCGCTGCGACGTGTCGTGTCGATGCGCGCTTGGATGGTATCGCCCACATTGAGCGTGCCTTGCGTGACTTCGACCACGTGTCCGTGAAACACGCCAGCGATCTTGATCGTGTCGCGCACGCGCGCTGCGCCGCGTTCGCTGCTCAGTTCACCGTGATCGCCGACCTGCCCGCCGCTCTCGGCATAAAAGGGCGTGCAATCAAGCAGCACGATCGCGGTCTCGCCATCGCGCGCGCTTGGGCGCACTTGGCCATCGACCAGCATGCGAACGATGGTGCCGGTAGCCGCATGCTGCTCGTAACCGAGGAATTCGGTAGGCGCGACGCCCTCGACGTGCTCGGCGGTGATTTTGAGGCCACTGCCGAAACTGCTGGCGGCGCGGGCCCGGTCGCGCTGCGCGGCCATGGCTTCATCGAAAGCGCGCTCGTCGACGACCAGATTGCGTTCGCGCGCGATGTCCTGGGTCAAATCGAGCGGGAAACCATAGGTGTCGTACAAGCGGAAAGCGTCGGCGCCCGAAATGGTCTCGCCGCTTAGCGCAGCGACAATCAGCTCAAACTGGCGCATACCGCTATCGAGCGTCTCGGCAAACCGCTCTTCCTCGCCGGCCAGCACCTGCTCGACCAGACTTGCCTTCGCCGCCAGCTCGGGATACGCGTTGCCCATTTGCTCAACCAGGGCACCAACCATCTTGTGGAAAAACGCAGCCCTGGTGCCGAGCTTCCAGCCGTGGCGCAACGCGCGGCGGATGATTCGGCGCAGCACATAACCCCTGCCCTCGTTGCTCGGCAGCACGCCATCGACGATGAGGAACGAGGTCGCTCGGATGTGGTCGGCGATCACGCGCAAGGAAGGCTCGGCGATGTCGGCGCAACCGGTCAGCTCTGCAGCGCGCTTGATCAACGCCTGGAACAAGTCGATCTCGTAGTTGGAATGCACGTGCTGGAGTACTGCGGTGAGGCGCTCCAGGCCCATTCCGGTGTCGACGCACGGCTTGGGCAGCGGCGCCATCTTGTATTCGGTGAGCACGTGCTTCAGTTCGCCTGACGGCAACCGCTGCGGCACCGGAGGATTGACCACCTTGCCGCTGGCGAGCGCTACCTCATACGCCACGCGTGCGTCGGACTCGCTGGCGAACTCGCGAGAGCCGAGTACCGAGCGGTCGAACTGCATGAACACCAGATTCCAGATCTCGATGTAGCGATCGCCGTCGGCATCTGGCGATCCCGGCGGACCGCCGGCAACGCCCGGACCATGGTCGAAGAAAATTTCCGAGCACGGACCGCACGGGCCCGTGTCGGCCATCTGCCAGAAGTTATCCGAGGCGAACGGCGCACCTTTGTTGTCGCCGATACGTACGATGCGTTCGGCGGGCACGCCGATCTCGCTGTTCCAGTAACCGTAGGCTTCGTCGTCGTTGTGGTAGACGGTGACCCAGAGCTTCTCCTTGGGCAGTCCGTAAACGCTGGTCAGCAGCTCCCACGCATAGTGAATCGCATCGCGTTTGAAATAGTCGCCGAAGCTGAAGTTGCCGAGCATCTCGAAGAAGGTGTGATGCCGCGCGGTGTAGCCCACTTGATCGAGATCGTTGTGCTTGCCGCCCGCGCGTACGCAACGCTGCGAAGAGGCGGCACGCGTGTAGTCGCGCTTCTCCGCGCCCAGGAACGTGTCCTTGAATTGCACCATGCCGGAGTTGGTGAACAGCAGCGAGGCATCGCCGACCAGCGAACTCGACGGCACGTGACGGTGCCCCTTGCTCACGAAATAGTCGATGAAGGCTTGGCGAATTTCGTTTGTGCTGCGCATGGCGGGGCGGGTACGAATGAGAGAGTAGACCGCTAAATGTACCTGAAAACCGGCGAAGCTTTGCTTGAAAGAAGAAGTCCAAAAAGCTTTTCACACCAAGCCGCGAAGGAAGCACAAAGTGCTCAGTGGCGAAAGTCGTCATCCCGGTTCGGCTTTCGTGTCTTCGTGCCTTCGTGTGAACCGCATCTGTTCGCAACGGGCATCATTGCGGTCACTCGATATCTGGTGCCGCCATGTCCCCAACCCTCATCACCTTCGCTTTGTACCTTGGCGGCATGCTGCTCATCGGTGTGGTGGCCTCGCGTCAAACCAAGAACCTGGACGACTACATCCTCGGCGGGCGCAGCCTTGGTCCGGTGGTGACGGCGCTCGCGGCGGGCGCCTCGGACATGAGCGGCTGGTTGCTGATGGGCTTGCCCGGAGCGCTGTATGCCGCCGGGCTTATCGAAGGCTGGATCGCCATCGGCTTGATCCTGGGCGCCTGGGCGAACTGGCGTTTCGTGGCCGCACCGCTCCGTGCCTATACCGAACAGGCGAATAACGCACTCACGCTCCCGGACTACTTTGCGGCACGATTTCCAGAGCGCAGCCGAGCGCTGCGCGTACTTGCGGCCATGGTAATCCTGGTTTTCTTCGCGATCTATTCGGCCTCTGGCATCGTCGCAGGCGCGCGTTTGTTCGAATCGATCTTCGATATGCCTTACGCAACGGCGCTCTGGGCCGGTGCGGCGGTGACCGTGCTGTACACGCTGCTCGGCGGGTTTCTCGCGGTCAGTTGGACCGATGCGGTGCAGGCCACGCTAATGGTGTTGGCGCTGATCGTCACGCCGGTGGTGGTGGTCTCCGTGGGAGGCGGGATCGACGGCTCCTGGGCGACGATGGCGGCAGCGGCACCGGCGCGGGTCGATGCCTTCGGTGGGTTGACCTTGATTGGCTTTATCAGCCTGATGGGCTGGGGCCTTGGCTATGTTGGGCAACCGCACATCCTGGCACGCTTCATGGCGGCATCGTCGGTGGCTGCGATCAAGCCGGCGCGGCGCATCGGCATGACCTGGATGATCGTCTGTTTATTCGGCGCCATGGGCTGCGGCTTTTTCGGCTATGCATGGTTGAGCGCACATCCGGAGGCCAAGGCTATCGTCGACGCCAACCCCGAGCGGGTATTCATTGTGCTTGCGCAGCAGCTCTTCAATCCGTGGATTGCCGGCGTGCTGTTGTCGGCGATCCTGGCGGCAATCATGAGCACCCTGAGTTGCCAGTTGCTCGTGTGTGCGAGCGCCCTGGTGGAGGATTTCTACAAGCCGTTCGTGCGGCCCAAAGCGAGTGCCGCGGAGTTGTTGTGGCTGGGGCGTGCGGCGTTGCTCGTTGTTGCGCTGGTCGCGATCGCGCTGGCCATGGCGCCGGACAGTCGCGTGCTGAAACTGGTGAGCTACGCATGGGCGGGCTTTGGCGCGGCGTTCGGCCCGGTGGTCGTGCTATCGCTGTATTGGCGACGCATGACCGGCGCTGGCGCTCTGGCCGGGATGGTCACCGGCGCCGTCACTGTGCTCCTCTGGGGTCACTATCAGGTCTGGGGACTGTACGAAATGGTTCCGGGCGTGCTGCTGGCGACGTTGGCGATTGTGCTGGTCAGCCGGCTGGGCGATGCCAACCACACGCATGCGCTGTTCGACCGGGTGTGGGCGTCGCTGTCGACGCCGGCAGGAACTGCCGGCAAGTAGACCGCGGACTTACTGGACGCCGAGCGCGATAAATTGCCGACCTACGAGCGGCACTCGACGATCGCAAAATCAGGGAACTTCACTGTCACCGATGTGCCAACACCCACCTGGCTCGTCAATTCGATCGGCCAGCGGAATCGATCCGACATGCGTTTGACGATCGACAATCCCACGCCATGCCCGCCGCGTCGGCCGTGTTGGGCGCGAAAGAACGGCTTGAACACCTGCTTGAGATCCTCGTCCGACAAGCCAATGCCGCTGTCCTCGATGCGAACCTGCCCTTGATCAATGGTCACGCGCACGAATCCCTGATCGGTGTAACTGACGGCGTTGCGAATCAGGTTGCCAAGCAGGATGCCGACCACTTTACTCGGCGCATGCAGGCAGAAGGTCGCGTTCTCGATCAGCTCAAGCTTGATGGGCTTATCGCCGAGCAGCGCTTCGGCGCGTTCGATTTCATCGTGGACTACCGTATTGACCGCAAAATCATCCGCGGGCAATCCACCTTCGGCCTCGCGCGCGATCAGCAAGAACGCCTCGATCAGCGCCTCCATATCGCGCGCTGAGGAGTGAATACGTTCCACGTTGCGTCGCCCGTAGTCGTCCAGCTCCGCCTCGCTGCGCAGCACCTCGGCAGACATCTTGATGACGGTGAGCGGCGTGCGCAATTCATGGCTGGCGTCGCGCGTGAAGTTGCGCTCGCGATCGACAAATTCGTTGATCCGCCGCCCATAACTCTCGATCGCTTCAGCCAGCATCAGGGTATCGCCGTCCATGTCCGGCGGCATGCGCTCATCGGCCAGCGCTTCGAAGTCCGGACGTTTGGGATCCCAGCTCTTGACCTCGTTCGCCAGCCAGATCACCGGCGAAATCGCGCGCCGGGAAAATCGATACGTCAACCAGGTGGTGATGTAGATGAACAACAGCACCAAGGTCAGGGGCACGAGACCGAAAAACAATGCCAACTGGCCGATATGCGCCTGATCGATCACCAGGAACATGCGCCCATACGGCGAGTCGGAAACGTAGACCAGCGCTCGCGAACCGTTTTCCCGCAAAGCATGAAAGCCGAGCGGCAGGTCGCGCATGGTGCTCGGCACGGACGCATTGTCTTCGCCGTTGCGATGAATGTAGCCCTTCATGTTGTGCGTGTCCGGCGTCGCCTGCTCGGGATTCTTTTCGAGCAGTTCGGCAAAGTGCGCGGTCTCTTCGCGCAACGCACGCTTGATCAACACGTCTTCGAGTACCGCAGCGGCCGCATATACGCCGAGTACAGTGCCGCATGAGATCGCCGCTGCCTGCAAGATGAACGCAACGCCAATCTTGGCGCGCAGACCGCGATGGTGATTGCTCTCGGTCATGACCTGCCTTCGGGATGCGATGTTCGCAGTTTGCCTGACTCACGCTCCGTTGCGCAGTCAAGATCAAGTCGAGGAATTGTGATTGGCGCGCGCCTGCCTGCATCGCTGAGTTGCACTGGGCGCCTCTCACTCAGCGCGCGCCAGCTGCAACGGCCGAGTGCAGCCTGGCGTTTCATTCAGGCCACGACGGCCGCCGACGAAACGCGGCGGGCGGCTCTGATGCGGCGAAAGAGCCGCCAAGCGCGGAGCGAAAACCACGTTTCGCTCCGCGGATCTGCTTGAAGGCCGGGTCAAAGATTCCGCAGGAAACTTCGACCGGAGGCCGTTACGGGCGGAACTCGATCTTCTCGCGCTCGGCAGCCAGGGCCGCGTCGCGGTTGAGGATCAGCGTCTTGTAGCGGTTGGTCAACCAGCGACCGAGCTGGCTCGCATACGTGGGCGATCCAAGCACGCCAGACTGCCCGCCCGGATGGATGTTTTCGGCCACCACCGGCGTGGTCATCTGACCAATGAAGCGACGCGCTGGGCCGGAGCCGAACATAAAGCCATTGACCGTGTTGGCGCGCGTGCTATGTCCGGAGGCGTCGAGCACCTCATATCCGCCAGGACGCGCCACGCCCGGCAATTGCGCCGAAACGTTGGTAAAGCCATACGGATTTGCGCCCGGCAAATTGAATGGCCCGCCTAAGGGATGATCGAAGACAATGCGATGCAAACGACCCCAACGATAGTCGTCGAGATTGGTCGAGTTCGCGAATGCCGCCGCAAAATCGTTGCTCGCCAAGGCATTGAGGCCATCGCGAAGCGACCGGAGCAGCAACAGATCGCGCGCCACGTTGGCATCGGTGACGCCGGTCACTTCGAAGAAATTGACGCCGCTTGCGCCGACGCCGCGCGCCGTTCCGTAGCGCTCCAGCAGGTTCAACAAGGTGCGCACGCTCTCTTCCGAACCGGGCAACTGCGTTCCCAGACCAATACGCGTCATCGTGCCATCGACGATATTGCGAATCGCGAACGACCGCCAGATCGCGAACACCGTTGCCGCCGTGGAATTACGCACCTCGGTGGCGCTGGGCGCCGGCAAATTGGCCGGATCGTCGCCCGGATCGAAACCCGCCTGGATGCCGGTGGGGGTCGAATAGTCCCATTGCGCGAGGCGATCGATCGCAGCAGCAACGCGCGCATCGTTGATCAGCGCGCGCAAATCCGCGGGCGCGCTTGCGGCGCGCGCGTTGGCGGCAGCGGTCAGCAGGAACGGCGTCAACTTCTCGGCATCGAGCGGTTGGTTGTTGGCCTGCGCGCGCTTCAGGAAGTCCGCGTCGATCGGCCGATTCGCCGCTGTTTCTGCGGCAAGAATGCGATCGATGCGGCCCTGCCGAAATGCCGAATAGCCCTTGTCCAGATAATACAAGCCGCCACCGCGGCGCACCTGATTGAGCGCGTTATTGTCGAGCGTCACACCGACCGGATCGTTGTTGGCGTTGGCGATGTAGCCGCTGCTCGGGTTGATCACAAACGGCATTTCGGCCGGCGGCAGGATTTCGAAATTGAGCGCCTGATTGGGGTAGGTGTTGGTGCGCGGCAGCCAATCGTGTTGCAGCGTGCCGGTGCCATTGCGAATCAGGAACGGCGGGATGCCGCCGTCGGGGCGGCCGAGCGTCTGCAGATCGGTGCGCAGCGGCGCCTCTGCGGTCACAAAGTACGCGATATTGCCCTCGACATCCGCGTACGCGAAGTTCTGCGAGCCCACATCGAAGAAACTCAGTGCGTCGCGGAACTCCTGCAGATTGCGGGTCCGCGGCAGACGCCGGAAGGCTTCCAGCTCATTGGTCGCGCCCCAGCCGGTATACGCCACGCTGAGCCCAGTGTCGCCCAGGATTTGCAGCACCGGCCCATTGTTGCGCCGCGGGACAATGACCGTGACGCCGCCGTTCGTATATCCGATCGAATTGGTGCGCGCGATGTTGTTCTGCACGCCATCGCCCACTGCGTTCACGAAATAACTCTGGAACACCCACACCACCGGCTCGGCGACGCCACCGTGGATGGTGTGCGTGGGCAAGCCGTAGGGATTGAGCCTGAAGCTTTCTTGATAGGTGTCGGTGACATCCATCGGATTGGTGGTCAGACCCCAGCACATGCGCTCGGTACAGCCGAGCAGCGAGCCTGGCACGCCAGCCGGCGTGGAGCCGCTGAAACTGTATGGCGTCGGGAAACGGCTATCGGTGGAGAACAGGCGGTTCTCGTAGAAAATCGATGGCGTGTCGAGCCCAAGGTGCGGATCGTTGGCCAGAATCGGGCGGCCGTTGTTGGTTCTGCTTCCGGCAACGATCCACCAATTGCTCGCACCCCTGCCCTCGCGGAACTCCAGCGTCGGGCCAATCAGCGGATGGTCGGCGATTTTGTCGCGATAGGCTTGTGCCAGCTGCACCGTGGTCGGATCGATGGCCGGCACCTCACTGGCCACTTTATCCGATTCGCCGACGACACCGATCGATGCCAGAAAGCCGGGGATCGACACGCGATTGTCGCCCGGTGCCACGCGATGAGTGTCCTCGAAGAACAGCCGCGTGCCGTCGAAGCCACGAGCGGTACCGGCAGTCTGATAAGCCTGCAGGCGCAGGGTGTAGTCGATATCGAGATCGAACGACAGCTGGAATGCGAGGATCTTGCCGATCACCAGAGAATCGACGGGAGACCAAGGCTCGGCGCGGGTGATTTCGAGCGCCGCATACTCCGGCGGCAGTGGATTGCTGCGCAACCAGAAGTTCACGCCATTGGCGTAGGACTGCAGGAACTCGCGTTGCTCGGCGGAAGCCCGGATGTACGACTCCCAGGCCGCTCGACGCAGGCCCAGCGTGCGGATCTGAACATCGTTCGCCAGCGCCGCGGCGCCGACCAATTCCGCCGCGGTTCCACTCGCACCGCGACGGTTAAAGTCCATCTGGAAGAAGCGATCGCGCGCGTGGATAAAGCCCTGCAAGAAAGCCATATCGGCATCGTTGCTGGCGACCACCGTTGGCACGCCTTCGGCGTCTATCGAAATCTGCGCATTGGCGATCAGGCCCGGCGCCGTAATCGGTGTGCTTTGGGCGAACCCTGACTGCGCGACGAACGCGGCAGCGGCAATGGCCAACGGCCGCCACTTTGACGTAAACCTTTCCATGAATCCCTCCCGGATGCGTGCGACAACAGCGTCGAACGTGGTCCGATTATGCTCCGCGCGTTTGCGTTGTCGAGCGGCCTTTCAAAGGACGGCGGATCGGGCTCCCTGGAGCCCTGATGAATTTCTTGCCTCCCAACCAACCATCAACCTCGGCTATGGTCTGCTCCCCGATGTTCTGACGGTCACACGGATGTCCTCGACCACTTTTCTGCTCGCGACCGCAGTGTTGGTCGCAACGGCGCTATTGATCCTGTTGATTCCGCTATTGCGTCGCCCCGCTCTACGTACCACGGAGTTGCGCGCGCAGCTCGACCGGCTGCAGGAAGCGCATGGCGCCGGGCTGATCGACGATGCGACATTCGCTGAGCGCAAAGCGGCGCTCAGCGCCGAGGCGCTGGCGATTGTGGACGGCTCTGCGCAACAGCCGCGCTCGAAGCTGGCGTTGGCGCTGGCCATCGCGCTGGCCGCATCCATCCCGTTTGCGACCTACGCGCTGTATCAGAAGATCGGCAATCCCAATGCGCTGGCGTTTGCTGGTGTGACACAAACGCCGCCGTCGGCGGCGGCAAATGGCGCGCCCGACGCCAACGCGGCGCCGGATCTGGCGGCAGCGGCCGACACGCTCGCGGCGCGCCTCAAGAACAATCCGGACGATGGCGAAGGCTGGCTGTTACTGGCACGCACGTATCGGCAGATCGAACGTTTCGCCGATGCCCGCGACGCCTTCGAGCGCGCCAACAAGTTGCTGCCAGTGAGTGCCGACCTGCTGTCCGAATATGCCGAGGCCTTGGGTTTGGCCAGCGAGCCCAGAGCACTGTTCGGGGAGCCGGAGAAGCTCCTCGATCAAGCACTGGCAATGGACGGCGAGCATCAACGCGCCCTGTGGCTCAAAGGATTCGCGCGCCGCCAGGATGGCGATGCGGCCGGCGCAGACGCCGCGTGGACCAAGCTGCTCGGGGGCATGGAACCCGGCTCGCCAGTGCACACGGCAGTCGTCGAGCAGCTCAATCAGGTGCGCAGCGAACTCGGACAGCCGGGCGTTACCGCTGCCACGCCGGCATCCAGCGCGCCTGCGCCCGCGCCTTCAGCGGCGCCTGCGCCTTCCGACAGCTCGGCGGCACCGGGCATCGATGTCGACGTCAGCCTGGATGCGGCGCTGGCTGACAAAGCCGCTCCGGGCGATGTGCTATTTGTCTTCGCACGAGCGCAGGCGGGTCCACCCGTGCCCTTGGCGATTGCGCGCCTGAGCGCCGGCCAATTGCCCACGCGGGTACGCCTCGACACCTCAATGGGCATGGTCGCGGGCGTTTCGCTGGAACAGTTTCCCACCGTCGTGATCGGCGCACGTATTTCCAAGAGCGGCAATGCGCAAGCGAGCCCGGGCGACCTCGAAGGTTTCAGCGAAGCGGTGGAGTGGCGAAGCGCGGGAACTGTTTCGGTCGACATCGATCAGATTCGGCCATGATTCGACACGACGATGGGCTGGCGATGCTTGAATGTTCCGGGCGGTGCCTGTTTGCGATGCCGGTCGCAGACGCAGTACAGGCAACGCCGTCCCCACGCGGCAAGCGGGAGTTAGCCTGACATGGCCTGGCTGGAACTTCACCTGCGTCTGCCGAACGAAGACTATCCCTTGGTCGAAACGGCGCTCGAGGACGCTGGAGCGCTGGCGCTGACGCTGACCGACGCGCTCGACAATCCGGTCCTGGAACCCGCGCCGGGCGAGACGCCGCTGTGGCCGGAGATGAAAGTGCAAGCGCTGTTTCCGATCGAACAAGAGCCGATGGCGCTGCTGATCGCGTTGGAGAACGTGCTTCCAGATCGAATTCTCCGCAGCGCAAGAATGGCCACGCTCGACGACCGCGATTGGACACGCGCGTGGATGGATCACTATCAACCAATGCGCTTCGGCCAGCGATTATGGATCTACCCGACGACCGTTGAACCTCCCGGCGATGGTGGGTTAACTATCGTGCGCCTCGATCCCGGACTCGCATTCGGCACCGGCACACACCCGACAACCGCGCTCTGTTTGCGCTGGCTCGATGGCTTGACGTGGGACGGCGAAACGCTATTCGACTATGGCTGTGGCTCGGGTGTACTCGCGGTTGCCGCCCTTAAACTCGGTGCGTCGGCCGCCATTGGTCTGGATAACGATCCGCAAGCTCTGCTGGCGAGCCGTGAGAACGCGGCGCGCAATGGCGTCGAGGCGCAACTGGCGCTGCTGCGCGCCGATGCGCCGCTCCCGCCACCGTGCGATCGTTTGTGCGCCAATATTTTGCTGAATCCGCTCATCGAACTGCGCAACCGCATCGCCGCCACCGTCAAGCCCGGCGGCCTGGCCGCCTTCAGCGGCATGCTGGCGCACCAGGGCGAGGAATTCATCGCGCGCTATCGCGAGCTGTTCGACGACTTTGTCGTCACGCAGCAGGAAGATTGGATTCGGGTCACGGCGAGGAAGCGGTAACGGGGCACGGGGCACGGGGCGCGGGGCACGGGGCGCGGGGCACGGGGCGCGGGGCGCGGGGCGCGGGGCGCGGGAGCGTGACACGGTGCCGGTCAGATTGAGGCAACCGATTGCCGAAGAAAACTGTATGTATCCGATCCCAGACTGCCGCTTGGCCGTTGCCCGTGCCCCGTGCCCCGCTATTCCCCCACAAACCCGTCCTGCAAGGCATCCAGCGCCTGCGCGCCGAGCTTGCCCAGATCGGGTCGGCCGTCGTTGGCGAACCAATGGCGCATGGTGGCGCGGATCACGCCGATCGCGGCGCCAGCGAGCATCTGCGCGCGCAGCTCGGCATTCGGGCTGCCCTTGAATCGCTTGGCGAAGGTTCGCGCCATCGCCTGCTCCCAATCCTGATCGATCTCGTGCTCCCGGGCGATCAGCGATGGAACGCTCTGAACCAGGCGCTGTTGCGCCAGTAACCGCTCGCGGTTCGCCGCGTATTCGCGCGCCATCAGTTGCGCAATGGCGCGCAGCGAGGTGAACGGACTCTCGCCCTGCGGCGCGCCTTCCAGCAACTCCAGGAACCGTTCAAGCCGCTCAGCGCGATGGGGAAACGCCAGCGCTTCCTTGTTGCCGAAGTAGCGGAAGAAGGTGCGGCGGCTGATGCCGACATCGGCACAGATATCGTCGATGGTCGTGAGCTCGAAGCCATCGCGATGGAAACGCCGGTTCGCGGCACGCACCAATGCTCGACGGGTGGCGTCCTTTTTCGACTCACGCAATTTCGTGGGTGACTTTGTCATGCGGGGAGCATATAAGGCACGACGATACAAACTGCCACTCAGTGGCGTTTTGCCCTCAGTGCCACATTTCGAGCGCTCACTTGCCAGACGATTTCTCTTCCGCGAATCAAAAGCCGCCGCTTACAACCGCATTCATCCCCCGGGCGATCGCCCACGTTGCGGCGCAGCCGCGCGAGACGGTGCGTGTAATCCGCAGCCGCGCCAATGGCGGAATCGGCGTGGCATTGGAAAACGCCAAGCTGGATGACGCCGATACGATCGGCACTCTGCCGCCACTGTATCCAGAGTGGCTCGGGCACCGTGGCTTTGCCAGCAAATTCGGCACGCGTTTCGCATACGTCGGCGGCGCGATGGCCAATGGCATCGCCACCACTCGCATGGTCATCGAACTGGCGCGCGCGGGGTGTTTGGGATTCTTCGGCGCCGCCGGATTGTCGTTATCGCGCATCGAGGCTGCCATCTTTGAACTGCGCTCGGCGTTAAGCGAACCGGCCCTGCCCTGGGGCGTGAACCTGATCCACAGTCCAGCCGAGCCGGAGCATGAGGCTGCAGTTGCCGACTTGCTGATCCGAACCGATGTTCGCTGCGTCGAGGCTTCGGCTTATCTGCGACTCACGCCAGCGGTGGTGCGGTACGCCTGCAGCGGACTGACGCTCGGCAACGATGGGCGCGTACAGCGACGCAATCGCGTCATCGCCAAAGTGTCGCGCACCGAAGTGGCCAGGCAATTCCTGTCTCCGCCGCCGGCCGCCATTCTCGATGCGCTGCGCGTCCATGGCGGGCTGACGCCTGAGGAAGTGAAACTCGCCGCGCAGCTGCCGCTGGTGGAAGACATTACCTGCGAAGCGGACTCCGGCGGGCATACCGACAACCGGCCATTGTCCGTTCTGCTGCCGGAAATCGCCGCGTTGTGCGCCCGCTTAGGGTGCGATGCCCGCGTCGGCGCCGCAGGTGGCCTTGGCACACCCGCGGCGGTCGCAGCCGCGTTCGCGCTAGGCGCCGATTACGTGCAAACAGGGTCGATCAATCAGAGTTGCATCGAAAGCGGCTTGTCTGCCAGCGCACGCGCGCAACTGGCCCAGGCCGATATGGCCGATGTCGCGATGGCGCCGGCGGCGGATATGTTCGAGATGGGCGTGGATGTGCAGGTCTTGCGCCGCGGCACGCTGTTCGCGCCGCGCGCGCGCAAGCTCTACGAGTTGTACCGCAGCTATCCCTCGCTCGCCGCGATCCCGCCCGAGGAGAGAGAGAAAGTCGAATCGACCTACTTGCGCGCAACGTTCGCGCAGGCCTGGGCATCGACGCGCGAGTTCTGGTCCAGGCGCGATCCGGAACAAGTCGCGCGTGCGGAGCGCGATCCCAGACATCAGATGGCCTTGGTGTTTCGCTCCTACCTTGGACTGGCGAGCCGCTGGGCCATCGATGGCTTGTCGGAGCGCAGCGCCGACTACCAAATCTGGTGCGGACCGGCGATGGGCGCCTTCAATACCTGGGTCAAGGGCAGCTTTCTGGAGCCCGTCGAAAACCGCCGCGTCGCGCAGGTTGCGCTCAATTTGCTGGAAGGCGCTGCCGCCATCGCGCGCGCACAGCAACTGCGTAGTTATGGCGTGCCGGTGCCGGCCAGTGCGTTCGACTATCGGCCGCGGGTGCTGGGGTAGCTGGTGATTGGTTGTTGGTTCTTGGTTCGTGGTTCCCACGAACTGTTTGCAGAGATCTTGCGCCTGGAGTGCTCTGAGCCAATTGCCGAACGCCAAACGAGAACGAAGAACCAACAACCGAGAACCAACAAAAGCCATGCACGAACCCATCGCCATCGTCGGCTTGAGCGCCCTCTTCCCCGGTTCGTCCGATGTCACCGGCTTCTGGCGCGACATCCTCGCCGGGAAGGACTTACTGACGGACGTGCCGGCGACGCATTGGCGTATCGAGGATTATTACGACGCCGATCCAAACGCGCCGGACAAAACCTATGCGAAACGCGGCGGGTTTTTGCGCCCGGTGGATTTCGACGCGCTTGGATTTGGCGTGCCGCCCTCGACATTGCCCGCCACCGACACCTCACAATTGCTCGCGCTGATCGTTGCGCAGACGGTATTGCAGGATGCAGTCCGGGAGCGCTTCGAGACCATGGACCGCTCGCGAGTGTCGGTGATCCTGGGCGTGACCAGCGCGCAGGAACTGCTGTTCTCGCTGGTATCGAGATTGCAAAAGCCGGTGTGGGTAAAGGCGTTGCGCGAAAGCGGTTTGCCAGAAGACGAGGTCCAGGCGGCCTGTGCGCGTATCGCCGCGCAGTATGTGCCGTGGCAGGAAGCCAGCTTCCCGGGTTTGCTCGGCAACGTTGTCGCCGGACGCATCGCCAACCGACTCAATCTGGGCGGCACCAATTGCGTTACCGACGCGGCATGCGCATCGAGCCTTAGCGCTCTCTCGATGGCAGTGGCCGAGTTGCAGCTTGGCCATAGCGATCTGGCGATCGCTGGCGGCGTCGATACGCTCAACGACATCTTCATGTACCTGTGCTTCTCAAAAACACCGGCGCTGTCGCCCAGCGGCGACTGCCGCCCGTTCAGCGACAAAGCCGACGGCACCATGCTGGGCGAAGGTCTGGGCATGCTGGCGCTCAAGCGCCTTGGCGATGCCGAACGCGATGGCGATCGCATTTATGCGCTGCTGCGCAGCGTCGGATCAGGCAGCGATGGCCGATCCAAGAGTGTCTACGCTCCGGTTCCTGAGGGTCAGGCGCGAGCCTTGAATCGCGCCTACGAGGCGGCCGGCTTCAGCCCTCGCAGCGTCGAACTGGTCGAGGCGCATGGCACCGGCACCAAAGCTGGCGATATTGCCGAGTTCGATGGACTGCGCAGTGTGTTCGCCATCGGTGCCGATCGGCAGTGGTGCGCGCTCGGTTCGGTGAAGAGTCAGATCGGGCATACCAAGGCGGCAGCGGGCGCCGCCGGTTTGATCAAAGCAGTGCTCGCGCTGCAGCACAAAACGCTGCCTCCAACGATCAAGATCGACCGACCAGATCCACGCCTGGAAATCGAACAGAGCCCGTTTTATCTGAACACGCGGGCGCGCCCGTGGGTACGCGGCAACGACCATCCGCGCCGCGCGGCGGTCAGTTCCTTTGGCTTCGGCGGCTCGAACTTCCATGCAACGCTGGAAGAGTATCGCGGCGAGTTGCGCGCCGAGCGCCTGCCGGTGCATGCCCACGATCTGGTGCTGTTCGGCGCCGAAACGGCGGACGATCTGCTCGCCGCTGCCCGCGAAGCCTTGAGCGCCGAATTGCCGCTGCCGCAGATCGCAACACGCAGCCGCGAGCGCTGGCAAAGCACGGCACGACATCGCCTGGCGATCGTGGCCAGCGACACCACGCAATTGCGCGACCGGTTGAACCGGGCCGCGACCCGACTATCGGCGGCGCCGACAAGCGCGTTTACGCTCGACGGGGCGAGCTACGGCGTGGGTGCCGTGGAAGGCAAAGTGGCCTTCCTTTTCCCCGGTCAGGGCAGCCAATATCTCAATATGGGCGCAGCGCTGGCGATGCAGTTCGACGCTGCGATGGCGGCGTGGGATCTCAGCGCCGAGGTCTCCAACGCTTGGTCCGCGGGCGAACGGCTGCATCAGATCGTGTTTCCGATGCCTGTTTTCGACGATGCGTCGCTCGCCAGCCAACGCCAACGCCTGACCGCAACCGAATGGGCGCAACCGGCACTCGCCGCACACGCTCTGGCGCTGCTGGCGATCCTGCGCGACCTGGGACTGGAGGCCGCGATGACCGCGGGCCATAGCTTCGGCGAGTTGACAGCCTTGCACGCCGCTGGCGCGTTCGATGCCGAGACCCTGTTGCGTTTGGCGCGCGCACGCGGCGAGTCGATGCGCAATGCGGCTACAACACCGGGCACGATGACTGCCGTCTCAACTGACATCGAAGTTGTGCGTACGGTACTGGCGGAACTCGGCAATCAGGCGGTGATCGCCAATCACAACGCGCCGCAACAAGTGGTCATTTCCGGATCGACGATTGCGATCGAAGCCGCAGAGGCTAGTCTGCGAGCAAAAGGCATCGGCTATAGCCGGCTGTCTGTTGCCAGCGCTTTTCACTCGCCGATTGTGGCCGCCGCGAGCGTCGAATTTGCGCAAGCCCTGGCGACTGCACGCGTCGCCCATCTCAGCATGCCGGTTTACGCCAACGGCACCGCCCTGCCCTACAGCGATTCCTCGGTCTGCGACGCACTGGCGCAGCAGCTGCAGCGCCCGGTGCGCTTCGTCGAAGCGATCGAGAACATGTATGCGGACGACGCGCGGGTTTTTGTGGAAGTCGGGCCGGGCAGCGTGTTAAGCGGTTTGTGCGGCGCCATCCTGGGCGACCGGCCGCACCATGCCGTTGCGCTCGATCGCAAAGGCGCCAGCGGTTTAGAGGCGTTCCTGTCTGGCCTCGCGCAACTGGCTGCGCTTGGCGTACCGCTACGCGCAGCGCGATTGTTTGCCGATGTGCGTACGCCCGCCGCCGCGCCTCGACCTAAACACGCCGTCGCGATTTCCGGCAGCAATGTAGGTAAGCCTTATCCGCCCGCCGATGGCCAATGGCCGCCTCCCAATCCGCCGCGTTCGGTCTCGGTGTCTGAACCGCGACGCCCTGACGAGCGCGCCGCGCCTGCGGCGCGGGCCGCGGCGGCCGCACCCGACCAGCCCTCCCAATCGCATCACCTCACGACCCACGCAACCATGCCCTCAACAATCGACAGCAACTGGCTGAGCACTTTCCAGGCGTTGCAGCAGCAAACCGCCGCCGCTCACGAGTCGTATCAGCGCGCGCTGACCGAGAGCCACACAGCGTACCTGCGCGTTGCCGAAACGGCCCTCGCCGGCTTGAGCGGCATGCTCGGCGGCGCAAGCGTCAGCGCGGTTCCTGGACTGGAAGCCGATTTACGCCAGACCACATCGGCGCCGCAAATTTCGACCAACCGTTTATCGCCAGCGATTGCGCCAGCGCCGGCGCAATCGACGTTTCCGACTGAAGCCTCCGCATCGGCCTTACAAAACGCAGCTACTGCACCAGCGGCCCCTGTCGTAACGGGGACTGCGGTCGAAGGCGGTGCGTCGCTCGCCACGTTGCTGCTGCAAATCGTCGCCGACAAGACCGGTTATCCAGTCGACATGCTCAATCCAGGGATGGACCTTGAGGGCGATCTTGGCGTCGATTCGATCAAGCGCGTCGAAATCCTCGCCGCCATCGACGAGCGCGCGCCGCATCTGCCAAAGGTCGATCGCACGCGCCTGGGGTCGATGCGCACACTGGCGGAAATCGTCACCGCACTCGAGGTCGCGCAACCGGCCGGAGGCGATGCGAAGACTCAAGGGCAGGGCGCGCAAAAGCCAGCTGCAAAAAATGCCGGCAATACATCGCTGCAGACCTCCGAGCCGCTGGCTGACTTGATGCTCAAAGTCGTCGCCGACAAGACCGGCTATCCGGTCGACATGCTGAATCTCGACATGGATCTTGAAGGCGATCTTGGGGTCGATTCGATCAAACGCGTGGAGATTCTCGCCGCCATCGACGAGCGAGCGCCGCAGTTGCCCAAAGTCGATCGCTCGCGCCTCGGCGCCATGCGCACGCTCGCCCAGATCGTCGCTGCGCTCGGTGGCGCCGCGCTCAATGGCGCTGCGCAAGATCCCAACAGTCAGCCGCAAGTGCAACCGCCAACCGGAAAGCAGCAGCCAGGCGCCCTGGGACGATTCGAGCTCGAACTGATTCCGGCGCCGCCCTCAGGTTTGGCCATGCCCGGCCTGCTCAGCGGCGAGCCCGTGTGGATCGTGGGCGAGTCCGCGCTGGCCCAAGCGCTGGCTTCTGAGTTGGCGCAACGCGGCGTGGACGCCACAGCGGCTCAGCGCTTGCCAAAAGACGCGCGGGCCTGCGTGTACATTGCATCGCGCGAGTACACCGGTGTCGACGCCGCAATGCGCGTCAGCACCGACGCTTTTGCTGTCGCGCGCGCACTGGCGCCGCAGCTGTCGGAACGGCCGGGCCTGTTCGTCACCGTCCAGGACACCGGCGCGTTTGGCTTCGAGCGTACGCCGGCGCACGCCGAGTGGGCCGCCGGCTTGGCGGCGCTGATCAAGACCTGCGCGCTCGAATGGCCGCAGACAGCGGTCAAGGCCATCGATCTCGGATTTGGCGAACACGACGATCTCGCCGCAGCGCGCGCAATCGCCGATGAATTGCTGACCGGCGGCGGCGAGATCGAGGTTGCGCTGGGCGCTGGCGGGCGACGCACCCTGCGCAGCGTTGCCCGCCCGGCGCGCGCCGATTCGCCGCTGATCGCGCCTGAGGATGTCATCGTCGTATCCGGCGGCGCGCGTGGCGTGACGGCCGCCTGCTTGGTCGAGTGGGCCAGAACCACGCCCGCGCAATTCGTGCTGCTTGGGCGTACCGAACTGATCGAAGAGCCGGCCGAACAGAACGCCATCGCCGATGCCGATCTTGGCACGGCGCTGCTCGCTGCCGCCCGCAGCCGCGGCGAGACCTGGACGCCCGCGCAGCTCTCCGCTCGCGTGCACGCTGTGCAAGCGGCGCGCGACGTGCGCCGGACACTGGCGGCGCTCAAGGCGCTTGGCGCCGGTGCGCACTACCGAGCCGTGCCCATCGAGGACCGCGAGCGCGTCGCTCAGGCGCTGGCGCAGGTACGCGCCGAACTGGGACCCATCCGCGGCGTAATCCACGCGGCTGGCGTGCTCGCCGATAAGCGCATCGCCGAGAAAACCGATGCGCAGTTCGCCAGTGTATTCGGCACCAAAGTGAACGGGCTGCGGGCATTGCTCGATGCCACCCGCGAGGATCCGCTAAAGCTCCTGGTGGCGTTTTCGTCCGTTTCGGCACGCTGCGGAAACGCCGGCCAAGCCGACTATGCGATGGCCAATGAAGTGTTGAATAAGGTGCTTCAGAGCGAAAAGCGGCGACGTCCGGACTTGCGCGTCAAGGCGCTCGCATGGGGACCGTGGGAAGGCGGCATGGTCAGTCCGGGTCTGCGCGATCGATTCGCCGCGCTCGGCGTGCCGATGATTGCGCTGCCCGCAGGCGCGCACATGTTCGCCCAGGAGATGGCCGACGCTGGTGCACTGGAGCTGGTGCTGGGCGGCGAGCCGCGTGTGCAGGCGCTGCTGTCGAGTGGATCGCAGGCACGCGTCGATGCATTGGAGATTCGTGTCGATTGCAGCAGCCATCCGTGGTTGGCCGGACACAGCATGGCCGGCATGCCGGTACTGCCGGTTGCGCTGATCGCCGAATGGATGGCGCGCGCGGTGCGCAGTTGGCGACCTGGACTGCAACTGCTCGCGTTGCACGAACTCAAGGTGCTCAAGGGCATCCGATTGCGCGGCTTCGAGAACGGCGGCGACCGATTGCGCATCGAAGGTACGCCGCACGCCCCGCGCGCCATGCAGCTGCGCGTACTCGGGGCGCGCGGCGAGGTGCATTACAGTGCGCGCGCCGAACTCGGCGACGCGCCGCTGCTCACGGCGCCGGGGCTGCCGGCCCTCAAACTCGATCTTTGGCACGGCGCGCCGCTGTACGAGCACTTGTTGTTCCATCGCGACAGCTTCGAACTGATCGAACGTGTCGACGGCGTGTCCGATGTCGGCATTGCGGCGCAATTGCGTGGCATGGACGTGGCACGCTGGACGGACGAAAGCTGGCACCTTGATGCCGCCGCCATCGATGGCGGTCTGCAGATGGCAGTGCTGTACGGACAGCGCATGCTCGGCGGCCCCAATCTGCCGACCTCGATTGCCGAAGTCCGCTGTCACGCTGCGCCCTGCGCCGGTCCGGTCCAGGCCGTGGCCACCAGTCGTCAGGTCACTGCGACGGCAACCACAATGGACATCGTGTTCGCCGACGCGCGCGGCCAACGCATCGCCGAGCTGATTGGCGTACAGAATCACGCGCTGCCGGCATGACGGCAACGATGCTGCCGATTGCCATCGTCGGGCGCGCCTGCGTGCTGCCCGGCGCGCTCAGCCCGCAGGCTTTGTGGCAAGCCGTGATTGAGCAGCGCGATCTGACGCGCTCGGTGCGCGAGGTTGCCGGCGATCGCTGGCGCATCGATCCGCCAGCGGTGGTTGCCACGAACGCTGCGCCAGATCGCTGCGGCAGCGATCGCGGCGGTTATGTGGAGGGCTTCCACGCCCTCTGGGACCCGCAGGGATTTGCGATGCCAGCGGCGGAGCTTGTGGGCCTCGATCCGTTAGTCCATTGGCTGCTGCATTGCGCGCGCGCGGCGTTACGCGATGCGCGCATCGGCGTTGGTGCTGCCTCGGCGCTGCGCGTCGGCGGCGTGTTCGGCAACCTCGGCTATCCGAGCGCATCGCTGGCGGCTTTCGCCGGCGACATCTGGACGCAAGGCCGCAGCGCCATCGATCCGCGCAATCGCGCAATGAGCGGCGGCACCGCACTCATCGCGGCCGAGGCGCTGGGCCTCAGCGCCGGCAGCTATTGCGTGGACGCCGCCTGCGCCACTTCGCTATACGCCATTAAGCTGGCCTGCGATCAACTCGCCGATGGCGGCGCCGATGCGATGCTGGCGGGAGCCGTGCAGTGCGCCGACCCACTCTTCCTGCACCAGGGTTTCGGGGCCCTGGGTGCGCTGAGTGCGACCGGCCAGTCGCGACCTTTTCATCGCGACGCCGATGGATTGCTGCCGGCAGAGGGCTGCGCGATGCTCGTGCTTAAGCGCCTGAGCGATGCGCACCGCGACGGCGACCGAATCCATGCGGTGATCCGCGGCATCGGCCTTGGCAACGACGGTCGCGGTAAAGGCTTTTTGGCGCCCGACGAGGCTGGCCAGCAGCGTGCGATGCGCGCGGCATACGCGAATGCCGGCATTGCGCCCGAAGCAGTCTCGCTGCTCGAATGCCACGCCACCGGCACCAGCGTTGGCGATGCCTGCGAACTGCGCAGCAGCGCGGCGGTGTTTGCCGGCGCACATAGCTTGGCAATCGGCTCGTTGAAATCCAATCTGGGCCACCCGATCACCGTCGCTGGCGCCGCAGGCATCATCAAGCTGATCGAAGCGATGCGGCACGGCGTGCGTCCACCCAATCGCACCGTCGACGCGCCGCACCCAGCGTTCGCCCACACGCCTTTTCGGCTGTTGCAAAGCGCCGAACCCTGGCTGAGCGACGGCCCGCGCGTCGCCGCCATTTCCGCCTTCGGCTTCGGCGGCAACAATGCGCACCTGGTGTTGTCCGACGATGCCGCGCCGGCACGCTCATCGGTTCGACGGGTACCGGCCTCGGGCGTGGTCTCAACGCCGCGAAAACCAGGATCCGGCGACGATTGCTTGAGTGCCGATTTCGTTTCGCGCGGTGCCTCGACGGCCACAAGACCTGAACTTCTCGCCCTGACCGGCCTTGGCATCAAGGCAGGCAATACGGCCGACCGCCACGCCTTCGCGGCTGCGCTGTTCTCCGGCCCAGCGCTGGAGCGGGCGATGACCAGCATCGACATCGATCTTGCGTCCTCACGTTTCCCGCCGAACGACCTGAAGCAAACGCTACCGCAACAACTTGCGCTGCTCAGCGCCGCGCAACAGGCGCTCGCCGAGCTTCCAGCCTTGCCGCAGAACACCGCCGTGTTGATCGGCATGGAGCCGGATGCAAACGTTGCTCGCTTCGGTCTGCGCTGGCGCCTGGGCGAAGCGCGCGCGGCCAGCGCCTGGATCGCCGCGGCAAAGGACGCGGTGATCGCGCCGCTGCAAGCAGCAGGTGTCGTCGGTTGCATGCCCAACATGCCCGCGAATCGAGTGAGCTCGCAGCTCGACTGCATCGGCCCGGCGTACACCGTTCAAGCCGGCCCAGAATCGGGGCTACGCGCACTGAGCATCGCCAGTCGCGCACTTTCGACCGGCGAAATCGATGCGGCTATCGTCGGCGCCGTCGATCTTTGCTGCGAAGCGGTGACAAGAGCCAGCGGAAACACCGAACCTGGGGACGCCGCAATCGTCTGGGTCTTGAAGCGCAAATCCGATGCCGAGCGCGACGGTGACGCGGTGTTGGCGTGGCTGGAGCCAGCCGATTCGAAACCGCAGTCGTCCCCGGATACGGCCAGACCCACCAACCTTGCGTCGACAATCGCCGAAGTTCAGTCGATGGAAGCCCGGTCTCGCGAGACTGATCGGATTTCCGAGCTACCGAAGACCTCGTCGCTGACCGGCGACTGCGGAGCTGCCGGGGAGCTGCTTCGCGCCAGCGTTGGTGCGCTGATGCTGATGCATCGACGAGCGCTCGACGGCCGCCCCTGGCTTAGCGCCACGCCGAGGGCATTGCGCATCGGGGCTGATCTGATCCTGCACGAGGCTGCGGCCTGTCCGCTGCCGGTTGCGTCGCGTTTGCACGTTTATGCCGGTGCCGACAAGGCCGCCGTGATTGCAGCCGTTCGCGACCATCGCCCGTCACTGGTCGGTCCTGCGCGCGCCGTACTGATCGCCGCCGACGCCGACTTGCCCGCGGTCCGCGCCCGCGCACTCGCGCACCTTTGCGACGGCGCGCCTGCGGGCGCCAACGTGTACTTCAGCGAGCGACCGATCGACGGCGAAATCGCCTTCGTGTTTGCCGGCGCGGGTGCCTCCTACCCTGGGATGGGGCGCGAGTTCCTGGAGCGCTACCCTGCCCTGCTCGACAGGCTCGCAGCACGCAGCCGGCGACTGCTCACGGCGCTCGACTGGACCGTTGATGGCACAGCGAAACCGAGCGCAATCCAGCAATTGTGGGGCGCCTCGGCCCTATCGCAACTGCATCTGGAGTTCAGCGAAGCGCTCGGCCTGCGCGCCGACGCATGGCTCGGTTACTCGTCCGGGGAAACCAACGCCCTGGTGGCTGCCGGCGTGTGGACCGACCCGGACGCGCTGATGGACGAGATGGACCAGACGGCGCTGATTACCACCCAGCTGGGCGGCGAGTTTGCTGCCGTAGCGCCGCAATGGAATGGCCCGGTGCGCTGGGCGAGCTGGAACATCAGTGCGCCCGTCGATGAGGTGCGCGCCGCGATCGGCGATCTCGCATACGTGCATCTGGCGATCATCAACGCCGATAACGACTGCCTGATCGCTGGTGATGCGCACGCATGCGATATTGCTGTCGCGCGGCTCGGCGCTGCGCGCTGCATCGCGCTCGATTACCCCATTGCCGTGCACGTTCCGGAACTGCATGCGGTGCGCGACACCTGGTATCGCCTGCACCTGCGCGCGAGCTTCGCGCCACGATCCGGCCGCGTGTATTCCACCGCCAATGGCTGCGCGTACACGCCATCCAGTGCCGCCTGCGCGCAAGCGATTCTCGATCAGGCCGAGCGCACACTCGATCTGCGTCCGGTGGTGCAGCAAGCCTGGAACGATGGCGTGCGCATATTCATCGAACATGGCCCCGGCGGCACCTTCGCGCGCGCCATCCGCAGCATTCTCGGCGAGCGCGAGGCGCTGGTCGTGAGTCTGGATCGCAAAGGCAGCGATGGCTCTCTCGGTGCGGCTGCCGCGTTGCTGGCCGCGGGGGTTGCAGTCGATATCGAAGCGCTGCACGCGACGCTCGATGTTCCGAGCGCGCCAATCGCGCAACGCCCTCTGCAGCTGCCAGCACATTGGCCGATCATCGAATGGCCGGTGGAGACCATGACCCCGGCGCCCGCACTGCCTGACCTGGAAAGCGCCATCGACGATGCGCCCGTTCGTCATTCCAGCGGACGTAGGGATCCAACACCTTCGATCTCGCCACTTGAGGCCAGGCAAAGTCAGGGCAAATCCGCTTCGTCGGGCATGACGGCCGGTTCGCCCACCGAGACCTTCGAGCTATCCATCGCTGCCTCGGTCGCGGCAACGCTTGCCGAACTCGCCGACCAACACAGGCGCCACATCGCACTCTGCACCGCCGCGCATCAGCAATTCCTCGCGATGCGCGCGCGCGGGCAAGAACTGCTTTTCAGGGTCCATTCCCAGCCCGCGACCCAGGAACGCCAAGTTGCGCTCGCTGTTGACCTGGCGTTGCCGCCAGAGGCACGCAACCCGAACTGTGCCGCGCGCAGCTCGGGATTCCAACAAGGCACTGCAACGCCCTTATTCGATCGCGCGGCACTCAAGGTCCACGCCAGCGGTCGAATCTCCGAGATCTTCGGCGCGGATTTCGCCGCTCAGGACGCCTACGTGCGCCAGGTGCGCATGCCGCAGCCGCCGCTGCTGCTCGCCGATCGCGTCGTCGAACTCGATGGCGCTCCAGGCAGCATGGGCAAAGGCCGGATCGTCACCGAAACCGATGTCGACAACCATGCCTGGGCACTGCATGCCGGTCGTCTTGGGGCGGGTGTCTTGATCGAGGCCGGACAGGCCGATCTGCTGCTGATTTCCTGGCTCGGCGTCGACGCCCACAATCGCGGCGAACGCGTCTATCGCTTGCTCGGTTGCGAGCTGACCTATCACGGCGACTTGCCCTTTGTGGGCGACACGCTACGTTTCGACATCCACATCGACGGCCACGCCGTGCAAAACGACGTGCGTCTGATGTTCTTCCACTCCGATTGTGTTAATGGCGATCGCCAGCAGCTTTCCGTGCGCCAAGGACAAGCCGGATTTTTCAGCGACGAAGAATTAGCCGCCTCCATGGGATGTTTGTGGCGACCGGAGACGCAGGCCATCGTCGCGCAGCCCAGGCTCGATCCGCCGCTGGTGGCGTGCACGCGAACGGCGCTCGATCGCGCACTTCTGGAAGCATTCGCCGAGGGCGACGCTGCCACATGCTTCGGCCCCGGCTTCGAGTTAGCGCACACCCACACACGCACACCGGGAATCGGTAAAGGTCGATTGTTGCTGCTCGATCGGGTCACGCAACTGCAGCCAGAAGGAGGCCCCTGGCGCCGCGGCTACCTGCGAGCCGAACTCGACATCCACCCCAACCAGTGGTTTTTCGAGGGCCATTTCAAGAACGACCCGTGCATGCCCGGCACATTGATGTTCGAGGCCTGCTTGCAAGCGATGGCGATCGTCCTGGCCTCCGGCGGCCACACGCTCAAGCGCGACGGCTGGCGTTTCCAGCCTGTGCCCGAACTGCCTTATCAATTGCAGTGCCGTGGCCAGGTGACACCGCGCTCGAAGCTGCTGGTCACTGAAGTCTTCGTCGAGGAACTAATAGCCGCGCCCGTACCTACCGTGTATGCGGATCTGCTGTGTAGTGTCGATGGCCTGAAAGCCTTTCATGCCCGGCGCGTTGCCTTGCAACTGGTGCCGGATTGGCCGCTGGATGAACTTGAGGTGTCGCTCGCAAGTTTCGACGACGCATCAGCCGCAACCGCAACAAGCCCCAACTTCACCGCCAGAGCTGCGGACGAAGTCGATCGAACGACGAGGCCAGCGGTGGACATGGTACCCGTCGTGGACGGCTTCCGCTTCGATCGCCGCAGCCTTCTGGCTTGCGCGCTCGGCCGTCCGTCCGACGCCTTCGGCCCGATGTATCGACGCTTCAACAACGGGCAGCGTGTGGCGCGCCTGCCGAGCCCACCCTATCACTTCATCACGCGAATTGCGCAGATCGACGGCGCGATCGGCGTCATGAAAAAAGGCGCGAGAGTGGTCGCCGAGTACGATGTGCCCGATCACGCCTGGTACTTTGAAGCAAACCATGGCGCAATGCCCTTTGCAGTGTTGCTGGAAGCCGCATTGCAACCCTGCGGCTGGCTGTCCAGTTACGTAGGCTCGGCACTGAGCGCCGAAACTGAGCTCGGTTTTCGCAATCTCGATGGCGAGGGCGAAGTTCTGCTGGCACTCGAACCTGGCTCCGGCACGCTCATTACCGAAGTCGAACTCACCGATGTCTCGGCCAGTGCCGGCATGATCATCGAGAGCTTCAGCGTGCGCTGCCGTTTGAACGGGCGCGATGTGTATCGGCTGCGCACCGTGTTCGGCTTCTTCCCGCCAGAGGCGCTTGCGGCGCAGGCCGGGCTGCCAGCGAACGTTGCGCATCGCGAGCTGCTGGAACTCACCCAATTCCAGGCCGCGGGATCGACACCCGCCTCACTCCCCACCGGCATGCTCCGCATGCTCGATCGCATTGAAGGCTGGTGGCCCCACGCGGGCGCCGCCGGACTCGGACGGGTGCGCGCCGCCAAAGACGTCGATTCGCGCGACTGGTTCTTCAAGGCGCATTTCTTCCAAGACCCGGTGCAACCGGGATCGTTGGGGTTGGAGGCGATGCTGCAGACGCTGCAGTGGGTGCTGTCGCAAGATGCGCAGGTTCGCAACATGCACGCACCGCGATTCGAATCGATCGCACTCCACAAGCCGCACGCCTGGAAGTATCGCGGGCAAGTCCTGCCGCATCATCGCTGTATGCAAGTGACGTTGGAGGTGACCGACCGCGGCACCGATGCGCGCGGCGTGTACGCGATTGGCGATGCCAGCCTGTGGGTCGACGGGCAGCGAATCTACGAAGCGCGCGGTCTGGGCGTTCGCGCCATCGGGCGATGACCGTAGATCAGCATGTGCTGGTCAGGACATGCTACGGCGGTGAGAATCCGGTCAACCAAATTGACCTTGCAACGTTGAGCCCGCGATTCGTTGGGCGAGAACACACCGATGCAGACCACGACAAGCCGCCATTCGCCACTCGCAGGCCGCTGGATGCTGATCGCAATTGGGCTGCTCGTTGCTCCCGGATGGGCGCACGCGCAGTCGCCTGTCTGGGTCACACCCGCGGTCAACGCCCCCAACGTGACCCGTCAGCTGTTCTTCAGCGCCGCAGTCGGTGCGCAGGTCAGCTATCACGTCTACCTGCCGGACGAGTACGCGCAAAACCCGACGGCCCGTTATCCGGTGCTCTATTACCTGCACGGCTCCGGTAGCGTGCTGCCCGGCATCGCGCCAATGTCCGCGCAGTTCGATCTGGCCATCGAGCAGGGCCATTTGCCGCCGTTGATCGTGGTATTCCCGAATGGCCAGCCCTATGGCATGTGGTGCGATGCGCACAACGGTTCGCAACCCGTGGAATCGATGGTCATTCATGACCTGATTCCGGAGGTCGACACGCGCTTTCGGACCGACGCTCACTGGCGCGCGCGTCTCGTCGATGGCTTCAGCATGGGCGGCTATGGCGCGGCGCGATTCGGCTTGAAGCACCAGGATAAATTCGCCGCTTTCTCGATGCTCGGCGCCGGTCCGCTGCAGCTGGATTTTCTGGCCAACGATCCCGGCCTGGCGCCGCTCGCGCTGCGCGAACGAATCTTGCTGGAGGTCTACGGCAATTCGCTGGAGATCTTCGAAGCACAAAGCCCGTGGCGCCTGGCGCAGGCGCAGCAAGCGGTATTGCGGCGCGGCTATCCGATTCGCCAGATCATCGGCAGCGCGGACTCGACGCTGCCGGCAAACCAGGCCTTCCACCAGCACCTGTTGGCACTCCCGGTGATCCATCAGTACGTGGAAGCGCCGGGCGTGGGTCACGATGTGCTCGGCCTGATTGAAGCGCTGGGACCCGCCTTCTTCCACTTCCACCGCGATGCGCTACGCAGCGCCGATGTGTTCATGGCCAGCGACTTCGAATCCTGACCGCTCGCAGGCCATTACGCCGCCGTCAGCCGCGTCGCTTCGGCCAGATCGACGCTCACCAGTCGCGAGACGCCTGGCTCGCGCATGGTAACGCCGGCCAGCTGATTGACCGATTCCATGGTCACTTTGTTGTGGGTGACGACCAGGAACTGCACGCCTTTGCTCATTTCCGAAACCATCTGGCTGAAGCGCCCGACGTTGGCTTCATCGAGCGGCGCGTCGACCTCATCGAGCAAACAGAACGGCGCTGGGTTCAGGCGAAAAATCGAGAACACCAATGAGACCGCAGTCAGCGCCTTCTCGCCGCCCGACAAGAGGCCGATGCTGGCTGGCTTCTTCCCCGGCGGGCGGGCAATAATGTTGACGCCAGTCGATAGCAAATCATCGCCGGTGAGTTCCAGATAGGCATGGCCGCCGCCGAACAGGCGCGGAAACAGCTCCTGTACGCCTGCGTTGACGCGATCGAAGGTCTCCTTGAAGCGCGTGCGCGTTTCGCGATCGATCTTGCGGATCGCGTCTTCCAGCGTTTCGAGTGCTTCGGTGAGGTCGGCGTGTTGCGCATCCAGATAAATCTTGCGCTGCGATTGCTCCTCAAGCTCATTGATCGCCGCGAGATTCACCGGCTCCAGGCGCTTGATGCGTTGCTCAAGATCGGCCAGCTGGCTTTCCCAGGCTTTGAGCTCAGCGCCTTCGGGCAAGCTTGCGACCACTGCGTCGCGCTCGAATCCGGCGTCGACCAGCGCCTGCTCCAACCCTTCGGCTTTGATCCTAAGCGCCTGCTCGTCGAGCTGCGATTTGCCGCGCTTTTCGCGGGCCTGATTGAGCTGATGATCGATGCGTTGGCGGTCCATATCGAGCTTACGCAACGTCAGATCCAACGTTTCCAATTGCTGGCGCGCCGCCGCGAGACGCTGCTCAACGAGCACGCGTTGCTCCAGGTACACATTGAGATTGGCTTCCAGCGCCGGCAGCGGCGCCAGCGCCTCCGCATGCTGTTCGCCGAGGCGCGCGGCGCGGGTCAATAACTGGTCCATCTGTGTGCTGATGCGCGCAATCGCCGCCTGCAAGGAGTTAGCAGCCGTGCGTTTGCCCTCGACGTTGAGCGCAAGCTGGCGCTCCTGCTCCTGCCCGGAGCGCGCCCGCTCGCGCGCGGCGTCGCGCGCAGCGATCAGTTGCCCGCGTTCGCGATCGAGTTCGGCGCGCACATCGTTCAACTCGTTCAAGCGATCCATCGCAGCGCTGACATCGGCGCGCGCCGCTTTGGATTTCTGCTCGGCTTCGCTGGTTTGTGTTGCGATCTGCGCCAGTTCAGTGCGAATCGCTTCGCCGCGCAGGCGCTCCTGTTCGACGCGACCCTCCACGCTGCGCACGCGACCGGCGGCATCGGCGGCCTTGCGGTGCGCGGCGTAAAGCGCGGTTTGCGCCGCCTCGCGCGCGACCTCTGCCGCTTGCAGGGCCTGCCGGGCGCCGGTGAACGAGTGCTCCGCAGCCGCCAGTAATTCGTCGGCACGCTGCACGTCATCCTTGAGTTGAACGATCTCGCGACCACGCGCGATGACGCCTTCGTGGCCAGACGCGCCCTTATCGATGCGCCGCCAGTGACGGCCAAACCAATCGCCGCCGTTTGTCACTACACTCTGGCCCGGCCCTAGCGCGTCGCGCATCGCCAGCGCGCTCTCGAAGTCGTCCACCAGCCGCACTGCGCCGAGCACATCGCAGACCACCGCAGGACCTCGCACTTTCGAGGCCAGCGAGTTGTCGTCCGGCCTGCTCGCTTCCGCGCGGCTGACCAGGGTCAGGATGCCTTTGGGCAAACTCGCCACATCCAGGGTCTGTGCGGCATCGTCGACCACCAGTGCTTCGAGCGCGTTGCCAAGCACGGCTTCCACGGCGCGCTCGAAGCCCGGCTCCACCGTCAACAGCGTGCCCAGGCGCGGCGCGTGCTCAAGCCCATGGCGCTTCAGCCATTGCGCGAGCTCGCGTTTGTCCTCGCCCAGCGCGGCGTGTTGCAACGCTTCTAGCGACGCCAGCCGACCGCGCATCGCGCTCAAGTTCTGGCGTTCTCTGGCGATAGTGGTCTGCAGTTCGCGCTGATGCTTCTCGGCATCCGCCAGTTCGGTCTTGCGCTCGTTGAGCGCTGCGGCGAGCGCGGCAACATCGCGATCGCACTCAGCCTGTGTCTCTTTAAGCAGCGCCATTTCCTCGGCGCTGTTGCGCGACGCGAGCAGCTTTTGCTCCTGCTCTAACACATCGCGGCGCTTGAGCTGTTGGCGCACTTGCTGCTCTGTCATTTCGATGCGCGTGCGCTGCACTTCGGCGCTCTTGGTCGCTTCGCTGGTTTGGCGACTCACCTGATCTGAGCGCTGCTGCCACGCTCCGAGCGCCTGCTCGGCGCTTTGCAGCGCGCTGGCAGCATCCTTCGCGCTGCTCGCGAGCGCCGCCAGCCTCGGCAACTCGGCATCGAGGGCCTGCTGCAGCATGGCCATTTGTTGACGATCCAGCGCCAACTGCTCATCCAGGTGAATCCGCTGCGCCTCGGCTTCGGTGAGTTCCTTCGCCAGACGCTCGGCCGATTGCCGGCCGAAACTGAGCTGCTGCTCGATACGCGTGATGTCGCCGCCCACCTGATAATGCTCGGCCTGGACGCTACGGAAGTGTTCGGCCGCTTCGCGATGCTTTTCGCGCGATTGCTCAATCTCCAGCTCGTTGCGTGCGTGATCGGCGTCCAGGCTCAATACCTGCGCTTCGACGCCGCTCAATTTCTTGACCTCGACGTCGAGCTTATGAGCCACGTCGAGCCACGCCAGCGCCTTGGCCTGGGCATCGATTCGCCGCTGCTCGGCGCGCAATTCGGTCCAACGTTCGGCTTGTTTCGCCTGGCGCTTCAAATGCTCGAGCTGTTTGTCGACCTCATCGCGCACGTCGGTGAGGCGTTCCAGGTTCTCGCGTGTGGCGCGCATGCGCGTCTCGGTTTCGCGGCGGCGCTCTTTGTACTTGCTGATGCCGGCAGCTTCTTCCAGATGTACTCGTAAATCGTCCGGTGCGGCCTCGACGATCTGCGAAATCATGCCTTGCTCGATGATCGCGTACGAGCGTGGCCCCAAACCGGTGCCGAGGAACAGATCGGTTACATCGCGCCGACGGCAGCGCGTGCCGTTCAACCAGTACTGCGATTGACCATCGCGCCCGACCTGGCGCTTGACCGAAATCTCGCTCCAACCGGCGTACTCGCCGAGCACCGTGGCATCGCTGTTGTCGAAAATCAGCTCAACCGTGGCCTGCCCCACCGGCTTGCGCTCCGTGGTGCCGTTGAAAATCACGTCGGTCATGGCATCGCCGCGCAGGCGACTGGCAGCCGACTCGCCGAGCACCCACTTCACCGCATCGATGATGTTGGACTTGCCGCAACCATTCGGGCCGACAACGGCCGTCAGATTGGTGGGCAAGTGCAATGTGGTCGGATCAACAAACGACTTGAATCCGGCCAGTTTGATTGTGGCTAGGCGCATCAGTACGGGGTTCGACAGCGAGATGGGACGGCCCAGGTGGCGGAGGCTACAAGGCGCCGCCAGCGGGGCGCGGAATATAGCATTGCCCCCCGCTTGCACCTGACCAAGGCAAACGGTCATGATCCGCGCGGGGATTTGCGCCGAAGGAAACGCGATGAACGACATGAACCTGGCCCTTGCCGGCGCCGTAATCGTCGTGATCATTTTGATGGCCGTTGGCTGGGTGCGACGAGATCGCGCGTACAAAGCAAAACGGCAATTGGAAGTCGAACAATTGCCCAAGCGCGTGACCAATCCCAAAGATCACAAGGAGCTGCGTACGCTCAAGATTTGGGAGCTGAAGACCGATGAAACGCCCACCAAATGCACCTGGGCGCGGGAATGGTCCAATCGCCGCTTTCCCACCGAGAACGCGATTCCGCTTCCGGCAGTCGGCTGCACGCAGGATTGTCACTGCAAATACAAGCCTGTGCCCGATTCGCGTCAACGCAAACGTCGCGCCGGAACGGCGGAGTCCGGCATGGAATTCACCACCGCCGGCGATCGGCGAGCCGGCGGACGGCGCAAGGAAGATAACTGGGGGAACAAATAGCCTTTGGTTGATGGTTCTTGGTTGAAGAGCGCGCCGAATGAGCGCTTTATGCCGGTGTCTTGACGCCTCCTGGACAGCTCCTTGATGGCGGCGACTACCGTTCTGGTCGACTCGCACAGTCACATCGACGCGACCGAGTTCGATGCCGACCGCGAGGCAGTGATTGCGCGCGCCAGGTCCGCAGGCGTGGTGTGCCAGATTGTGCCGGCGGTGACGGCGGCCAGCTTCCCTGCCCTGCGCGATTTGTGCCTGACGCACTGCGGATTGTTACCGGCATTCGGCTTACACCCGGTCTACCTCGCAGAGCATCGCGATGAACACGTTGCCGAGATACGCACGAAGCTTGAGTGTGCCATTGCGGTGGGCGAATGCGGACTGGACGGCTTTGTGGACGGGCTCGACTGGCAGCGCCAGATCGAGGTGTTCCGTGCGCAGCTGCTGCTCGCTCGCGAGTTCGAGTTACCCGTCGTGGTGCATGCCAGACGCGCCTTCGACGCAGTCCACGCGGAATTGAAGCGTTTTCCAGGATTGCGCGGTGTGGTCCACAGCTTCAGCGGCAGCCATGAGCAACTGCGGCAACTGCTCAAGCTCGGCTTCCTGATCGGTATCGGCGGGCCGGTCACTTACGAGCGGGCGCAGCGGCTGCGCGCCACGGCAGCCCAGGTGCCCATCGAGCATCTGCTATTGGAGACCGATTCGCCGGACCAGCCGGGCGCCGCGCACCGCGGCCTGCGCAACGAACCTGCCAACTTGCTCGATGTACTGGCGACGATCGCCGAACTACGCGATCAATCCTGCGAGGAGCTGGCGGCTGCAACCAACGCGAATGCCGCGCGACTGTTCGGCGCCCGCGTCAGCCGCTTGCTGGAGTCTTCGCCTGTTTGATGCTTCTGGTTCGCAGCCAATAGCCGCCAAAGAACAGCAGCGACAGCGTTACCTCGATGCTCGCCAGCAGCACATGGTTGCCAGCCATCAGTTCCATTACGCCGTGGCAAAAGAACCACATCGGCGCGAATCCGGCGTAAACCCAGAAGCCGCGCAAACGAAAGGCCGCCGCGGCGAGCGCGGGAAGCAAAGGCACCACGATGCCGACAATGCCGAGCGCCAATGCGCCATCGGTCTTGCCATGCAACGCCGACCAGACGAGCTTGAGCGCCACCAGCGCCAGCAGCGCAGCCGCACAAATGCGGGTTCCAATCATCCGAGTTTCTTCGCAATGTCCGCCACGCGCCGACCCAGCGCGCGCGCCAGCGTTTTTTCGTCGTCGCTGAGCGCAGTGTCGTCTTGCTTGCGCGCAATGTGGCCGGCACCGTAGGGCGCACCGCCTGAGTCAGTTCGAGCCAGCGCCGGCTCGGTGAATGGTATGCCGACGATCAACATGCCGTGGTGCATCAGCGGCGTGATCATGCTGAGCAAAGTGCTCTCGTGACCACCGTGCAAGCTGCTTGTCGAGGTAAACACAGCGCCGGGTTTACCCGCCAATGCCCCGCTCATCCAGGCGCCGCCGGTGGAGTCCCAGAACGCCTTCATCGGCGCAGCCATGTTGCCAAAGCGCGTCGGGCTGCCGCAAATAAGCCCGCTGCACGACTTCAGATCGTCGATCGTGGCATACGGCGGGCCCTCGTTCGGTACCGGTTGGCCCGGAGATGCGTCGGCCACGCTGCGCAATGCCGGCACGGTGCGCAGGCGCGCGCTCATGCCATCGACTTCTTCCACGCCATCGGCAATGCGCCGAGCCAGATTGGCGACGCTGCCGTAACGGCTGTAATACAAGATCAGGATTTCGCTCATGGGAGACTTTCTACAATGTCTGGGTAAGGCTATCGCAACGAGTGTCGACGTCGAGTCTGGCGATCACACAGTTCAACGGCGGGACCTGGCAAAGGGCGCAGGTCGAGTGGCAATTCAAGCCCCCGGCAACAAGCGCTTCATCCACGCCAGGAACTTTGGCATATCCAGCGGCTTGGCGAGGAATGCGTCGGCGCCGGCGGCTTTGGCGGCCTGACGCGTATTGGTGTTGTTTGCGCCGCTGAAAACGATGATCGATCCGGTGTAACCACGGAGACGCAACTCTTGCGTCACTGCCAGCCCAGAGCGCACACCGAGATCGACATCGATGATGATCAAACCTGGCGGCTGCGCAGCCACACGCGCCAGCAGCACCGACGGATCGTGGATCAATTGCGGCATATAGCCGATTTCGTGCAGCGACCACACCAGCATCTCGGCGACATCGGGATCATCGTCGACGATGATCACGCGCTCGCTCTGCACACGCAGGCTGGGCTCGGCGCGCGCTGCAGCCGGCTCCAATGCTGCGGCACGTTCAGGTAGCACGATCTGGATGCGAGTACCCACGCCCACAGCCGACTGTAATGCGATCGTGCCGCCCATCTGCTCCACGAGTTGCTTGACGATCGATAAGCCTAGACCCGCGCCTTCGCAGCCCTGCTGGGCTCCGCGGTTGAGCGGCTCGAAGATAGTGTCCTGATACTCAGATGCGATGCCGATGCCGGTGTCGGTCACGCGCAATGTCAATTGATCGCCGTCGTAGCGCAATTCGACATCGACCTTGCCTTCGCGCGTATAGCGCACCGCGTTCGACACCAGATTCAGCAGGATCTGCCGCAAGCGCAGATCGTCGAACACGGGCATCTTCTGTACAGTCGATTGCCAATCGACGTTGAGCCGAAGGCGCTTGCCATCGGCCATCGGGCGGATGATGGATTCGACATCTTCGGCCAGTTGTTCGAGCGCAAACGGATGGGCCAGCAGCGGCGCGCTGCCATTGTCGGCCGCAGCCAGATGCAGCAAATTCTCGGCCAGGTTTTTCAGGTAAGTGGCGTTTCGCTGGATGGCAGACAGCGCACGCATCGTGACCGGATTTTCGGCCAGATGCGGTTCCAGCAGCGCGGCATAACCGCTGATCGATGTCAGCGGCGTGCGCAGATCGTGCGACAAGGTATCGATCAGGCGCCGCTGAAATTTGTGGATCTCGTTCAAAGCCGCAGATTTGGCCTGCAACTCGTCGCGGACGGCTTTGAGCTCGCGAATGGTCTTGGACTTCTCGACGTTGGCGAGCGCCAGTTCGTTCGCAGCCTGCTGCCGTTCGGTGAGCTCTTCGCCGCACATTTCGGCGTCGGTCACGATGATGTGATCGTTGGGTTTATCGGGCACCCAGAGGATCGAGGTATGGCGACGATTGCCGATGTCGACCAGCGGCCAGACCGTCAGGCGCTCGGCATCGACACCGACCAGCAGATTACGCACCAACTCCAGCACCGAGCCGAAATCGCCATTGCGAATGCCATACAGCGCTGGATCGCCCTCCACGCTGAGCACCTGACGCTGCCGAAACACCGTCAGGATCAACGGCTTCGAGCGCTCCATCAGGAATCTCGTCAGCGCGCCCTGGACCACACTGGCCGCCTTGGTCATGGCCGCTCCGTCACGCGCTGGGCCAAGGTTGTGAAGGCTGCCTCCACACCTTCGCCACTGAGCGCACTGGTACGAAATGTGGGAACACTTTCGCTCAACCGCGCGATATCGGCGGAGGACACTTCCCAGCGATCGATCATATCGAGCTTGTTGATCATCAACACCACGGGTACCTGGGCGAGTTGCTTTTGCGACTGCATCCACAAATACAAGGCCGCGCGCAGCGACGCCTCGCGCGTGCCATCGACGACCAGCATCAAGCCATGCGCACCGCGGATGTAGGTTTTGTTGAGGCTGTCGAGCTCGGCCTTGCCCGCCAGATCCCATACCACCAATTTGACGGCGCGGTCGGTGAGCCGCACCTCTTTGCTATCGACTTTGACACCGACGGTCGTCAGATATTTGTCAGAAAAGGTATTACGCACGAAGCGCGCGACAAGACTGGATTTGCCTACGGCGAAATCGCCCAAGAGACAGATTTTTCGGGCCTCGCTCACCGAATCTCCCAGTGCATGGTGGCTTTTGGCGCCAACGCTTGCGGATTGTCGACCGCGATAACGATCTGATCCGCGCCCACTCCCGCGGCGCGCAATGAATCATGCAGGATTTGCGCGCGTTCGGCACGCAAAAGGCGATTGCGGCGTTCGCTTCCGCCTTCGTCGCTGTGGCCGGTCACGGTCGCTGCAATGCGCACATCCAGCGACTGCGCCAGTTCGACCAGACGCCGCACCTCGGCCACCAGAGCCGACCGCTGGTCCGCATCGACGTCTGCGCTGCCGCGCGGAAACACCAGCGCGCGGCGATTCAGCTCCTCGGCAAGCGCTTGCAATCGCTCGCGCGCCGTCGGGCCGATTCGCAGCGCGCGGGTGTCGACATCGCGCACTCCCGCAATCGCCGACGCCAGCGGCAGGTAACGCTCGGCCCAGGCAGAATCGACCTCGCCGGAGAGCGCCAGAACACCGCGCTCGACACGCACCGACGCCGTCGCCGGTATCGCCAACGTGCGTTCGGCGCGACGCGCGATGGGCATATCGTCGAGACTCAAGAACGCAATTTCGTCGACCTCCACCGGGCCACCGAATTGCTTTTCCAGGTGTGCAACACTGCGCGCATCCGGGTCGCGCAAGAGCTGGAGTTGCCACACACCATTGCGGTCGAGTGCGATCAGCCGCCAACCCGGCTCGGCCGCCACTATCGACTGCAACTGCGCGCGTTCGCGGCCTTGCTCGATGCGCTGCCAGATCAGCCAGGAAAAGCCGATGGCGAGAAACAGCGCCAAAACGATCCACGGCCACTTCGGCATCGGAGCGCGTTGCTCTTCGCCGCGAACGACGAGCGCAGCAGTCACGTCGAGCGCTCGCGCTGCCTCGATCGGCCAATCGAAGCCTGGAACGCCCGCGGCGCCTCGATGCAGGTCTTCCAGCTTCTGGCTCAAACGCTCATGCAGCGCGGCCGGCGGAACGCCGCGGACAAAGGCGGCAAGCGTTGCCTGCGGGCCTTCGCGCACCAGCAGCAAATGCTCGCCGACTGTCGCCGACGCCAGCGACCCGCCGCCCGGCGCCTGCACCGAATCGCGCACGAAATCGCCGATTGCGGTGAGCATGCCGGCGATCGCGTCCGCATCGAGATCGGGCAACTCGGGCGCCGAATAGCGATACAGCAAAATGCCCGCTTCGCGTTCGATGAGAAACAAATGATCGATGCGATAGCTCAATGTGTGTTTGAGCACGACCTGGGCAAACGGCACGCCGCTGCGCCAGGATTCCAGCCGCCAGCGCAGGCCGCGCGGCGTGAAGCTCATTTCCATGGCCCGATTAATGTCGAGCACAAAACCGCGCAGCGCCTCGGCAATCGCTTTCCGGATGGCCGGTCCGATGATTGGAAACAGCGCATCGACGATGCGCTGCGGCGCGCGCCGCACGCTGTCATCGAGCGCTGCCGCAACGACAGGACTCAAGGCCTGATGCAAAGCTGGCTTTGCGGGCCCCTGCTCGGCCGCCTCAATCAATGCCGGCAGTTGTTGCGCCAGATCGGCATGCGCATCGCTCAGTGCGTCGATCTGCGCCTGCTGGCGCTGCAGTGCTCGCCGCTCATCGCCCAGCAGCAGCTCGCGCAGTTGCTGGTATTTCGTCATGCGCTACTTGCGCGCCAACGGCAGTTCGAACTCGCCTTTCAAGCGCAGCGCGACTTCCGTCAGCAACGCGGCCAGATCGCTGCGCCCAACTTTGTCGGCACGCAGATCCTGGTCCGATCTGCCGAGCGCGGCACGGAGTTCGCTGGCGCGATCGAGCAATTGTTGCTGTAGTTCGCCAAGCTCCTCGCGCAATCGCGCTTCGCGCGTACCGAGATCGTTCTCCAAGGATTTCACCGCACCCTGCAATTCCGCGCGCATCGTGCGCTGCGCTTGCAAGGTACGCGACTCCAGATCGTCGACACCCTGGGTTCGATCGGCGGTCTCTTGCTTGAGCGCCTTGCCGAGCTTGTCGAACTCAGCATCGAGTCGCTTGTCGAGCATTCCCAAGCGCTTTTCCATCTCTTGCCGCAAACGCGAGTTCTCATCATCGACCCGCTGGGTGAGTTCAACGAAGCGCCGCTCGTAGTCGCGCATCTGGCCGCCGAATAAAATGTCGCGGATTTGATCGACGTTGCGGTCCTGTGGGTTTTCGTTCATCGGTGCACTCCGAAGGGGCATCACGGGCTGTGTGCCCGGTTTTGGTTCAGCAGTAGTCTTCGTCGCACGCGCGGGCTTGGTTGCCGGCGCACGTTTGCGCGCTGGCTTGACAGATTTCCTGGTGATGGCCATCGCGATTCCCGGCTACGCGGATGAAGCAAACATTACATTTTTGCAGCCCGGTCTGCGAGAGCCACGCGCGGCTATCGCGGCCAATGCCGTTCGGCCAGATCGCTCGGCCACTGCTCGCGAGGGACCTCACGCTTGAGTGCGTCCAACAACGCTTTGACGCGCTCGGCATCGCCCGTCGCCAACGCCGTGCGCAATTGCGCAAAGCGCGGATCGAACTGTGCGTCCATCGTGCGCGCTTCATCGCGAGGCTGTTCGTGAACCGGCTCAGGCGGCGCCGGCGCGGACAAAGGCGCTGGCGATAGCTCAGCCGGCGCAGACTTTGTGGAAGGAGGCGCAGCAGGAGCCGGCGGCGCTGCTGGCTTGGCCACTGGCAACGACAGTGCTGGATCGGGAACGAAGGGCTCCTGCGGAGCGTCGGCGACGACTGGTGCAGGGCCTGGCAATGACTCTTGCGCGGCCGTCGCGAGCGTTTCGTCATCCAGAGCCGCGCCAGGGCCCTCAGGCCGGGCAACGCCCAGCTTGTCGCTCGGTTGCTCCACCCTTTTCGCCACCGCTGCATCAGCACGTTGCAGATCAGATTCGAGCGATTCCGGCGAAACCGAAACTGGCGATTGCACGCGAGATGTCGCCGAAGCCGGATTATCGGCCAAACTGGAATCGGCTGGCGTCGTGGCCGGCGTCCCAAACGTGATTGCCTCACCCGGCTCCTCCTCTCCGGTTTTTTGAGGGACGCGGGCGCGTTCCATCTGCGCAGGCAAAACCTCGGACGACAACGCTTCGGGAGCCACCGCCGGGGCGCTTGGCGGCGCTGTGGACAACGGGCTCGCTGGCGGTGGCATCGTGGCCATCGGCGCCATCGCATCGGGCACGCGCTCGGCAACGCGCAGCCAGGACGCGGCGCCGACCACCAACACCAGCGCTGCCGCCACGTTGATCCAGGTCGGCAGGCCGCGCCTTCGCAGCGCAGCCACGGCCCTGGCGCGGACCGCAGCCGTCAGCTCGGCGCTCGGAACCGGCCCTGGCGCACGACGAAGCGCATCGATCACAAGCTCGTCTGGCTCGCGCTTCATCGCAACGCCTCCTTGAGCTTGGCCAGCGCATAGCGCAGCCGCGACTTGATGGTTTCCCGCCCGGTGTTCATGGTTGCGGCGATTTCCTCCAAGGTCAGATCGCCCTCGGCGCGCAACAACACTACGGCGCGTTGCTCGGCAGGCAGCGTATCCAGGGCATCGACCAGACGCTGCAGCTGGGCTTCGTCTTCGATGGCCTGCAAAGGCGCGGCGCTGGTATCGGGGAAATGCGCCAGCACGCTGACGTCGACTTGCGGCTGCTCGCGCCGAATGTGATCGATGGCCAGATGGTGCGCAATGCGAAACAGCCAGGCTGCGAACCGTGCCGTGGGCTGGTAACGTTGGCGCGCGTCGATCGCGCGTTGCCAGGTGTCCTGGAACAACTCCTCCGCCACCGATGGCCGCTGGACCAGCCGCGTCAGATAGCGCAACAAGCGCGTTGCGAAACGCGCGTACAGCGCATCGAACGCGCGCGCGTCGCCGGCGGCATACGCCAGCATGAGCTGCTCATCGCTTCGGTCCTGTCCAACGGGTTCCATCCGCGCACGATAGCGCGTCGCGTGGGGCGGCCAAAAGCATGGCTGGAGGGTGGTCGCGTAGGTCATACTTCACCCAACGCATCGGGGCGACCGTTGGGGTTTTGTGGATCGCATCATCATCGAGTTCTTGAATGGAACACGCGTGGGGCTGGTCGAGGTCTACCCAGCCGCGCGCTTCGCCAGCCTTTATCTTGGCCGCGACGCCAAGTGCGATGTGCGCCTGGATTCAGACAGCGACACGATGGTCTCGCGCAATCATGCTGTCATCGAATGGGTCGACGAAGACAAGCTCCGGCGTTACACGCTGTCTGACTTATTGAGCAGCAATGGCACGTACTTGAACGGCGAACGCGTGCTCGGCACCGTGGCGCTGCGCGATGGCGACATCGTCCGTCTGGGCGCTCAGGGCGTCGAATTCCGCGTGCGTATCGAAAAGGCCATTCGCAGCGGCGACAACGAAGTCACCCAGTCGATACGCGGAGTCCGGTCGTAGGGCGCAACTGGCAGCAGCTGTTTCACGCGAGGCCATCAAGAAAACGGTCCGCTTTTGACAGTGAACTATCTGTTACAACGTGTTCAGCGCCCGAATTGGCCCATTGCTAGACGGAACTGACTGCTCACTCCCACTCAATCGTCGCCGGTGGCTTACCGCTGATGTCGTACACCACGCGACTGACGCCGCGGACTTCGTTGACGATACGCCGCGCAACCTCGTCGAGCAGCTCGTAGGGCAGATGTGCCCAATGCGCGGTCATGAAATCGATGGTCTCGACTGCGCGCAGTGCGATGACCGGCTCGTAGGCGCGCGCGTCGCCGACGACGCCGACTGAGCGACATGGCAAATAGACGGCGAACGCCTGACTGACTTTGTCGTACCAGCCGCTGCGCCGCAACTCATCGATAAAGATCGCGTCGGCGCGCTGCAATACATCGGCAGCCTCACGGCTCACCTCACCAAGAATGCGCACGCCCAGTCCGGGGCCGGGGAACGGATGGCGATACACCATCTCGCGCGGCAGGCCGAGCGCCAGACCCAAACGCCGCACTTCGTCTTTGAACAACTCGCGCAGAGGCTCAACCAGGCCCATGCGCATTCCGGCCGGCAATCCGCCTACATTGTGGTGCGACTTGATCACATGCGCTTTGCCGGTCTTCGAACCCGCCGACTCGATCACATCCGGATAAATCGTTCCCTGCGCCAACCACTTCGCGTCGCCATACCGGCGCGCAGCTTCATCGAACACGGCAACGAACTCGGCGCCGATAATTTTGCGTTTGGCCTCCGGATCGGCAACGCCCTGCAGCTTGCCGTAGAAGCGGTCGCGCGCGTCGACTCGCACAACGTTCAAATGATGTTGCCCTGCGAACAGTGCCATCACCTGGTCGCCTTCGTTGAAGCGCAACAGGCCAGTGTCGACAAACAGACAGACCAACTGTGCGCCTATCGCTTTGTGCAGCAGCGCGGCGACGACGGAGGAATCGACGCCACCCGACAGTCCCAGCAACACCGTATCCCCGCCGACCTGCTCGCGCACGCGTGCGACAGCGTCGTCGATGATCAGGTCCGCAGTCCACAACGTGGCTGCACCACAGATGTCCACCAGGAAACGCCGCAACATCGCCTCGCCTTTGGCGGTGTGCGTCACTTCGGGATGGAACTGCACGCCATAAAGCCCGCGCGTCTCATCGGCCATCGCTGCAATGGGAACGTTAGGGGTAGAACCGATCACCTCGAAGCCCGGCGGCAGCGACGCAACCCGGTCGCCATGGCTCATCCATACATCCAGTGCGGGCGTTTCGTTGTCGCCTGCCAGCCCATCGAACAGCCGCGAGCGGCCCGCCGGCAACACGGCGGCATAACCGAATTCGCGCTCGTCCCCCGCTTGCACACTGCCACCCAACTGCATGGCCATGGTCTGCATGCCATAGCAAATGCCGAGCACGGGCACGCCTGCGTCCCAGACTTGCTGAGCAGCGCGGGGCGAACCGGGATCGAGCGTCGATTCTGGGCTGCCCGAGAGCACAATTCCCTTGGGCGCGAAGGCGACAATCTCGCGCGGATCGTGATCCCAGGCCCAGATCTCGCAATACACACCGATCTCGCGAATACGACGTGCGATCAGCTGGGTGTATTGCGAACCAAAGTCGAGGATCAGAATTTTATCGGCGTGGATGTTCATCGAGACAGATTCGAGCAGGTTAGCAGTACAGCATAGCGGGCTATGGGTACTGGGTTGGCGACACGTCGCCGCACGTTAACCAACACGCTCCAGGCGATAGCCAATTCCATACACGGTACGCAGCAAGAGACCATTGCGCGGCTCCAGGCCGAGCTTCTTGCGCAATCGGTACACTGCGGTGTCGAGGCTGCGCGAATCGACCATGCCGCGCGCGCCCGAGATGCTGCGTGCCAACTCATCGCGCGTAATCAACGTACCGACATTGCCGAAGAACAACCATGCAAGCAGGAATTCGCGATCGCTGATATCCACCTCTTCCCCATTGACCAGTGCGCGTCCCACGCGCCGGTCCAGGCGGATATTGCCGATACTGCGTTCGTTGTCGTCGCGCAGCGCATTGGTCCGACGCAGCTGGGCATTGACGCGCGCGATCAGCTCCAGACTGCGAACGGGCTTGCTGAGAAAATCGTCGGCCCCTGCGCCAAGCGCGAGCACTACGTCGGCCTCGGTATCGCGATGCGTGACGAACAAAACGGGCGTGCGAATGTTCAGCGCGCCGCGCATCAGGCGCACGATTTCGATGCCAGAGATATCCGGCAGTTCCCAATCGAGAACCACCAACGCAAAACGCCTTTGCGCCAGCGCCGAGACAAGCTTGCGCCCATCCTCGAAAGCGGTGACATCAAAACCGGACTCAGTGAGCACGCGCGCCAAAAAGCGGCGGATGTTGTCGTCGTCCTCGACAATGGCGATCGCGCTCATGGCTTGTTCTCCATTTGCTTCGCTAGGATCGCGCGCCTCGATGGCGGCGCGCGCAACACATCGGCCAGGAAGTGCAAAGTGGCTTCGAAATGCTCGCCATCGGCTGCCATGCCGGCGGCGAAACTGACGCCGTGTTGTTTGGCCACGCTTTCTACATAGCGCAAGCCCAGGCCGAGACCAGGACGACGCTTACCCGGTTCCAGCACTTGGTTGCGTGCCCGAAACTGCGTGCCCAATGGACTGCGCGTGGAAACCAGAATCACGCTACTCCCCGGCGGGCTGTGTTCGATAGCGTTGTGCAAGATGTTGCTGACCACGCGCAGCAGGGATTCGCGATGACCGCGCACGGTGACCTCGTCGTTGCCCACGAGCGCCAGTTCGATACCCACCGCACGTGCATGCGTCCACCAGGTTTGTACCGCTTCATCGATCACTTCGTGTAGCGGAATCTGTTTGAAGTTCTTGGGTTCGAGCGTACTGGCCTGCAGCAGCGCCGCCATGTTCTCGGCCCAACGCAGTCCCAGACGCGCCAGTCGCCGGATCTCTACGAACTGTTGAGGCGTCGGCGTCGTCGGCGCCACATGTTCATCGCCCGTCACCGCCAGAATCGACGACAACGGATGCCGCAAATCGTGCATGAAAAAAGTCAGCAACTGATCCCGCTGACGCTTCAAGTGGTGCGTGGCGCTAACATCCAGCACCGACCACAACCACATTTCGCGATCGCCCATCAGCCGGGTTTGATTGACCACGAAATGCCGTTCGCTCTCAGGGTCGAAGAACTCGCCGGTCCGAGGCGTTCCTGCCAGTTTCACTGCGAGCGCTTCGAGAAACGGCGCAGGCGCAACGCGACTTTCCAAGCCAAGCAAAGTCTGGGCAGTGGTATTGAGCAGCACACGTTCCTGATCCTGCAGAATCATCGCAACGGGAGAACCATCGAACACGCCGCTCAGCAGCGCGTGCGAGTCATGCAAGGTCGCAAGATCGCGATGGATCTCTGCGATCCACGCCGCAAATGCGTCAGAACCGACCGGCGGTTGGTCGGACCGCGAGTTTCCGGTTGCGTCGAACACCGCCTCGGCCAGTCGCGTCAACTCCTGCCGCAGAACGCGGCGGCTTCTCGTCAATCGTTCCAACTTCAACCCCAGCCAATCGACGCCGATGACCAGCGATGCAGCGAGCGCAGGCAAAGCCATCTGCGCGTACCTCAGCGATAGATAGCCGGCGAGCAAGAGCAGCGCGACCGCACTGGCCGCGATCGCCGCCGAACGACGTGGCCGCCGCCGCTGCAGCCACGCGACGATGGTCACGAACAGTAGTACCGGCAGCGACCATAGCGCCGACCAGACAGCATCGACGCCTTGCACATTCGCAAGCGCGGACCACGCCATCTCAATGAGCGCCGCAAAACCCGTGGCGACCAGCAGCGCCAGCACCAGCGTCGGTAGCAAAACGCCGAGCCGCATTCGAATTCGCTCCCGCTTGACCACCTCTCAGGCTAGCAAACGTGAGCGGCGATGCACGTCAAGAGCGGCGAGTTTGCGCTTTCAATTCTCGCGAATTCTCACAGCGGCCCCGGCGTCGGCGCAGGCGCCCAACGATCTGTGACTCAATAGGTCGGCGATTCGATCGCCAACCCACTCATGCGCGTTTTGCGCTCAAGGAAACCACTATGAAAGCCATAGCTTTGACATTACTACTCGGCGTTCATGCGCACGCCGCAGACAACCGCTGGGCGCTCCAAGGCCCCGATGGCGGCCGCATCGACAGCGCTGCCGCCAGCAACGGCGCACTGTATGCGAGCGCGCATCGAAGCGTATATAAATCGATCGACGGTGGAACCTCGTGGTTCTCCGCATCCAATGGACTGAAGGCTCTGATTCCTGGAAGCGTGCGTGTGGTCGCGCACCCATCCCGACCGGGCACGCTCGCCGTGGCTGGTGGTGCGTCGGTGTTCATAACGACAGATGGTGGCGGCAACTGGCACAGCAGACGCACTGGCCTGCCGAACGGACTGGCGACTTTGGACGTGGCCTTTGCGCCTGACGCAACTTCGCATTTATGGCTGGCTTCGCGCAACGGATTGTGGCGTAGCAACGACGGTGGCGAAAACTGGACCGCGGCGGCCGCCGGGCAGTTGCCCGCCAACATCGAACGCGTTGCGGTCGATCCCGCCAATGCAAACCGCCTCTTGGTCTGGGCTGGGACCCGAAACACCAAACTCTTCCCGGCTGCGCTTTATCAGAGCACCGATGGCGGATTCCGCTTCGTGCCGATCGAGGGAGTGTGGGACGCGAATGGGCCGGCACGCGCAGATCTATTCGCTTTCAACCCGAATAGTGGCGAGCAGTTTTTTCTTGCGGGCTCATTCGGCAGCTACGCTATGACCGATGGCGGTACCCGTGTCCGGGACTTGAGCGCTGCCGTGGGAGGCGCGCGTCTGCAAAGCCTGGCCGCCACACCGCTGAGCGGCGGGCGGCTCGTCTTCGGCACCACGCAAGGCATTATGGTGAGCGATGATGGCGGTGCCAGCTTCACCATTCAGCGCGGTGCCAGCGGGTCGTTGTCAGTGCGCAACATCGCGATCGATCCGCAAGCCAGCGGACGCTGGGTCGCGTTCGCTGCCTCCGGCGAGGTACTGGTCTCCGCAGACGCCGGCCGCGGCTGGTCGAACGCGGGTAGCGGCCTTCGTGGCAATGGGATCGCTGCGCTTGCCGTCCAACCGCAACTGACTTCGAACTTGCTCGCTGGCGTGCGCGGCGACACCGATGGCGCGACAGCGCTGTATCGCTCCGAAAACAACGGCCAGAACTGGACGCGCTCGAACGCGGGGCTCACGCTCGATCGCGTCAACACGATCGCCTTCGATCCCGGCAACGCCGGCGCACCCTCTAATGTTCGGGTCTATGCCGCGGGCGCCGAATTGGCGAGCGGCAACGCAGCGGTTGCCGGTGCGGTCTTTGTCAGCAACGATAGCGGTCGCTCGTGGTCGTCTTCGAGCCAGTTTTTGCCGGCGCCTGTTGGCGGCATCGGCGCGGTGAACGCTATGTTGATCGACACCGCCTCGACCCGGGGCAATGTTGCGCAAACGCTGTACTTCGCCGCGGATGGGCGTATCCAGTGCAACGATGGCGCACCCAAACTCAGCGCACCCCGTATCTGGCGCAGCGTCGACGCCGCAGCGTCGTGGCAGCCTATCGACGGCCTGCCGCTCGGCGCATGCAAACCCAAGGCTCACGCACCGCGCGTGGTCGCGCTGGCATACCTGGCATCCGATCGCATCGTGGCCGGTACGCGCGTCGATGCTTACTGCGCCGAGTGTGGCGATACGCTGCCGACGGTTGGCAATGGCATATTCGTTTTCAGCGGCGGCCGTTGGAGCGAAGCGAACGATGGCTTACCGCGCATGAGCGGCAACGGCGCAGTATGGGACGTCACGGCGCTGGCGGCGGCTGGGGGTACTTTGTACGCGGGCCTGCGCGATCCAAGCAGCTCCGCGCCGGCGCGCATCTATCGTAGCGAAGACGGTGGCATACGCTGGGTGCGCAGCGACGCTGGTGTGGCTGGCGCCGAGGTTCGCGCATTGCATTTGGACGCGACCAAACCCAACCGCGTCTTTGCCAGCCTGGCCGGCACAGATAGCGCACCCGGAGGCGTCTATCGCAGCACGGACGGCGGCGCCTCCTGGAAGTCGACCAGTATCGATTTACCGAGCGATGGCGGCGGTGCCCTGGCGCTGACACAACTGGGCGGCGCGGAAACGCTCCACACCGGATCTGGCGAGGGCGCATGGAGCTCGCCGCAGCAGCCCGATACCGATGCAGATGGCGCCGTCGACAGTGCCGAAGACCTGGCTCCCAATGGCGGCGATGGCAATAACGATGGCATAGCCGATCGCCTGCAGTCGGGCGTGGCGACGGTAAACCTCGACGCCGACAAAGGTGCGGCCCAGCAGGGTACGCTGAGCGACATCCAATTGCGTCCATCGATCAAGGGCGCCTCGTGCACGCAAATCGTCAACGTCGGGTCGCTGAGCAGCGAATCACTGCCGGACGATCCGAACCTGTACCAAGGGCGATTGCCAATGCAGTTCGAGTTTGTCGATTGTCCGTACGCGCTGGTGGAAATCGTGTATCACAATTTCACGTTCGAAGGCTCAGGATGGCAACTGCGTCGCTACGGCCCGACCATCGTCGGCGATGCCACCAGCTTTGCGTGGCAAACCGTGAACGGGGCAGTGTTCAGCGACAATAGCGTGGTGTTTCCGTTGACCGACAATACCGCTGGCGATCATCAATCGGTCAGCAATCGCATCTTCGGTATCGTGGTGCCGGTGCAGCCCGAGTAGCATTGTCGTTCGACGAGCGAGGTCTGGTAATGGAGCAACCGGCGACGTTGGTGCAAGCGATAGAACCGCCTTCGCGAGTACCAGTGACCGCGCTCGCCAGTCCCACGGTCGTGCCCCTTGCACTGTCGCCAGCGGCATGGATCGGGCACGACATCGACGACTTCCGTATCGTCCGCGTCCTGGGCGCGGGCGGTATGGGTGTGGTTTTTCTAGCCCAACAGCGCCACCCTCAGCGCCTGGTCGCAGTCAAGACTTTGCATGCGGGTATCTCGCAACCCGAGCACCTGGCGCGCTTCCAGCAAGAGGCGGAAATACTGGCTCGGTTCACGCATCCGGGCATCGCGCAAGTCATTGCGAGCGGTCGCACGTCGCCTGAGATGGGCGCGGTACCGTACATCGCGATGGAATATGTGCAAGGTACGCCGCTGCTCGAATTCTGTGCGACGCAAAGCGTGCGCGAGCGCCTGGAGCTGCTGCGACGCATTTGCGATGCCGTAGAACATGCGCATATTCGCGGCGTCATCCATCGCGACTTGAAGCCTGGCAATATCCTGGTGCTGGAAGGCGGCCAGCCCAAAGTGCTCGATTTTGGCGTTGCGCGACTGGCGGCCGATCGCGGCGGCGATGAATTGACCGGCGTCGGGGTCATTGTCGGCACCGTCGCCTACATGAGCCCGGAGCAAGCGTCGGGAGACCCGGCAACTGTAGATATCCGCACCGACGTTTACGCGCTCGGCATGATCGGTTTTCGCATGCTCACCGGACAGCTGCCCTATGCGGTCACGGGGCTCAATCTGGCGCAGGTACTGAGGGCCATTTGCGATGCGCAACCGCGCGCGCTGGCGAGCTTCGAGCGGCGCTTCGCGGGCGATCTCGACACGATTTTCGCCAAGTCGCTGGCCAAGGAAAAAGACCAGCGCTATCGCAACGCCGCCGAGTTCAGCGAAGACTTGCGACGCTATCTCGCCGACGAAGCGATCGTTGCGCGCAAGGCGAGCCTCATGGCCGAATTGCGCCGTTTCGCACGGCGCAATCGCGCCGTCGTGGTAGCCGCATCGATGGTAGTGATTGCGCTCATCGGCGCGGCCCTGATCAGCACATCGTTTGCGCTTCGGGAGCAGGCGCAGCGCCGCGAAGCCGACGCGGTGATCGAGTTTATGAAAGGCTTGCTGTCGAGCGCGAACCCCGTATTCGCCAAGGGTAGAGCCGTCACGGTGCACGATGTGCTGGGCGATGCCAATGCCGCGCTCGAGCGCGATCTTCAGGCGGCACCAGCAGCCCGCGCCCGCCTGCGCGCTACGTTGGCGGAAACCTGGCGCGCGCTCGGCGACACTCCGCGCGCTGCCGAGTATTTTGCGCAAGCCGCTGCGGACTTCAACACGGCCGGCATCGGCGGCGCGAGGCTTCAGCTCACGGAATTCGGCAAAGCGCGAGCATTGCTCGAAGGCGGTCGCGCGCTCGAAGCGCGCGATGAATTGCAGAAGCTGTTGCTGAATCGCTCCGCCAGCACAGCCGTTCGCTTGCACATCCAGGCGGCGCACGCTCGTTCCCTGTCGGAGTTGGGATCGGCAGAAGCTGCTTTGGCGGAATTCCGCACCACTCTGGCCGCCATCCCCAAAGCAGGTGTCTGCGAGGAGTGCGAAGCGGATTGGGCGCCGCGCTTGCAAGCTTATCTGCTGATCAATATTGCGCGAGGCGAGCGCGATGCGAAACGCCCAAACCTCGCCCTCCAAGCCGCGAACGAGGCGTTCGACATCGCCAGGGCAGCGTTTGGCGATGTCGATCCCGATACCATCTCCGCACAGGTCGAACGATCGTCGGCGCTGTTCGATAGTGGCGAACGCGAAGCGTCCCTTGCGTTGGCGAAATCCACGTTCGAAGGACTCAGCCAGTTATTGGGCGCCAGCCACTGGCTGACCCTGAGCGCCGCAAACAATCTGGCCCTTCGCCATGAGCGAATGGACGAACTGAAACTTGCGCTTTCGCAACTCGAATCTGCGTACGCGCTCGGCCAGGCGCACCTGGAGCCGGATCACCCCACCTTGACCATGCTCGAAGAAAACTATGCGCGGCTGCTGCACCTGACTGGCGACATCAAGGCAGCGGTTCCGATGCTGGAAAGCGCCTATCGCAAACGTGTTGTCCAGCAAGGCGAAACCCATCCAGAAACATTGCAGTCGGCGATGAATCTGAGCGTCCTGTACTCGCTCACTGGACGCAACCCGGAAGCGCTGCCCCTGCTCAAGAAGGCGCTCGCTGGTACCCAAGCGCGCTTCGGCGATCAGCACCGCAGCACCCTCATCGCGCGCAGCGAATATGCGTCGTCTTTGCGCAACAACGACCGCTACTCGGAAGCCGACGCCGAGTTCCGCGTCGCGCTCGACATTGCTCAGTCTTCGCTCCCGCCCGGCGACGCCGATCGCCTGCGCGTGCTCTATCAATATGCCGGTTCGCTGCAACGCCAAGAGCGATTCGTCGATGCGGAGAAACTCAGCCGGCAATTGCTAGATGAGGCCGCCGTCTCGACACAAGGTTCACAATTCGCATTGCTCGCGCCGCTGCGGCATGCGCGTTCATTGCGCGGCTTGGAGCGCTACGCGGAGGCCGAAGCGCTGTTGGTCGAATTGGAAGGCCGGATCGGCGGCGATCAACCGGTGCAAATCCGCGACATGGTTAAGGCAGACCTCGACGCCTTGAGGGCAGATTCTCGCAAATACTGATCGTGGCGACTTGCGCGCTTTTCTCGCGAGCGCATTGCCGCAAACTCTCGCCATCGCCATTTATTCAAGGGCAGTGAGATGAGCGCACCGCAAAAGCCCGCGGTTGGCAACGCACCTAGCGACACAGATGCCATCGTCATTCGGTGGCGCAATTCACCTGGTTGGCCTATCGAGCGCGTTTCGGACAATGCCTCCAGTTGGGGCATCGAGGTGCGCCTGCTGGAGCGCGGCGCGTGCTTCGCCGACTTGATGCACCCCGACGACCTCGCGCGCATCGAAAACGATATGGTGAAGCTGCCGCAGGCGCCCGAGCGCTGGCATCGCGAATACCGTTTCCGCTGCGGCGAAGGCTGGCGCTGGGTCGAGGATCACACCTGGGCAGAGCGCGGCGCCAACGGCGAAACCGAAGCTTTCAACTGTGTTTTGTTCGACGTCAGCCAACGCAAAACAGCCGATGTTGGGCTTAGCCTCGCAGCCGCGTCGGCGCCGCTCCTGCTCGGGCACGCGCCGCTCAAGGCGCGAATCGCCCAACTGCTGCGCCGGCTGGGCGAGGGTTTTCAGGTACAACGCGCGTTCTTGTTCGAATTCGAGGGCGGCACCCGTCCCGGCAATGTCAGCTTTCAGCATTCATTGTGGCAGCGCGGTGGCCTCACTGCTTTGCGCAGCGACGCGCGCACGCCCATCACCGCAGCCCACGCGCGCTGGATTCGCCTGCTGGAAAACGATCAGTGCATACGCGGAACGTTCAACGAATTCCCGCCGATCGAACGCGAAGCGTTGCGCAGTCTGGGTATCGGCTCGTTGATTGTCGTACCGATCCGCTGCCGCTCTCGCCTGTTCGGCTTTTTGGGGCTGGACGATCAGCAACGCAGTTGGCTCAGCGCCGACGAGCAGTCGCTGCGGATGATCGCCACGGCGCTCGGTGCCGCCATCGAACGGGACCGCGATGAGCACGAGTTGCGTGTCAGCGAATCGCGATTGCGCCGCGCTCTGGATGCCGCCGGAGCTGGCACCTTCGAATGGCGCGCTGGACAGGTCAATCAATGGAGCGATGCGTGGTATCGAATGCTGGGACATGCGCCAGGAGGCATCGACGCCTCATTCGACAGCTGGCTCAAGTGCGTGCACGAGGAAGACCGCGAACGTGTAGGGACCGCGCTGGCGCGGGCCCGCTCTGAGCGTATGCCGTTGGCGCTCGACTATCGGATTGTCACGCCCGATGGCGATGTTCGCTGGCTATCGACCATCGGCCGACCATTGGACAACGCCGATGCGCATCGAGAGGCCATGGCTGGTCTGGTGCTGGACGTAACCGAACAACGGCGTGCGCTGCCGGCACCCCGCGCCGCGCAGTTCGATGCGCTCACAGGCCTGCCCAATCGCGCGTCGGCGCAGCTGCAGATCGATGCTGCTATCGGCGAGGCCCCTGCAGGCGGCCAACGATTCGCGCTGTTGCTGCTCGATCTCGATCGCTTCCGCACGATCAATGAGGGACTGGGCTATGAGTGCGGTGATGCGGTTTTGTGCGAGGTCGCGCAGCGCCTGCAACGCGCGCTTGGCGTCGACGACAGCATCTCGCATGCCGGCGGCGATCGCTTCTTGATCCTGGCGCGCTCGGCAGGAAATTCGATCGCGGCGGGGCAACTGGCCGAGCGACTGTTGCGCGAATTGCGCGAACCGGTTTGGTTGGCGGCGATCCTGGATGTTTACGTCGAGGCCAGTATAGGCATTGCGCTGTTCGACGACGACAGCCGCTCGACGACCGGGCTTTTGCGCTGCGTGGACGCTGCGTTGTTCCATGCCAAGAAGGCGGGCGGTAACGGCTATCGCGCTTATTCGTCCGAACTGATCGAGAACGCGCGCCAGAAATTGGTGCTCGATGTACATCTGCGGCGCGCGCTGGTGCAAAACGAGTTCGTCATCCACTATCAACCGATCTACGACTGTCGAGACGAGCGCTTGATCGGCGTCGAAGCCCTGGTTCGATGGCGATCGCCAGAGGGCGGCCTGGTGATGCCTGGCGAGTTCATTTCGGCGGCTGAGGAGAGCGGCCTGATCGAGCGCCTCGGCGATCATGTCCTGGAAACTGCGTGTCGCCAGGTCCGACGCTGGCGCAGGTCGGGCTTTGATGGCTTACGTTTGAGCGTCAATCTATCGGCTCGGCAGTTGCGCAATGGCGATTTCCAGAATCGCCTGGCTCGCATCCTCGCAGAAACTGCGCTCGAACCAAACGCGCTGGAGCTTGAGATCACAGAAAGTCTGCTGATGGAACATGGCAAGCTTATCGATGGCGCATTGAGCGCGCTGCGCGAATGGGGCATTCGCGTAGCCATAGACGATTTCGGCACCGGCTACAGCTCTTTGGCATACCTGCGCAGACTGCCTGTGGACACGCTGAAGATCGACCGCACTTTCGTCGCCGATATCGGCGACGAAAGTGGCGACGCCATCGTTGGAGCAGTGGTAGCGCTCGGCCAACAGTTGCATCTGGAAGTCGTCGCCGAGGGCGTGGAAACCCTCGCACAACTTGAGTTCCTGCGCACCCGGGGCTGCCAACGCTTCCAGGGACACCTGAAGAGCCCAGCGTTACCGGCCGCCGAGTTCGAAACGCGCTATGCGCCAATCGCGGAGCCGTTGCTGACGCCGGAGTAATCAGCCGTAACCTGGCGCGGTATACGCTGTGGCGCGAGCTTCTCCGAGGGGCTTGCGCCACTGTTCAGATTCGAGCTGAAGGCCAACGCGGTTCGTCGTTGACGATCTCTATCGCGGATCGACCGGGTCGAGCAACAGCACGTCGGCAAAGGCCGGGCTCTCAGCAATCGAGGGCGCAAAGACCTTCACAAAGCAACCCGCAACTTGCAACCCGCACTGTGCATAAAACTGGCAGCATACGCGGCTAACTTTTTGGCGGAACTCAAGCCCATGCAATACATCTACACGATGATCGGCGTCAGCAAAACCGTGCCGCCCAAGCGCGAAATCATCAAGGACATTTCGCTCTCGTTTTACCCTGGGGCCAAGATCGGCCTGTTGGGTTTGAACGGCTCTGGCAAGTCTACTGTTCTGCGGATCATGGCCGGTGCCGACAAGGACTTTGTGGGCGAAGCGCGGCCCCAGCCGGGCATAAGGGTGGGATTTCTGGAGCAAGAGCCCAAGCTCGATCCGGAGAAGAACGTCCGCCAGTCGGTCGAGGAGGGTCTGGGCGAAATCTTTACTGCGCAAGAAGAACTGGAGAAGGTCTACGCCGCATACGCCGAACCCGATGCCGACTTCGATGCGTTGGCCGAGAAGCAGGCCCGCCTGGAAGCAATTCTGGCGGCGGGCGATGCTCACACCATGGAGCAGCAGTTGGAGCAAGCCGCCGACGCCCTGCGATTGCCGCCGTGGGAGGCAAGCGTCAAGCATCTCTCGGGTGGCGAAAAGCGCCGTGTGGCGCTGTGCCGCTTGCTGCTTCAGAAGCCAGACATGCTGTTGCTCGACGAGCCAACCAACCATCTCGACGCCGAGTCGGTCGAATGGCTTGAGCAATACCTGGCGCGTTTCCCAGGAACCGTCGTTGCGGTCACCCACGATCGCTACTTTCTCGATAACGCCGCCGAGTGGATCCTGGAACTCGATCGTGGCCGCGGCATTCCCTGGAAGGGCAACTATTCTTCATGGCTGAGCCAGAAAGACGAGCGTCTGAAACAAGAGGCCGCCAGCGAAAAAGCGCGCCAGAAGGCCATCCAGCGCGAACTCGAATGGGTACGGCAAAACGCCAAGGGCCGGCAGGCCAAGAGCAAGTCTCGTCTCGCCAAGTTCGAAGAGCTGAACTCGGTGGAATATCAACAGCGCAATGAGACCAACGAGATCTACATTCCGCCGGGCGAGCGCCTGGGCGATCTCGTGGTCGAGTTCAAGAACGTCAGCAAGGCTTTCGGCGATCGGCTGCTGATCGACGATCTGTCGTTCAAAATGCCGCCCGGCTCCATCGTCGGCATCATCGGCCCGAACGGCGCCGGCAAGTCGACGCTGTTCAAGCTGATTACCGGCGTGGAGAAGCCGGATGCAGGCGAAGTCGCCATCGGGCAGACGGTAAAACTCGCTTACGTTGATCAGTCCCGCGATGCTCTGGATGCCGACAAGAACGTCTTTCAGGCCGTTTCTGGTGGCGCCGACATCCTCACCATCGGCAAGCTCGAAATTCAATCCCGCGCCTACATCGGCCGCTTCAATTTCAAGGGGCAGGATCAGCAAAAGCTGGTCGGATCGCTCTCCGGCGGTGAGCGCGGACGCTTGCATCTGGCGAAGACGTTGCTTCAGGGCGGCAACGTGCTGTTGCTCGATGAACCCAGCAACGATCTCGACATCGAAACCTTGCGTGCTTTGGAAGACGCGATCCTCGAATTCCCAGGCTGCGTGATGGTGATCAGCCATGACCGTTGGTTCCTGGACCGAATCGCTACGCACATCCTGTCATTCGAAGGCGATTCGCACGTCGAATTCTTCACCGGCAACTACACCGACTACGAAGCCGACAAGAAGCGCCGTTTGGGCGAGGAAGGCGCCAAGCCGCATCGGCTGAAGTACAAGCCTTTGACTCGGTAGCATCGCTTAGCTAAGCTTAGTCCATCCGGGACTGACGTTTGCGGCATGGCCAGCTCAGTGAACATCCACGATGCGAAATCACAACTGTCGAAACTGCTGGAGCGCGTTCAACAGGGCGATTCGGTCGTGATCGCAAAAGCCGGAGTCCCGGTTGCCACACTGGGACCCCTGCGGACCACGAGGACGTTGGCTCGTCCAGGCAGCCTAAAGGGCCAGGACTGGACGATGAGCGAAGACTTCGACGCGCCCGTCGAGTACTTGTTCGACGCGCTCGGACCGAACGCGGTCAACGACGGGAAATGAAACTGCTGCTCGATTCGCATTACGCGTTCTGGTGGCAGACCGGCGATGCGCGCCTGACCAGGCGCGCCCAGAGGTTCATCGAGAGCGCCGATGCGGTGGCAGTGAGTCACGTGACGCTCTGGGAATTCACGATCAAAGCCGGACTCGGAAGAATCCAGATCGACCTTCTGGTGTTCGCAGCGCAAGTCGAAGCGATGGGATTCGAGTGGCTGCCGATCGGTGTGGATCACATACTGGCGTTGCGCCATGTGGAAGTCATCGAAGGACATCGCGACCCGTTCGATCGGATGTTGGTGGCGCAGTCGCGCGCCACGTTGCGAACACTGATTACCGCGGATGCGACGCTCGCGCGCTATGGCGAGCTAGTGACAGTCATGTGATCGTCGCGGGGGCTCACGCCCCGATGCGTGAGAAAAAATCCTTGACGCTATCGAGCCAACTCGACGCCTGCGGCGTGTGCCCGCCCTCGCCGCCCATCGACACGTCGAGCTGCTCCAGCAACTCGCGCTGCTCGTCGGTAAGCTTGACTGGCGTCTCGACGTTCACGCGGCACAGCAAGTCGCCGGTATTGTGGCTGCGCACCGATTGCACGCCCTTACCGCGCAAGCGAAAGATTTTCCCGCTCTGCGTGCCCTCGGGAATCTTCAGCATCGCACTGCCGCCGAGTGTGGGCACCTTCAGTTCGCCCCCGAGCGCCGCGGTGGTGAAACGGATCGGGATTTCGCAATAGAGATCGTCGCCATCGCGCTTGAAAATCTTGTGTTCGCGAACGGCCACTTCGACGAACAGGTCGCCGGGCGTTGTGCCTTTGGGGCCTTGTTCACCCTCGCCGCTCAAGCGAATGCGGTCGCCCTGGTCGACGCCAGCGGGAATCTTGACGCGCACGCGCTTCTCGTCGTCGAGAACGCCGTTCCCTCGGCAATGCGTGCAAGGATTGGCAATGGTTTTGCCACTGCCGCCGCACGTAGGGCAAGTTTGCTGGATCGAGAAAATGCCGTTCTGCATACGCACCCGGCCATGACCAGCACAGGTTTTGCAGGTACTGGTTTTGCCGTCGCTGGAGCCTGAGCCCGCGCAGTGATGGCAACTCACTTGCGTCGGTATCGTGATTTCGCGCTCGACGCCGTTGACGGCGTCCTCAAGATCGAGCTCCAGCACATAGCGCAGATCCGAGCCGCGACGTTGGCGTTGTCCGCCGCCGCGACCGCCAAAGATATCGCCGAATATGTCGCCAAAGATATCGCCCAGATCCGGGCCACCGGGACCGCCGCGACCGCCAGCGCCTGGATTTAGCCCCGCATGCCCGAAGCGATCATAGGTGGCCCGCTGGTTAGGGTCGGCAAGCACCTCATAAGCTTCTTTAGCTTCCTTGAACTTCTCTTGCGCCTGTGGATCGTCTGGATTGCGATCCGGATGCAGTTTCATGGCGAGGCGCCGAAACGCCTTTTTGATGTCTTCGTCTGAGGCCGACTTGGAGACGCCCAGAATTTCGTAGTAATCGCGTTTGGACATTGGGCGTTTAAGGCTGTGAACTGGAGGCCCTGGGCGTACGCCTCACAGGCTATGGAAAGAGAAGGACCGAGTCCGGGCCAAACCCTCTACTGCACAGGCAGCAGAGGGAAAGAGCCGCGGAGAAATCGCTGCCATCGAACGCTCGGTAGCGACGCCCGACCCTCCCTGGGCACTTTGCGCCGCCTCTCACGCGCGTGCGGGAAAGGCGGCGCAATTAACATCGCGGCGCAAGCTTCCAGGCGATGGCCGGGTTAGCGCTTATCGCCATCCACTTCGGTGAACTCGGCATCGACTACATCGTCGGCAGCCTTCTGCGCCTGCGGCTCGGCGTTCGGTGCCGGCCCGCCCGAGGCGCCGGCGCTCGCCGCCGCGCGCAACGAGGCAGACGCTTCGACCAGTGCCTGCGTCTTGGCCTCGATCTGCGCTTTGTTGTCACCCTTCATCGCCGCTTCCAACTCAGCGAGTGCACCTTCGACCTTGCCGATCGTCGCGCCATCGACTTTATCGCCGGCGTCCTTGATGGCTTTGCGCGTGTCGTGCAGCAGCGCGTCGGCCTGATTACGCGCGTTCACCAGTTCGTGGAACTTCTTGTCCTCGTCACGGTGCGCTTCGGCATCCTTGACCATCTGTTGGATCTCTTCCTCCGACAAACCAGAACCAGCCTTGATCTCGATGCGCTGCTCTTTACCAGTCTTCTTGTCTTTGGCCGACACGTGCAGGATGCCGTTGGCGTCGATGTCGAAAGTGACCTCGACTTGCGGCATGCCGCGCGGCGCAGGCTCTATGCCGGCGAGATCGAACTTCGCCAGGCTCTTGTTGAAACGCGCCTGATCGCGCTCGCCTTGCAAAACATGCACCGTTACCGCCGTCTGGCTGTCCTCGGCCGTGGAGAACACCTGGGCGGCGCGGGTCGGGATCGTGGTGTTCTTCTCGATCAGCTTCGTCATTACGCCACCGAGCGTCTCGATACCGAGCGACAGCGGTGTTACGTCGAGCAGCAGCACGTCCTTGACGGTGCCGGCGAGCACGCCACCCTGGATGGCTGCACCCATCGCAACCGCTTCGTCCGGATTGACGTCTTTACGCGGCTCTTTGCCGAAAAACTCCTTGACCGCTTCCTGCACTTTCGGCATGCGGGTCTGGCCGCCGACGAGAATCACCTCGGCGATATCGGACACGCGCAAACCCGAATCGGTCAGCGCCGTGCGGCACGGATCGATGGTGCGCTTGATCAAATCGTCGACCAGAGATTCGAGCTTGGCGCGCGTCAGTTTCACGTTCAAATGCTTTGGACCCGACGCGTCCATAGTCACATATGGCAGGCTGACGTCGGTCTGCATCGAAGAGGACAGCTCGATCTTGGCGCGCTCGGCGGCGTCCTTCAGGCGCTGCAGCGCCAGGGGATCGTTGCGCAAATCGATACCTTGCTCCTTGCGGAACTCATCAACCAGAAAGTCGATGACGCGGCGATCAAAATCTTCGCCACCCAGGAAAGTATCGCCGTTGGTGGCAAGCACTTCGAACTGCTTCTCGCCATCGATTTCGGCGATCTCGATGATCGACACATCGAAAGTGCCGCCGCCCAGATCGTACACCACGATCTTACGATCGGCCGCGCCCTTCTTGTCGAGACCATAGGCCAGCGCGGCGGCGGTGGGCTCATTGATGATGCGCTTGACTTCCAGGCCCGCAATGCGACCGGCGTCCTTGGTAGCCTGGCGTTGGCTGTCGTTGAAGTACGCCGGAACCGTGATCACGGCTTCCGTGACGGGTTCGCCCAGGTAGTCCTCGGCGGTTTTCTTCATCTTCATCAGGACGCGCGCAGAAATCTCCGGCGGCGCCATCTTTTTGCCGCCCGCATCGATCCACGCGTCGCCGTTGTCGGCGCCGACGATCGTGTACGGCACGAGGCCAACGTCCTTTTGAACGACCTGCTCGCTAAACTTTCGCCCGATCAGGCGCTTGACTGCAAACAGGGTGTTCTTGGGATTAGTGACCGCCTGCCGTTTGGCCGATGCGCCGACCAGGACCTCACCGTCCTTGGTGAAAGCAACAATCGAGGGTGTCGTGCGATCGCCCTCTGAATTCTCAATGACCTTGACCGACCCGCCTTCCATCACGGCGACGCAGGAATTGGTCGTGCCAAGGTCGATACCGATGATCTTCGCCATGGTTTTTCTCCGAAAAGCCGAAAGTAGACAGGACGAAACGTCCCAATGAATCGCTAAGTGGGGCTGAACCCTGAAAAATCAAATCAACCGGCACCTTGGCTGACCAAAACCATCGCCGGGCGAAGCAAACGTTCATGCAGGCGATAGCCTTTTTGCAGCACCGAGATCACCTGATCCGCAGGCACACTGGCGTGCGGCTGCATGCCCACGGCTTGATGCACTTCTGGATTGAATGCCTGCCCGACCGGATCGATGGCGTGCAGGCCGCTGGATTCGGCAGCCTTTTGCAGCATACGCAAGGTCATTTCGATACCCTGCTTGAGCGCGTCGATACCCGCACCGGGGACCTCCGCCGCTTTCAGACCTTGCTCCAGGCTGTCGATAACCGGAAACAACTCGCCGAGCAGACGATCAGCGCCGTACTTGCGCGCCTGCTCGAACTCGCGCACCCAGCGCTTGCGCTGGTTCTCTGCCTCGGCACGCTCACGAACGATTTGCGCCTCCAGCTCCGCCATGCGTGCCAACGCCTGTTCAAGCTCATCATTGGCGGGGCCAAAACCGTCGGCATCGGGCGCGGGCGCAGCTTGCGTGTCGTCACTTTGCATCATTGTTGTCAGTCTTTTGGAAGCACCCGCCCGGAGTGAGGGCGATGTGAGCGATTTCAAGCCCCGGTAGCGATTGACGTGGAGAGAACCGACCGGCGCCTGGGCGAATACGAAGCCAGGATCGCCGAACGATGCAGCCAGAGCGCCCGGCCGACCGCCAGCGACCGAAAAATGGCGCCGGGGACTGAATCGCAAGCCGTTTCTTGCACCACGCCCTTTCTTGGTCGGCCAGACAATCGCATCATCGACAGTCCCTACACGATTGCCATCTTCATGCCGACCGACGCCGCACTGCCACTACCTTCGAGCGCCACGCGCGATAAGCTGCGCGGGCCGGTGGTCAATTGCGTAGCTTACAACCGCTCGGGTCGGCGCATCAGCGACATCACCATCGATGCGATCAGCGATGTGCTCAAGGAACCCGATACATTCATCTGGTTGGGTCTGCATGAGCCGGACGAATCGTTGTTGCTGAAAATCCAGGAAGAGTTCGATCTGCATGAACTTGCGATCGAAGACGCGCAGCACGCGCACCAGCGGCCGAAGATCGAGGTCTACGACGACACGCTGTTCGTTGTGGTACACACCGCTCAATTCGTTTGTGGCAAGGTAGAGTTCGGCGAGACGCACATCTTCCTCGGCAAACGCTTCCTGATTACTGTGCGGCACGGTGCTTCTCTCAGCTATGCGCGCGCCCGAGCGCTTTGCGAGCAAACCCCGGAAATGCTGGCTTTGGGCCCGAGCTTCGGGCTGTACGCCATACTCGACTTCATCGTCGATAACTATTTTCCGATCGTGTCGAGTTTCGAGGCCGAACTGAAAGAGCTGGAGCTGCGCATCTTCAATGAGAAGTTCGATCGCGACACCATCGAGAGGTTGTACTATCTGAAGCGGGAATTGGTGACGCTGCGCCTGGCGGTGACGCCGATGCACGACATCCTGAATCAACTCAAGCGTTTCTTTCCTGGGCTCATCCACGAAGACGTGCGGGTTTACTTTCGCGACGTCTTCGACCACGCCGTGCGCATGAGCGAAGCCACCAGCACGCTCGGGGAAATGATCTCCGCCGCTCTGCAGGTGAATCTGGCGATGGTTTCCGTAGGACAGAACGAAGTCACCAAGCGGTTGGCCGGTTGGGCCGCAATCCTGGCAATCCCGACCACGGTCGGTGCGGTGTATGGAATGAACTTCGAACACATGCCCGAGCTCAAATGGCAGTATGGTTACTTCACTGTCGTCGGCATCACCATCCTCGCTTGCAGCAGTCTTTACTGGCGTTTGAAAAAGGCCGGCTGGTTGTAAGCCGTCTTCTCCTGAGATCTGATCGTGCCGCAAACCCTCTGGCTTCGAGCCGCCCCTCATCGACCGCTGGAATGGCTGCTACGCGATGCGCTGGGGCGCACGCTTGCGGGCCCGGATACGCTGCGCGCCGGGGCCGTGTTGCCGAGCGCAGACCTGCGTGTTGTCGTTTGGTGCGACCCCAGCCTCATGCTGCGCCGCGTGGCTCTGCCGAAATCCGGTTTGTCCAAATGGCGCCAAGGTTTGACGTATCTCGCTGAAGACTGGATCGCTGGCGATGTGTCGCAGGTACATGTCGCCGCGCCGCAGCGGCTTGTCGGACGCGAAACTTTCCTAGCCGTGGCCGAACGGGAGCGGCTCCGGGAACTCATCGCGGAGCTACAGGCCTTTGGCATTGATGCCGACAAGATCATTCCGGAACCGGCGCTGCTCGGACCTGCGCGCAGCGCCGACGTGATTATCGATGGCGATTTTGCGAGTTTTTGCGGGGCCGATAACGGCGGATGTACCGAACCTGAGATGCTGTCGATACTGGTCGACGAATCGGCTCGCATATTGATCGGTCGGGCGTCGGGCGAACACCGCGGAGATCATGTCGACTCCGCGTTGCGCTGGGCATCACTGCAACCGATAGACGATACCCACATCAACCTGCGCAGCGGCGAGTTTGCCGCGCCGCGCACACAGCAGCGCACGCCCTATCGCCCAGCCCTGATTGCCGTCGCTGCTGCGCTGGTGGTGCACACCGGGGCGGTGGCATTGGAGTGGTATCGAGCACAGCGCGATGTCGCTGCCGCCGAAGCTCGCACTGAAGCTGCGTTTCGCGACGCGTTCGGTAGCGAGTTGCGAATGGTCAATGCGGCATTCCAATTGCAGCAGGCGGCAAGCATTGGCGCGAACCGCACCGGCGGCGGCGCCTTGCCTCTCCTGCAACGTATCGCTCCGCTGCTGGCGAGCGACAGCCGCCTGGTTCTGGTGGGTTTTGAGTATCGCGATGGCATGATGGAGGTGGCGGTGCGTGCGCCCGATGCCTCGCGCTTCGATGGCTTTCGCGAACAACTGGCGGCCAGCGGTCTCAAAATCGAAATTGCCAACACCCAATACGATGCCAATGAGTTCACCGGACGACTGCGCATTCGAGGTGCCGGATGAAGGCTTGGTGGACTGGGCTCGCAGATCGCGAACGGAAGTTGGTGCTGGTTGCGGCGGTGGCGTTTGGGCTGCTGCTTTGGTGGCTGCTGCTACTGCGTCCACTCGGAGCCGCTCGCGCCTCCGCAGTTGAGCGATTGCCACTGGCTTTGCAGGAAGCAGCGGCGTCTGAGGCCGCTGCGATGACCATCAAGGCCCGCGGATCCGCAGCGCCCGCGCCTCGCGTCGGTCGGTCGTTGCTGGCACTGGCCGATGCGTCGGCGCGCGAAGCGGGCCTGAGCGCGTCGCTGGACCGCGTCGAGCCGTTAGGCGAGTTTGAAGTGCGTGTCTGGCTAAAGGACGCCGATTTCGATGCGCTCGCCACTTGGGCCGAACGTTTGGCGAACAGCGAAGGCGTGACCATCAGCGAGTGGTCGGTCGATCGATCGCTGGCGCCGGGTGTGGTCAACGCTCGCCTGACATTGAAGGACGAACCATGAAGCGCTGGATCGGTTGGGCGCTCGTCGCGCTCCTGGCGCTCGGCATAGGGCTCATCGCAACGCTGCCGGCTGCCGTGGCGTGGCGACACATCGCTGCGCACGTTCCCGACTTGACGCTTGACGCGCCCTCAGGAAGCGTCTGGAACGGTCGCGCCTCCGGGGCGAAATTGCGCGGAGCTGCCCTGGGCGCGTTGTCCTGGCAGCTGTCGCCATGGAGTTTGCTGTCGACGCCTACAGCGCAGTTGACGCTTGCGGGCGGCTCCGTCGATTTCGTCGGTACAGCGCGTTTTGCCAACAGTGAAATCGAGTTGAGCGACGTGACGGCGAGTACTGATGCGGAATGGCTGGCTCCCGCACTGGCAATACCGGAGCTGACACCGGAAGGCACGGTCGATATTGCTCTCAAGCGTTTGGCGATCAGTTCGGCGGGCATACCGACCGCCATCGTAGGCACCGCAACGTGGCGTAACGCCGCCGTCAATGGACGCGTTCGCGCAGAGCTTGGCGTCATTGAACTTTCGGCGCGTAGCAGCGGCGATGCGATCGTCGTGACCGCACGCGACGATGGCCGCGGGGCGCTCATCGTCAACGGTGCTTTCGAAATTCGCGGTGCAGCTTACAACGGGCGAATTGCGCTGACACCACGCAGCAGCGACGAGGCGCTGATCGCGGCGCTGCAGTGGATTGGCGCACCGCAGCCCGATGGCAGCCGCCTGCTGCTCGTCGAGGGCCAGATCCACCCTACGGAAGTAAATTTGTGAACTGGGACAAGCTGCTGGAACGTGCGCTGCCGGTCGCACAATCGGCGGCGCTGGCCGCTGGCGCGGTCATCGATCGCTATTACCGGCAAACTGATATTGGGCTGCGCATTAAGAACGACCGCACGCCGGTCACCCGCGCCGATGAGGAGTCGGAGGCAGCGATTCGCAAGACGCTGACCCGTGCCTTTCCCGAGCACGCCATCTTCGGCGAAGAAGGTGGCCATAGCGGATCGAGCGAGTTCCTGTGGCTGGTCGATCCAATCGATGGCACCAAAGCCTTCGTGCGCGGCTATCCAGTGTTTTCGACGCAAATCGCACTCATGGTGCACGGCGAGTTGTGCCTGGGCGTCAGCTACGCGAGCGCGTTTGGGCAAATGGCATGGGCCACGCGAGGCGGCGGCGCTTTTCTGAACGGCGCGCGCTGCCGAATGCCGATTTGCGCGGATTGGTCTCAGGTGGCGTTATCGACCGGCAACCTCAAATCGTTGGCGCAAGACCCGGTACGATGGTCGCGACTGGGCGCGTTGCAGGCCACCGCCAACCGTACCCGCGGTTACGGCGACTTCTATCACTATCACCTGCTCGCCACCGGCGGCGTCGACTGCGTCATCGAGAGCGATGTGAACATTCTTGATATCGCTGCTCTGGCGGTGATCGTCCGGGAGGCGGGCGGCGTGTTTACCGATCTCGATGGCGCGCAGCTTACGCTCGACACCCGCAGCGTGTTGGCCGCCGGATTGCCCGCACATCAACATGCACTGGGTACGCTGCGCGGCCTAGACTCGCGGATATGAGAGAGCTGCCAAAAATACTTGCGACGCGTCTGGTGACGCCGCGCTATCAAATCGAACAGATGGACCTTGAGTTCAGCAACGGTGCGCATCGAACTTACGAGCGCATCCATGGCTCGGGGCGCGAAGTCGTAGTCATCGTACCGATGCTCGATGCTCATACCGTGCTGCTGAGCCTGGAGTATTCGGCAGGGCTGCATCGTTACGAGCTGGGCTTGCCGAGTGGCCGCATCGACCGCGGCGAGACCGTGCTTGAAGGCGCAAATCGCGAACTCAAAGAGGAGATCGGCTTCGGCGCGCGCGACTTGCGCGTGCTGAAGCGATTGTCCATGGCGCCGACGTTCATGAGCCATACCTCGCATCTGGTGCTGGCGCGGGACTTGTTTGAGGAGCGCCTGGAGGGCGACGAGCCTGAAGAGCTTCAGGTCCAGCCATTCCCGATCGACGACCTCGAGCGCCTGCTCGACCTCGAAAACTTCAGCGCGTCGCGCTCCATCGCGGCCCTGTTCCTGGCGCGCGAATGGCTGCGGCGCGAGGCGCAATCGTGAGCCGCTATTCGGTGAATGATCTGGAGCAGATTCTGGGGGCCGCGCAAAGCGTTGCAGCTCGCGCCGCACAGGAAATCATGGCCGTCTACGCCGGCCGTTTTGAGGTTACCGACAAGGCGGACTCGACACCGGTCACGGCCGCCGATCTGGCCTCGCACCGATGCCTGGAAAGCGGCTTGGATGGGCTCGATCCGAGGGCACTGGTGCTCAGCGAGGAAGGCGCGTCGGAACGATTTGCGCGTCGCCGCGACGCTCGGCAAATCTGGCTGGTCGATCCGCTCGATGGCACACGCGAGTTCGTTAAACGTAATGGCGAGTTCTGTATCAATATCGCCCTGATCGACGACGGCGAGGTTGTGCTTGGACTGCTCTGGCATCCGCCCTCTGGCCGATCTTGGGGCGCCGTGCGAGGTGGCGGTGCGTGGACCGAACACGACGGCCAGCGCTGCCCGATCGCAGTATCCGCCAGCGCCGTGCCGCCCCGTGCCGCCGCAAGCCGTTCCCACGGCAATGCGGCCGTTGAGGCGTATATGCAGGCGCTCGGCGATGTGAGGCGCATACCGCAAGGCAGCGCGATCAAGTTCGCGCGCGTGGCGAGTGGCGAATTCGACATTTATGCGCGCCTGGCATCGCGATGCTCGGAATGGGACGTCGCCGCTGGACAATGCATTGTCGAAGTCGCCGGTGGCGTGGTTGCCGACGAACGCGGCCAGCGCTGGCGCTACAACCAGCGCGACACCCTGATCGTGCAGAATTTTCTGTGCTTCGGCGATGCGTCGCGCAACTGGCACGAGGCGCTGCATGGCATCGACTTACAGCCTAAATGACTTATTACAAATCATGGCACGTTTGCGCGATCCGGAGCGCGGCTGCCCGTGGGACGTGAAGCAAAGCTTCGCGACGATCGCCCCGTACACGATCGAAGAGGCCTACGAAGTAGCCGATGCGATCGATCGGGGAAGTCTTGGCGATCTGCGCGATGAACTCGGCGATCTGTTGCTTCAGGTGGTGTTTCACGCACAGATGGCCCGCGAACAAGGCGCCTTCGATTTCGGCGACGTGGTTCAGTCGATATCGGAGAAAATGGTTCGACGCCATCCGCATGTGTTCGGCAATGCCAGCATTGCCGATGCCGAAGCGCAGACGCGCGCCTGGGAGGCCATGAAACGCGCCGAGCGCGTTGGCGATGACGACAGCGCCCTGGCCGGCATTTCGCGCGGGATGCCCGAGTGGCAACGCGCAACCAAACTGCAGAACCGCGCCGCGGCGCAGGGATTCGACTGGCCGAATGCCGGTTCTGTGATCGCGAAACTGCGGGAGGAGTTGGCGGAGCTCGAAGCCGAAATCGATGGCGGCTCCGGTGCCGAAAAACTGACGGATGAACTGGGCGATGTGTTGTTTGTTGCCTGCAATCTGGCGCGCAAACTGCAGATCGACGTTTCAACCGCGTTGCGCGCCACCAATACCAAGTTCGAGCGACGTTTTCGGCGCATGGAAGCCTTGGCGCGCGCGAACGGTCTCGTGTTCGCAGACTTGGATCTGGCGGCGCAGGAAGCGCTCTGGTCGCAGGCGCGCCTGGCCGATCACGCTGGCGAGCTTTAGCGCAGACTGCACCGCGCTCGCTCTTGGTCCCAGTCCGGCGCCTGTGCAATCCGATGTGTTCGAAGGACCACATAAAGCCTGGAAAAATGCGAACCAGCAGGCGCCCTTTGGATCGCGCCTCATCGATACTTCGTGGGCGCCATTCGTTCGTGTGAGATGCTTTTGCTGTTGGGTCGGCTCAGGAGCTGGTGAACTTGGACATGACTGCGTATCTGCTGCTCGCCGCGCTGGCGATCGCTACCTTGGTGGTCGTTTACTTGTTGCTGCAATTGCTGGGCCTGAAGCGCCGTCAAGAAGCGCTGCGACGCATCATGGACAGCGCCGACGAACTCGAACGCGAGCTGCACGCCTGCCGCGAGCGCGGCGAAGCCATGCAGCGCTGGGTCTCGACCTTGCCCAGCTCGCTCACACGCAATGCGCTGGCATCGCTCGATCTTGGTCCTCTGGTGCAAAAAGCGCTCAAAGATCTCTTGCAGCGGCGCCTCTGGCTGCGCGACCGCGGCGACGACGCTCCACTTGCGCAACTCAAACAAGCCCACGCCGAACTCGAACGTTCGCGGCGTACGCTGGCCGAACAAATGCAGAAACTGGAGTCCGCTGGACAGGAGCTGTTGGAGGCTTCCAGCGAAACGCACCCGGTTTCGGCTCTGATGGCAGGCGCTTACGGTATCGGCCAGGATCGACCGACGCTACACTGATCTGGAAGAGTGGCCACCGATGGTACCGGCCACAAAGCCGAGTCACGAACAAGGAGTGCGCTTCTGCCTGGCGTTGCCTTCGTGCCTACGTGCTCGGGGTGAAACGCTTTGGAAACTGCAGCCACTCAACACAAGTGCTTGCCATCGCGTTCACGATTGCCTATTCACCATCTACCGATAGCCACTCGCGAGCAGTTGCATGTCACTCACTGAGGCCCTGAAACCGCTGCTCGCCGCGCGCGATCAGATCAATGAGATCGTCGTCGGCAAGAAGGCCGAAGTGCATCTGGCGCTGGTATCGGTTCTTGCTGGCGGACATTTGCTGTTGGAGGATTTGCCGGGCGTAGGCAAAACGACGTTGGCTCACGCGCTGTCGGCGTCTCTCGACCTGGACTTCGGTCGAGTACAGTTCACGAGCGATCTGTTGCCCGCTGATCTTGTCGGCGTATCGGTGTTCGATCCGAGCACGCGACGCTTCGACTTCCACCGCGGGCCGATCTTTACGCAACTGCTGCTCGCGGACGAGATAAATCGCGGCACACCGAAGCTGCAATCGGCGCTGCTGGAGGCGATGGCCGAAGGCCAAGTCACCGTGGATGGCGTCAGTCACGCGCTCCCGAAGCCGTTCATCGTCATCGCGACGCAAAACCCGATCGAACAGAGCGGCACTTTTGCCTTGCCCGAGTCGCAACTCGATCGTTTCTTGTTATCGATGAGCCTTGGCTATCCGGATGCCGCCTCGGAAAAAGCCTTGCTCGGCGCACGCGAACGCCGCCAGGTTATTGCCGAGCTCAAGCCCAAGCTGTCTTCTGAGCAGCTACTGGCGCTGCGCCAGCAAGCCGATGGACTGCACGCCAGCGCCGCAGCGATCGAATACGCGTATGCGCTCATCAATAGCACACGCAGCGACAAGCGCGTACGCATCGGCCTGTCGCCTCGCGCCGGCATCGGCCTGTTGCGTGCGGCCAAGGCGCATGCGCTGCTGGCCGCGCGCACGCATGTTCTGCCCGAGGATTTGCAGGCGGTGTTCGTTGCCGTTACCCGTCATCGCCTAGTGCTGGCCGCGGACGCCAGCGGCGATGGCGCGATCGTCTCCCGCGATTTGTTGGCGCACGTTCCGATCCCATGAGAGCGGTACTGCAACAGGCGCGAGTGCGGCTGTGGCGTGAGCTGGACAGGCGTCTGCCCAGTCTTACGCGCCGCCATCGTTTCGAAGCGCTGCCGATCACCCTCAACCAGCGGCGGATCTACATCGTGCCGAGTGGTTTTGGTTTGCTCTTTGCAGTGATGCTGTTCGCGATTCTCGCCGGCGCTCTCAACTACAACAACAACGGCGCGCTGCTTTTTGGATTCCTGCCGGTGAGCCTGGCAGTGGTCTCGATGCATCAGACCTTCCGCAATCTCAACCATTTGCGGCTGGTGCACGTGCAGGCCGATCCGGTGTTTTGTGGCCAAAACGCGCTCTTCGCTTTTCAGTTTCACGCCAGCGACGAGCGACCGCGCTTTGGCATTACCGGGCGCTATGGCGACGTGTTTCGCCACATCGACATCAAACAAGGCGAGACCCGAAGTCTCGACGTCCCGGTGCCTGCGCTGGAGCGCGGCTGGTTGAGTCCAGAGCCGCTGCGGGTATCGACAGTCTGGCCGTTCGGATTGTTTTTCGCGTGGAGTTACCTGCACTCGCAATCCAAAGCGCTGGTTTATCCGCGACCTGAATCGCCGCCGCATCCGCTGCCCAAAGTACCCGATCCGGGGCGCCTGGGCGGCAGCGATCCTGGCGACGAAGACCTGCGTAGCTTGCGCGACTACACGACCGGCGACTCGCCGCGGATGATCGCTTGGAAAGCCAGCGCACGTATCGGGGAGCCGCTCGTGCGTCAACTGGAGGTGCCGCGCGCCCGTGAGACGGTTCTCGATTTCGAGCGCATCAGCGGGCTCGACGTGGAGCGCAAACTCTCGCGTCTGACCCGTTGGGTGCTGGATGCCGATCAGGCCGGCCTGCGTTATCGGCTCGACTTGCCTGGCCAACGCATCGGACCCGATCAAGGACACGCCCACCGGTTGCGCTGCCTCAAGGCGTTGGCACTGTATGCGCGCGCCAGTTCTTAGCCCACGACAGTTCGACTGGCTGCTGATCGCCTTCGGTGCGACGCTGGCGCCGCATTTGCTGTGGCTGCCACCGCTTTACGGCCTGATGCTCGGCACGATCCTTGTGCTGCGATATGTCCAGCGTCGACGCTACGTGCGGGCCTGGCCGGGCTGGATCAAGTTTCCGCTGCTGATCGCCGTGATTGCATTTGTGATTGCCGAGTTCGGGAATCCATTGGCGCGTCAGGCGGGTTCGGCGGCGTTAATCGGCCTGACGGTGCTCAAACTGATCGAATCGGAGAATCGCAGCGATGGTTTGCGAGCACTCCTGGTATGCCTGTTCTTGAACAGCGTGCAGTTCTTGTTCGACCAGAGCCTCCTGGTCACGGTGTACATGCTGCTGCCGACGTTCCTGGTGTTTATCGCCATGAACGAATTGGTGGCTCCGCCAGGTACGCGCGGCGGCATTGCCGGAGAGTTCGCACGTATTGGGCGCGAATTGGTGCCGTTGTTGCTGATCACCTTGCCGCTCACGGCGTTCTTGTTTGTGTCGGTGCCGCGCCTGGAAACGCCGCTCTGGGGCACACGCGACAATCGGTGGGAAGCGCGCACCGGTCTTGGCGATGAGATGCGGCCTGGTTCGATTACTGAGCTTCACGCCGACGATTCACCGGTCATGCGCGTCACTTTCGATGGCCCGGCTCCACCGACCCAACAGATGTATTGGCGCGGACCGGTGCTGGTGAATTTCGACGGCGAGGTCTGGCGTCGCCGCGCCTGGCCTGGCGCTACGCATGTTGGCGAGATCAAGGGTCCTCAATCTGGCGGACCGAATGATCTGCGCTACGAGGTCATGCTCGAACCAACCGATCGCAACTGGGTGTTCGCGCTGGACGTTGCCACCGGCTTCCCGGATGGCGTCAAGCAGCAAGTCGAAGGCCATTTGCTCCGCTCGCAGCGTGTGACCTCGGTGTGGGCGTATCGCGCCGCTTCAAATCTGCGCGCGAGTTTGCCGCAAGGCCCAGCGCCGTCGGTGTATCGAGGTGAAACGCTGCGCTTGCCGGCACAGCTGAATCCACAATCTCTGGCCTTGGCGCAGAGTTGGGTGGCGCAAGGAGCCGATCCGACACAAATCGTCGCGCAGGCACTGCAATTCTTCCGAACACAAGGCTTTTCGTACACGCTGGTGCCTACGCCACTGGTGGGCCGCCATCGCGTCGACGAATTCCTGTTCGAAACGCGTAACGGCTTTTGCGAACATTACTCGCAGGCTTTTGTGGTTCTGATGCGTGCTGCCGGCATTCCTGCGCGCGTGGTGACCGGCTATATGGGTGGGGAGCGCTCATCCAATGGCGCGTACTACATCGTCCGAAACGCCGACGCCCATGCCTGGGCCGAGGTGCTTTTGAGCGACGATGGCACCTGGACACGCATCGACCCGACCGCAGCCGTGGCGCCCGATCGCATCTCTTTGGGCAGCGGCACCTTCGGCGACGACTCGTACTTCCGCAACAACCATTGGTGGAAGGCTATTCGCTTGCAAACCGATGCCTTGCAGCATTGGTTCAATTCGATGGTGGTGCGCTTCGACACGCTGCGTCAGCGCGAGTTCTTCGCCAATCTCGGAATCGATCCCAGCGACTGGCGGCAATTGGGCGCGTGGATGGCAGGCGGAATTGCCGCTCTGGCGTTGGCGATGAGCCTCTGGATGTTCGACCGACGCCCGACCTCAGTCGATCTGGCGCAGCGGCGCTATCGGCGTTTCCTCAAGCGACTGCAGCAACTCGGTGTCGGCAGCAATCCCGCAGAAGGCCCAATGGATTTCGCGGAACGGGCCTCGTTGCAGCTTCCACACTTGCGCGCAGCAATCTTCGCAGTCAGCGACGCCTACGCACGTTTGCGCTACGCTGACGACCCCGAAGCCATCGTGCAGCTCAATTCTGCCCTACTCGATTTCCTGAAATCAGCAAAGCCATGACTCGAATCTCAACTTTACTGACCATTGCAGTGCTTACCGGTTGTGCGTCCGTGCCGGCGCCGCTGCAAGGCAATTACACGGTCATCGCCGCACGCGAGGCGGAAGTCGGCAATCAAGTTCGAATCGGCGGCAGCGTGATTGAGACCACGCCAACGGCAGACGCGACATGCTTGGAAGTGCTCGGAAAGCCCCTGCTTGCCAGTGCCAAGCCGCGCGACGGAGACGCCACGGAAGGAAGGTTTTTGGCCTGCAAGAAGGGGAATTTTCTCGATCCCGAAGTTTTTGCCCGCGGTCGGGCCGTGACTTTGACCGGTACGGTCGAGAGTTTCGTCGATGAACGAATCGGCGATGCGCCTTACCGAATGCCCAAAATCGATGTCGCGGAGATCGTGCTTTGGCCAGAACGCACCGAGCCTACGATCATCGTTGAGCATCCGCCATTCTGGGGCTGGCCGTTTTGCGGTCGTTACGGTTGCTGGTAAGGCCTTAGCGTGAAGCAGCCGCGGATCTTCGTTTTCGAAGTTTGGTCGCGCCCTCGCCCGGCATCCGCCAACCCAGAGCAAATGCGATGCCGAAGGCAAGCGCGTAAGCAAGAGGCTCCAGCGGCTCCGCATGGGCTCGACTGACCGCAACTGCCATTTCGATACCCATTCGCCAGAGCAAATCGGCATAACTCATGCTCATTTGCGCGCCGATGAAGCCTGCAGCCATCAAGTAATTCGCGTGCGCAATGGCAAGCGCCGACAACGCCGCAGCGCTGAGGGCACGAGCGATCGAGGGCGGATGTTCGTTAAAGCGCAACAGGACAACGATGCCAATGGCCGCAACGATCGCCAGCCACGGGGCTCGCGACGAAGTCGCCAGGGCGATGAGCGACCAGATGGCCCCGAAAGCGGCTGCGGCCAGCACTGCGGCCACCACGCCAAGCGCGGAATTCAGCAAGTTTGAGCCTCAGCTGATGTCGAATGAAGAGCGCGAAGACTCTACCAGCAGCAGACCACTGGCGACCAATTCGTTCAATCGAGCACTCAAACTGGTGCCCAGGTCGGCCGCCTTGGCATGCGCACGCGCATGCACGATGGCCCAACCGTTACGCCCGTGCGCCTTGACGTGGTACAGGCCGGCATCGGCCAGCTCCAGCGAAAGATTCCAGTCGCTGGTGTCGCTGCGATCTGCAAGCGCAGGAAACAAGGCAAAACCGATCGAAGCGGTGATACGGACCTGCTGTCCATCAGTCAGCGCATAACTGTATTCCGCAATAGAACGCCGCAACTGTTCGCAAAACGCCGTGGAATCGATGATGGCCTCAGCGGGCATCACCAGCATGAACTCCTCACCGCCCCAACGTAAAGCGATACCCTGGGATCCCGCAGCATGCGTCAAAACCTGCGCCAACTGACGCAGGACTTCATCCCCAGCCAAATGCCCATAAAGATCATTAATCGATTTGAAGTGGTCGATATCGAGTACCGCGAAGGCCAGGCGCTGCGAGCGTTGCGCGCTGGGCGAACGTCGCCAATCGGCCATATAGCTCGCCAGGAACCGCCGATTGCGTAACGCCGTGAGCGCGTCGGATTGCGTCTCTTCGATGAGGGCGCGATTCGCTGCGCGCAAGCGCTCATTGGCACGATTGAGCTCGGTAGTGCGCTGTGCGATTTGCGCCTCGAGCGCGCGTTCCCTGTGCATTTGCCTAGATCGATAGCCATGACTCAAGTACGCCAGGAGCGCTAACGCGAGCAGCGCGAACAGCAGGCGGAACCACCACGCTCGATAGAACGGCGGCACGAGTCGGAAGGTAAACTCCGCCGCGTCGCGCGAGTCTAGCAATGCACTGCTCGTGGCCATCACCTGGAACGTGTAAGTGCCGGGTGCCAGATTGGTGTAGTACGCCACGCGCCTGTCGTCGCCATACCGCCATTCCTCATCGTAACCATCGAGCCGGTAGCGGAAGCGCAGACCCGTAGGATCCTGCATCGCCAGGCCCGTATACCCGATCGCCACGTCGCCGCTGCGACCATCCAAGGCGAGCGTTCCGCGAGCATCGTGGACTACGCCAGAGTGTTCGACCGTCTCGATAACCGCAGTGGGGAATACAACACTGCGCCGTATCGCATCCGTATCGAGACGAACCACGCCATCCAGCGTTGGGTACCAAAGTGCTCCTTGAAATTCTGCAACACGCGCCTGCGCGCCCCCGTTGCAACAGCGTGTCCGCAACGCGCCCGGGTAACGGCCGCTGGTCTGCAGCACCATTTCGACGCCGATACGTCCACCGCGTTGCTCAAAACGCTGCAATTCGCTGAGTTCGATTCGGTACACACCCTCGGCGCTGCTGACGTACAACCAAGTGTCGAACACCAGCGCCGAGAAGGCGTTATTGAATGGCAGACCATTGTCCGCATTGAGATGGTGAAAACCGCGGCTCCCGCCGATGAACAACCCAGCGTCGCTGGTGGTTACAACGACACGGTCGTCCCGCCAAACGTGCAGACCGGTAATCAAGGCGTTGCCGATAGCTGCCGGATTCTTGATGGCCGTAACTTGCATGCCGCGCATCGAAAACAAGCCGCGCTCAGTGCCTATCCAAACATTATCGTTGTCGACGCCGAGCGCGCGGATGCGGCTCTCCGACAATCCCTGGTCGGCACCAATTTGTCGCCATGTTTCGCCGCGCTGCTCGAACAGCCCGACACTACTGGCAATCAACAGGCGTCCGGGAATCGGTTCTGCGAATGCCCGTACGCCGGCCGTTCCCAACATTGCCCACGCAGGATCGCTGACCAAAGCCTCGCCGTTCCAGCGTGCCATACCGCCGCGCGTGCCTATCAGGATGGACCCAGCGTGCTCTGCGTAAATGTTGTACACCGATGCATCGAACAGGGAAAGCGTGGAAGTAATCGGACGAATGCGACCGTCGCTCCGCAATATTTCCAGGCCCGTATTGGTGCCTATGTAAAGCCCGGCGTCGGTCGCCATGACGCTCCAGACAAATGGATCGCTCAAGCCGTCCTCGGTGCTGAACCGCGAAGACCAACCGTTCCACAAACGATGCAGACCGTGGGTCAAACTACCGACCCACAAATTTCCCTCGCGGTCTTCAAAGATCGACGAAATCCAGGAATTCGCTGGCAAAGCGCTGTTCACCGCATGCTCGAGACCGCGGTCTGGGTGATAACGATAGAGACCCTCTGTGGTACCGATCCAAAGATTGCCGTCGCCGTCGCGCTGGATTGCCTCCACTCGCGTTCGCATGAGCGGCTCCGCCCACGGCGGCGTCTCCCAAGTCGAGATGAGGCGATAAACGCCTCGAGTAGTGCCGGCATAGACCGCGCGCCCGCTACTGGCGAGCACGTTCACCGAAACACCCGCGGGCAATGCCAGATCGCGACTCTGCTTGCCGTTGATTTCGATCACGCTATTGCCGCTGGCGACGTATCGCTTGGCGTTAAAGACAACCACGCTGCGCAACGTCGACGAAGGCACCCCTACGTTGCGCGCGCGACCAGCTTCGACTTCGAATAGTCCACGCTCCGTAGCGACCAAGAGCCGATTCCCCTCGATCGGGAGCAGGCCGGTCACGGCGAGGTCCGAACCTTCGTCGACCAGACGAACGGTTTCCCACGTGGCGCCCGTGAAACGCGACAATCCCCGCGCAGTTCCGAACCATAGCGTGCCATCATCGCCACGAGCCACGCGCTCTACGATGTTGGCGCGAAGCGCCGGCGTATTGTCAAGATCAAACACGCGAAAGCGAACGCCGTCGAAACGCGCCGCGCCGTCCTGGGTTGTCACCCAGATGTACCCCGTGTCATCTTGCGCGATGCTTAGCACAGAGAGTTGCGGCAACCCGTGCTCGATGCTCCAGCTATCGATCACGTAATTGCGAAACGGCTTGGTCGGCGTAAGGCCATGTGCGAAAGGCGCCAATACGGCGCAAACGCAACCTAAGACGTAGACTCGGAAGATGGCAGCGAACTTGAGAATCGTCGGGTGCACTGGCCGCTGTGGTTGCGCAAGTGTACCTAAACCTTACGTGCTGATGGATAGTCCTTACGAATGTACAGTCGAACCAGCGAACCAGTCCGATTTGATCGCGATTGTCCCGCAGTCATGGTACCCAGCGGCGATGCAGTGAGCCTGCCTGCGGGCAGCGTGGGTTACATCACCCAGGCGCTCGGCGGGAGCTTCACGGTGTACGTGGAAGGCAACCTGTTTCGTATTGCCGGCATTGACGCTGACGCCATCGGCAAAGATCCGGTCGCAGCACCAAAACTTCCCGATGGCGCTACCGATGCCGATGTCGAGTCGTTGATCTGGGAGCAGCTGCGCACATGTTTCGATCCTGAGATCCCAGTGAACATCGTCGAGTTGGGTCTGGTTTACGAATGCAATGTGTTGCGATTGGAGAGCGGCGATCGTCGCGTCGACATCAAGATGACGTTGACAGCTCCAGGTTGCGGCATGGGTGAGACCTTGATCAGCGATGTCCGCAGCAAGCTCGAGATGATTCCAACTATTGCCGATGCTGACGTCGAGCTGGTCTTCGATCCGCCATGGAATCAGAGCATGATGAGCGAAGCGGCGAAACTCGAAACCGGAATGTTGTAACCCAAAAGATGGACATCAAGCCATTCTCAGATGCCGAGTACGAGACGCTGCCGGAGCTTTTTGCGTTCCTGGAACCGCAATTGCCGCGAAGCGAAGTTATCGAACGTTGTAATGAAATGCGTGCTTCAGGTTGGTTTTGCGTTGGCGCTTACGGCGACTCGCTGCAGGCCATGGCCGGCCTGTCTCTGCGCACGCATTTGTTCAGTGGCCGTGTGGCGTTCGTTGAGAACGTGGTGGTGCTTCCTGAGTTTCGGGGTCGCGGACTTGGCCAGATGTTGATGGCGTGGATCGAACATTACGCCCGCGAACGCGGCTGCCGGATGGTGACGCTGGATGCGTACCAGACAAATTTGCCGGCCAGAGCGTTCTACGAGCGCCTGGGCTACGATCCGCGCGGCGTGCATTTCGTTCGCGAGTTGTGAGCGCTGCAATCACGATCGTGGTGTACGGCGCAAACTGCACTCGCCGAGAAGCATTGCGGGCAGTTGCGATGGCGGCTGCCGGCGACCGACCCATCACCATCCTGTCGGTCGATCTGGCAGCGCAGGCGCAGGGCGATACGGCGATCGACGCTTCAGCCGACAATGCGGAACAGGCGATGCTGGATGTTGTGGCAGCGCACCGCGATTTCGAACGTGTCGGTCTGTTCGGAGCGTTTGCTGGCGGTCTTGAAGTCAGCGCCGGCGCCGTCGTTCACGGGGCGAATCTGCCGTTCGGAGGTTTGGGTATGGCGACCGCGCAGGCTGCCTTGCTGACGCGCGCTGCCGAACCGATGAGCGATCGCGCGCGGGTGGTCTGGGTTGCGTTACTGTCGGCTGCGATCAAGTCGCTGTCGCCGGCCGGCCAGCGCATTCGCCCAATGATTGCCATCGCAATGCAGGGCTGGCTCTACTCGCGAGCGCTGCGCATGTTCGGTTGGAATCTCCCTGCAGTTGCCAGTGGCGGATTTCTTATGGGCGCCTGGGCCTGCTCGCAGGGTGTGCTGTTGCAGTGGCTACTGGTTGGCGACGCACTGATCGACGCGCTGAGGATACTCGCTGAAGAAGCCGCAGCATTTCTGGGGACCACGGCACCGCCGCTGGCAGCCCTGTTGATACTTTGGATTGTGGCGCATGGATCGGTCGTCGCGACCGGCACCGCGCTCGCTTGGCGACGCCGTTTCGAGGATCTGCCTGATCGTGTTATTGCTTTTGGTGTGATGCAACCGAGTCTCGATCGGCGCTGGCGACAAACCCTTGTCCACGCGCTGCGCGAGCTGTTGAGGCCTGCGTTCTGGCTGCCGTTGTTACTCATTCTCGGTGCCCTGGCGTGGTCCGGGCAGCCTCAGCAATCGCTGGTATTCGTAGCGCTGCGCGCCATCCTGATCGGTCTGGTGTTAATGATTCTCGTGCAACGAATGAACCTCTCTGGGCTGCCCGAACGCTTGCAGAAACTCGGGCACTGGGGGCCGGCGTTAGCGTGGCGACAAGCGCTAGCGCGATTAGGAATGCGCTGACAACGCAATCACATACGTCATGGCGCCAGTCGGATCGCCAATCATGCCGATGCGGCCAACGCCAGGCGCATCGAAAGCCGGGACGCACACCGATCCGCCGAGCTCTTGAGCGCGCTTAAGAATTGCGTCGGCATCAGCAACGACCACGTACAAGGACCAATGCGAGGGCATGTCGCCCCACTCCTTGGTCATCGGCAGTAAGCCGCCATAGCGCACGTCTGCAACCGAATACTCGGTGTACGTCAGTTGTTCGAAGTTCGGCATCGGCGACTCTTTGTACTTCCACCCTAGAAGCTCGCCATAGAACGCTCGCATCCCTTTAACATCTCGCGTCGCAAGTTCAACCCAGCCAAAGGCATTCTCTTCGAACATTGCAAAGTCGCCGCCGCTGCTTTGCGCCGACTGCCACAGTGCAAATACAGCGCCGCCTGGATCAGCAAGGAATGCGCCTCGCCCCATCCCCGGAACATCGAAAGGCGCCATGATTTCGCTGCCGCCCAGCGTTTTGGCCTTGGCGAGGCAGGCATCGACATTCGCCACGGCAAAGTACACAGCCCAACGCGACGGACCATCGACACCCGGTGGCATGCCGGCGAGCGCGCCAATCGTGCCGGTGGTATTGCGCAGGAACGTATAAGGGCCGATGCCAGTGTGCATGACCTGACCTTGCCAGCCAAACAGAGCGCCGTAGAACGCGCTCGATGCATCCGGTTTGGTGCTGGACAGTTCGAACCAGCACGGTGCGCCCATCGGTACCTGTACGATTGCCATGCCTCACTCTCCAAACTGTGTGAACGCGAAGTCTGCGAGCCTTTGCGTAGAACGTAAAGCATGGCCGCCCGTCGCTCAGCCGTCGCATACTGGGGAACGTTCGAACGGAGAGCCGATATGAGTTTGGAGAAAGTGAGTTCTGGCGCCGACGTGCCCAACGATGTCAACGTCATCATCGAAATCCCGATGAACGCCGAACCCGTTAAGTACGAAGTCGACAAAGCCTCCGGGGCGATCTTCGTAGATCGCGTATTGACGACGCCGATGCGCTACCCGTGCAACTACGGATACATACCCCGCACCTTGTCGGGCGATGGCGATCCGAGCGATGTGCTGGTAGTGATGCCATTGCCGCTGATACCAGGCTCAGTCATTCGCGTTCGCCCAATTGGCATGCTGTCAATGGAAGACGAGGCCGGCGAGGACACCAAGTTAATCGCTCTGCCTATTGTCAAGGTGTACTCGGCGTACGCCAACATGCACTCGCTCGATGACGTCCCGCAACACACACTCGATCGAATCCGGCATTTCTTTGAGCACTACAAGGATCTGGAACATGGCAAGTGGGTCAAGGTGCGAGGCTGGGAGGGGATCGAGGCCGCCAAAAAGGACATTCTTGATTCGGTGGCACGCTACGCGCGCCAGTAGCGCCACACCACCCTAAGGCTCAAGCTCTACTGACCTGGACATGAAACGATTGTTGCTTTTGGCGACTTTGATCGTTCTTGTGAGCGCCGTTTGGTGGCGCCACGAGGGAGCTGGCGATGAATCGAAATCCAGTCATGTTGACGAGCTCGACGTCATAGCGAGTCCGCCGACGATTGTGCCCACCGCAAGGACCAGTCGCACTACTGCGACAACGGCGAGGGTATCTCCTGAGGACACAATCCCGGAATCACCTGATAGCACGTTAAAGCGGAACCCCAATGCGGCCGCTGACGTAGGGACGACTCCGAAGCTACTCGAGTTGCAGGCGCGTGCGCCCAATAGTGCGAATGATGCACACGAGTATGCAATGGCCCTTTCAGAGTGTACCGCTGCCCTGCGCCGTCCGTTCGCCGACAGCGAAGTAAGCCGCGGCGCATTCGCGGACTATCACGCCTTGATGAATGGCACTGATTTGTCGCAGGCGCTCTTGGGTTCGCGGCGTGAGGAATGCCAGCAGCTTTTGGAAACTATCGCGCCTGATCAACGGTGGAAATCGCTCGTTGATCGGATACGGTTGGCATGGGACGCCGCTGCCGCTCAAGGCGATCCCTATGCCAGATTGGTGGTCTTGACGCGCAATTGGACAGAAAACACACGTGCCCCGGACCATGCGCAAGCCCAGGATCTCGGCATGCAATTGCTGAACATTGACGATCCATCGACGTTGGTTCGCCTGGCACCCAGGATGCGCGCCTTTGGGCAGTTTCCAGAGGCTTGGACACTGGCGGCGTGCGATCTCGGATACGACTGCGGCTTCTCCGGACCGATAATCATGCGCGATTGTTTACTGCGAGGCCTATGTCGGAGCGGCGACTACGTTACCGAGCTGGAACGCGATACGCCACCGGTCATTTGGTCAGAGATACAAGTCCAGCGCGCACGCATCCTGGAGCTTATCCGCGGTGGCAATCTGCGTGAATTGTTCAATGTCCCGCCGCCTCGCCTTTAGCACATTGGCGCTCGTCGTCTCGGCATTGGCGATATGGTTTGTTGTGTCCCCCAATGCGCGCTTCACTGATGGATTGCGCCCGATGGAGCTCGAATCGGAGCAATCAAACCAGCTCGCACCAACGTCTTCGCCAAACCTGCCTACCGACGTCTCGATCGACGCCGATCCAGAACACGCGCCGAAGTCCGCCGCCAAGCTCACCTCAAGCACCGAGCCAGAAGATGAGGACGAAGACGAAGAATTCGCGCACTTACCGCCGCGCGAGGCCTTGCTTCGGCTGCACGTTTGCACTGTGCGCGCGTCAGCTCGACTCATCGAGTTCTCGCGCTCGCAAATGGACGCAACGCCGGATCAGATCTCACCAGCAGAACAACAATCGCGCGCCGCGCGGCAGTATCTTGATGGACTCTGCACTGAGGCCGATCAGTTATCGATCGAGGCGAAACAGCAAGCCACGGCGACAGTCACTGCGCGTGCTCTGGAGTCAACTGATGCAGCTGATCGACTGCTTGCCCTGGCATTCAACTACGAGCCGCTGAATGACGTTTCCGCAGCTACTGCGCGACAAATCTTTATCGCCGCACTGTCGAGCGGCGATCCCGAATTGTTGGCATGGATCGGCGGCTCGCTCAATACTCGCGAAGGCAGCACTGTCGAACGCCTGGGCCCTTACGCTGCTTCGGATCTCAGCTTCGCAAGCTTTGTCCTCGCAGGCTGCGATCTTGGCGCCGACTGTTCGCCGAACTCGCTCTGGTTTCAGTTCAACTGCGCTGATAGCGCTGCGGCATGTATGTACGACAATCTCGAAGCGCAACTTCTATCGCGCTCGTACCCGCCGCGCGCTCATCCCTACATCCAACGCGAACGCCGCAACATCGTTTTGCGTATACGTTCCGGCCAGGGCGCTTCGCTGTTTGCACCAGTACGTCCACCCAAATCGTAGCAGGTTTTTCACGTTCCGCAGATTTACTTCAGTTGTACGAGCGAGTAATTTCGAAGCGTGAAGACCAATGCGAGAGGGGCGATGGTCGAAGACGACGAGCTATTTGAATTCGCGGCCGAGATAGAACGCGGCGAACCGTGGAACGTACTCGTGGTCGACGACGAACCGGCCGTGCATGAGGTGACCAAACTGGTGCTCGGCACCTTCACCTTCGAAGATCGTCCCCTAAAGTTCTTTCACGCTTACTCCGCCGCGCAGGCGCGAGATCTCATGCGCAGCACACCCGATCTTGCCGTGCTGCTGCTCGATGTTGTGATGGAGTCGGATCAGGCCGGCCTGGATCTGGTGAAATTCGTGCGCGGAGAACTTGACAACCACTTCGTCCGGATCGTCCTGCGCACCGGTCAACCCGGCCAGGCGCCCGAGCATGAGGTGATCACCAACTACGATATCAACGACTACAAGGACAAGACTGAGCTGACGGCCCAGAAGTTGCGCACGATGATGTACGCAACACTGCGCGCCTATCGAGACGTGATGTTGATCGAGCGGAATCGGCTTGGTCTGGAGCGTGTGATCGCCGCTTCGGCGCATATTTTCTCGCACCAAAAATCGCATGAGTTTGCCTCTGCTGTGCTTGGTCAACTCAGCAATGTCGTGGGTCTTGAGAAAGGTGCGCTGTATTGCAAGACCGTGGACGTGCCAAGCACGGGCGAGGAACTGGTCGTGGCGGCCGCAACGGGCGATTACGCTCGATATATTAATACGCCGGTCGATTCCGCATTGCCGCCACATTTGGTGGCCTCGGTGCATCAGGCTTTCGAGCGCAAGCAGAATTTGTTCGCCGACGATCACTATGTGCTGCATTTTACGGACAGCCACGCGACGGAAAGTTTGTTGTATGTCGGCGAAACACCGCGTTTGCGCGACATCGATTATCGACTGGTGCAATTGTTCTGCACGAACGTCTCAATCGCATTCGAGAACCTTCATCTCAATAAGGAGCTGTTCGAGAGCCAGTTGGAGATGGTTTACCTGCTCGCTGGAGCAGCCGAGACTCGATCGCGCGAGACGGCCAATCATGTCCGCCGGGTGGGCCTGCTGGCCGAGTTGATCGGTTTACGCAGTGGCCTCGAAGAAAACGTAGCTTCGATGTTGCGCTTTGCGGCGCCGTTGCATGACATTGGCAAAATTGGCATTCCCGATGCGATTCTCAACAAACCTGGCGCACACACCCCAGAGGAATCGGTGGTGATGCGTACGCACGCGGAGCTTGGCGCGCAGATGCTTGCCAGCTCCAAGCGCCCGCTGATGCAACTCGCTGCGCAGGTTGCTCGCGAGCATCACGAGAACTGGGATGGTTCGGGTTATCCGCGAGGGCTGAAGGGCGAGGACATTGGCGTCGCTGGTCGGATCGTTGCGCTTGCGGATGTGTTCGACGCGCTCGGTAGCAACCGCTGCTACAAACGCGCCTGGGGTAGAGAGGAAGTCAAGGCCTTCATTCGCGGTCAGTCTGGCCGCAAATTTGATCCGCGGCTGGTCGAAGTACTATTCGGCGCCTGGGATGAAGCGGAGGAAATTCGCCGCTCCTTGCCCGACATCTTATAAGCACAGGCGATCGACTGCTGTCCTAAGGATGCTGCCCTAAGGACGGCCCCATTCGATGTGCCGTATGCGCGGACCGATTTGTTCCTGGGTCACAATCACGGTGACCGCTTCGTTAACCTCAGGGTTAGTGACTGCCACGTAGACCCAGGCGAGATCGTAAGGCGATAGGTCCGGCATATCGCATGAGGCTTCCATCACGCAAACATCGGCAGGCCCATCTGGGCCCTGCCCTGCGCCCCCCATCATTTCCTCGAACTTATGTCGGAGCTCATCGGTATTCAGGCGACGCAGATTGCGCGCCAATAGCGCTCGCGCAGCAATGTAGTCCCCATCGGCCAGATGTTCTGCGAAACGCTGCGCGACTTGCGCCGCTTGCTCGTTACGTTCGACCAGACTGGACGCGCTATCGCGAATCGCCGCGGATTTGTGCTGCGGCGCCTTGTTTAAAGCCGCGTTCAGCTGTGTGCGTACTGCGCGAATAACATTCGCTGATCCAGTCAATTCGTCCGTACGTGCATCGAGATTGGAGATCGCTGAATCGACGTCGGCGCCTGCCGCTTTCGCACGGCAACGCTTTGCCTGCTCAACGCCATGAATCGCAAACTCACCCGTCAGCGACTCGAAAATGCGAGCCGCCGCCGGATAGTCGTGCAGTCGCTCGTGCAGGAATGCCTTGTTGTACAACCACTCTTCATTGTGATGCAAAGCAAGCGCGATGTCGTAAAGCGCCAACGCCGAACCGATGATGTCAGGATGAATCGGAACACCAAAATCGTCACCGCCCCGAACCCATCCAGGCTTCGGGGCATCCAAAGTTTTCATCGTTCCTTCGTTGACTCGACGAAGCGCTAGTGAATACACCTCGCTCGCCGCCAGTTCTCGGGATTTGGTATCAATCTCGGCATCGTCCATCACCAAATCCTGGACGTAGTAGTCGCTTCCAGAAACTTGGCTTGCAAGACGCATCAGATCACCCGCTCGCGCGCGTTTGTTCAGATCACTACCGGCGAGCGCAAGCATCCGCTTTGCCTTAGCGGCAATCGCATCTCCGGCCATCTGCTGATCGAAATTCACGCAGCGCCCCGACCGATTCTCTGGTTGACGAAACTCGTAGGATGCCGCCGCACGTCGAACGCAGCCGCTCTCCCGGTGGCTATCAAGTTTACACGAGGCTGAAGGTCCAACAATCAAAGGATCGCCATTAGTCAAGCACGTCCAGACCGGTGCCAGCGCGGTTTAGAGTGTCTTGCCTCCCAATTCCCTTGGACCCGCCCAACCGGTTTTTGTGAGACCGCGCCGGTTCACGCGGCTTGCTTCAATTTCGCATCCTCCTCCATAGCATCGTCAAGCTTTTTCTTTG
>JALHMG010000015.1 GCA_022844135.1 Lysobacterales bacterium
AACAGCGCCAATACCGCCTCAACCCGCTTCGCTGCGGGCAACTCGCTTCGCTTCGGCATCTTCCTGTCCTCGATGGTTTACTAACATTCCATCGGGTCCAAGGGACTCAGCGCAAGACACGGTACACGGCGCCCATGCCACCTTCGCGGTGCTTTGCGTCAATCACAAAGCGGCCTACGCGCGTGCCAGGAACTAGATCGCTTAAAATCGTTTCCGACGCGTTGCTGCTCGCTTGCAACGAAGCGGTTGAATTATGTGACTCCAAAAGGCGCTCGAGGTCATCGGCCAGCGCAGCATTTTGAGCACGAAACTTTGCCAACAGCTCCGGCCGCTGGCGGACATCAGCTTCACAAGCCTCTGTGAACCATCGAACCAGCGTTTTTGTTTGCTCGCTCTGCGCAGCGTCTAACATCAGTTTGCGACCGGGAACAAGGGGCAAGCCCAATGCCGCCCAACACCTTAGAACCGATGGTAACAAACGTCCTGTCGGAATTACGTTAGTTTTCAAAACCGTCGTAAAAGACGCTATCCCCTGCAAGAAGGGAGAAGCCAGCGCCTGTGCTGCTCTCCCCCCATGCACGTGCGCCGGATGTCCCGCCGCTGTACTGCGCATTCAACTGGATGGGACCCGGTTCGAAGAATGTGATGGAGCAACGTGCCAGCGCCGAATTCGTGCCTGGCTCCAGCGTCTCGGTACTGCAGACACCGCGTGGCGATCCGACTACCGACACTGACCCGATTGGCGCACCATCATTGGACTGGACTCGTACAGTGACCTCGACCGGCTGACCCAGCTGGACGACGGAGGGCGCTACGGAAATGATCTCCACCGTTGTGGCAATTTGCGGACCAAATGCGATCAGGTTGACAGCCCGCCGGCCACCAACGCCCGAAAAAAGGCCTGCCGCGATCAAGCGGCCACTGAACGACTCGAGATCGTTGAAGAAGGCAACGGAGTTTGTAGGGCCACGCGCGAATTCAAATGCCTGGCCGAGGCGTTCCCAAACGTTGCCGTTGAGTCTTCGAACATCGGCCTCAAGCACTTGCGAAGAAAACTCTTGGCGACCCGCCACGATCAACGAACCATCCCAACTGGTCAGGGCCAAACCCGTATAGCTCTCCAAATTTCCAACCGGTTGCCAACTCGAGCCTGTCCAACGGAAAACGCCAGCCGTTCCAGCCGCGTAGACCTCACCTTGGTGGACATGGATGTCGCGGAGTCCGGCGATGAAACCGAGGTGGGTCCAGGTGCCATTGGATTCGTATCTGGCAACAATCTCGCCAATGCAGCCGTACAACACGCCCGCGTACACCCTTGCGCAGCGACCAGATCCTAGCGCAACCAGGTTGCGCCAATCATTGCCATCCCAGAACCACCAGCCACCAGCTGTCGCCACGAGGTCATTGGGAAGCGCTGCGAGGCTGGCAATGTTGAAGAGGCCAGATCCCAGCGATCGCCATGCCGATCCGTTCCAGCGTGCGATGCCGTTGGCATTTCCGCCGGCCACTGGAAGGATGAAGGATCCTGCGACCACCAGCTCGCCCATAAAAGACGCCGCAGCGACCGTTGGGCCGTTAATGCCGGTACCCAGCGCTGCCCAGTTCGAACCATCCCAAGTTGCAATGCGGCGACCATTTGGCTGACCAGGTACCGATGTGAAAGAGCCCGTGGGCGCCAAGCGACCGTTGTGCAAAGTCATCGAGTTCACATCATCAGCGATGCCGGTTGCGAAGCTGCGCCAGCCACCTGAAGAACTCCATGCGGCAATCGAAGGCGCGCCAAGCTCGCCAGCAACGCTGAACTCGCCGCCGAGCAGAAGCTCATTACCCTGCGTGATCAGGGCATTGATCATCGCTTCGCTGTTGACTCGTCCACTTACACCGTCATTCGGCGTGCTGCTGATTCCCGACCAATTGGAGCCATCCCAAACCGCGACATTTCGAACTGGGATGTTTGCCGCGAGCGTGAACGAGCCTGCAGCAATCAAGTTATTGTTCAGTTGCGCAAACGCGCGTACTTCGCCTCCAGGTCCGAGCCCGCTTGCAAGTCCAACCCATTGCGTCCCGGTCCAACGCGCAACCCGCGACAGTGAGACACCAGTGCTGAATGATCCCCCAGCAATCAACGAGCCATTGAAAGTGGTGAGCGCAAAAACACCGCCGAGAGGCGGTAGCTGCGCCCATGTTGATCCAGTCCAGCGAGCGACGCCGCCGAAGATTCCGCCCGCATAGAGCGAGTTATCGAAGACGTGCAACGCCCATACGCCATTGTCGAGTCCGGTCGACATCGGTGCCCAATCGATACCGTCCCAGACGGCAACTCGGCTCACAAACTGACCGCCTGCATTGAGAAATTCGCCGCCAGCGTACAGACGGTCATTCCACACGGTCATCGTCCTACCACGCGCACTCAATCCGGTATTCAGTGGCAACCACTCGGTGCCAGTCCACCTCGCAATGCGATTGACCACGCGCGTCCCAGATCGAATGAAGTCCCCGGTTGCAATCAACTGCCCACGATAGACCGCGAGGGCGCGCACGCGGTCGTCGAAACCGGCGCCGAGTTGCGTCCAGGCGACACCATCCCATCGTGCAACGCGAAGCGCAGGCTGCCAGCCGGCGCTGACGAAGGCGCCCGCCGCCACCAGCGCTGGCCCGGAGCCGTCGTCGAACAACACCATGGTATCCACTGGCCCGTCGAGCGCCTTCGAAGGCAGCGAGGAAACACGGTGCCAACCGTTGTTCTGCGCGTCAGCACTCAGAGAGGCCAAAAACACTGCCAGCACAAACAGCGCCTTCAACCCAGGCGTCGACCGCAAGAGTGCTTTGAACTTATTCATGCGATACCTCTCTGAGATCCGAAACTCGGCTGCAACAAAAACAATCGTCAATGGCACGAACTGGTTGTCGCTGGGGCCTACGACACGCAGATCACATAAGCCCAGCGAGCGTCATTGAAATCAGGGCGCGGAGAGCACTTCGGCGCCCTCGTCGTGAGCAAGAAATGGCAGGAATGAAAAACCACTGGCTTAAGGACATGACAGCCCGGCCGGAAGCGTGAGTCGCTGAAGATTCATGCTGCCCGTGCCGAAGCCTGGCATCTGAGAGCTGAATTCGACGCGACCTTGATTGCAGTTGGTGAAGCGCAGCGTCACTGTGCCCCACGGCGGATTGGTGACTTGCGCTGGGTTGAAGTTGGGAATGAAGCGTCCACCGGCTGTGCGCGCAAATGGGATCGTGGCCGTATTGCCAACGTAGGGACCGACGCCACCAAACCAGGCCTGGTTGCCCTGAGCGTCGAAGGTAAACCACCAAGCGAGTATTTGGTTGGCTGGCAACACCTCGACAAGCAGGCCGTGCCCAGATTGTTGTGGGTCAAACCAAGTGCCGCTGATCCCCGGGCTGATCGCGAAGATCGGTGGCGGTGGCGGCGGTGCGGTACCGGGCAAACGAAACAGCGCGATTTGCACAGTGTTGTTGTTCAGACTGACTTGCATTGGAATTTCACCGCGCTCGTTGAAGCGATCGCCCATCCGCACGCTCTGCACCACCGCACCTTGCACGCTGGTAGTCGCATTCAAGAACTCACGCAATCCGAATTGACGATCGTAGTAAAACCAGCCAGTAAATGAACTCGCGCCAACGCGGTACGTCGCTTCGAACCTCACACGACCGCCGGGTCCGACGGTGGCCAGTTCGGTGGAATTGGGAATGGCGGTGAACGTTGAGTTTGGTGCAATTGCCGGCCGCCCCTCGCGTGCAATCTCGACCACACCCTGGCTATCAACTAAGTAGAGGCCACTATCATCGCTCGTACCGCCAACGGTACCCGTGAGCTCCATCGTTGCGACCACGACGTTGTCGCTTGAGACGTCTGCATCTCGGATACTGAAGAACTGACCTTGGCCTTGTGGCAAGTTTTGGCCGCGACGGATGAGTTCAATGCCGCTCATGCTGCCACTGCGGTACTGCGTGACCGTGTTTGCGGCAATGATCGTGAGCGTTTCAGAGGCGCCTGCATAGACATCGGAAGACGTGCTGGGTGCGATGCGCAACACCGCCGTACCACGAATCAGATACCAGAATGAACTACTTGAGCTAGTGTCTCGCCCCCGAAAGAAAATGCCTCCTTGGCCGTTACCTAGCACTTCGCCCCACAAATCCGTCAAGGTGTGAGCAGTCCCTTGCACTGAGCTGCCCAAATTGGCGATTGCAGCCACTGCGCCGCTGTTCGTCAGTCGAATGACGGATCGCCGATCGCAATTTGTCGAGCTTACGGCAACGTTTGGAACAAACCAGATGTCGCCGTTGCGTTCCACGTGTACCGAAGAGTTACCGATGCCATTGGTCCGGCAAATCGGCGGCTGCGCCGCCGCAAAGCTCTTGCCGTTTCTCAACACCTCAGTGAGGCCCTGTGCGTTTGTCGTCCGATAGAGAGCGGAAGACCCAGCCGTAGTGATGTTTTCCAGGAAGACCAGCGGCATTAACGTGCCGTTGTCGGTCGAATAGACGCGAGTACCAAAAAGCGAAAGATTGCCAACCCGCCCATCATTGTCAGGGGTTGCCTGTCGCTCCGAGATGTGTCGACCCAACGCCGTTTGCGTCTGCCCACTCAAGCTGAACAGTGAGGTCGTGTTTGTGTCCTGTTGTGTTTCGGCATAGAACCAAATGATCCCGTTGGAGGTGATCCTGGGCGCATCGGAGTTCAACCTTAGCGACTGCGTAGTGCCGGGTACGGGATCACCGGACTTCGCCTTAAGTTCGATGGTCCCGAAGTCTTGGGCGGACACGTTGGATGCAAGCACCAAAGCGAGTGCCAGGGTCATGGACGGACTAGTTTTCATTTCAACACCGCCTTGATATGAAGGTTGCTGCGCACACTCACCTTTTTCTCCCACGCGGGAGCACCGACGCGGGAGATTCGAATCAGCCGAATTCCTGATCGAAGTTCGAACTCGCCGTCGGTGTTTCCTACGAAAACGCCATCAACCTCGACGTCAGCGCCGGGGGGATCGCTGCTGATTGGAACGCGCACTACGCCTGAGTCGGATTGTTCGAGGCCTCGCGTTGCAAACGGGGCTCTTTGTACGCCGGCCACAACGGCTACCGCTGCTTCTTCAGCGATTCGGTCGTAAGGTGTCGTTGTTGTCGATTGCGTGATGGTAGTTTCGCGCGCAACCCAACGTGCGCGGGTGCGATCGGAGTAGACGATGCGTCCGCTCTCGGTCTCGAAGATCCTGACGCTGATTGAAATCGACCAAATCGTGTTGCGCATCGCAGCGGCGTAGGAATTGCCTTGCATCGTATGTTGCTCGCGCTCGACAGAAATGACTCTGCCTGTCATCAGGTGAGATGCACCGAGCATTTTTCCGATACGAGCTGCAGTGCCGGCGTCCGCGTAGCCCGATGCACCTAATTGCTGTTCTTGCATGATGCTGTTGAGCTTCTCTCGCTCAATCACCTCGAACAGGTTTTGATTGACCAGTTCGTCCACCACATAGTCGGCAAGCTGAGCGCCGGGCAGTTCACCGGCATATTGGTGGGCGTCGAAATCCACGACCGCAATGCGCGGTGTGCGAGCGATCCCGACGTCAACCGATCCAATCGCCAGCAGGCAAAAAAACGAAAAACTAGAGCTGAACCTTGACATGTACGGTTGCCCCTCTTTCGATCGAAGCTGCCAGTTGCCCGCCGCCGGACCGAACCTTGCAAACACTGAGGTCTGGGCCTTCATCACGGAGCACTTCCAACTCAGCGACAGGCTGTTCGCGCGTTATCGTTTCGCCGTCCACGTCAATCTCTTTGCGCACGAATGCCTGAAGCCTTGTCTTCTTTGCCACGCCGTCTGCTGGGCCGGCGTTGATTAGCACTTCAAGAACTTCGCCTTTGCGGCCAACGCGTTCGACGGACACCAGCTTTGCGGTGATGGGGAACGACTGATCGATAAATGCCGCTAGTGGTTTCGCCGTGGAGTTGAGGGCGGCCTTGAGCGCGCCGCCGAGGGAGGTGGAGTCTCGGAAAACACCGGCGAAAAGGTCCTTCATGCTTCCGGTTGAACTCGAGAACTCGCCCGAATAGACGACCTTTCCGTTGCCCACATCAACGATGCGCAGCCCATAGCTTATGGTCACTTTGTAAGCAACGCCGCCGCCGTCCAGAGCGTCTTGATCCACACTACTCTGCGTAACTGAGCCGATGACAGTGAAGCGGGCACCCAACTCATCAATGGCTTGACGCTGTTCTTCGGTCATCGCCATCTGAAAGCTGCGTTCGGCCTCCAGAGCGGAAAACTGCGAACGTTCCAAGACTTCGAATCGCCGTTCAGCGACGAAGGCCTGGACGACAAAATTCTCCACTTGAGTCCGAACGTCATCGCTGACGCCCGAACTGTGCTGGAAAGGAAAAATCGCAATCTTCTCGCTGGCATGCGCGGGCATTGCCAACGCCCCAACGGCAAGAAGTACCAGAACAATGCACCGCGCCATTGATCTCACAGCTCGCCCGCCTATCCCGAGTTCACTTACACCGCTGCCTGCGCGTTGAGAAACTGGTCAAGACCAGCTTCTTGCGCAATCCGAGCGCCTGGGGGAGAGGCTAGTGCCTGGCTAGTAGTCGGTTAAGGCCAATCGGCGTACGTCAGATTTCTGCTCATGAGCAGGCCCTGGTGATCGCGAAGGTCTGAGCTTCGTCGATGAACTGGCGCACGATGTCGAACGAATTTCGTTGGCTATCGGATGTCCTTGTTCGAATGTTTGGCGTTCGCCCGCGATGGTTTGACCTGCGTTGTCGACTGCGCAGCGTTCGAGCGCGACGCTCACTCGAAACCATTGCGAAACAAGGTGGGGAGCACCACGACCGACTGGTTGGGATCGCCGCACGCAGTGGCTGCGGGCAGATTCCAGGCGTTGCCGAGGTAGCTCGCGATCCAACGATGGGTTCCGGTAGAACCGGGGATCACCGGAGGCGACAGGGTCGATCCATTTCCGGGGATGGCGATCACCGCATTGCGCAGGACGTTGGCGCAATTCGTATCGCCGGGGCCGAACAGTTGGAAACGCACGCTCGCCGGCGCATCGACATTGGCCATCACCGTGGCTTCATCGACAATCGCGCCGCCGAGCTCGATATCGCCCGAGGCGAGCGCGGAAAAGTTGATGGCCTCGTTGGCGACGGCGCCAATGACGCCGCCGCAGGTGCGCGTTTGCGTGTTGCAAGTGCCCTGGCAGTCGCCCGCGCCGTCGCACGGGCAGCCGTTAGGATTGGCGTTGCCGCCGGATCCTGGTATCAGACACGCCGGTTGTGCGGCCGCCGTGCCACCGCCAGCGCACACGCGCGGATTGGGGCCGAAGGGACACACCCCCGCGCATTCGAGATTGCTGGCGCAGGCGCAGCCATCGGCGCTCAACTCCAGGGTATTTCCGGGCGCACATACGGGCACCGACGGGCCACCGGCGCAATAGCACGGCGCACCGCCGCTGGAGATCGGACAAACACCAATGCAATCGAGATTGCCGCTACACAGGCAACCGTTCGATGACAGATTTTTGCCGTTGCCGACGGGATAACACGCCTGCAGAGAGGGCGTGACCACCGTTTGCGCCATCGCCAGAGGCGCCAACGCCAACCACAATAAGAAAAATCGCCGATACATGTGCACGTTCCAGATGACGGATCGGTCTGTGGAAACGTTGTTCGTCTTCGAATCGCACGCCCCGCGATGGCGGGCAGCGGTTGTTGAGCTGTTGTTGTCGCTGGCCGCCGGGAGATTCCGGATGCAACCAAAGACCGGGCCGCACACTCGCGCGGCGAAATCCTTTGCCACACCGCGCAAGCGTTGCTTATCCTCAACCCATCACTTTTGCGGTCTGCGCCATGCTCCATATCCGCCACGAAACGGTCTACCGCTACGACGCGCCGGTGAAGCACAGCGTTCAGGCGCTGCGGCTGACGCCGCGCGCCGACGGCGGCCAGCTGGTGCTGAATTGGCACCTGGCGACGCCGGGACGACGCGTCGAACAGTGGGACGCGCATGGCAACCTGACGCATTGGCTCAGTGTCGACGAACCGCACTCGGAGGTGCGAATCGTCGCCACCGGCATGGTCGATGGCGGCGAGGCGTCGATCCTCGACACCGGCACGATTTCGCCGATGGTGTATCGCGCCGTGACGCAATTGACGCAGCCGTTTGCGGAGATCGCGGAGATCGTCGATGGCTCGCTGGCGCCGGAGGTGGTAACGCCGGAAGCGCTGCTCGCATTGGCCGAGCGTATCGGCGAGCGAGTGCGCTATCGCACCGGCAGCACCGATGTGCGTCACAGCGCGCTCGACGCGTGGCGGCAGGGCGAAGGCGTGTGCCAGGACCACTCGCATGTGTTTCTCGTGGCGTGTCGAAGCGCTGGTCTTCCCGCGCGCTACGTGAGCGGTTATGTGGACACGTCCAGCACCTCCGGCCAGGTCGCTACCCATGCGTGGGCCGACGTTTGGATCGAGCGCGAGCGCCGCTGGCTAAGCCTGGATGTATCGCACCGCACATTGGCCGGAGAACGGCACTGCCGGCTGGCGGTTGGGCGCGACTATCTGGACGCGGCGCCGGTACGTGGCGTACGCCGCGGCGGCGGTGCGGAGTCGCTGGAGGTGTTTGTGGCGATTGGCGCGAGTCAGCAGTAGCTTCCGCACGATTTCGAGCCAGGTCCGAATACCAATCCGGACTTGCGCAACCGCGCGCATCCACGCAGCATCCGCGCGCCATGAATGAACGCATACGCCAGAAGCTCGACGCGATGATCGAGCGCCGCCAGGAGGTCGAACTCCTGCTTGCCGAGAGCCAGACGCAGTCCGACCCGAATCGCTTTCGCGAACTGTCGCGCGAATATGCGCAGCTCGATACGTTGTCGCAGGAGTACGCGGCCTATCAGCGGATGGAGCGCGACCTGGCCGACAACGAGGCGCTCATCGAATCGGAAACCGGTGAGCTCAAGGAGCTGGCGCGTGCCGAGGCGAACGACTTGCGCGAGCGCATCGCCGCTGCCTCGCAGCAGTTGGCGCTGGGTCTGGTGCCGCCCGACCCGCGCGACGACAAAAACTTGTACCTGGAAGTACGTGCCGGCACCGGCGGCGATGAAGCGGCGATATTTGCCGGCGATCTGTTTCGCATGTACACACGTTATGCGGAGCGTCGCGGCTGGCGCGTGGAAATCCTGAGCCAAAATGAGGGCGAGCACGGCGGCTTTCGCGAAGTCATTGCGCGCGTCGAGGGCGCTGGGGCTTACTCGCGCCTGAAATTCGAATCTGGAACGCACCGCGTGCAGCGCGTCCCCGAAACCGAAGCGCAGGGACGCATTCACACCTCGGCGTGCACGGTGGCGATCTTGCCGGAGCTCGATGAGGTCGATACCGCGCCGCTGAATCCCGCGGAGCTGAAGGTCGACACTTTCCGCGCCTCCGGTGCTGGCGGCCAGCACGTCAACAAGACCGATTCGGCGATTCGCATTACGCATTTGCCGAGCGGCATCGTGGTCGAGTGTCAGGACGAGCGCTCGCAGCACAAGAACCGCGCGCGCGCGATGAACCTGCTGCAGGCCAAGCTGATCGACATCGAACGCAGCAAACAGGCCGACGCACAATCGCAAGAACGCAAATTGCAGGTAGGTAGCGGCGATCGCAGCCAGCGCATCCGCACTTACAATTTCCCGCAGGGCCGCCTGACCGATCACCGCATCAATCTGACGCTCTATCAGCTCGACGACATCATCGCTGGCAATCTCGACTCCGTGCTCGATCCTTTGCAGCAGGAAGCGCGCGCCGAGGCGCTGGAGGCCTTACTCGGGAAGCCGTGAGTGGGACCGGCAGATGTCGAATGGTCACTGGTAAAAGGGCAAGCAACCTCTTGTTGTCGATGCGTGGTCGCCTCCATTGACCATTGACTGTTTACCATTGACTATCTGCGATCGAACCAACTGAACTCGACTCGAACATGGCAAACCGAATCCGCATCTGGGACTGGCCCGTTCGCTTGACGCACTGGGCGTTGGCGCTGTGCATTGCTGGCCTTTACGCCACCGGCGAGTACGGTTGGTTGACGATGGAATGGCATTTCCGCTTTGGCTACGCGGCGCTGGCGTTGGTCGTGTTCCGCATTCTGTGGGGCTTCGTCGGTAGCGAGCACGCGCGCTTTGTCGATTTTATCCGCGGGCCCAGCGCCATCGCCGCTTATGTAAAGTCGTTGCTCGCGCCAAGGTCTGCGCCGAGTGTGGGCCACAGCCCGCTGGGCGGGCTGGCAGTTATCGCGCTGTTGGCGCTGACACTGTTTCAAGCGGTCACAGGACTCTTCAGCAGCGACCAGATCGAAGCCTTCGGCCCACTGTCAGAGCGTATCAGTGCGAGCCTTTCCGACGATCTGACAGATTGGCACGAACTCGGCCAGCAGGTCCTGTTGATCTTGATCGCGATTCACGTGCTTGCCGTGCTCGGGTACCTGTTCTTCAAGCGCGAGAACCTGATCGCGCCGATGTTCCACGGGTACAAAATCCTCGACGGCAAAGACGCACGCTGGGGCTCGAGCTGGCTGGCGCTGGTGCTGTTTGCGCTTTGCGCGGGGGCGGTTTGGGCGATCACGATCTTTGGTCCTCCGTGAGATTGATTCCTTATCGTTTCGTCGGCGAATCGCTGCCCTGCAATCTATGCGGCGAGCGCGCTCGGCATGTGGTTGGCCGCGTGGATCGCTCTTGGCTGCCGTTGCGCAACGTGCTGTGCGACGTGTGTGGCCTCGTGTTCCTGGATCCCATGCCGACGAGCGAGGAGATCGCCCGTTACTACCGTAACGAATATCGAGAGCGCTATCACGGCAGTGGCGCGCCGCGGCCGAAAGCCATTCTGCGCGACGAGCGCGGCGCCGTCGAGCGCATGCGCCTGCTGGCGCCCTGGTTAACGCCGGGCTCTCGCGTACTGGATGTGGGTGCCGGCACCGGCGCCTTCGTCGCTGCCGCTGCGCGCGCCGGTTTAAATGCAGTCGGCGTCGAGCCGCATCAGGGATTCGCCGCTCACGCGCAGCGCCATTACGGTGCGGCGATTCATGCCACGCTGCTGGAAGATGCGCCACTGGAAGACGCCAGCTTCGATCTCGTCACCAGCTCGCATGTTTTCGAGCACTTGCGCGATCCACTTGCAGCGTTTGCGCGCGTGCATCGGTTGCTCGTTGCCGGCGGCATCTTTCACGTTGCTGTGCCCGACATCAGTAACCCGGATCGCACACCGATCGCGCGCTGGCATTTCGGGCACGTCCATGGGTTCACGCGCCGGTCGCTGATGATGATGGCGCTCAAAGCGGGATTCGCGCCGGAAGCCTTCGATGATGGAACGCCGACGCTGGTGCTAAGAAAACTGGATCAAGCGCTGCCGTGGTTCGTGTTCCCACATCACGCGCGCGATATGCGCCAGTTTTTTGACCGCCACACGATGTGGCGCCACCTGCTCTCCGCCACGCCGTATCGCAAGTTCGTGCGCCGCATGGCGCGTTTTCGCCGCGAACGGGCGGCGCTCAAACACTAACCCGCCCTCGCCCGCTGCTCGCCCATGAAGACGCGCTCGCGTTGCAGGATGGTGTCCAGGAATGGCCCGGCGCCATGCAGTTTGCCGAAGGCATCGAAGCCACGCTCCAGGAAGCTCTGCAAGGCGCCCAGCCCCGCCAGTTTTGCCGGCCACCGGCATAGCGAGAGCAGATCCTTCAGCATCGGCTTGCGCACCAGCCGGTCCAATTCGCGTCCGAGCACCAATAGCAATGCCAGTTGGTGTCGCCGCTGCCTGTCGGTCGCCGATTGCGAATACGCAACAGCGTAGTCGTCGGCGCTGATCTGATCCGCCGAGGTGCAGCGCAGCGGCAGAGCGGCGGCCATTGCGTAGTCCAGTTCCTGACTCACCGCATTGAGTTCGATGGCTCGCGCCAGACTGTACAACACACCTGCCGGCAACAGCTTGAGCATGATCGGCACGACGCGTTCCACCTGACGATCGCGATCGTCGAACTCGCCCTCGCCATACAAATCGCTCAGGAAAAACGTGCAAGCGGCAGAGAAGCGTTTGGAGGTCTGCAAGTCCGTGTAGGTTGCCGCGAGGCGCCGTGCTTGCCAGGCGCGCAATGCCTTCAAGCGCGGGGCGACCGCACGATCCTCAAGGGCGCGCTGATGCGCCTGCTGCACGCGCAAGAGCAGCGCGCGCAACCGCTCCGCCACTTCGCTCATAACCCGCGAATTGCCGCGATCAGTTCGTCATGGCGTCGGCGGAATATCGCGACCGACTCGACATGCACGTAGCGCAGCACGCCCTTTTCGTCGACCAGGAACACCGAGCGCTTCATGCCAAGAATGCCGGCCGAATCGTATTGTTTAGCCACTTTGAGATCGACATCGCTGAGCAGCGAGAACGGCAGGTCGCGCCGCTCCTTGAAGCGTCGATGGCTCTCGGCGTCGTCCTTGCTGATGCCGATCACCGTCACACCCAGCTCGCGGTAATCTTCAAAGCCGTCGCGGTACTCGCACAGCTGCGCGGTGCACACCGGCGTCTCGTCGCCCGGATAGAACACCAGCAGCACTTTTTTGCCGCGCATCGATTTCAGCGAAAACGTGCTGCCATCGTCCGCCGGCAACGAAAAATCCGGCGCAGCGTCGCCGACCTTGAGCATAGGATTGGCTCCTTTGGAGAACGTTCAATGCTGGGGGCGCACGGGCATGTGATCAAGGGGTACGGCGAATGCCGGTTTCGGGGACAACATTTCTAGACGCGCCGACTTCGGCACCCTTAGAGCCTGCATCTGCCACCCGCAGCGCGTTCGCAGCTCGCAACCGTTCGCGCGCAGATGTAGCCTTCGCGGTCCAAGCCAGTGCGGAGCTTACCTGCCATGACGCCACTTTCCCTCGGCGACGATATCGACCTGTTGCGCGATACCGTGCGCCGTTTCGTCGATAGCGAACTGGCGCCGCGGGCGGACGAAATCGACCGCAGCAACAGCTTCCCGCGCGATCTTTGGCCCAAGCTCGGCGATCTCGGATTGCTCGGCATCACGGTCGATCCCGAGTACGGCGGCAGCGGGATGGGATATCTCGCGCATCTGGTGGCGCTGGAGGAAATCTCGCGCGGTTCCGGCGCCGTTGGATTGTCCTATGGCGCGCACTCGAATCTGTGCGTGCAGAATCTCTACAACAACGGCAACCGTGCGCAGCGCGAAAAGTACCTGCCGAAGCTCTGCACCGGCGAGCACGTTGGTGCGCTGGCGATGAGCGAACCCGGCGCCGGCTCCGATGTCGTCGGCTCGATGAGCGCGCGCGCTGAGAAGCGCGGCGATCGCTGGATCGCCAATGGCTCGAAAATGTGGATCACCAACGGACCGGATGCCGAGGTTCTGGTGGTGTATTTGCGTACCGCGCCGAAGTCGCAGGGCTCACGCTGCATGACGGCGTTCATCGTCGAAAAAGGCATGCCCGGATTTCGCACCGCCCAGAAGCTCGATAAGCTCGGCATGCGTGGCTCCAACACCTGCGAGCTGGTCTTCGAGGATTGCGAGATCCCAGACGAAAACGTGCTGGGAGAGGTCGACCATGGCGTCAAGGTGCTGATGAGCGGCCTGAACACCGAACGGCTGGTGCTGAGCGGCGGACCGCTCGGCCTGATGCAAGCCGCCCTCGAACTCACGCTCGGCTACGTACGCGAACGCAAACAGTTCGATCAAGCGATCGGCACCTTCGGCATCATGCAAGCCAAACTCGCCGATATGTATACCGCGTGGCAATCGGCCAGCGCCTACGCCTATCGCGTCGCGCAGGATTACGACAGCGGCAAGTATTCGCGCGTCGATCCGGCGAGCTGTTTGCTTTACGCATCGAAAGCGGCGGTCGACGTGAGCCTGGAGGCCATCCAGGCCCTCGGCGGCAACGGTTACATCAACGACTATCCGGCCGGTCGTTTCCTGCGCGACGCCAAGCTCTATGAGATCGGCGCCGGCACCCAGGAAATCCGCCGCATGCTCATCGGCCGCGAGCTGTTTTCCGGCAAACAATGACTCATAGGCACCGCGCAACTCACAGTCGCCTGAACAATCGTTGCGATGCGGTTGCACGTCCAAGCGCTTCGCACTAGCATCCGCGCCTCCTCAAGTGCCGCTGTAGCTCAGCTGGTAGAGCAACTGATTCGTAATCAGTAGGTCGCCCGTTCGATTCGGGCCAGCGGCACCAATAAGAACAAAGACTTAGAACAAACTGACGGCCGCTAATGCGGCCGTTGGCTTTTGGCGGGTCACCAGTCGGCGCCAAGTTCACGGGAATCATTGCCCCTCGCGCTGTGGTGAAAGCCATGACCTGGTCGACCTCTGAATGCTCCCCGGTAGCTGCACGCCACTCTGGAGCTCAGGTCCTGGCCTGTCGCTTCGACTGGTGCTCCCAGTCAATCTCCACGCCGCACTTCGCCAGCCAGGCTTTGCGTACCTCATAGTCCGGCAGCGCTCGCTCCACGCGCCTCCAGAACTCGGGTGTATGGTGGGGTTCATGCAGGTGCGCCAACTCATGTACAACCACATACTCGGCAATGTGAGCAGGCAGCAGGACGACTTTCCAGTGGAAGTACAGCCGAGCGCCCTTGCCGCAAGAACCCCAGCGGTATCCGAGGTCTTGCACCCTGACACCAGCAGGGTCGACTTCCATACGCGCTTGATACTGCGCCACCCGAAGCTTCAACCAGCGCCGGGCGTGCTCGGAGTACCAGCGCAACATATGCGTGTGACCTTCGCGCGCGAGGGCGGTCGGCATGATGAAGCGCCCTGCATGCAGCTTCACCGCAGCATCAGACTCTGGCACAAGTTTCAAACGGTAGCTGCGGCCGAGGTATGCGAACTCCTCACCGTCGACGTACTCCTTGCTTCGCTTGAGCCGTCCCAGAGTGTCTTTCTTGGCCAGCTGCTTGTAGACCCACATGCGCTTGCGATGCACGAAGTCGCGCAGTATGGCGATGGGCACTTCGGGGGGCGCCGACAGAATCAGTTCGCCGCCGCGATCGACAGTGATCTCCAGAGCGCGCCTTACGGCGCTGCGTCGCAACTCGAACTTCAGATCATTGACAATCAGCGTGCTCACAGCTTCATGAGCCGGTCGTGGTTTGCACGCGCCAATTCCATCAGCTTGTCGACCAGCGCTTCGATCTGCGGCGTCGGCAGCACCCGTGACGTCATCAGAATCTCAAAGACGCGCGATCCCAGCGCGTCCTGCGCTGGCAATCGGTTGTGGCGCCAGAAGTTCGGCACCAGTTCTGCGACGATGGTATCGACCACCTCGACGCAAAGATCGACCATTCGCTTGCGCTCGGCATTGCTGAGCGCTCGATCGCCGACAGCCGCATCGACGATCAGGCGCAGAAACGGCCCATAGTGCGCGGGCAAGTCCGGCATGTCAGGGTCAGGCGCCACCTGCCCGCCGCGGATCTCCTCGACCAGCCCCTGAAGCGCTTTGCTGAGCTCGTCCCACTGCTCGCCCAACTTGGTCAACAACTCGCGCAAACGCTCGCTGAGTTTGCGGTACGCCACCGGGTCTTCATCGATGTGCTCGCGGATATGCGCGCGGATGGCGTGCTCCATCTCGGAGGCCTTGGCGCGGTCGTTCGGCTCGCGGGCGAGCTTGCTGCCGAAGTCGGCATCGGTCAGCGATACCGGCGGTATTCTAGGGTCCACGCCCATCGACACCACATGGTCGTCGATGAGCTTTCGAACTTTGGCGCCAATGTCTTTGCCGAGCACTGGCGTGTCGCGGTAGCGGTTGCGAGCGCGCGCGTAGATGAAAGCCAGTTGTTTCGCATCTCGCGCGAAGGGTAGCCCCTCCGGTCGCGGCAACACCACGTCCAGCATGTCGAGAAACTGCTTGAGTTTCACAGAGAATTCGGCGCGCAACCGCTCGTTGGCGAGCAAAGCCACGCAGGGCTCGTGATCGCGGAGATCATCGATGCCACGGGTTCGGAAAACATCGATCACGCGAATGTGTCGATCACGCAGAACCGGCACCTCGTCTTTGAGGCTCTCCAGTGCGCCCTCAATATCTTCCTCGGCATACACTTTGAGCGCGTCTTTGAGGTGGTGCGCCAGACCGAAATAATCGACGATGATGCCGAACGCCTTGCCGTGGCCGGTGCGATTCACGCGTGCGACCGTTTGCAGCAGTTCGGCTTCGCGAATGGGTCGGTCGAGATACATCACGCCTTCAATCGGAGCATCGAAACCGGTTAGCAGCATCGACTTGACGATCAAGAACGCCAGCGGATCGGACTTCGAAGGGTCGGGGTGGATCAGCGATTTCTTAAAGCGTTCGATGCGCACGTCTTGAGCGGCGCTGTCGGTCCATTGCTTCCATGCCGGGTCGTCGTTGTTGCTTGCGGAGATGATCGCCGTGAACTCGATCCGGCCCAACAAATCGCGAAACCGCCAGGCCTGCACCCGTGCCTGCAACGCGGGCGAACAGCGACACAAAGCTTCATCGTCCATCGCCTTGTCGTCGTCGCTGAGCGCTATCGCCTCTTCCAGCAGCTCACGTCGCGCTGCGATGAGGGCGTCGAGATATCGCGCAACGGCGAGACGGCTGTACGCCACCACCTGGGCCTTGAGGCCGTTCGGCAGGATGTGCGTAACGTAGTGACGCAACATATCGCGCGCCTTGTCGCGGATCAGATCTGGCGCTTCGAAAATCTGTCCTTTGGTAGCGTACTTCTTCTTGATCGCCTCCAGCTCAAGCGGCGTGCGCTCGCGAAACAAATCCTCGAACAGCTGGTCCATGCTCGCGCCATCTTTCACCGCGCCGTGCGCGGTCCGTCCTTCATAGAGAATCGGCACAATTGCGCCGTCTGCTTCGGCTTCGCGGATGGTGTAGCGGTCGATGAACTCGCCGAAGATTTCGTGCGTCCGTTTCTTGTCGCCCATCAAAATGGGCGTGCCGGTAAAGCCGATACGGGCGCAGTTGGGCAGGCCCGCCTGGAGCGCAGCCTGAAGGTCGCCCGCCTGGCCACGGTGTGCTTCGTCGACTAGCACTAGGATACTGTCGTCGTCGTTGATCACGTCACTGCCGTAGCTCGGCGGCTTCAGTTCGGCGACCGCCGCCGGCAGATCGCTCCGGCGCAGCCCCGGCTCGTCCCAGGCGTCGCCGCGTTGTTTCTGGATCATGCCGAACACCAGGCCCGGACCTTTGCGACGCAGCAGCGCGCGCAGCGCGTGTGTAGACGTTGCGACTTCAACGGTTTCGCCGGACAGTGCCGCCGTCCCGGAAAGTTGATCCTCAAGCGCAGTTCGGTCGGTGACGACGACCACCTTGAATCGACGCAACAACGGGTCGGTGCGCAGTTTGCGGATCAGAAACACCATGGTCAGGCTTTTTCCCGAGCCCTGCGTGTGCCACACGATGCCGCCGCGGCGATCGTGTTCGCCGTCCTGCTGCCTCGTTTTGCCAGTGCGCAAGCGATCGATCGCGCGACAGACCGCGCGGTACTGCTGATAGCGGCAGACCGCCTTTACTGTCTGCCCTTCGACGGTCATGAACAGCATAAAATGTCGAATCACATCGAGCAGATGGGCCGGCGTCAGCAGGCCCGCGACGAGGCGCTCCTGCTCGGACAACTGATCCTTGCCGAGTGCCGCCGCCACCTCGGCCTCCGTTCCCCGACCATCAGGCCCGATCACGGTTTTCCAGGCACCAAAATGTCGGAATTCGGCGCCAATGGTGCCAACGCGCGCCTCATCGAAGCTGCTGACGATCAGAAGCTGGTTGCTGTGAAACAGCGGCTCATTGCCCTCATTGTCGTCGACTTCGCCGTTCGCGCGCCGCTGGTTGCTGTAGCGGCGTAATTGATCGACCGCCTCGACCAGCGGTTCTGGCATCTGCGGGCTTTTGCACTCGATCACCACCAGCGCAATGCCATTCACCAGCAACACCAGGTCCGGCACGATGAACGCCTTGCCGCGGTTGTAACCGGGCGGGCAGTCGACGCGGTACTGATCGACCACCGTGAATTCGTTGCGTTCCGGGTGCGCCCAGTCGATGTAATGGATCGTCTGCCCGCGACCGCCATTCCAACCCGGCAGACCCTCAACGGGCAGACCGGCAAGCAACAATTCCGTGGCGGCCCGGTTGGCTTCGATCAGTCGATGTGCCGGAATGCGGGTCAGCGCGCCGATCGCTTGCGACTCCCGCTCCTCGTCCAGCCACGGCTGATCGTCGCGCAGATTGAGTGCCCGCAATTGCCGTCTCAGCGTGCGCTCCTGGATGACTTCGTTGAAGCTGGTGCGGCCACTCTGGGTGGGATCGTCGAGGTCGCCTTCGCAATGGCGCCAGCCCATCGAGATCAACTGATCGATGAAGGGCTGTTCGACCAACACTCGCTCAGGACCTGCGATCATCTCAGCCCTTTGGTTTCGGTTCGGCGATCACGCCGCCGCAGCGGAATCGACAGGTTCAAACAGTTGCACAGCGACACCCGGAATCGCCGCGAACGACTGCTCGATCATGGGCCGAACGACAGACCAATCGAGGCCGCCCAGACCGCAACCCAGCGGCGGCACGGCGATCCATCGGATACCCAGTTCGCGAACGGTATCGACCAGCGCCGTCAGGCCGCTGGCGATGTCCTCGATACGCGATTTGTCGCGGTAGTGGCGCTTGGTGGGGAAATTGATGATCCAGCGCGGATTCACCAAGCCACTGTTGTCATGCACCAACATCCGACCCGGCACGACCTCGCCGGCTGCGCAGGCGGCTTCGTATGCCTTGAAGTTGACCGGAAACGCCTTCTTGAACTGCAGCGCGATGCCCTTGCCCATATAGCCGACACAGTTGACCGTGTTGACCAGTGCGTCAACGTCGGCCATCAACAAGTTGCCGTGGGTGCGGGTGATCATCGGGACGAAGCCGCTCAATAGTAGAGATCAGGCACTACCTTGACGGGCGTATGCATTGGGAGGTGCCGTCGACAGTATGCCTTCGACTCGCCTCTTCGCACGAGGATCGATCACCAAAAAAGCCGTGAATCAAGGCCCCAATCCAGTGGATGCCTGCCCAGAACTCCACTTACAGGGTTTCCAGTCGTTGTCTTCGTCAGTGTCTGCCGAGTAACGCTCTCGAAGCCGAACTTGATCAAATGACTTCGCAAATACTCATGCGCCGCATCATTGCCGCCAGCGATTGGTTTCGTGAGCGCGGCGGCTTTTCATCATGCGCAGCGTGTCCACCAATGGCTCATAACGGCTCTTAACGGCTTATAACGGCTTATAACGGCTTATAACGGCTCATAACGGCTCATAACGGCTCATAACGGCTCATAACAGCCCATAACTACGCTGTAGCCTTGTAGAAAGCACCCCGCTTTTCACCATGTTGTATCAAAGTGCCCGACTTTTTCAGTTTATTCAGCAGCTTGGCGGCCTGGTCCGGCGTGAGGCGACACAACTCAACTACATCGGCACGCTTGATCTGCCCATGCTGCCGCACATAGCTCAGCACCATCTGCTCGTGCTGCAGGCTCGTAAAGCCCATCTGGCGGGTGTAGGCGGCTTTGTCGCCGTCGGCGCGGTAGACGCCAGGGGCCAGGGTGTAGGTGCGGCCACGGGTGCTGCCGTGGGCTTGCACCAGGCCGGCTTCAACTAGTTCCTCCAGCGTGCGCTTGGCGCGCGCCGGGTCGCGCTGGATGTGCGCGGCGAGTTGCTCGATGTTGAGGCGCTTCAGTTCGCGCAGTGCAGTCAGCGCGATCAGGCTGTCGATGGGCAGCGGATTGCCGCGTCGACCTTCCTCCTCGATCACCAGACGCAGAAAGGTCTCATCGGCGTCGACCGTCGCCAGGCGCAGCACGACGTTGGTGGCGTCGGTGCCGCGGTAATCCGGCTCCGGGCGACCGAAGCGCAGCATGCCGCGATAGATGGTGTCGACGCCGCGGCCCGAGCGCTCGACGATGCCGATGCGCTTCATCGCATCGGCCAGCGCGCGATTGCGCGGGCGCGGCTCGGTGCTCAGCAGATTGGCCAGGGTCACGCCTTCGACCAGTCCGCCGGGGTTGCTGATCGTCAGCCCCTCATCGTTCAGCCGCACGTAGACGGCGCCCATGCGGTGGTAGTCGCGATGGATCAGCGCATTGGCGACGCCCTCGCGAAATGCGGCGAGGTCGACCTTGGGCACGGGCACGCGAAACAGTCCCATCAGCAGTTCGCGCTCGGGGTTGTTCGGGCGAAAGTTGGTCTCCAGCCAGTCCAGCGCCTTCAGCAGCGGGAAGCGGCGGAACTCGTTGAAGCGCACGGCTTCGCGGGCGAGGACCTGGAACGCGAATTCGTGGGTGGGCACCAGTGTGCGCAGGGATTGTTCGCGGCCGATCAGCAACAGGCCCGTGAGGGTGGGGACGCGCGCGCCGTCGGGCTGGCGCGCGGTGAGGCCGAGGGCGCCGTCGAGGGCTTCGTCTTCGAGTTCCAGCAGCACGCGATCGCCGCCGTATTGCTGCACGCTCTGGCGCAGGCGTTCGCGTTCGAGCGGGTCGAAGTCGGCCAGGGTGGCGCCGGCCACCGGTTGCGCCGAGGCATCCATCAGGCCGAAGCTGGTTGCGCGGCTGGCGCGGTCGTGCGGCAGCATGGCGACGCATTCGGGGGTGCCGTCGGATTTGAGGCGGCGGCGCAGGTAGACGCCGGCGGTGGTGGCGACTTCGCTGGTGGCTTTGGGGACGCTGATGCGGGCGACGGTGACACCGTTCACGGCGATGGCATCGACGCTGACCGCCAGCGACGGTGAGGTGCGCGCGGCGATCAAGGCGGCGAGGCCGGTGAGGGATTGGTGATCGGGATGCAGGCCGCTGGCGGTGCCGTCGTCTTCGACGCCGAGCCAGAGTTCGCCGCCGTCGGTGTTGGCCAGGCACACCAGGGCTTCGACCAACTCGCTGTCCGGAAGGCGATGCCAGTCGCGCTTGAACTCGATGGTCAGCGTTTCCTTAGCTGGCAGCGAGTCGATGGACATGGCGGTTGGCGCTTGGGTGGTCATAGGACGGGTGGGGCTGCCTGAAGCAGTGGCGTGACGCGGACGCGGCCGGTTAGGAGATCATCCATGAGACCGGCCTTTTGAAGTGAGAGCTTGCGCAACTCAGTAGCCTCTTGCTCGATGCAGTGCTGTGCAGATGCAATGGAAGCGATGATCGCGGCTTGCTCAGTCAGATCGGGTAGCGCGATGAGGAAATGCAGAATGTCATCGCTCGAAACTCCCGATACGGCCACCTGACGTATCAGGGTCCGACGATGCGTCGAACTCAGCGCGCCCCGCAGAAACAGGGCCGCAAACTCCGGTTCGACACGGCTACGGTCCACGCGCGCCCTCACGATGGAGGACTCATACGTCGATGCCTCGGGCAAATCACGAACAATTGCGCACTGGCCGGCGCCCTCAAAAGTCAGAGAGCGGCGAGCAAATAACAAGTCGCCGACCTCCAGGCCAAAGGCGTTCAACTCGGGCCGCGTCACTCTGACTCGGGTGGCTGATCGGAAATCAACGGCCTCGCCGCGGAACATCCCACCCATCTGCACCATAAGGGGACCGGTGCCGTGAAACGAACTCGGCTTGTAGAGGCCGTTACGCGTTCCGCCAATCAGCACCTGACCCAAAACATGCGGTGCCCATGCCTTCGGAATCCACCCCAGCGGCGAGTCTTTGTAGAGCTGGGGCGCTTGGGATTGGGGTGGGCGCAGTTCGCCGTTGGCGTCGATGCCGCGGGTGAGCAAGTCGTGCAGCAGCCCCTGCTTGACCAGCTTGAGCTTCTCGATGATCGCCTCGGTCTGGCGGATTGTGGTGTCAATCGTGTCGAGAATCGCTGAGAGGATTGGTTGCTCATTAAGCGGCGGAAGTGGCACTGTGAACCGGCGCACGATTGACGAACTCAGGCCCGCCATGATGCTGCCATGACTCATCGACGCAACCTGTCCTCCAACCACGTTTTCAGCCTGGAGGACGGTCGCCAAGAACTCACGCGTTACCAACTTCGGGTTGGGCTGAATCCGGAGCAGATGCGAGTCCATAAGGCCAGGCTCTGCGTCAGGCGGAAAGACGGCGCACTTGCCAACGGTCCCCATCATTGACACGACCACGTCGCCCGGATGCAGCTCACATGACCGCAGGGCATTGAACTTCGCGCCAGAGACGCGCCGATCACCGAGCGACCAATCGTTGGCGATCACATTCTCTTGGCCGTAGACCTTGTGGCCATGCTCGACCATTTCCTCCCGCTTCAGCTGGCTGCCGAACGGCCCAATCTTGATCGAGCCCTTCCATTCGCCAGCCAAAGACTCGACAGTCGCTTGAGGAAAAGACTCAGACATAGCTCAGGGCACTCAAGTAGCCGCGCAAGGCTTCTGCGCCGCGTTCACGGTCGCATTCGATTTCGGTCAACGTCACACGATATTTGTCCCACCACCCCTGAAACGCCGCGACCACCTGCTGCCGCTGCGCACTGACATAGCGCTCCAGAATCGACTGCATGTCGTTGCGCAAGATCGCCAGCAACAATGCCGCTGCCCCAGCCTCATCCAGCGCATCCACCGCCTGATCCAGTCGCTTGGCGAAGCTCTGCTGCGCGGCCTTGAGGTCCTTTTTCAGCGCCGTCAACTGCCGCTTCCATTCCTTCAACTGCGCCTCGTCGACGGCCGGTTCGTCATCGCCGGCCTCGGTCTCGTCGCCATCGTCGCCGGGCTTGTCGGGCGTGGCGGCCTTGATCTGGCTGTCGAGTTCGGCCTTGCCTGCTTCCAGTTCGGCCTGCGCGGCGATGAAATCGGCCATCAGGAACTGCACCAACTTGTGGTCGAGCGGGTTGTCCTTGGCTTGTTCGTCGTCCAGCGCGTTCAAGATGCTGGTGCGCCAGGCATCGATCACGCCTTTGGCGCCGCGCGCCATCAGGGTCAGGAACTCGTACTTGGCGTCTGACCAGAAGCCGGCGACGATGCCGCGCACCTGGAAGCGGCCGAGCACGCCGACGGGCTCCAGCGCGGCGCTGAAGCTGTGCAGCAACTCGTTGCGCAGACCGACGAAGCTGCTGGCACCGGCCAGCGCTGTGATGCGCGGGCTGTGCGCCTGCCACCAGCCATCGAACGCCGCGCGCAGGGACTGCTCGCGCGCGAGCAAACCCGAGTTGGAATCGATCGCAGGTTTTATCGACTGGCGAGAAGCGATCTCCGGGCGGAAGTCGTAGTAGTTGGCGTCGCGCTCGACGAACAGCGCAAGCGGATCGAGGCCATGCGCGCTGAACAGCGCTGACTTGGCGGCCACCTCGGTCTTGGGCATGCCGCCGAGCAGATGCGCGCGCACATCGTGCGGTTCGGGCGGCGGTGCGTTGTCGGCGTAGCGGCGGATGTTGAGGTTAAAGTCGTTCTCGCGCAGCGTGGCGTTGCTGACGATGGCGCTGAAGCCGGGCACCTCGGTGTAGCTCTCGAAGGTGTGGACGATCTTCTCGATGTGCTCGGGCAGCAGATAGTTCTGCGCGCGGCCCTCGAAGTATTCTCGGTCGGCGTTGACGAACAGCACCTTGCCCTGGCGTTCGACCGACTTACCGCTGCGGTTGCCGCGGCGCTGGCGCATCACCAGCACGCAGGCGGGGATGCCGGTGCCGTAGAACAGATTGGCGGGCAGGCCGATCACCGCTTCCAGCAGGTCGGCCTCGATCATCGCAGCGCGGATCGCCCGTTCCTCACCGCCGCGGAACAGCACGCCGTGCGGCATCACGGTGGCGACCATGCCGCCGTCGCGCGTCACCGCGATCATGTGCTGCAGGAACATCAGATCGGCCTTCTTGCTGCCGAGCGGCACCTGGCCGTAACGGAAGCGTTCCGGGTACTTCGGGCGGAACACCGGCTGACCCTGGCGATCGGTGTCGGCGGTGCCCCAGTTGATCGAGAACGGCGGATTGGAAAGCACGCGATCGAAGCGCAGCAGCTCGCCGCCCTCGACATGCTGCGGCTCGGCCAGGGTGTCGTCGTTGCGCAGATCGGCGCTGCTGATGCCGTGCAGCAGCATGTTCATCTTGGCGATCGACCACACCGTGCCGTTGGCCTCCTGCCCGCATAAGTCCGCGCGGGTGCCGTCGCCACCGTGCTCGTCGATGTACTCCTTGGCCAGGATCAGCATGCCACCCGAACCCACGCACGGGTCGTAGATGCTGTGCTGCTGCTCCGGCTTGACCAGCCGCACCATCATCCGCACCACCGAGCGCGGCGTGTAGAACTCGCCGCCCTTCTTGCCCGCCGAGTCGGCGAACTCGCCGATCAGGTACTCGTAGGCCGCGCCGAGCAGATCCGGAAACTCGAAGTCCTCGTTGCGCAGCCGGTAGTTGCTGAAATGGCTGATCAACTGGCGCAACTTGATATCCGGGATCTTGCTCTGGCCCACCTTGCGCGAGAAGTCGATGTGCTCCAGCACCTCGGCCAGGCTGGCGTTATTGCTCTCCAGCCCACCCAGCGCGCGATTCAAGAAGCCGCCCACATCCTGATGGGCCTCGTTGACCAGATAGTTCCAGCGCGAAGCCTGTGGCACGTAAAACGACTCGCCATACCAACGCTTATTCTCGGCGCTGAACACCGCATCCGGCTGATCCAGCCCACGCGCGCGTTCCTGCGCAATCACCTGCTCACGGCGTTGCTCGAACACATCCGAACAGCGCTTCAGGAACAGCATCCCGAAGATGTACTCCTTGAACTCGGCAGCATCCATCTTGCCGCGCAGGATGTCGGCGGCCTTGAACAGATGGCGTTCGAGTTGTGGGAGGGTCAGGGGCATGGCGGAGGAGCGGGCCGAGATCGGGTTGCCTGAGCATAGCTTCGGCGCTGAATCGGAGCGCGGGTTGACCCTGATTGACGCTATCCAGTCTGCAGACTGCGGCAGTTTCAGACCTGCGCAAGGTCAGCATGTACGCGATCCATGAGGCGGCGAATCGCATTGAGTCGCGGACGGTGAGGCGCCCGCCGCCGCCGATCGCGAAAGGGGGAAAGCCTTAAGCGTCAGACATGGTCTCAAACTCGGATTTGGCGCGACGGCTGCTATGACCACAAGGCACGGTTTTGTGCGCGACTGTTCGGAAGGGCAGCCTCACCCGCGAGCTGGCCTTCTGAGCTTCCTGATCGAGACCAACGTGGGGCGCCTCGTCGCCGCCGCTGGCCGGCCTCTACCCGCCATCGACAGCCTGCTGACAGCGACTGCGCTAGTCCACGGTCTGACACTGGTGACCCGCAACACGCAAGACTTCGCCGGGCTACCGGTGCCGATGGTGGATCCATGGGCGGCGGTCTGAGCGGGTATTGCGATAGTTCCTGGACTTGGCTGTACCGAGCGCCGCGTGGGCCGAAGCTATCAATCGACAATACGGATCAAGCCATTCTTGATCTCCACATTTTCGCCGCCGTGTAACACGACTTCTTCCGAGCCCTGTTGGATGACGCACGGCGCCGAACCCTGCAATGTGGCTGAGCCGGTGGTGTTGCGGTTGAAGGAAATCGATGCCCGCGATCCGCTGCAGATGGCGGCGAATTGATGTTCGACGCTATCGAAATTGCGATAGTCGACATTGACCGCAGCGAGACTCGACTGGGCGGCCAGTAAAGCTGCGATGGCGCACATGGATCGTAAGTACGTCGGTGTCATGCATCACTCCTGTTTGTGTTCGGACCCGTAGCTGATCGCAATCTGGACGGGGGCACATCACAGGAGTCGGTGATGCGGCGCAGTATCGGGTCGGCGCTTTGGCTGACTTCATAAAACGTTACGGGTGCGCATGGGATTTGCTGGCGATTTCTGCTCTAGTGCTCAACACCGGAAATGTCCGGTGCCGCTCGCGAATTCCGCGACGTGTGCCTTCGGAAAAAGGGGTTCCCCATGTTCGTTAAACGATTGTCGATAGCCGCGCTGCTCGCGGCTGGATTGCTCGCTGCACCCTTTATCAGTGCCGAGACGCTGGCCTACCCGTCGACCGACGACGCAAGTTTCTTGATCGACTATCCACCGACCTGGGAAATGACGCCGGGCGAGACTACAGGCGACTACACCACGCTGCTGGGAACCGCCGGCACCACATTGATGTTCCGCACCGTGCCTGGAGAAGATGCCAAGGAGGCAGTTGAGAGTTCGATCGAATACGTATTCGAGAACTACACCGAGGTCAATTTATCGGAGCCGAAGGAAAGCAACCACCGCGGGCTGACGGGTCTCATGCTCGGGGGGACGGCCAACGACAAAGAGATGGGCAAGATGAAGATCGGCATGGCCTTCTACAAGCTCGACGAAAGCACGATGGGCGAAATCTGGTTTGCCGCTCCGCAGGACGATCAGGAAGGTATTGCCGAAGCCGTTGAGGTTCTCAATTCCTTTCGCCCACCCGAATAACGCACGGCGCTCATGCGGCGATGGCAACGCGGCATGAGCGCTATCGGCAGACGCCGGGCAGTTCGAGTGCCAGAATGTCCTCGTTGTCGGCACGAAAAATCGAATCGCCTAACACGGGCGAGAACTCGCTCGTGTTGCCGAGCGCGTCGACGGCGACGGCGACCATAGGCAATGCGTTGTTCGGCGCAGACACGCTCAGAGTCTTGAACAAGCCGGCCTCCGTTGCCAGATAGCTGTCGCTGGCCAACAGCACTCCGTCGCCGCCGCCACCGCACGCGGCGCGGTAAAACTCGATTCTCAATGGGTAGCTGGCATTTGCCAAGGCGCTATCGACGCGATAGCTCAACGTCACGCTGGCGCCACCGATCGGCGCAAATCCACCGGGCAGAACAACCTCCGGGAAGTTCTGCAGACGATTGCCGCCGGCGTCGGCATCGCCAGGATCATTCGGCGTAGGCCCGCGCGCGCCGCCGCCGTTGGTGTTGTCGATTGCAGCAATGTTGTTGGCGATGAAGCGATTGCGCTGCACCGGCGCGTTCGAACACTGATCGACTACAACGCCGCCATCGCCGCCGTAGCCGATGAGATTGGCCTCGCCGGCCTGCCCGCCGCCGAGCTGCACCGGGCAGGCCACGCCGCTCAACTGCACGTTCGCCACGCGCTGACTTGGGCTCAAAGGGTTCAAACCGTTGCCGATCGCTTTTGTGCCCGTCCAGTCGGTGCCGATGTAATTGCCCAGAACCTTGGCCGTGGTGGCGTTGCCCTGATTCATCAGCAATCCCCAGAAGCCGTTGCCGCTGATCAGATTTCGAGCGTTCGGGTCGCTGCCGCCGATGACCAGGTCTGGAAAAAAGCCGCTGCTGATACCGATGGCGCGCGGACTGAGTGCGGCCGTTCCCGCGGCGTTGGTCCCAATCAGATTGCCTTCGATACGCGCGCCATCGGTCACGGTGAAAAACGAAATCGCATCGGATTGACCGGAAATCACGTTGCGCGCATCGGGCGTTAGTCCACCGATGCGATACGCGCCTGAACCTTGAACGCGGATGCCGATGCGATTGCCGTTGGCGTTGTTGGCCGATTGTGCGCCATCGATCGTGGTGCCGATAAAGCAGCCCTCGACGCGCTGCGCTGAACCACCGCCGAGTTGAATTTGAGCGGCGAAACTGTGGATCGCCAATCCGCGCACGACCAGCGGCGTTTGAAAGTTATTGCTGACACCGTCGATACCATTGATGGCCAGACCAGTGGCATTGCGCAACTCGATCTTCAACACGGCGTTGCTGCCGCCCAAGCTCGGCGGATTGGTGTTGGGAAGCGCACCCGGCTGGCTGTAGCCATCGATGGTCAGCGCGTCGGAAATGGCTGGCAATGCCGTGGTTGTTACATCGATGCGCCAATGCCCGGTGGCCGGCTGAAAGCCCGGATCGCCGCTGGGCAAATTGAAGTTGACGACGTCGCTGCCGACGTTGGCATTGGCATCCAATATGGCTTGCCGCAAACTGCCAGGGCCCGAGTCGGCGCTATTGGTAACAACCAGGGTGGCCGCTTCGGCGCGCACCCAGCTCGCCACTGTGAGGAACGACAATGCAACGGTGGACAGTTTCATGGAGCAAATGACCTGATAGCCAGTGACTCCTTGCGCATACGCTGTTCGGCTGCGCCACCTGACACGCTTGCGATTCCGACCCATGGCACCCAACAAAAACGTATTCGCGGCAACTCGACCTTCCAAGATGTTCGGCGTGCTGACCAGGCTCGCGCGCCTGTCGCTGATCGCAGCCATGGCCTCTGTGCTTGGGTTCGCCGGCCACTGGCATTGGCTGCTCGATCTTTGTGCGCATTTTCGCTGGCAGTACCAGTTGGCGATGCTGCTGGGGCTGGTTGCGGCGGTCGTAACGCGCAAGCGCGGAACGGCGGCGATTCTCATCGTCGCTGCGCTCGCAAACGCCTTCTCGCTCGCGACGGCGAATGGTCCGGCGCAGAACGAATCCACCTCCACCGCTGGCGCACAGCGATTGACGCTGCTGCTTGCCAACATCCATCTCGGCAACAAAAACCTTGCGCCGCTGCTGGCACTGATTGAGCGCGAATCCCCGGATGTGGTGGGAATTTTAGAATTGTCGCCGCAAGCGGCGGAAACGCTCGCAGTGCTCGAACCGCGTTACGCGGACAGCGCAATCGATCCGCGCGACGACCCGTTTGGCATCGGCCTTTATTCGCGCTTGCCCGCGCGCATCATTCAATCCACCATGCCGCCGCTCGATCTTCCGGTCATGCAGTTGCAGTGGACCGATCCGCAACCCGGCAACCTTTGGCTCGTGCACCCCTTTCCCCCGATCGGCGGGGAGGCAACGCAGTGGCGCAATGCACAACTGGCGCACATCGCCACGCTGATTCGCGGCGACGAGAGCGCCGTGCTTGCGGGCGATCTCAACACCACGCCCTGGTCGGCCGCGTACCGCCAATTGCGAAGCGACGCGGCACTTCTCGACAGCAGCGCCGCCCACTGGGCCTGGCCAACATGGTTCGGGCCGCATGGGTGGACCGGCGTGATGGCCGTGCCCATCGACCATGTGCTGCACGCCTCCGGCTGGCGGGTGATCCGTCACCAAATCGGTCCCGATATCGGCTCAGACCATCGACCAATCATCGTCACGTTGGAGCGTGTTGGATCGAGGGACTGACGCGGCCTGTCGGCGAATCAATAGCGAGCTGGAACATATGCGCACCGGTGCCGCCATCGGCGCAAGGCATTCCCCGCGAACCGCGCCCACGATAGCGGCCGCCTGGGCTAGAATCGGCGCGTGAAGCGGGGGTGCCGTGCGAAATTGCCCGGCTGAGACAGTCCCTTCGAACCTGATCCGATTTGCATCGGCGTAGGGAGCTTCGAGCGCTACGCCCATGGCGTGGCTTTCGCCGCCGCTTCGTCCCCCACCGACTCCGGAGCGACGATGAACGCGGTGACTGCCGACCTGATGCAACAAGCCGAGCAACTGTCGGCCGACCTGACGCGCCCGATTCCCGGCTCGCGAAAAATCTATGCGCACGGCAGCCGCGACGATCTGCGCGTGCCGATGCGCGAAATCGCCCAGGCGCGCACGCCCAAGTCCTTCGGCGCCGAAATCAATCCGAGTCTGGCGGTGTACGACACCAGCGGCCCATACACCGATCCGTCGGTGCGCATCGATCTGCGTCGCGGCCTGTTCCCGATGCGCCAGCGCTGGATCGACGAGCGCGGCGACACCACGCAGTTGAGTGGCCCGACGAGCCGCTTCGGCCAGGCTCGGCACGCAGATGCTGCCACCCAACACCTGCGCTTCGAGCACATCCGCGCGCCGCGCGTGGCTAAATCCGGGTCGAACGTCAGCCAGATGCACTATGCGCGGCGCGGCATCGTTACGCCGGAGATGGAGTACATCGCGATCCGCGAGAATCAGCTCATCGAGCAATTGCGCGATCAGAATCTGCTGCGCCATCACGCGGGCGAAAGCTTCGGCGCCAATTTGCCGAAACTGGTGACACCGCAATTCGTGCGCGATGAAGTTGCTCGCGGTCGCGCAATCATTCCTTGCAATATCAATCATCCGGAACTGGAGCCGATGATCATCGGCCGCAATTTCCTGGTGAAGATCAACGCCAACATCGGCAACTCCGCGGTGACCAGTTCCATCGCCGAAGAAGTTGAGAAGATGGTGTGGGCAATCCGCTGGGGCGCGGACACGGTCATGGATTTGTCCACCGGCAAGCACATCCACGAAACCCGTGAATGGATCATTCGCAATTCGCCCGTGCCCATCGGTACCGTGCCGATTTATCAGGCGCTGGAGAAGGTCGACGGCAAAGCCGAAGAGCTGACCTGGGAGATCTTCCGCGACACGCTGATCGAACAAGCCGAGCAAGGCGTCAGCTATTTCACGATCCACGCTGGCGTGCGTTTGAAGTACATCCCGCTCACCGCCAAACGCGTCACCGGCATCGTCTCGCGCGGCGGCTCGATCATGGCCAAGTGGTGCCTTGCGCATCACAAGGAGAGTTTTCTCTATGAGCGCTTCGAAGAAATCTGCGAAATCATGAAGGCCTACGATGTGTCCTTCTCGCTGGGCGATGGACTGCGCCCAGGCTCCATTGCCGACGCCAACGACGCTGCGCAATTCGGCGAGCTGGAAACCCTGGGCGAGCTCACACAGATTGCCTGGAAGCACGATGTGCAAACCATGATCGAGGGCCCCGGCCACGTGCCGATGCACCTCATCAAAGAGAACATGGACAAGCAGTTGCGCGAATGCGGCGAAGCGCCGTTCTACACGCTCGGGCCCCTGACCACCGACATCGCGCCCGGCTACGATCACATTACCAGCGCCATCGGTGCGGCGATGATCGGTTGGTACGGCACGGCCATGCTGTGCTACGTCACACCCAAAGAGCACTTGGGATTGCCGAACAAACACGACGTGCGCGACGGCATCATCACCTACAAGATCGCGGCGCACGCTGCCGACCTGGCCAAGGGCCATCCCGCCGCGCAAGTGCGCGACAACGCGCTATCGAAGGCGCGCTTCGAGTTCCGTTGGGAAGATCAGTTCAACCTGGGCCTGGATCCGGAAAAAGCCAAAGAATTCCACGACGAAACGTTGCCCAAAGAAGCCCACAAATTGGCGCACTTCTGTTCCATGTGCGGCCCACACTTCTGCTCGATGAAGATCACTCAGGACGTGCGCGACTACGCGGCCGCGAAGGGCGTGGAAGACGACGAGGCCGCAATCGCGCAGGGCATGGCTGAAAAAGCTGCGGAATTTCGCGAGGCAGGTGCGGAGATTTACCGGCCAGCTTGAGGGCGGTGCGGTGGTTCCTGGCGAGTGCACAGGGCCGGATTGCGATCTGAACCCGTCATAAGGCTTAGTTGACGACCAACCGGGTTGAGTGACATCCGCTCAACCCGGCGGTCGTGCAGTCCATCCGGACGACGGATCTCGTCAATTCGGTACCAGCGTATCGATCACGTGCCCGACATAGTCGTCGAACGCGTCGGAGCTTAAGCGCGACGCGCGGAACTGCAGCGCGAGTTGCAGGAAGCCGACGTATGTGGAGTACGTCAATCGTGCGCGGTGGTCGGCGTCGATGGGCGTCATTCCGGCTTGCGCAAACACGCGAGCGAGGTACGCGATGCGTTCGTTCGAGACGCGTTCCATGACCGGCGCGACAACCGGATGGTCGGCGGCTTTGAGGAGCGCGGCATAGATCTTGTGCGAGCGCATCTCGCGGCTGGTTTGCCGGAACAACTCGCGCAGACGTTTGGTGGGGTTTTCGATTTGTTCGGCGCGCGCAATCGTGTTGTGGTTGTCGGTGTCTTCCCAGCGCTTGAGCGCCGCTTCGATCAACGCATCGCGGGTACTGAAGTGCCAGTAAAAACTGCCCTTGGTGACGCCCAAACGGCGCGCCAGCGACTCCACTGCCACAGCGGCTACGCCTTCTTCGGCCATCAACTCGAGCGCGGCGATTTCCCAATCCTGCGCCGACAAGCGCTGGCGCTCGGGCTTGTCGGTCGCGGTGTCGATTTCTGCTGATTCGATGTTTGTCATAGCCGCGTAGAAGACCCGTGAACACCTTCCATACGCAAGCGTATTGACAGCACTTCCGGCAGTCAACATACTCGACCGTATGGAATCGATTGCATCGACGGCGCTGCTGAAGCGGCCCACGGCCGACGGGCTGATGTTGGCTGTCGAAGCCTTCGGCGATGCGCGCCAGCCGCCACTGATTTTCGCGCACGGATTTGGGCAGAACCGACAGGCGTGGCGCAGCAGCGCCAGTACGTTGGCCGATCAGGGTTGGTTCGGGCTCGCACTCGATGGACGTGGTCACGGCGATTCGGACTGGTTGCCGGGCGGCGACTATCGGCTGGACCAGTTTGCCCAGGACCTAAACGATTTAGCGGGCGATCACCCTGGCGCCATTCTGGTCGGCGCATCGATGGGCGGACTGCTGGGCTTGCTGGTTCAGGGCGAGGACTCGGAGAAACCGTTTCGCGCAATGGTGCTTGTCGATGTTACGCCGCGCTGGGAAACCGCTGGCGTCGATCGCATCTTGAGCTTTATGGCGGCGCATCCGGAGGGTTTCGATAGCCTGCAGCATGCGGCGGATGAAGTCGCGCGCTATCTGCCGCACCGCGAGCGCAAGGATCCGGAGCGCCTGCGCACGCAGTTGCGGTTCGTGGATGGTCGCTGGCGCTGGCATTGGGATCCGCGGCTGATGGATCGCGTGGCGCAGGAAGCCGCCAGCTACATACCGCGATTGCAGGCGGCAGCAGCGAAGGTGGATGTGCCGCTGTTGCTGCTCAGCGGCGGTCGCTCCGATGTCGTCAGTCGCCACACCATCGATGAATTCCTGCGCCTCGTTCCGCAGGCCGAACACGTTCAGATCGAGGACGCCACGCATATGGTTGTGGGCGATCGGAACGACGTTTTCACCCGCGAGATTGCGCGGTTTTTGGAGCGGTTCCGGTGAACGATTCGGCTTTCGGAGTTTTGTCCAGGCTGATTGGTCCGCAACAGCGCTTTCTCCCGTGCATCCACAACCCGCACTTTGCAACCCGTCATTCACCGCTTTAGTCGGAGATCTGCATGTCATCCCTCATTCCCTTACTGTCATTGGTTTTGGTCGGCATCGGTTGCGCGTACGCCCGACTCGGGCTGAAACCGTGGACGGCGCTTTCGGCCGGTGCGCTGCTGCTCGCCACGCTTTACAGCGGTGCAGACTGGGTCACGCTCGGTTTGTGCTGGATTGTCTTCGCCGGGATTGCGGTGGTGCTGAACTACGCGCCGCTGCGGATGAAACTGATCTCTGGTCCGGCGCTCGATATGTACGTCAAGATCGCGCCGCAATTGTCGGATACCGAGCGCGTGGCGCTGGAAGCGGGCACCGTGGGCTTCGAAGGCGAGCTGTTCAGCGGCCGCCCGCGCTGGTCGAAGTTGTTGAAGGCCCCTGCCCCACAATTGTCGCGCGATGAGCAGAACTTCCTGGCCGGCCCAGTCGAAGAGCTGTGCGCGATGATCAACGATTGGGAGATCACCCATGAGCGCAACGACTTGCCGCCGCGCGTGTGGGATTTCCTGAAGAGCCATAAGTTTTTCGGGATGATCATCCCCAAGCGCTACGGTGGACTCGAATTCTCCGCGCATGCGCACTCGGCCGTGCTGCAGAAACTTGCCAGCGTCAGCCCTACCCTATCCTCCACTGTCGCCGTACCCAACTCGCTCGGGCCGGCCGAATTGCTGCTGCACTACGGCACCGATGAGCAGAAGAATCACTATTTGCCGCGGCTTGCCGATGGCCGGGACATTCCGTGTTTTGGCCTGACCAACCCGTGGGCCGGCTCGGATGCAACCTCGATTCCCGACTATGGCGTTGTCGTGCGCGAGATCGTCGATGGCGTGGAAACCCTTGGCGTGCGCTTGAACTTCGACAAGCGCTACATCACGCTGGCGCCGGTGGCCACAGTGATTGGTCTGGCGTTCCGTTTGCACGACCCGCAGCGCCTGCTCGGCGACAAAGAAGATATCGGCATTACGCTCGCACTGATTCCGCGCGAAACGCCGGGCATGGAAATCGGCAAACGCCACTTGCCGCTCAACATCCCGTTCCAGAATGGCCCAATTCGCGGCGTCAATGTTTTCGTTCCGATCGAGCGTCTGATTGGCGGCGCGGCGTATGCCGGGCAAGGCTGGCGTATGTTGGTCGAATGCTTGAGCGTCGGGCGGGCGATTTCGTTGCCATCGGGTTCGACCGGCGCGATGCGCGCAGCTGCGATCGTCACCGGCGCATATGCCCGCATCCGCAAGCAGTTCGGCATGTCGATCGGCCGCTTCGAAGGTATCGAAGAGGCGCTGGCGCGCATTGGTGGTTTGACCTACGCGATGAGCGCGTTGTCGCGAGCCACAGCGGCTGCAGTCGATCAGGGCGAGAAGCCGGCCGTGCCCTCCGCCATCGCCAAGTACCATGCGACCGAGGTTGGTCGGAATGTGGTCCAGGATGCGATGGACATCCATGGCGGCAAGACCATCATCATGGGGCCGAAGAACTACCTGGGCCGCTCCTGGCAGGGTGCTCCCATCAGCGTTACCGTGGAAGGCGCCAACATCCTTACGCGCAATATGATCATCTTTGGTCAGGGCGCGATTCGCTGCCATCCGTATGTGCTCAAGCTCATGCAGTCTGCAGCGATCGCCAATCCCGAAGAACGGATCCGCGCCTTCGATCGCACCCTGTTTTCGCATGTAGGTTTTGCGATCTCGAACGCCGCGCGTGCGCTGCTGTTCGGGCTCACGCATAGTCGTATCGGCACGGCGCCGAAGGCCGATCGTTACACACGCCGCTTTTATCGCAAGCTTTCGCGCTACAGCGCTGCACTTGCGCTGGTGGCCGACACCTCGATGCTGATTCTGGGCGGCAAGCTCAAGCAGAAGGAACGTATCTCTGCGCGCCTCGGCGACGTGCTCAGTCAGTTGTACATCGCCTCCAGCATGCTCAAGCGCTTTGAAGACCAGGGCCGGCCGGAACTCGACCGCCCGCTTCTGGCGTGGGCGTTCCATGATTGTGTGGCGAAGATGCAAACCGCCCTGGATGGCGTGTTGCGCAATTTCCCAGTGCGCCCCGTCGCGTGGGTGCTGCGCGCATTGGTGTTTCCGCTCGGTCGCCGGGAACACGCGCCGAGCGATCGACTGGGGCGCCGTGTGGCTACCTTGTTGATGTATCCGAATGAGGCGCGCGATCGGCTTGCGGAGTTCTGCTACCTGACGCCGAGCGCGTTCAACGAGATCGGCAAGATCGACGCTGCGCTCAAGGTCATCATGGATGCTGAACCGATCGAACGTAAAGTGATCAAGGCGCTGAAGTCCGGAACCATCCAGGCACTCGAGCCAGTGCAGCAGTTGCTGGAGGCCGTACAGTACGGCGTGATCGCGCCCGACGAGCGCGCTCAGCTCGAACGCGCCCGGCAGCTCACAGCTGAGATCATCGCGGTCGATGAGTTCGAGACTGCAGATCTCGTGGCCGGGCGCGCGCGCGATCCGCAGCGTCCGCATCTGAAGAGCGCCGCATGAGCGCGGCGCTCAAGCTATGGCGCAAACTGGGCGCCAACGGACCCGGACGTTGGCTGGCCTCCCGACTCATTTGCTTTCGCGCGCCGTACTTTCGCAGCATCGCGCCGCTGCTCGTGCGCCTGGAACCAGGAACGTGCGAGGCAACGATTCGCCATCGTTGGAGCGTGCAGAACCATATCGCCACGGTGCACGCGATCGCGCTGTGTAATCTTGCCGAGTTCTGTGCGGGCCTCGCCACCGATGCCGCGATGACGCCGGGCATTCGCTGGATACCCAAAGGCATGACGGTGCGCTACCTGAAGAAGGCCAGCGGCCGGATGCGTGCCATCGGAACACTCGCAGCGATTGGCGATGTGGGCGCCGGTGCAGATCGCGATTGCACTGTCGAGGTTCGCGATCCGCAGGGCAACATCGTCTTCGACGCAAAAATTACGATGTATATCAGTCCCTCCAAGGGCTGAATTGCTGCAGTGCACTCGATGGATCGTTGATCCCGAAGCGACGGCCGGGGGCTCATGTCCCCGGCTGCCGGAAAAGGCAGGTTTGGCCCAAATTGGGCGCTTAGTTCCTGGCTCTGTCACCGGACCGCCGTCCGAAAATGGTGCATCGCAGTTCGAGTGCGTGCCGCCTATTTTGGTGCGCTGCACCAATTCACAGCACCGTCATCAATACGCCAACGTACGTTCCGGTTGTTGACGAAGTCAGGACTGCAAGCGTAGCGTGCGCGCCGGCCGTGGGGGGAAAGCCTTGCAATGAGGCGCCACGCCAAAGCGAAGACCAACCGGTCTTCGCCATCGTTCATTCGGGAGGAGTATGAACACTGCATCTAAAGGCGGCGCGCTGGCGCTGTTGCTGACTTTTGGTGGCCACGCGATGGCCAACACGTTGAACCAAAACGTTTCCTGGACTGTGGACCGCTCCGGCACCACGGCAAAGTACCGGGTTGTTGCCTATGGCGACTCGATTTTTGCCGGCTACAACGGATCGGTAAGCAATGCGGCGCGCTATGCAGCACCCACCGTCGATGCCGAGTACCTGTCGGCCAAGTGGAATGCCGACATCGAAAGCATTCGCCGCGCAAAGTCGGGCGCAATCGCCTCGGATGTCTATCAGAACAAGATCGTCGCCGAGCGCTCCTTCATGCAGGCTGCTTCCACGCGCGTGGTGAGCTTCGAGATGTGCGGCAACGACGGGTTGCAGGCGCGTTCGGCGTTCAAGGGCCAGTCGGGCACCTGCAATTACAGCGGTCTGACGACCGCCGTGAATAACTGCAAGACCAATGTCGCCCTGGCGATGGATTACATCAACGCCAACGCGCATCCAAATACGCGTCTGAAGATCATCTCCAACCTCTACTACCCCGGCTACAACGCCGACAACGTGCAGAGCACGTGTCGAGATTCGGTCACCGGCGCGACCGTTAACCTGCGCGATCGCTTCTTGCCGGCCATTGCGACGATGAACTACTGGATGTGCGAATACGCGAGACAGAAGGGTTTCGCGTGCGCCGACAGTTTCGCGCAGTACATGGGTGCGGATTTCGACAGCAACGGCGACGGTCGAATCGATTCTGACGCGCTGCGCTATGTGGCCGGCGAGAGCGAATCGAGTTACGTCAATCGCATAGCGACCACACTGCGTGCGACCTTGCGCGATGCGAACACCAAGTTCGTTTCCTCCAGCAGCAGCTTCGACTACATCCAATCCGACGATACCCATCCGACGTTCACCGGTGGCACGGTGTCGGCCGGCCTTTGGGGTGGCAGCACCGGAACTGGGGCGCCGCGCTACACCAGCTTTGCCGGTGGCAAGAGCCCGATCTGGAACCAGTTCGGACACGAGCGCATGGGCTGGGCTTTGTCGGTGTACGATCCAGCCAGCCCTTAACTTCGGTTGTTGGTTGTTGGTTTTTGGTTGTCGGCTTGCTTAGGCAGGCGCCGCAGATGCGGCGCCTGCTTTCGCCAGAACGGTTTGGCCCGCAATAATCGACGAAAGCTATGACTGCTGAATCGCCCGATGGTGTGCGAGTTGTTCGCGAGTCCAGCGGCAGCAGCCTGATGGTTGGCGCCATCGTGGCCGTGTTCGTGTTGGCCATCATTTCGGTCACGTTGCTGATGCAACAGCAGAGACCATCCGCAAAACAGCTACCCATGGAGCCAGCAGCGCGGGGCTCTGAGCTGGCTGATATGGATCCTGCGGCCCCGTCACTCTCACTCACAACGACGCCAGCGCCGACGCTTGATTCACCGAACCCAGCGCTGCAATCGCGATTGTCGAGCGCATCGAGCGAGGCGCCAGCGGAATGGCGCACCGGCGATGCCAATGATCTTGCGACCTATTTTTCCCCCGGTGATCCAGTGCCGACGGGACGGGAACTCATCCAAGCGCTGCGTGCGAGCGGCGAAACTGAAGGACTTGCTGCGTTCAATCCGCCAGGAACGGTGCCATTGATGGCCGGCATTGCCGTGCCGCCCGATTACGTATTGCCGCCTGGCTACGTGCGCCATCATCAGGTCACCGATGAGGGTGAGCCGCTGGAAGCGATCCTGATGTTCGCGCCTGACGTGGAATTGCGCGACGCTTCGGGTAACCTCGTTTCGATTCCCGAAGACCGCATTGTCCCGCCCGAAATGGTGCCACCGGGACTTCCGATTCGGCAGATATCGCTGCCGCCCTCCGGTTGAGCCTACCGCTTCGAATCGCAGGTTCGCAACTGGCGGGAATCCTCGCCAGCGCCTTGTTGCTCGGCCTTTACGCGCGCGGCTTCTGGCCATTGGGCTTTGTGGCCTTGGTTCCCTGGCTACTGACGCTGCCGAGCTTACGCTGGCGCGGCGCGATGGCATCCGGTGCGGCGATGAGCATGGCGTTCAGCGCGGCTGTTTTCGGCTGGTTCGGCGTTGCCGTTGGCGAGTTCACTGGAATCGGCAATGCGGCCGGCACCGTTCTGTTGATCGCCTTAGCGCCACTGCTGCAACCGCAGTTCATCGCTTACGCTGTCGCCATGCCAGCTCTCGATCGGCGCTTCAACGCGCCGCTCGCTTGCCTGGGCGCAGCGTGCGTATGGATCGCGTGCGAATGGTGGTGGCCAAAACTGCTCGGCGATAGTTTGGGTCATGGCATGGCGCCCGCCATGTATCTGCGTCAAACCGCCGACTTGGGCGGTGTGGCTGCCGTCACCTGGCTCCTGCTGATTGCGAATGCGGCGTCGGCGTACGCGCTGCGCGCCGTCCGCTCGTGGCGCAGCGCGGCCCGATGGATCGGCCTCGCCGTGGCGATCCCGTGTTTGATGTGGGGTTACGGCCATTGGCGGCTGACGCAATTGAAGGCAGTGTTCGCCGATGAGGTGCCATGGATACGCATCGGCATGGTGCAGGCCAACCTCGTCGACTACGAAGGCCGCCGCCAAAGCTTCGGTACCTACGGCGTGGTGCGCCGTGTGCTGGATACGCATTTTCAGCTCTCGCTCGACGCAATCGCGCAGCATGGCGCCGAAGCCTTGCTGTGGTCGGAAACCGTCTATCCGACCACGTTCGGCCAACCGCGCAGCAGCGATGGCGAAGCCTTCGACACCGAAATCCGCGACTTCGTGGCGAGCACCGGTGTGCCGCTGCTGTTCGGCACTTATGAGCGCGATGCCTCGGGCGAATACAACGCTGCGGTCTTGCTTGAACCTGGCGCCACCGTTGGCGCTTACCGGAAAACGCACCCATTTCCGCTCACCGAACATGTGCCCGCCTGGCTCGATTATCCGTGGCTACGCGCCGCGCTACCGTGGGCCGGGACGTGGCAACGCGGCGACGGCGCGCGCCTATTGCCACTGCGCGCGCCGGGACGCGAGCTGCAAATCGCGCCGCTCATCTGCCTCGACGATGTGCGCCCGCAACTCGCGATCGATGGCGCGCGCCTCGGCGCGCAGGCGCTGGTCAGCTTGTCGAACGATGCGTGGTTCAGCAGCGATGGCAACGGCGCACGTTTGCATTTGTGGGTGGCCAGCTTTCGCAGCATCGAAACGCGGTTGCCGCAACTGCGGGTGACGACCAACGGCTTGACGGCCTTTGTCGATCCCAGCGGCGAGGTGCTGGCCAGCGCGGCCCAAGGCGATCAAGCCGTGCTCGGCGGCGCGGTGCCGATCCGCAATCCGCCGCTAACCCTCATGGTGCGCTGGGGCGATTGGGCCGGCGGCGCGGCAACCCTGGTGTTGCTGATGTTGGGCGCTGCGATGTGGTGGCCGAAACGTCGGCCCTACACACCCCAGATGCATGGCGCGCTGGTGCCCACGGCGTGGCGCTGGGCCATCGCGTCGCTTCGTGCTTTGGCTGCCGCGGGTTTGCTGTGGCTGTTGCTGGCCATGTTGCGCGACGGTTTTTCGGTGTACTCGATCAAGCAACTTCAGTTCTATGCCGGTGCCGTGGTCTTGCCTTTGATGGCCGCCTGGGCGGTTCGCCGCTGGTGTGCGTTCGCTGCGCGCATCGATGGCGGGCTGTTGGTCCTTCAGCAGCGCACACAGCGCATCGAGATTCCTTTGCAATCGCTGGCAATGCTGCGCCCCTGGCGTTGGCCCATGCCGATGCCTGGGCTCGATTTAGTGCTGTCGTCGGGACGACGATTTTCGCTGGCTACACCAGATCCGCTGGCTATTACCGAAGCGATATCGACGGTCGCGCCCAAGGCTGCTGTCGATGCGAGCAGCGTTGCGAGTTTTGCGCGGCACCGCGCCGCCGCTGGCCATCGTTGGCTCGACAGCGCGTTGGTGAAATTCGCGCTGTTTCCGTTGCTCCCTGCACTGATCGCATTTCGCTTGCATCAGATCATCGCTTTCGGCGGCACCTTCGGCGAGTACTACACGTTCGGATTGGCAGCGTATTTGTCAGGCCTTTCCATCTGGTGGGCGTCATGGTCGCTTGGCCTGATGGTGTATGCGGCTACGTTGCGGGTTGTCGGCGAAGCGCTGATGCCGATCGTGCAGGCCGCCGGCCCACGCCAAGCCGCTCCAGCTCGGAATGCGATCGAGTGGTTGCTGCGGCTTGGCTTTTACCTCGGCGTCCCCGCGTGGCTGCTGGCGCGCCTATTGTTCAACTGAGGGAGAAGTTTGACTCGCCCTGTCTCCTCAGCCAATCCGGTGTTTCTTCGGCGCAGACCGCCTGGCTTTGTGGGGATACGACGAAAACTCGCATCCCCGGCCATTTGGCGAGCGAGGCCAGACCTTGCTCAAGGCGTCGCAGCTGGCTTGCTCTCCGCAGGTTTTGGCGCCGCCGTTTCAGCAGGTTTGCTGTCCACTTTGTTTTCCGCTGACTTGCTCTCAGCAGGCTTGCTATCCCCGCCGCTGTCGGCCGCCGACCCACTCTCGACAAGATTGCGTTTTTTGTCTTTGTCGCCCTTGAAATCGGTCTCGTACCAACCTCCCCCCTTCAAGCGAAACGACGCTGCAGTGACCGCCCGGCGCACGCCAGGCGCACCGCACTTCTCGCAAACATCGGGGTCGGGATCCGAAAGTCTTTGCAAACGGTCAAAACTATGACCGCACGCATCGCACTCAAAGGCATAAATAGGCATCGACAAACTCCAGTAGCAACATCGCGACGCCGCGCGACGAGCCGGGCAAATAGGGCGTATCAGTCGCGATTCAAGAGCCTCGCCACGTAACGCGCGACGAGATCGATCTCGAGATTGATTGCGGCGCCGGCGCGCAACTCGCCGAAGGTCGTGTGCGCCAGTGTATGCGGAATCAAGGTCACGCCAAAACGATCGTCGCCGACCGAGTTAACGGTCAGGCTGACGCCGTTCACGGCAATCGAGCCCTTTATCGCGACGAAGCGCGCCAGTTCAATTGGCAGCGAAAACGTCCACCGTTCATCATCAATGCTCAACACGCTGCCGGTGGCGTCGACATGTCCGGTCACCAGGTGTCCGCCGAGCAGGCTCGACGGTGTCAACGATGGTTCCAGGTTGACGCCGGCCCCAATGGACAGCGAGCCCAAGGCCGTTCTCGCCAGCGTCTCGCGCGATACATCGGCGGTAAAGCTGCCCGAAGCAGGATCGAGGGCGGTCAAGCAAACCCCGGATACGGCGATGCTGTCGCCCAGGGCGATGGGACCTAGTGCACCAGCCGCGTAGCGAATGCCGATCCGCTGACCCATTTCCGTTGCCGCTAGCGAGTGCACGCGCCCGACGGCGCGGATCAAGCCTGTAAACATCGATCTCTCACGGTTGTCTTCGCAGAATAGCGCGCAAATCCGCGCCTACGGGCTCAATCGAATGCCACTGCCATTCGCAAACAGACAGGGATTCGGGCGCCGAAATCACAAACGCCGGCAGCGAGCGATGGCCCAGAATACGTGGCGCGAAGTAGAGCACGATCTCATCGACCAGTCCGCTTTCGAGCAAAGCGCCGGAGAATGTGGCGCCCGCCTCGACCCAGATCTCGTTCATTCCGCGCTGGCCGAGCGCAAACATCAAGCGCGCCAACTGCTCGGAACTGTGCGCGTCGGCCAGCGCCATGTGCTCGACACGCTGATCGAACTCCGGATGGGTCGAATGCGCCAACGTCGCGTGAATCACGGGCCCGGGTTCGCTGAGCAGCGCTGAGCCCGCCGGCAGTCGTCCATGACGGTCGACGATCACGCGCGCGACGGCGCGCATCGGCGGCGACTCTGGCAAGCGCACCGTGAGTTTGGGATCGTCGGTAAGCACAGTACCAATGCCCGTAACGATCGCACTCGATCGCGCGCGCCAGCGGTGCACGTCCAGTCGCGCGGGCGTGCTGGTGATCCATTGGCTGCGTCCATCTGGCAGCGCGATTCGACCGTCGGCCGATTGCGCCAGCTTGACCCGAACGTATGGTCGGTGACGCAGGATTCTGGAGAAGAACCCCAGGTTCAACTCGCGTGCTTCATCGCTGCAGACGCCTGTTTCGACCTCGATCCCCGCGCTGCGCAGTCCCGCGATACCACGTCCGTCTACGGCGGGAAACGGGTCTTCGTTGGCGATCACCACACGTTTGATTCCCGCGGCAACCAGCGCATCCGCGCACGGGGGCGTGCGCCCATGGTGCGCACAAGGTTCCAAAGTGACATACGCTGTGGCGCCGCGCGCACGCTCGGCGGCGGCACGTAGCGCAAATACTTCCGCATGCGGCCCGCCGGTCCACTGATGCCAACCTTCGCCGACGTTGTCGCCATCGTTCACGATGACGCAACCGACGCGCGGATTCGGATCGGTCGTGTACATGCCGCGCTCGGCGAGCGCAATCGCAGTCCGCATCCAATCCTGATCGTTCATAGCGGCTTGACCATGATGGTGACAGCGGCATGCGGCAAGGCTCGGCGCTCAAGCTGTTGCCAGCCGAGGCTTTCGTACAGCCTGCCGCTGCCGTCGGTGAAGAGATACAGCTTTTCGAAACGGCACAGCCGGGCATGTTCGATAACGGCTTCAACCAGGCGTCGGCCCAGCCCACGCCCACGCCACGCCGGTTGCACGATCACGCTCGCGAGCCACGGGCCGTACTCGATGAGCTCTGGCGCATCCTCGGCAATCAGGCTTGCGGATCCCAGCAACTCGTTGTTATCGGAGAGCGCTACGAATGTGGCGGGAAACCCGCCATCCAGATGTGTTTGCAGCTCGCGACGCGCATCGTCCAGGGACCACGGCGCCATCAGGTCGCCCCATTCGCTGTGATGCCAACGCGCCAACCGCTCGACGTGTTCAGGCACGTTATTGAGCGTATCGATGCGCACGCTCACTTTTTGACCGGCGCATCGCTCAGAAGAGGGAGTTGTTGCGTGCTCAATCCCGGCAGCTCTTTTTCCAGCTTCTCGACTTCCTCGCGAAATGCCTGCACGTCTTCGAAACGGCGATACACCGAAGCGAAGCGAACGTAGGCAACCTGATCGATGCGCTTGAGTTCTTCCATGACCCATTCGCCCATTTTCCCCGCGGGCACTTCGCGCTCGCCGCAGGTGCGCAGATTGCGCATGACGACATCAATGACGTGATCGATGTCGACGATAGACACCGGGCGCTTTTCAAATGCACGCGCCAGACCGCCGCGCAGTTTCTGCTCGCTGAAAGCTTCGCGGCGACCATCGCGCTTGACGATCGACGGCATCTTGATTTCCGCCGTCTCGTAAGTGGAAAAGCGCCCATTGCAACTCGGGCATTCGCGTCGCCGGCGAATTTGCATGCCGTCCTCAGTGACGCGCGAATCAACGACGCGGGTGTCGTCGTGGCTGCAGAAAGGGCATCTCATGGGCGCACGGGGACTTGAGCGCGCCCCCGTAGGCGCTGCCTGAAGAAAAAGCGGGGGCACGGGGTGCGGGATATGCGACAGCACGACATGGCGCCGCAGGCGCAGCGGCCGTCTAGCGCCCCGTGCTCAGTCCTCCGTACCCCGCTTCGCATTTTCATCGGTCGCCTACCCGCGCGCGTATACCGGTAAACGGCGACACTGTGCCGTCACCGCCTCGCGCACGCGGGCGATGACGCTGGCGTCGGTCGGTGCTGCGAGCACGTCCGCAATCCAGCCCGCCAGATCGCGCGCGTCGCTTTCGAGGTATCCACGGGTGGTAATCGCTGGGGTGCCGATGCGCAGACCGCTGGTCACGAACGGCGAGCGCGGATCGCCCGGCACGGCGTTCTTGTTGACGGTGATGTGCGCCGCACCGAGTGCCGCTTCGGCGTCCTTACCGGTCAGCTCCTGGCCGATCAGGCTCAACAAGAACAGGTGGTTTTGCGTGCCGCCAGAGACGATCTTGTAGCCCCGGGCAACCAAGGTATCGGCCATCGCCTGGGCGTTCTTGATCACTTGCGCTTGATAGGCCTTGAATTCCGGCTGCAAGGCTTCCAAAAAGGCCACTGCCTTGGCCGCGATGACGTGCATCAACGGCCCGCCCTGGGTGCCGGGAAAGACCATCGACTGCAGCTTTTTTTCGATCTCGGGATTGGCCTTCGCCAGGATGATGCCGCCGCGCGGTCCGCGCAGTGTTTTGTGTGTGGTACTGGTAACCACATCGGCGAACGGCATCGGGCTTGGATACACGCCAGCGGCGACGAGACCCGCAACGTGCGCCATGTCGACGACGAAGTACGCGCCCACGTCTTTGGCGATCTGCGCCATGCGCGCCCAATCCATAACTTGAGAGTAAGCGGAGAACCCGCCGATCAGCATCTTCGGTTTGTGCTCATGCGCGAGGCGCTCCATATCGGCGTAATCGATCAGTTCAGTCGCCGGATCGAGGCCGTATTGCACGGCGTTGAACAACTTGCCGGAGAAATTTACCTTTGCGCCGTGCGTCAGATGGCCGCCATGCGCCAGGCTCATGCCGAGTATCGTATCGCCCGGTTGCAGCAGCGCCAGGAACACGGCGGCATTGGCTTGCGAACCGGAGTGCGGTTGCACGTTGGCATAGTCGGCGCCGAACAGCGCCTTGGCGCGATCGATGGCGAGCTGCTCAGCAACATCCACATGTTCGCACCCGCCGTAATAGCGCTTGCCCGGATAGCCTTCTGCGTATTTGTTGGTCAGCAACGAACCTTGCGCGGCCATCACGCGTTCGCTTGCGTAGTTCTCTGAGGCGATCAATTCGACATGATCCTCCTGTCGAACAGCTTCAGCGGCTATGGCGGCAGCCAGTTCGGGGTCGAATTCGGCAAGGGTCGATTGAGTGGTCATGGGATCAAGGTCGCGCCAACGAAGAATCGGGAGCATAGGGCTTTTTCTGCTACGCGGACCCATGGTCCGCATGTTGGGTCTTGCAGACCGCCGGACGCGGACCGCAGGTCCGCGTAGCTAAGTGCGCTTCTGGATTCAGACCGTAGTCGGTACTGCGCAAATGACCCAACCATGACTTCCTGCCTGTAGCGCTCCGCGCATTGGTGTTTTAGTCTACTAACACACCAACGCATCAACGTCGGAGGACGACATGAGCAAGCGAGTCCACATCTACCTGATCCTGACCGCAATGATCGGTTTGTGCTTTGCCAGCGCGGCGCGTCAAGCGCAGGAGAGCAACGGGCCGACATCGCTGACGGGCGTACCCGAGCGTATTGCTTCGATCCTGTTCGATACGCGGTCATCAGCGATTCCTGCCGATTTGCCGGTCTTCGAGTTACCGGCCGTGGTTGCCAGGCCAACACGCGAGGAGCGCATCGCCGCCTTTGCGGTGAAGAATCCCGGCGGCGACAACGAGCTGGATATGCCGTTTTTTTCGTTTGGTGGCACCGCGAGCGCGGAGTGATACGGGCATGAGCGTCGCCTGGAACGAAACCACACCGATTTATCGCCAGCTGCGGGATCGGATCGTGGCAATGATTTTGGATGGAGAACTCAAAGAGGGGGACGCTGTGCCATCGGTGCGGCAGGTCGCTGTGGACTATCAAATCAATCCATTGACGGTATCTAAGGCTTATCAGGATCTTGCCGACGAGGCGCTGCTCGACAAACGACGCGGCCTCGGACTTTTCGTCGGATCCGGAGCGAGAGAAAAGCTGCTGGAGCTCGAACGCGAGCGCTTTCTCAAGGAGGAATGGCCAACCCTGCGCGCGCGTTTGACACGCCTGGGTTTCGATCTCAACACGCTGCTGGCGGAGACACGTCAATGAGCGCCGTGATCACCGCGCGGAATCTAAGCAAACGCTTCAAACAAAAAGCGGCCCTGGACAACTGCAGTTTCAGTGTCGAGCAGGGCCGCATTGTGGGATTGATCGGACCGAACGGCGCCGGCAAGACCACGGCGCTGAAAGCCATTCTTGGCTTGACACCCTACGAGGGCGAGCTGACTGTGCTTGGCCATCATCCGTTCAAGGACCGCTCGGCGCTGATGCAGGATGTGTCGTTCATCGCCGATGTGGCGATCCTGCCGCGCTGGATTCGCGTGTCCGAGGCCATCAAGTACGTCGAAGGAGTGCATCCGCGTTTCGTGCGTGCCAAGTGCGAGCGTTTCTTGAGCGCTACCGAAGTCAAGCCAGGAATGCGTGTTCGCGAGTTGTCGAAAGGCATGATCGCGCAATTGCATCTGGCGCTGGTGATGGCCATCGATGCGCGCCTGCTCATTCTGGATGAGCCCACGCTGGGCCTGGACATTCTTTATCGACGCCGCTTTTACGAGCAGTTGCTGAACGACTACTTCGATGAGTCGAGAACCATACTGGTCACCACTCACCAGGTCGAAGAGATCGAGCACATTCTGACCGATCTGCTGTTCATCAAGAGCGGCAAGATCGCGCTGGCCGCTTCGATGGAGGAAGTGGCAGAGCGTTACTGCCAGGTGCTGGTTGGCAACGATCGACTGGAAGCGGCCCGAGAACTGCGGCCGATCTCCGAGCGCAAGTTGCTCGGCAAGACTGCGCTTTTGTTCGATGGTGTCACGCCCTCACAGGCGCGCGAGTACGGCGAAGTGCATCAAGTAGGTGTTGCGGATTTGTTCGTTGCGGTGATGGGAGGTACAGCGTGAGCGCGCGTTTTCTAACCTTGGTGCAACGCGAGATTTGGGAACACCGCGGCGGCTTGATCTATACGCCATTCATCGTTGGCGCAGTGATGATCGGCTTGTTTTTGCTCACTGGCGGCAGCACGTTCTATTGGAAATCGACCATCGACGGCTCGGGCAATATGGCCGAAGGCGCGCTCAAGATGGCCGAGACTCAGTTGAACCCTGCGCAGATGCAACTGATTGCACAGGCGGCGCTATGGAGCACTGCGCTGGTGTGGCAGATGGTGATGTTCATCGTGGTGTTCTTTTATTGCCTGGGCTCCCTCTACGACGATCGCCGCGATCGCTCCGTATTGTTCTGGAAGTCGATGCCGGTTTCGGACCTGGAAACGGTACTCAGCAAGGTGGCGACAGCTGTCGTTGTCGCGCCGCTGGCGATGCTCGCCGGCGTAATTGTGGGGCAGATCGTGCTGATTCTGCTGGGCGGAATTCTCGTTGCGATGCATGGTGGCAACCCCTGGAAGCTGGTCTGGTCGCACCTCAACCCCTTCGTTATCTGGGCTCAGTTCGCGATTGTGCAGGGCGTGCAGGCGCTGTATCTGCTGCCATTGTTTGGCTGGTTGATGCTGGCCAGCGCCTTTGCTCGTGGTCGGCCGTTCCTTTGGGCTGTGTTGCCGCCTGTCATGCTGTCCATTGCGGAAAGTTGGTTGCGCTTTACAACCGATTTCGCCTTCAGCAAGGTGATTTGGGAGTTCATTGTGCGGCGCTTCGCGGCAGGCTTCGCGCCGGTATCGATCAACGCCGACTTTGGCGATACCAACGTCAATGCGGGTCTCTCAGGCACGAAGTACGCCGCGAATTTCGACGATGTGCTGGCACGCGTGGCGAGCCTGGATTTATGGGTGGGCGTGGCGATCGGTATTGCGTTCCTGGCAGGCGCCATCTACCTGCGGCGCTATCGGGACGACTCGACGAGTTGAGCTCAGATCCGATGCCGATCGTCTTTCCCGTGAACCGGAGTAAAGTCGCTTTGCATCTTCAAGTTTGAAGACTCGCAGGCTGTTGATAAACCGGACTTGCGCCTGACTCGCTACTTGAGAAACGCACAGGAAGTGCGTTTCTCAACATCGTGCAAGAAGCGCTGGATCTCCGTGCGGGAATGACGCGAAAGGCATCGGCAGGGCTTGCCGGCGAGGCGAAGTCATAGATCCCCAAACTTCGATTGCAACGCTGCAATCGCAGCCAGCCCGGCGGTCTCCGTGCGCAGGATGCGCGGGCCCAGTCGCAGTGCAGTTGCGCCGCGGCCAACGGCCAGATCGACCTCGCGCTCTGTCAATCCACCCTCCGGTCCCACGATCAAGCTGACGCGCGTCATGGCGGACAGGGACTGCACACGACCTGTCGCTGCCGGGTCGAGCACCAATGCCTCGTCAGAAGCGAATTCCGCTATGGACACTGGCGCCGCAACCACAGGCACCACACCGCGTCCCGACTGCTCGGCGGCGCTGATCGCCACTTGCTGCCAGTGTTCGATTCGCCGCGCCAGGCGTTCGCCGTCGAGCCGCACTTCTACGCGCTCAGTGTCGAGCGGAACGATGCGCGCAACGCCGAGTTCAGTCGCTTTCTGAATCACCAGGTCCATTTTTTCGCCGCGACAAATCCCCTGCCCCAAGGTAATCGCCAACGGACTTTCGAGCGCGGCGTCGATGCGCTCGCCGATAACCGCCGTAGCGCCGGATTTCGTCAGTTTCGTCAATTGCGCCAGATGCTCATTACCGGCGCCGTCGAACAGCCTAATCGACTCGCCCACGCGCACACGCAGCACGGTCTGCAAGCGATGCGCGAGCGCGTCAGGCAACGCCGTTTCAGTACCGGCGGTTAATCGACTGGGCAAATAGCAGCGCCATAGTCGCATAGCGCACTACTGGCCCGCGCACCGTTCAAGCGCAAATCGTTGGCGTAACCAGGACGCGCGCTCCTGCCCTTGCGTTCGATCCATCTCCAGGGCGCATGAAGCTTTGGATCGGATAGCGGATCTGCGGTTAATCACGCCCATGCCTCCAGCTCACCTCAACTCCCCACCGGCGTCGTCAGCCGATGCGCGAGAAAACGTCGCAGTAACCAACGCCCAATGGCAAATCGCTCGGCCAGCTTGCGCGCGAGATGCGCCGTGGTGGGCGGTCGATTCAGCGCATGCGAGCTGCGCGCGGCTTGCATGATCAAGCCGGGCGACAAACGTGCTTGCATTGAGAGCTGTCGTGCACAAGCGTCGCGATAGGCTTCGTCCAACAGATCCTGACGCTTTGCGGCCGTATCGTTGCAGGATGGAACACGGTAAATCGAGGTGGTCTTGTCGACGATCTCGAAGCGGTCCTCCAAGGTGTAACGCGTCCACAGATTCCAGTCCTCCAACTGATCCATGTCTTCGGCGAAGCCGCCATGCCGCTCGTACAGGCGACGATGGAATAGCACCGTCTGGATCGGCATGAAGTTCTCGATCCACAGAGTCACGTGATTGAAGGGCATCTGAAAGCGCAACAACCAGTCGGTTTCGCGATAACGCAGAGGCTGTTGCGACTGGATATCCGTGGGAACTTCCCACGCAATACCATAGACGCCCGGCACGCCCAATTGCAGCGCGCTCGAAACCAGTGCCTCTAAGTGATCGACGTAGAACGCATCATCGTCGTCGAGGAAATTCAGCCACTCGCCACTGGCGAGCGAGAGCGCCAGGTTGCCTGCCTTGGCGCGGCCCACGGGCGTGCCCGTCGAGCGATACACCAGGCGCTCGCCCAGATGCTTAAATTCGGTTTCCAGCATCGGTTGCGATAGCGGCTCGCCGTCTTCGACGACGACGATTTCCACATTGGGGTAGGTTTGGCGTTCGACCGACAGGATCGCCTCGCGCAGCCATTGCGGGCGCTTATGCGTACGAATGAGCACCGACACTTTCGGCGTGGATTCGCGCGGCGGAGCGACGAAGAAAACACCCTTGCGGCGGCGCTCGAAATCCCATCCCGCGAAGATCGGTTGGAAGTGTTCGTTCGCCGCGACCCGCGTACGGCGCCAGTAAGGCAACTGCCCGAATGCCTTGAAGATATTGTCGCGCAGTGCCTTGCGTCGTCCTGGGAAGGCTTCAGGTACGCGCATTTCGCGCAGCAACATGGAAAAGCCGACACGCACGTCGCGCCAGGTGCCATAACGCGCGCGCAAACATACGTTCGCCAGTGTCGAGCCCATCACCTGCGCGGGCTTGATTTCGCCGGGCTCGCTGTAGCTCTCGTGCAGTACAGCGGCGTTGGCGACGTATTTCAACTTGAACCCACGCGCACGCAGGCGCCAGGACAGATCGACATCCTCGCCGTACAAAAACAACTTCGGTTCGAAGCCACCGACCGCATCGAAGGCGTTCTTGCGAAAGAGCACCGCAGCGCCGCTGCACCAGTCGGTGTCGAGCGAAATCGGGTGGTAGTTCTTGGGATGCTCGAAAGGGGTTTGCCGGAACTCGAATGCGGCGGACGCCTCGTCGCTGGCTGCGGCATGGCTGAGCAGGGTCGACAGCGCCCCAGGCAGCAATGCGGTGTCGGGATTCATCAGAAGCAACCACGGCGTTTGCGCGCCCGCCGCCAACGCGTTGTTGGCTTTGCCAAAACCCAGGTTGGCATCGCTGAAACTCAACCGCAACGACGCAAAACGGCTGTCGAACGTCGCGGCGGTCGCGCGTACCGATTCGCGCGGCGCAGCATCCAGCGAATTGTCCATGATGGCCACGTGCAGGGCGGTCGCGCCCGCATGTTCGACCAGGCTCTGCAACAAGCGCGTCAGAATCTCGGCGCGCGTTTTGTAGGTGACAATCAATACATCAATGGCGGCAATGCCAGTCATGAGGACCTCGACGCCAGACGACGCAGCAACCGGCGAAGTGGCCCTGGCACCAGACCAAGCACCCGATCGTATCGCGCACCTTTGATTCTCAGCGACTCAATCTCGTCCTGCAGACGCTGTAGAGCCGACAACTGCTGCTGCACCGTCAACGTCAGATGCGCGTTATTGATACGTAAGGCATCGTGTTCGGTCGTGATTCGCTGGCGTGCCTGTTCGACTTGCTCGAACTTCTGTTCCATCGAGGCCCGCCATTGCTCCATCCGCGCCAGCTCCCCACCGACGCGTTCGAGTTCCGAGTGCAGCGCTGCACGCTGCGTTTCGAGCTCGATACGCACTGCGGCCAGCGCGTGCACTTCGGCGGTCAACGACTCGGCGCGCGCCAGTTGCGTATGCAGATCGCGCTCGATGGCCTGGGCCGATGCCTCGATGAAGTCGTTGCGCGCACGAAGCGCAACCACATCGCTATCGAGCTGCGCGATGCGGTCCAACGCCAACTGCAACTGGGTGGTTTGCTGAGCAGCGAAAGCATCTACTTCGACACGCGCCTCTGACAGGGCACGCAACTCATCTTGCTGCCTGGACACATCCGCCTCGAGCTTCTCCGCCCATTCCCGTACCTGGCCGTAGTCGCGCGCCAGCCGGATGTTCTCGCTTCGAAACACGACGCCGTCGAGCTGCGAACGCAGGAACGGCTGCAGTGCCGCCAGATCTTCTGTTAAGGCTTCGCTGGTATCCATCGCCAATCGATAAACGGGCGCGATAGCTTTGGCCATCGACGCATGGTCGGGAACGGGAGCAGCATCGCGCAGAGCCCGATGCCAGGACAGCCGATCACTATCGGCCAAGGTGCCAAGAATAGCGATAGCCGCTGTCGGTTCGCAGCCCGCCGGAACGACCGCGCCAGCGCCAACAGTGCGCATCCGTTCACCGAGCGCGCCTATGTCGGGCACGACTGCCGGAACCCCGGCGGCCCACACATCCGAAAGCGCGTACGAAAAGCTCTCGGCGATCTGGTTGGGGAAGTACACGATATCCACCGCATAGTGACTCAGCCAACGGGCGGTGTCTGCATGATCGAAAGGCCCGTGTACCCATAAACGCCCGTCGAATAACGCGCCCGGCTGCAACTGATCCTCGGTGTAGCCGATCAATACCCAGCGAAAACGCTCCGCGCCTGGCAATTGCACTAGCTCGAGCAAATGGTCCTTTCCTTTGTGCGGACCGACGGCCCCGACAATGCCAACGGTTGTCAGCGGACGCATCGGCGCGTCAGGAAGTATCGGCGTAGCAACGCCGGGTTCGAGCACCTGCGCGGCCACGTCTGGAACTGTCTGCTCCCAGATTTCCAGGATGAATCGACTCGGCACCAGCACCTTCGCTGAGCGCAACGCAATCTCGCGCCACCGGGCGATCCACTTCGGGTCCTTTGTTGGTATCGCGCGCCCTTGCGCAAAGGCATCTGGGTGCAAGAAACCCACATCATGTAACGACAGGATCAGCGGCCGCGGTGGCGCCGCTTCCATAAGTTGCAGAGCAAGTGCAGATACGAAATGTGCATGGATCACGTCCGGGTTAAGCGCATCCCAGAGTCGTTCGGGTTGGTGGCTGGCGGTCGGGTTTGGCGGCGCTGCGGTTGGATCGGAACCCAGGCCAAATGGCAACATCAACGGATAGAACACACCGTTGGTTTCCAGCACGGCGCAATCGTCACTGATGTGCAATAGCGCATGATCGTAATCGGGCGTCAGCGCAATCAGATCGCGCGCGTAGCGCTCCATACCGCCGCCGCGCGCGCTGATCAGGTGCAGGATGCGGCGCTTGGTCATGCGCCAATGCGCTCTTTCGTCGTCACTGCGGAAATCGAGCGATTTCGCTTGGGCCGCGGTAACGACATTCCGAGATCGAAGCGCCGGATCCCCGCTGTTGCGAGCAAGCTGGTCGACCCAAACCGAGAACCGTGAACCAACAACCGGGAACCCAAAACGCTATTCGCCGCGCATGCGCTGCAACCACGCCGGCCCGCCCAACTGTTCGCTCTGCTTGACGATCCAACTGGCGCGTTGATGCAAATACGCGGTGGGTTTGTCGGCGCGCCGCTGGCGGGGATTGGGCAGTGTGGCGACCAGCAATGCCAGCTGGTACGGCGAGAGCCGCTCGCAATCCTTTCCAAAACGCACCTCGCACGCGCGACAGAAACCAAATAGTCCATCGCCCGTTTCGGCGACATTGAGATAGACCTCCAGAATGCGCTCCTTGTTCCACAGGAGCTCAATCAGTACCGTGAACCACGCCTCAAGGCCTTTGCGCAGATAGCTGCGGCCACTCCACAGGAACACATTCTTGGCGACCTGCTGGCTGACGGTGCTGGCGCCGCGCAACCGTGCCCCGTCTTCGCGCGCGGCGAGCGCTTTCTCGATCTCAACGGTGTCGAAACCCGAATGCTCGAGAAAGCGCTGATCCTCAGCGGCTACAATCGCCACCGGCAAATACGGCCCAACGCTATCGAGAGCGCACCATTGCTGATCGATGCGAAATACCGAATTGCCTGCACGCCGCGCCTCGATGATGCGTTCGGCCATCACGCCGGATAAGGGCGGATCGATCCAGCGATACATCAGTACCCAAAGAAAACTGAAGATCATGGGCGCCAGCGCCAGCCATAACAGCCAGCGCCGCAGGCGCCGCTTGCGCGGCGCAGGCGACGCGGGCCGCGCTGGCTTTACGCGCGCGCGCTCAGCCATTGATGAATTGTGGGTGCGACTTCGCGTTGCGCGCGGCCCGACACATAGATGCCGATGTGACCACCCTTGAACGCGAGTACCGTGTAATCCTTGGTTCCCACGATGTTCTTCAACGGAATCGACGCTGTCGGCGGCACAAGGTGATCCTGCTCAGCGTAGATGTTGAGCACCGGCATGGTGATCCTCTTCGGATTCACCGCCTTGTCGCCGATCGACAAGCCCCCTTCGATCAGCTTGTTCCCCTGATAGAAATCCTTGATGAATTCGCGGAACGCCTGACCCGCTTGATTCGGCGAGTCGAAGATCCATTTTTCCATGCGCAGGAAGTTTTCCAGTTCGGCCTTGTCATCGAGTATGTCGACGAGGCCAACGTACTTCTGATGGTTCAGACGGAACGGCTTTAGCGTCAGGTAGCACCAATTCATCAGATCGCCGGGAACATTGCCGAGCGTATCGACGAACAAGTCGATGTCCATGGCCTGGGTCCAGTGCGACAACATGTTGTCCGGCGTGTGGAAGTCCACAGGTGTGACCATCGTGATCAGGTTTTTGACCTTCTCCGGATAAATCGACGCAAAGCAGATTGAGAACGCTCCTCCCTGACAAATGCCGAGGATGTTGATGGCCTTGAGGCCATGGCGCCCGGCGACGACATCGACGCAGCGGCGAATGTAGCCGTTGATGTAATCGTCGAGCGACAGGTAGCGATCGGCAGCGTCCGGGTAACCCCAGTCGATGAGGTAAACGTCCTCACCCTGCGCGAGAAGGTTGCGCACCAGCGAGCGATCGGCCTGCAAATCAGTCATGAACGGCCGATTGACCAGCGCGTAAACGATCAGGATGGGTGTCTTGTTGCGCGGCGCCTGGTCGCCTTTGAAGCGATACAGCACCAACTTGTCTTCGCGATAAACGGCTTCTTTGTCGGTAGCGCCGTAATGCACATCGTCGAGGTGGCGCAGCACTTGCGAGCCCTGGGTGAGTTTCTGCGAATAGCGCGCGGCCTCATCGAGCACGGTCTTGGGATCGAGTTTGAGCGGACCCATGATTACTTGCTCCGTTTGACTGATTGGGCGGCAGCTTTGGCTGCAGGCTTGGCTTGGGCCTTGGCTTTGGCAGGCCCTTTGCTCGCTGGCGATGTCGCTGCGGACTTGTCCGGTGTCGAGGTCTTGGCCGACGAAGCGCGCTCCGCTGTAGCGCTGCGGGGTGCGCCCTCTTCCAATGCCGCCACGCGCCGGCGCAACTCGTGCAGGCGCTGATGTACGGTATCCAGTTCGCTGCGTCCTGGCATGCCGAAGGCGGCCGCCTGACGCTCGACATCGGCCTGCACCAACTGGCGCACGCGCATCTGCGCGTTGACCATCGCGCCGTAGATTTCGCGGAACTCGTCCGACAACGCCACTTCCGCATACCCTTCTTCGGCAGCATCGATGTAGACGTCGTACAACGCCCGCAGACTGCCGATTTCGCGGCCCGGCTCACTGCGTTCTGCCAATTTCGACTCGAAGCGATCCAGGCCCAACCGCGAAGCCTTCAGCATCAGCGCGTTGTACCGGTTGTTCTGCTCTTGGTAGTTCGCCACCGCGAGCACCAAGGCTTGAGCACGCTCTTGCGATTCGCGCGCATAACCGAAGGCTGGCAGCGAAAACAGTGTCTGGAATTCATGTTTTGCCGGCGTCACTTGCTTCTGCCACTCGGCGAACAAAGATTCAAAACCTTTGGCGCCCTCGTGATTGAGCGACCGCAGCGCATCGAGCACCGGATTCCCGGCAGGTGCGAGCGTCGCAAAGCCTTGCTCGACCGCTTTGCGGATCGCTGCGGGCGAAAAGTTGTCCGATGCGCTGCCCCCCATTTGTCCAAGCACACCCTGCATGAACTCGGCAAACTGCTTAGCCCCGCCGACCAGCTTCTCCACAGCATCATTGCCCGCATTGTTGCCCGCGATCAGGCGCTGCCAGGCTTCCATGCTGTCGCCAACGCCAGCGCCGCGCGCTGCCTCCATCCATCCCTTCATGAGCTGCTGCTGCATCTCTTGCCAATCCGGCAAAGCGTTCTGCGCCACGATATGCGTCCGGTAGTTAGGTTGGCGAGGATGCTACGCTATTGAAGCGGCACGATTTATTCAGTAACAGTTGCAAGGGTACGAGCTCTCCATTGATCAAACGCTGTGCTTGATCAAAGTGCGAACCATCCAAGGTTCGCGCCAGCAGGCTGTTTCTCGATAGCCTGCTGACACGGTGGGACTCAACGGTTCGCCAGCAATTGCTCAATGACACGACCGTAGGTCCGCGCCAGCGGCTCCAAATCGGCCACGGCGACATGCTCATCGATTTTGTGAATGCTGGCGTTCACCGGCCCCAGCTCGACAACTTCCGCGCCGGTCGGCGCGATAAAGCGACCGTCGGAGGTACCGCCGCCGGTATCGAGTACTGTGGTGACGCCAAGTTCCTCGGCGATTGCCGTTTGCACAGCTCCGATCAGGCGCGTGCGTTCGGTCAAAAACGGTGCGCTGGAGACGCGAAAACGCAACTCGTACTCCAAACCGTGGGCGTTCAAAACCGCTTCTACCTGCGCACGCAAACTGCCCTCAGTGCTCGCTGTGCCGTAGCGAAAATTGAAGCTCACAAAAAGCTCGCCGGGAATCACGTTGTTGGCGCCAGTACCGGCCTTAACTTCGTAGATCTGGAACGAAGTTGGCGGGAAATGCAAATTGCCTGCGTCGAAGCGCGTGGCCGCCAGCGCGGCCAAGGCCGGTGCGGCCTGATGGATGGGGTTTCGCGCCAGCTCCGGATACGCAACGTGACCCTGAATGCCCTTCACCGTCAAATAGCCATGCATCGAACCTCGTCGGCCGATGCGCACGCGATCGCCCAAACGCGTCGACGACGATGGCTCGCCGATGAGCGCGTAATCGATGGCGATGCCGCGCTCCTTGAGCCACGGCATGACCGCTTGAATCCCGTCGCGCGCCGGACCTTCTTCATCGCTCGTGAGCAGTAGCGCCAGTGTCCCCGGGTGCGCCGGGTGTGCCGCTACAAAAGCTTCGACTGCACAGACCATCGCCGCAATCGAGGCCTTCATGTCTGCGGCACCGCGGCCGTACAACAGGCCATCGCGTACCGTTGGTTCGAACGGTGGCTGCGACCATTGATCGAGCGGTCCAGGTGGCACCACATCGGTGTGGCCGACGAGCGCCAGCACCGGGGCACCGCTGCCGCGCGCGATCCAAAGATTGTCCGTGTCGCCGAAGCGCAAGTGATCGGCACGGAAACCGCACGCCGCCAGGCGCTCGGCAACGAGCGCCTGGCAGCCGGCATCGTCCGGTGTGACCGAGACGCGCGCTATCAGCGCTTCGGTGAGTGCCTGCACTGTCATCGGTCAGCTCCTCAACAACTCGTTGATGCTGGTCTTGGAGCGCGTCTTGGCATCGACCTTCTTGACGATGATTGCCGCGTACAAGCTGTGCGAGCCGTCCGCGGCTGGCAAGCTGCCAGACACGACCACGGAGCCGGCCGGCACCCGACCATAGCTGACCTGGCCGGTTGCGCGATCGTAGATGCGCGTACTCTGGCCGAGGTAGACGCCCATGCCGACGACACTGCCCTGCTCAACGATCACGCCTTCGACTACCTCCGAGCGCGCACCGATAAAGCAGTCGTCTTCGATGATCGTCGGCGCTGCCTGCAGCGGCTCCAACACCCCGCCAATTCCCACGCCGCCCGAGATATGCACGTTGCGTCCGATCTGCGCGCAGGAACCTACCGTCGCCCAGGTGTCGACCATGGTCCCCGCCCCTACATGGGCACCGATATTGACAAAACTCGGCATCAGCACCACGTCCTTGCCGATGTGCGCACCTTCGCGCACCACAGCGCCGGGCACCACTCTTGCACCCACGGCTTCGAACGCTGCTGTATCGGCATCGGCAAACCGCAGCGCCACCTTGTCGAAATAGGCTGCGGGCTGAGCTGCGATTGGGGCGCTGGCGGTGATCTTGAAGTGCAACAGCACCGCCTTCTTGATCCATTCATTGACCTGCCAACCCTGCGCGGCGGGCTCTGCAACGCGACGCTCGCCTGATTCCACGCAACGGAGTACGTCATTGATCGCCGCACGCAGTTCCGCTGGCGCATTTTGTGGCGATAGCTCGTTGCGGCGCTCGAAGGCGGTTTCGATCAGAGATTGCAATGACGACATGCGGGTTTGATTCTGAGCTTTCCTGGATGAGCGACTATAGCGAGCTTGCCTCATCGCGTTTTTGCTTATCGGTTCTTGGAACTCGGACCTCGTGCGTGTCGCCCATCTGCTTTACTCCCATCTTCACCAATCGACAGCCTATAGTTCAAGCAACTCGCCTGCTCAGCGCGCAATGCCCGTTAACGTCGATCAGACCAGCGCCTACCCCAAGCCGCAAACTCTTCTGGAGGACTGGCCGCAGATCGCCAGCAGCGCTGACTGGGAGCCGGGGCAGCAGCTAGGGCCGTATGTGCTCAAGCAGCGCCTCGGTAAGGGCGGCATGGGCGTGGTTTGGCTGGCCGAACAACTGTCGCCGCTGAAGCGTTATGTCGCCATCAAATTGATGCCGCACGAGCAGCGTTCGGCGATTGCCGAGGCCTATTTCGAAATCGAACGCCAGGCACTCGCGCAGTTATCCCATCGCGCCATCGCGCAGATCTACGATGCCGGCCGCCTGCCCGATGGTGCGCTGTTTTTTGCTATGGAGTATGTGCCGGGCACGCCGCTCGATCAGTACCAGCGCGAGCATCCGCTCAGGTACTCGCAACTTGCCAAACTATTCGTGCAGATCGCCTCAGGTGTGCAGCATGCGCACCAGCGGGGCTTGATCCACCGCGATTTGAAGCCGCTGAACGTGCTGGTGCACGAGGCAGACGGCGAGGCGTTGCCGAAGATCATCGATTTCGGTATCGCCATGGGCTCGACGCCCGGCGCGGCGATGAAGATCGACCAGACGCGTTCGGTAGGCACGCCCGCATATATGTCCCCCGAGCAAAAGCGCCCTAACGATCTTGGCATCGACGCGCGCACCGACATTTACGCGCTCGGCATGATGCTCGCCGAAAGCCTGGCACGCTGCGGTGGGCTCAACACCGAAACCGGCGCCATCGACAGCACGGTCTTCGCCAACGCTGTGCACAAACGCCTGGGGCGCGCCACCGAGCGCGGCATCGACTCGGGCTTCGTCGACAAGTCGCTGATGGCGGCGCCCAGAGAGTTGCTCGCCATTGCAGCCAAGGCGCTCGCGCCGGATCGCGATGCGCGATACGACAGCGCCTCTGGCTTCGCCGACGACCTCACCCGGTGGCTGCAGCGTCGACCCGTCGCGGCTTACAGCCAGTCGCACGGCTATGTCTTCGCCTGCCTGGTGCGTCGCAACCGTATCGCGACAGTTGCCATCACTTTGATCGCGTCCGCCATCCTTGGCGGCACATTGCTTGCGCTGCACGGCATGCGCCAGGCTCAAGTTGCGCAGGCGCTGGCCGAGCAACGCCGCAATGATGCGGAACGCTTGATTCAGTACATGCTTGGCGATTTTGCGGACAAGTTGCGGCCGATTGGTCGCTTGGAATTGCTGGATGGCGTGAGTAGTGAAGCGCTCAGCTACTTGAGCAACAACGCGCCGAGCGACGAACCCAGCGCGCTGATTCGCGCCCGCGCGCTGCGCACTCTGGGCGAAGTGCAAGCCACTCGACAGCAATTCGACGAAGCGGAGAAGACGCTTCAGCAGGCGGCGCTTTTGCTAGATCCCTGGAGGCTTACTCCGACCGATCCGGAAGTGCATTTCGAAGCCGGGAACATTTCTTTCTGGCTCGGCAATATCAGTTTCCGCCGCGCAGAGTTGGCGTCGACCGAGAGACACTGGAGGTCGTACCTCGACCAAGCACGTCAGTTCGCAATGCGCCACAGCGACGTGTCGCGCGGACAACTGGAAATTTCCTACGCGCTAAGCAATCTAGGCACACTGGCGGATCGCAGTGACGATCTTGGAAAGGCTATCGATTACTTCAGGCAATCACTGGACATTAAGCGCGGACTGGTGACCAATTCTGGCGATGCGAGGGTGCTGGATGTTGCCAGCTCGCTGGCCTGGATCGGGTCGATCAAACTTGAACTAGTCGACGTCTCTGGCGCGTGGGACGACACGGTCGAAGCGTTGGGACTCTTGGCTGGATTCGGCGACAAGGACCACGCTCTTCGGCGTCAGAAGGAGATCAACTTCCGGGTACTCCTGGCGACACAAGCAATCGACCTCGGCATGTACCAAGTTGCATCGCAAGAACTCAAGAGAGCGCTGGTCTTGGCCGAGGCAGACGTTGCAGTGGATGCGACTCAGCCCAGGCGCAGAGCGATTCTTTTTCGCATCTCTCTTGAACAGGTTCGCAGCCTGCCGCCGGGCTCAAGGCAGGCTCGTTTGGAGTATCAGCGTGCAAAGGGACGAATTTCTGACTATGGCACCCAAGGATTCAGCGAGACAGATCTCCAAGACCTTGATGCTCTAGACCTGGTAGCACAGTGGCACGCCCATGCGTCGTTGGGCGGCAACCCAATCGAATTGTTGAAGGCGTTCGCGGCAGCGCCGGAAATCAATTCGAGTCAGGTCGCTCGCGCGCTAGCGATAGCTTCGATCGCAATCCAATCATCATCCGATGCCAAAGCTGTTGAGGTGCTCGTCGATGCGTTGGTCGCCAAGTTACCCGAGACACGACGCAAAAGCCTGCGATTTCAGATCGCAACAGCGGCATACTTGAACTCGATTCGATCGGAAGCCGCTTCGAAAGCTCTGATCGACATCGAAACGATCCGAACATCCTTTAAGCCTAAAACGGGGGCACAATCGTGACGGTCAATGTATCTGTAACTATCACCGGTAGCTATCCCAACTACGTCGTTGCCTTTAGCGATGGCGGAACTGAGGTGGTTCCATACGGGCAGACTCAAATTATCAACTACACTTTTGCACCAGGAACCACTGGGTTTACATTCGATGGTGTTGACGATCTGACCAAGGATCCGTCGAAAAGCGAGGACTTTCTTACTTATGGCCAGACGCCGTCACAGTTAACGGTCGAAGTCGTCAACTGCGATCCGCAGGAGACGCATTTCGACTATCGCGTAGGATTTCTGGATTCCCAAGGCCGAAAGTTCGACAGCGCCGATCCGGAAGTCATTTGCGAGCCAGAATAAATTCTGCGCCCGCTTGCTTAGCCAACCAGGTTGACGAATCTTGCGTATCGTCGATGGCGGTTCCTGGACCGCCATCGGCGTTGTGGACGGTCCAGACGCTGTCGAATCGGTACGACAGCTGACCGTATTCCCGCCCGCAGTTGACCGCCGCCCGCCCTCGGTCCCCGATGCGGCTTATGTGTGCGGGTACGATCAGGCTCGTTACTCCCCATGAAGGCTGCCGGGACTTTTGAGGTTGATTCTCGATTTGTCATGCGACATCTCGAAATCATGGACGACGAACCGGGGCAAATCCTCAACGAATCAGTTCAGTCCACCAAAGCCGCCTTCACTGTGGCGAACTCGCAACCATATGAGTTCTACTTCACGGTGGTTGTTGAGGATACGATCAGAGGAAAAATGATCGAATGCGACCCGGCGGTTGAGTTCGAGCCTGAGTAAGTCCGACAGCAATCCCGCCGCCTGTTATCTTTCGGGGCGGCCCTTCAAGCGAGTTTAGCTCTCACCAGAGCAAGCGCTGCCAAAAGCTGATCGACTTCGTCGATGGTGTTGTAAAACGCCATCGACGCTCTTAGCGTCGCATTGACCCCAAAGCGCTGCATGAGCGGATGAGCGCAGTGCTGCCCGGAGCGCACGGCTACGCCCTCCAGATCGAGCAACATCGCCACATCGGTGGCATGCGCGTCTTCCAGTGTGAAACTCACCACGGGAACCCGGTCTTTGGCGCTGCCGATCAAACGCACACCGCCGAGTCCTTTAAGGCCTTCGAGCAGACGCTGCAATAGCGCTTGTTCGTGCGTATGCAGCGCGTAGCAATCCTGCGCGGCCAGATAGTCGATGGCGGCCGCCAACCCGATGAATCCGGCGATGTTGGGCGTTCCAGCTTCGAAACGCCGCGGCGGCGGTGCGTAGATCGTCCGCTCGAAACTGACGGCATCGATCATCTCGCCGCCGCCGATCCACGGACTCATCGCATCGAGCGTCTCGTACCGCGCCCACAGCACTCCGGTACCGGTGGGCGCAAACAGCTTATGGCCGGTGAAGCAATAGAAGTCGCAGCCCAGCGCCCGAACATCGACCTTGAAATGCGGCAGTGCTTGCGAGCCATCGACCAACAACGGCACGCCGCGCGCTTTAGTTGCGGAGGCAATTTCAGCGATCGGATTGATGGTGCCGAGCACGTTCGACACGTGCGTCACCCCGACGAGCTTCGTGTGCGGCGAGATCAGGCTCACCAGCGCTTGAACATCGAGCGTGCCGTCGTCGAAGATCGGCGCCACGACCAGCCTCGCGCCTGTCGCAGCGCACAGCAATTGCCACGGCACGATGTTGGCGTGGTGCTCCATCGCCGTGATCAAAACTTCATCGTTCTCGCGCAGACGCGGCCGTAAATAGCTTTGCGCGACGAGATTGATCGCCATCGTGGTGCCGGAGGTCATCACGATCTCGCGCGGTGCCGCGGCGCCGATCCACGCCGCAATGCGCTCGCGCGCCCGCTCGTACATAGCCGTGGCTTCTTCGCTCAACAAATGCACAGCGCGGGCGACGTTGGCGTTGTGCTGGCAATAAAAATGGTCTACCGCATCGATCACTGCCTGCGGCTTCTGCGCCGTGTTGGCGTTATCGAAGTAGATCAGCGGCTTGCCGTTGACGGTGCGCTTGAGGATCGGAAAATCGCCACGCCAGGGGTTCATACATCGCCTCCGTGTGTCGTCATTGACCCACCTTGTCGGCTACCACCGCAGCCATCGCTTCGCGCACCATTGGATCGGTGACCGCCGAGAGCACATCGCCGCCGAAGGCCACTGTGAGCATGCGCCGCGCGTCGTCCAATGGCACGCCGCGGGATTGCAGATAGAACAGCGCTCGGTCGTCGAGCTGGCCAACGGTGGCGCCGTGCGAGCAGACCACTTCGTCGGCTTCGATGATGAGTTCCGGCTTGGTGTCGACTTCGGCATGCGCCGATAGCAGAAGGTTCGCGGTCTTGAGATGCGCCTCGGACTGATCGGCGCCCGGGCTGACGTGGATCAAGCCGTTGAATACGCTGCGCGCGCGGCCGCTGGCGATCATGCGCCAACGCGTGTGGCTGTTGGCGCCGGCCGCGAGATGGCGCACGGACAATTGTGTGTCCTGGTGTTGTCGGCCATTGACCACCGCAAGTCCATTGATCGATGCACTGGCGCCCTGCCCTTCGAGTCGCACATCGAGATCGTGGCGGGCGAAGCGCGCCTCGCATTCCATCGCGCAATAAGTCAAACGCGCCTCGCTCGCCAGCGCGATGTCGGTGCGCTGCACGCTGCGTGCAGCGTGGCGCTGCCAGCGTAGCCACTGCACGCTGGCACGGGCGCCGATGCGCACATCGACCCACCGGTTGACGAAGCCCGCCGGATCGCCGCCGTGCAGGTCCTCGATAAGTTGTACCTCAGCCCCAGGCGCAATGGTGACAACCACGCGTAAGGCCTGATAGCCGCTCAATGGAGCCAGCAACGACAAACGCAGCGGCGCAACAGTTCGCGCGATATCGATGTGCACGCAGGGCGAACCATCCGCCAGCATCAGTCGTGCAAAGAAATACGCTTCGCCCGCAGCCAGCTCAGCCGGGCTCGCAGCGAGGGACACCTGCACGCCGTCAACGGATCGCCCATCGATCTGCGGGTCCACCACAAGAACATCATGCGCCGAACCTGGCCATGTGAGCGCTTCGCTGCCGTAGCGCGGCGCTGCGAAATCGAACTCACCCAACGCACGCAGGCTATAGCGCCAGGCTTCGGTTCTCGCGGTCGGCAAGCCAGCGGCCAGAACGAGCTCGGCCTGCTCGCGATCGGCTGGCGTCGCCAGATGCGCGCGAACGGCACTCACGCCGCAGCTCCGAGCTTACGCTCTTTGATCCATGCGTAGCCGTGTTCTTCCAGCGTCAGCGCCAGCGACTTGTCGCCGCTCTCGACGATGCGACCATCGGCCAACACGTGCACGACGTCAGGGACGATGTAGTCGAGCAGACGCTGATAGTGCGTGATGACCAGGAATCCGCGCTCGGCCGAGCGCAAGCGGTTGACACCCTCTGCGACGGTCTTCAATGCATCGATATCGAGACCCGAATCGGTCTCATCGAGGATCGCCAGGCGCGGTTCCAGCACCGCCATCTGAAAAATCTCGTTGCGCTTCTTTTCTCCGCCCGAGAATCCTTCGTTGACCGCGCGGTGCAGAAGGTCGTCGGAGATCGACAGCACCTTGAGTTTTTCGCGCGTCAGTTTCAGGAACTGCATCGCATCGAGCTCGGCCTCGCCGCGCGCCTTGCGCTGCGAGTTGAGCGCGGTGCGCAGGAAATAGGTGTTGTTGACGCCCGGAATCTCTACCGGGTACTGGAACGCCAGGAACACGCCCTTCGCCGCACGCTCTTCAGGCGCCAGCGCGAGCAAGTCCTCTCCCAGATAGCGCACGCTGCCTTGCGTGACCTCGTACCCTTCGCGGCCCGCAAGCACATGCCCCAGCGTCGACTTGCCCGCACCATTGGGGCCCATGATCGCGTGCACTTCGCCAGGGCGGATGTGCAGCGTCAGTCCTTTCAAGATCGCCTTGCCGGCGACGGTCACGTGGAGGTTTTCGATTTCGATCATGACTTCCTTGTCCTGGCAGATTCGAACGCTTTGACGTCCATTAGGTCTTTTTCGCGCGCTGTCATGCGCTTGTTGTGCAATAGGTCTTCAACTGAAATGACGCTGACGGGTTGCCCTTCGAACGTACATTCGAAACGCCGCTCATAGCTCGGCTCGAACTCAAGCCCAGTCAAGAACGTTAGTAGATCGATTCGATTTGGAACGCGTCCCAGCATGACCACGGCCTTGGGATCCATCAGATCTTCGACTGTGAGACCCAGACCGCCGAATCCGAACTGATCCAGCGTCTTCAGCACCTTCTCAGCGTTGTCGTTGCTGCGAGCTATCCAAAAATCGATGTCTTCGGTGTGCCTTGCGAAACCATGCACGGCTAAGGCATGCGCTCCCACCAGCAAGAATCGGACGTCATTTTGGACGAGTAATGCTAAGAACTCTCTCAAGTCTCGGTTCAGTGCCATATACGTATCTCAGGTAGCGACTGCGAAGTTCGATCAAATTCGCCAGTCGTTGATCTGGCGACAAATGCGCACTCAAGTCCACTTCCGAAGGTTGCTCGCCACGGACAACCGTCAGCGATCGCTCGATAGGACCTACGTCGAGCAACGGTGTGAGATCACGGCGATTCATTTCGAACGTCCTTACGCAATGCATGTGTAGCCCTCTCCGTTGGAAAGTGGCGCCTAACGTCCCGAAGGGCGAAGAAATCACCCAATCGCCCCCTCAAGACTCACTTCCAACAGCTTTTTCGCCTCGACCGCAAACTCCATCGGCAGCTCTTTGAACACCTGCTTGCAGAAGCCGTCGACGATCATCGACACCGCGTTCTCCTCATCGATGCCGCGCGACAGGCAATAGAACAACTGATCGTCGGAGATTTTCGAGGTGGTCGCTTCGTGTTCGACGATGGCGCTCGGCTGTTTGACTTCGATGTACGGAAAGGTGTGCGCGCCGCAGCGTTTGCCGATGAGCAAGCTGTCGCACTGCGTGAAGTTGCGCGCACCGATGGCGCTCTTCTCGACTTTGACCAGGCCACGATAGGTGTTCTGCCCGCGCCCTGCGGAGATGCCCTTGCTGATGATCTTGCTCTTCGTGCGCGCGCCCAGATGGATCATCTTGGTGCCGGTATCGGCCTGCTGGCGATGGTTGGTCAGTGCCACCGAGTAGAACTCGCCCACCGAATCGTCGCCGCGCAGCACGCAGCTCGGGTATTTCCAGGTGATCGCCGAGCCGGTCTCCACCTGCGTCCAACTGATCTTGCTGCGTGCGCCGCGGCAGTCGCCGCGCTTGGTCACGAAGTTGTAAATGCCGCCCTTGCCATCTTCGTCGCCCGGATACCAGTTCTGCACCGTCGAGTACTTGATCTGCGCGTCTTCCAGCGCAACCAATTCCACAACTGCCGCGTGCAACTGGTTCTCATCGCGCATCGGTGCCGTGCAACCTTCCAAATAACTCACTTGTCCGCCATCTTCGACGACGATCAGCGTGCGCTCGAACTGACCAGTGTCGCGCGCGTTAATCCGGAAGTAGGTGCTGAGTTCCATCGGACAGCGCACGCCTTTGGGCACGAACACGAAACTGCCATCGGAGAACACCGCCGAATTCAGCGCCGCGAAATAGTTGTCGCCGACCGGCACCACCGAGCCCAGATACTTCTGGATCAGCTCAGGATGCTCGCGCACGGCTTCGGAGAACGAGCAGAAGATGACGCCAGCAGCATTCAACTCCTTCTTAAACGTAGTGCCGACCGACACCGAATCGAATACAGCGTCCACCGCGACACCTGCGAGGCGCGCGCGCTCGTGCAAAGGCACACCCAGCTTATCGAAGGTTTCGAGCAGCTTGGGATCGACGTCTTCGAGCGATTTTGGCAAATTCTTCTTTGGCGCCGCGAAATAGCTGATCGCCTGGAAATCGATCGGGCCGATTTCCAGGCGCGCCCACTCGGGCGGTGTCATGGTCAACCAATGCCGGTAGGCCCGTAGTCGCCATTCGGTCAACCACGCCGGCTCTTGCTTGCGGGCCGAGATCGCACGCACAACATCTTCGCTCAACCCCGGCGGCATGACGTCCGTGTCAATATCGGTGACAAAGCCGTGCTCATATCCCTTGCGCACCAGCTCATCGACATGCGCATTGCCAGAAGTCAGCGTGTCCAGAACTTCATTCATGGCGCGATCTCCAGAGTGCGTTCGATGCTTACGCGCGGTCGCCAGTTTTTAGGCGGCGCGGACAAGTCGGCCAAAGTCACCGAGCGCAGCGCGTGCTCGACCGCCATGCTGATCTTGCGCAGGTTGCTGGATATGGCGCAAAAACTCTCTCGGCTGCAGCCGCCCTGATGCACGCTGCATTCGGTCAATCCCATCGGCCCCTCGATTGCGATCACGATATCGGCAACGCTGATGTGCTCCGCCGCGCGCGCCAGCACATAGCCACCGGTCGTGCCGCGGGTTGCGTTGACCAGGCCCGCACTCGAGAGTTGCTTCAGCAGCTTCGCCACAGTCGGCAGCTCCAGCCGCGCGCGCTCCGCCAGCGCCTGCGCGCTTACACGTTCGCCGTCCTCGGCCAGGCAGGCCATCAGCACCGCCGCGTAATCAGATAGCTTGTTGAGCCGAAACATAACTGTGCCGCATCACCAATCAGGACCGAAATAGTACCATTTCGAGATGCGAGCTAAACGTCAACGCGTTTGTGCCCGGCGGTCAGCGCCGCAATCAGTTCAGCAATCTTGATAGGTTTGGAGATATGCGCCTCAAAACCCCGCGCCTTGGCGTTGGCACGATCCTCAGGCGTCGCGCGTGCGGTCACGGCCAGCAGGCGCACCTCGGGATGCTGCGTGCGCATCACGTCGGCCAACTCCATTCCGCTCATGCCGGGCAAATCCCAATCGAGCAGTGCGGCATCGACGTCTTCTTCCATCAGCGTCGCCAACGCAACCAGCGCATCGGGAGCGCTATGTACCCAAGCGCCCTGGGCGCGCAGTTCGGCTTCTGTGGCCTCACGGGCAATAGCGTCGTCTTCGACCAGCAGTAGACGCATTCCCAGAAGCGGCAAAACCGGGGCCGGAGTGGCCTCGTCAGATTGCGCAGGCGATGTGCGCGAGAGCGGCAGGCGCAGCTGAAAGCAGGCGCCGACAGATTGCGGCACCAGGACCAAACTGCCTCCCATGCGCTCCGCCAACCGTTTGCTGAGCGCGAGGCCCAGCCCGGTGCCCGGTGCGAGGCGCTCACCTGCGCCGCGGATAAATGGCTTGAAGAGCTGTGCCGCCTGCTCGTCAGTCAAACCAGGCCCGGTGTCGGTCACCGAGATTGCTGCCATATTGCCATCGGCAACAGCGCTCAACCGAACGCTGCCGCGCGCGGTGTACTTGATCGCGTTGCCGAGCAAATTCTCAACAATCTGGCGCAATCGGGCCGCTGCTGCGAGCACCACCAGATTCGATTCGACAACTGCATCGAACGCCAGGCCTTTGGCCTGGGCAAGATGCCGGTAGTGCTCGATTTGCGCCGACAGCTCGCGGCCAACATCGAGCGCCTGCAACGTCAACGACTCGGCCTGCGCATCGACCCGACTCCAGTCGAGCACATTGTCGAGCAGGCTCACCAGCTGCGTACCGGCAGCATTCAATAACTCGACCTGGCGCCTGTTCGAAGGCGGCAACGAGGCGCTGCTGAGCAAGCGCGCCATGCCGAGCATGCCGTTCAAGGGATTGCGGATCTCGTGGCTCAACTCGGCAACCAGCGCGCCCTTCTCCGCAGCCAGCTGCTGAGCCCATTGCGCTTGTTGTTGCGCATCGCGAAGAACTGCGCGGGCATTTTCGCGACGCTTGAGCCATGCGGCATACGACCAGAAGAGTGCGCACAAAGCGAATGCACTGGCCAGCATCGCCCATGATCGCCACGGCGGCGCGGCGACGGCGATAGGCAGACTCAGTTCATTGCGCGCCGGCTGCCCATAACCATCGATAGCACGCACTCTCAAGGTGTAGGCGCCGGACGGGAGCACGCCAAGATTGAGCGTGGGCGATGCCTGGTGCATCGGCCAATCCACATCGCGCGGCAGCAATCGAAACGCAAAACGCTGACCATGCGCTCGGTCGAGCGTGTCCAGTCGCACATCGATTTCTATGCCGCGGTGTTTCGCATCGATGGCGATCGACTGCGCACCGTTTCGCTCTTGGTTCGATTTGACAGTGGCGATCCGGATCGCATCGAATCGCAGGGTGCTGGGCTCAGGCAGCCTTCTGAAGGCATCAGGATCGAAATGGATGGCGCCTTGCTCGCTGCCAACAAAAACCCCGCTGCGATCGACAAAAGCGGGCCGATCGCTCAACTCGCGCGTCGTCAGGCCATCGCGCCGATCGAACATCGCGATGCTGTCTGAGCCGATGTCCCAACGCAGCAAGCCCTGCGGCCCCATCAGCCAGAGCGCGTGCCCATCATCTTGCAACGCGCCAATCGATTGCACCGCAGCGAAGCGGCGAGGCGCGAAGGTCTCGTCCTGGAGCAAACCCGCGTGCCAGCGAAAGCGCCGCAACTCGCCATCGACGAACACATGGATACCGAGCCGGCCGACACTGAACGCATCGACGTTTCCGGCAAGCAGCACTTCGAAAAGATCGCGCTGGCCATCGTAGCGGAACAATCCTGCGTCGCTCGCGAACCAGGCCGATCCGTCCGCGCCCGCCGCAATCTGCTGAATTTCCAGTCCGCGCAGACCGCGTTCGCCGAAGGCATAACGCGTCGCGCCGCCGCTATCGATTCGATTGACATCGTTGCCGGTTCGAGCCACCCACAATGCGCCATTCACCTCCGCAATGATGTCGACCATGCCATCGGCAAGAAGCTTGCGAACCTGGTTGTCCGACACATGCGTCAGTCCGTCGTGATGGCCTACCCACAGCTGATCGCTCTCGGCGTTGAGTGCCCAGACGCGCGGATTCAAGCCATCGATCGCGAGTGATTGGGCCCGGCCATGAAGATCGATTTCAATCAGACCGGCGCCGAACGTTGCCAGCAGCAGCTCGCCGCCCGGGCGCCGGGCGATGCCACGGACGCGTCCGACGTTGTAACCTTGGTCCTGGGCAACATCCGGCGCCCACACCGAAAAGCGCCGCGCCGAGGTTGACCACTGCAGCAAACCGCCGCCGCGCGTGCTCAGCCAAATATTGCCACTGCGATCGGCGTAGCCGGCCCAAAAACCCTGGCTGGGAATTCCGCCGATTGCCCCAGGGCGAAACGGAATGCGCTGCGGTTTCGCGGTCTCGGGCCAATGCAGCAGCTCGCCATCGCCACCCAGCCATACGCAATCGTCCAAGGGCAACACCATGCGCAGTCGACCTGGGCGTGCAATTTCAGGCACGCTCTCGCAGTGTTTCGATCCGTCGCGTCGCGCAGTGCAGTAACGGCCATCCGCGGTCGTAAAGTGCGCGACGCCGTTGCGGGCGTTCAAGCCCTTCACCTCGTCCACCGGTGGCCCGGTGATGCGCTGTGCTGAGGTGCCGTCGATGTGCCACAACTCGCCAGTCAGCGAACCCAGCCAGACGCTGCCGGAGTCCGCGTACAAGTTAAGTACGTTGCTCGCGGACATTTCGGCGATGGCCGATGTCTGGCCTCGCATATCCAGGCGCAACACGCCCTTGCCCATCGTTCCGAGCAGCATATCGTCGCCCAATGGCGCCAGGCCCCACACCGCTGTGTCTGCACCGCCCCAATCGATGCGTTCGAAATCATCGCTGTCGATCCGATGCCGCGCGACATGTCCGCCTTGCGTAGCCACCCAAACCCGACCGCCATGATCGACGCTCAGCGCGTCGACCGAATTGCTGACCAAAGCATGTGGATCGGCGACATCGGCGACGAAGGTTCGAATGCTGTGGCCGTCCAGCCGCGCCAGTCCATTGGTCGTTCCTACCCAGATCCGGCCCAGCGCATCCTCCACAATCGGCGCGGTCTGCGCCGATGGCATTCCCTGCTCTACTCCGATCACATTGAACACAGGTTCGGTGGGCGGCAACTGGACCGACCATGCAAGTCCTGGCACCAGCAGCATCGCAATCAGAGGCAGACGCATCGTTCCGGTTCTAGACCTGACCGCTCACAACAATGCCATGAGCGACGCGGCATTTGCTCATCGATGCCAGAGCCAGAACCAGATCTTTTGCGCTTCTTGTGTTCGCCAACGAAACCTGCTGCCGCTCTTGTCGTGAACGCTCGTGCGCAAGATGCCCACAAATTTGGTGTATCAAACACCCATGAAGCTCTCGAAGAACGTCCGCTGGTTGCTCGCGACACTGGTCCTGGCTACTGCCGTTGGTCTGATGGCGAGCCTGATTTACGCCACCGACGCGGCGCTATCGATTTTGGAGCGACTGCAGCGACTACCGCTGTGGTTGGCGATTGTGGTCGGTGGACTGATGTCTGTCGTGGTTACAGCGGCGGCTTACCTGCTCTGGCGACTTCTGCGACGGACCAAAGTGGCTGCGCCGATTCGCGCGCAAGACCGGGGCGCGCTTGAAGTGCGCATCGCCCGCGCAGGCGGCAAAGCGGCGGCCATTGCCGAAGAACTCCAGCACTCAGACCGGCGCGCTGCGAGCGGCGAGCTTTACGTGGCGCTATTCGGCGACGTCAGCGCCGGCAAGTCCTCTCTGGTTCGCGCACTGTTGCCCAGTGCCGCGGTCGCGACAGATGTACGCGCCGGCACCACACGCAGCGTCAGCGTCTATCGAGGCGAAATTGCCGCCAATGAATCTCTGTGCCTGAGCGATGTTCCGGGCGCCAACGAATGGCGCGGCGAATCGCGCGCGGTTGCGGCACGCGAAGAGGCGTTGCGCGCTCATGTTGTGCTGTTCGTTGCCGATGGCGACTTGACGCGCTCGCAGGCTGAAGAGATCGACTGGCTGAAGGGTTTCGAAAAACCGCTGTGGCTGGTGTTGAACAAGGCCGATCGCTACACCCAGAAGGAAATCGAGTTGATCGCCGCGCGCCTGCGAAAGCGCGTTTCGGAGGTCTATGTCGTCAGCGCCGGCGGTAACGAGCGTGTGGAGGCCATCGCGGCCGACGGCACGCGGCACAGCCGCGAGCGTGCGCGCGCGCCGGAGATTTCGATGTTGCGAGAAGCGTTGCGAAGTGCCGTCCGGCGCGGGCCCGGCACTCTGGAAGCAAGGCGCCAACGCGCCGTCGAGCACGCGGCGCATCTCAAACTGAGCGACATCGAAATGCACGAGCGCGCGGCTGCTGCACAGCGCATTGTCAGGGAGTACGCGCAGAAGGCTGCGGTCGGCGCCCTTGCGGCGGTGGCGCCGGGCACCGATCTCGTTATCCAAGGTGTGCTCGCAACCCGATTACTGCAGGCACTGACCGAACTTTACGGCGTGCGTCTCAAACAACTCGATCTCGATCAGTTCGTCGCGCTTGCAGGTGGACGGTTGCGCGGCACCAGCGCGCTGATCCTGGCGATCGCCGGCAATGCGATGAAGGCTTTCCCCGGCCTGGGCACGATTGGCGGCGGTCTGGTACACGCAGTCGCTTACGCGATGATTTTCGATAGTCTCGGTCGCGCGGTGGCCGAAACGCTGGCTCGCGGCGAAGGCTTCGATCCCTCTGAGGCGCTCGATCGCCTCAATGTGGTGCTAAAGCAGGACGCATTGCTCGAACGCGCGCCCGAAGTGCTCAAGTTGGCGCTCGCTGCGCGCGAAAAGGACTCCCCATGAAATGGATTGCTCTTCTGGCCTTGGTCGGCGCGTCACACGCCAGCGGAGAGGACTATCGCGTGGACACCGTGCACTCCTCCATCGTGCTGCGCGTCGATCACCTTGGTTTTTCGCGCTCGGTCGCCAGAGTCATGCGTTGGGAGGCCGATCTCGTGTTCGATGAGGCCACGCCCTCGCAGAATCGCGTCGAGGTGCAAATCGATGCCACCAGCATCGATTTTGGCGACGCGACCTGGAACCGCACCATGCAAGGCGCACGCTGGCTTAACGTCGAGTCGCATCCGGTGATTCGCTTTGTCAGTAAGCCCGGCGGTTGGCGCGACCGCGAAATGCGTGCCGAAAAAGACCCGGCGCCGGTCGAACTGGTCGGCACCTTGAGTCTCAACGGCGTCGACCGCGACGTAGCCCTGGCTGTAACACTCAACCGCGTGGGCATACATCCGCTGACGCTAAAGCGCATCGCTGGGTTTTCTGCGCGCGGAAGTTTCAAGCGCAGCGATTTTGGTATCGCCGCCTCGCTCGGGGATGTGGGGGACGACGTGGAAGTGCTGATCGAGATCGAAGCGCAACTCAAGAGCGAACGCAAGCCGGGGCGCAAGCGTTGACGTCCTGACTTGCCGAGGCGCACGAAGACTCAGCCAGGCGCCTTTCTTGGGTCGCCGCGGAGTCCATAGCTGCAGTTGCCGGCTTCATCGATCAGGCCCTGCTCGGCCAGCCAGCCGATGGCGTCTTCGGCATCGTTGTCGAACCAGGCCTGCGCGCTGCCTAACCGAAAGCTGTAGCCCCAGGCGTCCATATCGACCACCGCCCGCGCACGGCCGAATCCGGGGACGTCGTCGGCCAGCACAATTTGCAGGTAGCACGTGGCCGTTTCCTCGATCTCGCAATCGGCGGCATCCGTGTGCAGCGAAGCACGACGTTCGGGTGTGCAGGTAATGAAGTGGCTCGCCTCATGCAAGATCGAATGCAGCGGCGTATCCGGGCGCGCGTAAAGCGCGTCGAGGATCAGACCCGCCTCGCACTCGCCCCAATAGCTTCCCGGAATATCTGCATTCGACGGCAAGACGATGAGCCGCAACCCAAACCGCCCCAACAGCGCGGCTACCGCATTCGCATCAACGTGGCTCAACAACAACACCGGCATGGATTCCTGATTGTGGCTGAAGATCAGGGCCACGAGCCCGCTTGTTTGAGTTCTGCCGCTGTGAACCGATCAAACACGTATACGTGCATCACCGATTGGCCTCTTCGAATCAGTGCTGGTTCCTCGCATCTCGCGCCAACAGCTTCTCCAGCTTGACGAAGCGCTCCAGCATTTGTGCGTGGATCTGGTCGGTCTTCTCATGAAGATGCGCGATTTCGAGTTCCGCTTTGACGTTGACTTCGTATTCGATGTCCGATCGAACGCGGTCCTTCTCGGCTTGGCGCTGCTGCGAGATGAGTACAAAGCATGATAGGAAGATGGCCTCCAGCGACACGATCATCGTCAGCAGGCCGAACGGGTACGGATCGAAATGCGGAATGCCCAGGTTGAGGGTGTTGATGCTGATCCAAGTGGCGAACCAGGTGGCGTTGATGAGCAGGAACGGCATGCTGCCGCTGAACCAGGCGATCCAGTCGGCGATGCGCTGGAATACCGTGAGGTTCTCTTCGGCTTCTTCGTTTGCGTTGCGCGACACGCGCGTGCGCAACAGCTCGTCGGCTTTGCGCGTCATTTGGCCCATGGCCGCCAGCAGGCCGAGCGCTGCGTCGGGGGTCTTGCGAAACAGCGTGATCAGATCGCCACGGTCCAGCTCCAGTAGCTCTGTGTCGCTAAGCGCATAAGCAGTGGCCGTACGCGGGCCCAAGTCCAGCAGCGCCAGCTCACCAAACACCTGCCCCGGCATCGCAATCGTAAGCACGATTTTCTGCCCTGCGGTGTCTTTGATGAAAAGCTCAATCTCGCCGCTCTTGACGATAAACAGCGAATCGCCAGGCTCCCCGGTCTTGAACAAGGTTTCGCCTGCAGCAAGTGTGCGCAGATCTATCACTTCAGCGAGCTTGGCGCGATCGTCGTCGTCGAGGTGCTCGAAGAGTGAGGCGCCGGAGAGCAGTTCGGGGGTGCAGGGCATTTCCTGTTTCCTGGTTCTTGGTGGCTAGTTCTTGGGAAAAGCGCCTCGTCAAACTCAAAAGCCCGTCATGCTCGCAGTCGGAATCCGACGACTATGGTGTCGATTAGATCTTGGCGGATCGCCGCATTCGTTAGGAGAATTAACGTATCAGGGACAGCGGCGATCATCGCGTCATTCCTCCCGGCAGCGCCTCTCCACCAAGCATCAAGAACCCGCGCCGAGAACCATACTCACGCCCACGAACACACCACCTTCCCGCAGGTCCCCGCTTCCATCAAATCGAAGCCGCGCTGGAAGTCGTCGATGAGAATTTGGTGCGTAAGCACTTTTTGCAGCGGGAAGCCGGTGAGCACCATTTGCGTCATCTTGTACCAGGTCTCGTACATGCGGCGGCCGTAGATACCCTGCAGCGTGAGGCCCTTGAAGATCACCTTGTCCCAATCGATGCCGGCGCCTTTGGGAAGGATGCCCAGGAGCGCGATCTTGCCGCCGTGGTACATGCAATCGAGCATGTCCTGGAACGCACGTTGATTGCCGCTCATTTCCAGGCCCACATCGAAGCCCTCCATGTGCAGATCGCTCATCACGTCCTTGACCGATTGCTTGGAGACGTTCACGACGCGGGTGGCGCCCATATCGGCAGCGAGTTTCAGGCGGTAGTCGTTGACGTCGGTAACCACCACATTACGGGCGCCTATGTGTTTGCAAATGCCAGCCGCAATGATCCCGATCGGACCCGCGCCGGTGATCAACACGTCTTCGCCGATGACATCGAACTCCAGCGCGCAATGCGCGGCGTTGCCGTAGGGATCGAAGAACGCGGCCAGCTCGGATGGAATCTGATCCGGGATCGGCCATAGATTTGCCGCAGGCATCGCGATGTACTCGGCAAAGGCGCCAGCGCGATTGACGCCGATGCCGATCGTGTTCGGGCAAAGATGCTGCTTGCCGGCGCGGCAATTTCGGCATACGCCGCAAACGATGTGGCCTTCGGCAGAAACGCGTTGGCCGATCTGATATCCGCGCACGCCGTTGCCGATCTCAACGATGCGGCCGACAAACTCATGACCAATGACGAGGCCCGGCTTGATCGTGCGCTGGCTCCATTCATCCCACTTGTAGATGTGCAAATCGGTGCCGCAGATCGCGGTCTTTTCCAGCTTGACCAGCACGTCATTCGGACCGATCTCAGGCAGCGGCACTTCCTCCATCCAGATGCCCTTGCCCGCTTCGCGCTTGACCAGCGCCTTCATCAGCTTACCCATGAAAGTCCTCCGCAACCCAGCGAGTAAGCATAGCGATTCGCCGTCTGTCAGCGGCGGCGTCTCATTCCCGCTGAACAAGCCAGTTATCGATCAGGCGTGCCTTGCCCAATCGTGCCGCGACCAGCAGCACGATATCGCCGCTGGAAACCGGCCCTAACGACTCGGCATCGCGCGCTTCGAAGTATTCTGGTTTGAAGCCGGCGTCGACCAGCGCCCCGAGTCCCTTTGCCAGCTTGGGCTCGATCGCCTCGCCGCGCAGCACGGCGGCCTCGGCTTCGCGCAACAATCGATAAATCAGCCCGGCGCGCTCGCGCTGCTCGGGCGTTAGATACTGGTTGCGGGAACTCATCGCCAAACCGTTGGCCTCGCGCACTGTGGGCATGCCAACGATTTCGATGGGAAAGCCAAGATCGCGGGCCATGTGGCGAATGACCATCAGTTGTTGGAAGTCCTTTTCGCCGAACACCGCTACATCGGGTTGAGTGTGCAGGAACAACCGGGCGACGACAGTGGCGACGCCACGAAAATGCCCAGGGCGAAACGCGCCGCATAGCGTGTCCGATAGTGCGGGCACTTCCACCCAGCAACGCGCTTCTCCGAATGGATACATCTGCGCCATGCCCGGCGCGTACAGCAGGTCGCACCCAGCCGCTGCCAAGCCTGCAGTGTCTGCCTCCAGCGTGCGCGGATAGCTGCTGAAGTCCTCGTTCGGGCCGAACTGGGTGGGATTAACGAATACCGTGGCGACGACGCGATCGGCCAATTCCCGGGCGCGTTCGACCAGCGAAAAATGACCGCGATGCAGATTGCCCATGGTCGGCACCAGCGCTATGCGCTGCCCCGCGCGACGCCAATCGGCGACCTGGTCGAGCGTTTCTAAGCGGGTATGGGTGGTAGTCAGTGGCATGTTTAATCTCAAGCATGTTTCTCAAATTGCGAGTCCGGCACAGGTCGGAGCCAGCGCAGGACACGGGGAAGAAAACATTGCGCAAGCACCACCGCCCGGCTCGCACTTAACCCGCGTAACTGTGCTCCTCGCCCGGAAAACTACGCTCGCGCACGGCCCGCGCATAGGCCTCGAATGCAGCCTGCACGCTGCCCGCGCCAGCAAGAAAGTCCTTGACGAAGCGCGGGCGACGGCCACTGGCCATACCGAGCATGTCGTGCATGACCAGCACCTGGCCGTCGCAATGCACGCCCGCTCCAATGCCGATGGTTGGAATGTCGATAGCCGCAGTGATTTCCCTGGCTAGTTCGCTCGGCACACATTCGAGCACCAGCGCTGCCGCGCCAGCAGCCGCAACCGCGTGCGCCTGCGCGACGATGGCGGCGTGGGCGGCGTCCTCGCGCCCTTGTACCTTGTAGCCACCTAAGCGCAGCACCGATTGCGGCGTGAGCCCGAGATGCGCGCACACTGGCACGTCGCGTTGCGTGAGGAATTCGATGATGTCGAGTACCGGCGGGTCACCGCCTTCAAGCTTCAGCATATCGGCACCGGCAGCGCCGATCAGTGTTTCCGCACTGCGCAGGGCCTGATTCCGCGTTGCATAGCTCAAAAACGGCAAGTCGGCCATCAACAACGCATGTTTGATTCCCGCTCGCACAGCGCGCGTGTGATAGGCGATATCGTCGACCGTCACCGATAGCGTGCTGCGCGCGCCTTGAATCACCATCCCGAGGGAATCGCCGACCAGCGCGACATCAATGCCGGCCGCATCGAGCAGCGCCCCGCAGCTGGCATCGTAGGCGGTGAGCACGACAATCGGAGTGCCGGCTTTTTTCATACGCTGCAAATCCGGCACGGTCACCGGGCGTTGCGATTGCGTGGTGTACACGGATTACTCCGAACTGGCGATAGGCGCACACAGGCTAGCGAACTCGGGCTTGAGCAGCGATTCCACAGAACCATGTCCTGGCAGAACGAACGATGGCGCGAGTTCGGCAAGCGGCAGCAATACAAAGGCTCGTTCATGTGCATGCGGATGCGGCAGCGTCAGGCGCGAGTCGCAGATGCGTTGACTGCCGAGAGCGATCAAATCCAGGTCCAAGGTGCGCGCGGCATAACGCACATCGGCGGATCGTTCGCGACCAAAACGACGCTCGATGGCAAGCAATTCCTCCAGCAACGCATGGGCATGGAGGCGCGTTTCGAACAACGCGATCGCGTTGACGTAATCCGGCTGCGACGCATCGCCCCACGAAGCGGAGCCATACAGGCGCGACTGCAGCACCTGAGCTTGGGCAAGCTCGCCCAGTGCAACAAAAGCAGCGCGCACGTGCGCAATGCGGTCACCCAGATTGCTGCCGATCGCGACGATCGCCACGCTCACTCCGCCGTTGCCTCCACGGCAACTGAGCCGACCGGCCGCGGCCCGCGCCGACGGCGATTGCGCGGCCTGGACTTCGGCGCAACATCATCGCCAGCGGCCTGGGCAAATGCGGCATCGCCGGGCGCCGTTTCGCTTTGCAGTTGCTGCCACAGCGCTGCGAGCGGTCGCAGTGCCGGATTGAGTTCTGCCCGCAGCAGCAGAAAATCGAAGCCCGCGCGGAATTTCGGATGACGCATCACACGCCGCGCCCGAGCCGCGCTCCTGACGATCATGCGTTGCTGCATCCACCAGATATCGCGCGCGACCACCGAGAAACGACGAGGAATGGCCACACGTTTGCTGGCGCGCAAAAAGACGTTGTCTGCAGCGGCATCGATGGAGCTGTCGTCGGTATCGGTACCCAGTCGCTGCCGATAAACGCTCCACAAAATCGCCGCGAAGACAAATGCCGGCGTAACCGGTTTGCCGATAGCGACGCGCTCATCGGTGCTCTTGAGCGCCGCGCGAATCAACGCCAGATTCGACTCGGTCAGTTCGACCTGCGGAAACAAATGCGCAAAGAGCTTCAAGCGCAAGAGCTGATCAAAGCTGCGCTCGGCGTGCCCATACAGGAACAGTTTCAGCAAATCGTCGAACAATCTCGCGGGCGGGATTCCATCGAGCAGGCCGGCGAGCCGCTCGATCGGCGCTTCCGTGGCAGGTTCGATCGAAAAACCCAGCTTTCCGGCAAATCGTGCCGCGCGCAGCATGCGGACCGGATCTTCTCGGTAACGCGTTTCTGGATCGCCGATCAATCGCAACTGCCGTGTCGCCAGATCGTCGAGGCCACCGACGTAATCGACCACCGAAAAGTCGTCGATGTTGTAATACAGCGCATTGACGGTAAAGTCGCGACGCAGCGCGTCCTCCTCCATGGTGCCGAAAACGTTGTCGCGCAAGATGCGGCCATCGGCCTCGACCTCGCGGTCGATATCCAGCGCATCGCCTTTGCCGCGAAAAGTCGTCACTTCGATGATTTCATCGCCGTAGCGCACGTGCGCGATGACAAAGCGCCTGCCGATCAGCCGGCATTGGCGAAACACCGAGCGCAATTGATCGGGGGTTGCATCGGTGGCGACATCGAAGTCTTTGGGCTGCCCGCCGAGCAGCAAGTCGCGCACGCCGCCGCCGACCAAATGCGCTTGATATCCCGCTTCTTTGAGCCCGTACAGCACCCGCAATGCAGCGGGGCTGATGTTCTTGCGCGAAACCTCATGCTCGGCGCGTGTCAAGATTCGCGGCGCATGCGCCGCAGGAACTTCCGTGTTAGACATCCATGTTTTCCGTTTTGAAGAGCAGCACAAGCGGCGCTCTGGGCACGCCCGTCTAAATCAATGCTGACTCATGAGCGCTGCGTATTGTCCCACGTTCTCCCGGACGATAGTATGCGCGGCCCGCAAACGGGTTCTTAGCTCGCCGCTCGCGCTGCGATCTTTGGACTTTACAACGCTCCCTTCGTCTAGCGGTCAGGACGTGGCCCTCTCAAGGCTAAAACACGAGTTCGATTCTCGTAGGGAGCGCCAACTTCTGAAGTCGATACAACGGCATGCCCTTCGTCGTCACCGAAAGCTGCATCAAGTGCAAATTCACCGATTGCGTTGAAGTTTGCCCTGTCGATTGCTTCCACGAAGGCCCAAACTTTCTGGTGATCGATCCAGACGAGTGCATCGACTGCACGTTGTGCGAGCCCGAGTGTCCGGTCAACGCAATTTATCCCGAGGACGATGTGCCGGCCGGCCAAGAACACTTTATCGCGCTCAACAAGGAATTGGCAGCGCAATGGCCAGTCATCGCAACCCGCAAGGACGCCCCGCCGGATGCCAAAGCGTGGGAAAAAGTGAGCGATAAGCTTAAGTATCTGCAGCGCTAGGCGATAACGCCGCTGCGATCAGGCCGCCAAACTTGACGCGGCAGTGCGTCGTTGGTCGACACCGACCTCAGGCCGCCCGCCGCGATTCGCGGAGATCGTCGAAGCGCTTGTGCAGGTCGTACGTCGGCTCGGTCACAATGCGCTCAAGGGTCGCTACCCGCTCACGCAGCATGTCCACTTCGCGACGCAAGTCGCCTTCGGCATCCCGCGCGGACTGGGTGCGCTCCAAGTATTTGAACCAACGCGTGGCGATGCTCGCCGCCATCGTGACGACGACGATCATCGCAATCATTTCGAACACACCCACGGTTTTCTCCTGAGGTCGGCGGCAGACCAAAAGCTACGCCACCACAAACGTCCGCGCCAATGACAGTGGTCATGTTCCAGAGTCCGGTTGAAACACAGTTCGGCGCGCAGCAGGGCTAATACACGTACTGTTCGCGGTTCTTTGACGTTTTCTCTACAATGCCGCCACTTTTTGCGGAGCACTCCCATGCGCGTTGTGATGTTGGCTTTAGTCCTTGGCGTCGCATCCACGTTGCCGGCCGCGCCTGCGCTGCGCTCACCCTCGGGCGAGCGCGAACACCTGCAGCTCGCTACGGGTCGCTTCGATCCGCTAACAGCACCGGATTCTGAGGCCGCCGCTGGTCGCTATGCGATCGTCCAGTTCAAGCCGGAAAGCCCGTTAGACGCAGCCGCCTTGCAAGCGCGGGGTATGCGCATCGTCGGATTCGTCCCGAATCACGCATTTCTGGTCGAGGCGTCCGCGGAAGCGCAAAACGCGTTACGCCGCGATCCCGACATTCGCTTTGTCGGACCATGGCTCGCAAGCTACAAGGTCGCGCCGCAGATAGAAGCCGGCACCGAGGCGCTCGTCGAACTCACTGTCGTGCTGTTTCGCGGCGAAGCTGCGGCCGAATGGTTGAGCTCGCTGCGCGCCATCACAGGCGATAGCAGTGCAACCGCCAGCGACGCTGGCGCGTGGCCCCAGATTCGCACCACTGTCACGCGCGAGCAACTGAACGATGCGGTAGCTGCGATCGCCGCTCTGGAAGGCGTGCAATGGGTCGAACGAACACCGCAGCTGAAACTCAGCAATGCGCAAGCAGTGTGGCCGATCCAAGCCAACCAGGCCGCTGGCGCAAACCCGATCGGCAATGCGCCGATCTGGGCGCAAGACATCATCGGCACTGGACAGATTGTGGCGCTGGCCGACTCTGGACTGGATCGCAACGAGGGCTGGTTCACCCAGTGGCACAACGGCACGACGCTCAACACTGAGATCACCGATGCGAGCAACACCACGCCGCCCACGCCGGGTCCGGTGTTTCCGAATCGCAAGGTGTATGGCTATTTCGTACAACCGACCGCGACCGGCTACGACAACAACGCCACTTGTCCGGGCGGATCGCCCACCAGCTTTCACGGCACCCACACATCCGGAACCGTCGTTGGCGATTCAGGCACCGCCGCAACCCCGACCGATCCTGGTTACACCACGGGCGATGGCATGGCGCCGAATGCCCAGATCTTGTTTCAGGACATCGGCAACGACAGCAGCGGTTGCCTGACCGGCGCGACCGGGCTCGCGCTGTTCCAGCAGGCGCGCAACGCCGGCGCGCATATATCCAGCAATAGTTATGGATCGGCCTACGCGAACGCACCGTTTTATACCGTGGGCGATGCCGAGGTCGACCAGGCCGCGTGGGTGAATCAGGATTTGCTGATCGCCTTTGCTGCAGGAAACGAGGGCTCTGCTGCGACCACGATCGGGCATCCGGCCCATGCAAAAAATGCTTTGACGGTCGGCGCACTGGGCAGCGGCAACTCGGTCACGGCGGCTGGATTTTCCTCGCGCGGTCCGACCAGCGATGGCCGCCGCAAACCGGACATCATGGCGCCGGGAACGCTGTCTTCTGCGGCTGGCGATACCAACAACAACACCACCGACGCTCCGACCACACAGACTTTATCTGGTACTTCGATGGCCACGCCGGCGGTCGCCGGAGGCGCTGCGCTGCTGCGGCAGTACTTTACCGACGGTTTTTACCCAACCGGCATTCGCACCGCTGCGAACGCGCGTGTGCCATTGGGCGACGAAATGAAGGCCGTGCTCACGAACGGCACGGCGTTCCTGTCCAATACGCCCGGAAACACCAGCGGCTGGGGCCGCATCTGGCTCGACAACAACCTCTACTTTCCCGGCGACGCGCGCGATCTGCGAACGTTTGCGCGCGAGCACACGACCGGTCTGGCGACGGGCGAGCAGCATGAGTATCAAGTGCGTGTCGAGGTGGGACAGGAGTTTCGCGCGACGCTGGCGTGGTATGACGTTCCCGGAACGCCGGGCGCAGCGGGCACAGCGCTGGTCAATAACCTCGATCTAGAAGTCGTCGAAGGCGCGAACACTTATCGCGGCAACGTCATCACTGGCGCAGGCGCTACCGCCAATTCCACGACTGGCGGCAGCGCAGACGTACTCAACACTGTCGAGCAGGTGCGGCTGACCGCACCGGTTGCCGGCACGTACACCATTCGCGTGCGCGGATCCAACGTACCTGGAGATGGACAGCAGGGATCCAATCGCCAGGGTTACGGACTTGCGATCTCGGGAGGTCAATGCGCAACCCAGGTGACAGGCGCACCGGGGAGCATCGCCGCGAGCAACGTTGCCGGGGGCGTGCAAGTCGTCGCTGGCAGCGTGAGTGGCGCCACCCGCTATCAGCTTTATCGCGCGACGGGCACCTGCGCGTCGGCGCCGACAGACCGATTCCAGCTCGCCGAACACGGCAATACCACTTTGCTCGACTCGCGCAGCCAGGGCGGCTATAGCTATGCGTACAAAGTGCGCGGCGTGGACGCCTGCGGCGAAGGCCCGTTGAGCGCTTGTACCGACATCGTATCGACCGCGGCTTGCACACTGCGCCCAACGTTCAATGCCAACTCGGTCACGGCCAACCGAACCGCACCCAACGACTGCGGCGTGCTGATCCAGTGGGCCGCTGCGACCAGCAATTGCCCAACGGCCACGAGTGTGCGGTACAACATTTATCGTTCCACTGACCCGCTGTTCCTGCCAGCGGCGGGAAATCGGATCGCGACGGGCATCGCCGGTTCCAGCTTCACCGACACGAGCGCGCAATCGCTGACGACATACCACTACATCGTCCGCGCCGAAGACGCTACCAGCGGAAATCCAGGACCAGGCGGCGGTAACGAAACCACAAATTCGCAACGCGTCAAGTACACACCCAGCGGCGCGTCGGTACCGGGCACGTTTAGCGACGGCGCCGACTCGCCATCGTTCATGGAAGAAGTCGCGCCCTGGTCGATCAGCAATGATCGCTTCGACACCGGCAGCTTCAGCTATCGCAGTGCGCGCGACGGCACAGCCACATACCTGCCGGACACCTGTGCCGCGATCACCACACCGGTACTCGATTTACCCGCCGGCACCTCGACCCTGACCTTCCGGGCACGCTACAACCTGGAAGCGAACTGGGATGGCGTGGTGCTGGAAGCCTCTACCGACGGCGGCCCGTTCCTTGTCGTGACACCCAACGGTGGCTATCCATCGAACTTCTCGCAGACCGGATCGCCGCCGATCAATGCCTGCGGTTATCTGTCATCGCAGGGCGCGTTCTCCGGCTCCACCGCCGGTGCGTTCCAGACTTTCACCGCGAATCTGACCGGCGCCAGTGCGCGCAGTGTGCGTTTGCGCTGGCGATTCTCGTCCGATCCTGGAAGCGAGGAAGAAGGTTTTTATCTTGATGGCATACAGGTGACCAACGCCAGTACGCCGGGCATGTGCAGCAGCGATGTGCTGTTGATCAACGGGTTCGAGTAGGTGCGCTGACGAAACCGGTAGAACCGACAGAATCCTGATCCCGATTGCCGAATCACAGCGCTTTGGCGTAGACCTCAAAGTACAGGTCCGCGCGCTTGGGTTCGCCGAAACGGGCATCGCCATATGGAAACGGCTTGCGCTCTCCGGTGGGCGCATAGCCGCGGCGCGTGTACCAGGCGATGAGTTCGCTACGCGACCAGATCACGCTCATACGAATGGCGCTGCAATGCCAGTTCTCGCGCACATAGCGCTCGCATCGCTCGAGTATTGCAGCGCCAACACCGCCGCCTTGCAGTGTTGGCACCACCGCGAACATGCCGAAGTACGCGCCAGCCTCTTGGCGTTCTAAGTGCGCGCAACCCAGCATGTGCTGGTCGCGCTCGGCGATCATGACCACCGAGTCGGGCTTGGACATCGTCTCGCTCAAGCTTGCCGGATCGATACGTTGTCCGCCCAACAAATCGGCTTCGGTGGTCCAGCCCTGGCGCGAAGCGTCGCCGCGATAGGCCGACTCCACCAGCGCCACCAGCGCCGGGACATCGGCAAGCGTTGCGGTCCGAAAAACCAGCTCGCTCAACCCTGGCCCCCGATCGGCTGGTAGTGCTCCTGCACGTAGCGCTCGATCATCTCGACGAACTCATCGCTGATCCGATCGCCGCGCAGCGTCGCCACCTTGACGCCATCGACAAACACCGGTGCGCTCGGCGCTTCGCCGGTGCCGGGAAGGCTGATGCCGATGTTGGCGTATTTGCTTTCGCCGGGCCCGTTGACCACGCAACCCATTACCGCAAGCGTGAGGTTTTCGACCCCATCGTAGCGCAGGCGCCAGTCGGGCATGCGCTCGCGAACATGGTCCTGCACGGTCTTGGCCAGTTCCTGGAAAAACGTGCTGGTGGTGCGGCCGCAGCCGGGGCACGCCGTCACCATTGGGGTGAACGCGCGCAGACCCATGGTTTGCAGCAGCTCCTGCGCGACGATGACCTCGCGTGTGCGCGACTCGCCAGGTTCGGGCGTCAGTGAAATTCGGATCGTATCGCCAATCCCCTCTTGCAACAGCACCGCAAGCGCGGCCGTCGAGGCGACAATGCCTTTGCTGCCCATGCCCGCTTCGGTGAGCCCCAGATGCAGCGGATAGGTGCAGCGTTGCGCCAATGCGCGGTACACGGCGATCAACTCCTGCACGCCGCTCACTTTGCACGAGATGATGATCTGATCGGCCCCGAGACCCAGCTCGCGCGCACGCTCGGCACTGTGCAAGGCGGAGAAAATCAAGGCCTCGCGCGCCACACTCGCAGTATCGGCGGGTGCGGCACTGGCCGCGTTCTCGTCCATCAATTTGGTCAACAGCGCCTGATCGAGGCTCCCCCAGTTGGCGCCGATGCGCACCGGTTTGCGATATTCGATCGCCTTCTCGACAATCGTCGCGAACTGCACATCGCGCTTGGCGCCGAAACCGACGTTGCCTGGATTGATGCGGTATTTCGCCAGTGCCTCGGCGCACGCCGGATGTCGAGTCAGCAACGTGTGGCCGTTGTAATGGAAGTCGCCGATCAGCGGCACCTCGATGGCGCGCTGGGCGAGTTTGTCGCGAATCACCGGGACTGCCGCGGCCGCTTCTTCGTTATTGACAGTCAGGCGCACCAACTCCGAACCCGCTCGCCAGAGCTCGGCGACCTGTTTGACCGTGCCGTCGATATCCGCGGTATCGGTGTTCGTCATCGATTGCACGACCACCGGCGCCGACCCGCCCACGGTCACCTTACCAACGCGCACCGGCACGCTTGCGCGGCTCGGCAACGCACCGTACCGGCTCACACCGTCGACCATATTTCATCCAACTCCGAAGCCGGCGGCGCCTCCGGCGCACCCAGCACCGGTGCGGCGGAGTGTTTGCCATAACGAAACTGTTTGTATGCGCCGGTGTTCTCGAGCAATTCGAGATTCTCCAGGGGTTCCATCACACGGCGCTCTTCGATGCCCATCGGGTCTTGCAGCCGCAGCAGTTCCAGACCGCCAGTGGAGTCCAGGATCGATGGCACCAGAAGGGTTGAACTCGGATCGCCTTCGATCGCCAGCGGCGCAAGAAGTAGCGCGCGCAGAATGACACGACTGGAATTGGACTCGGCCGTCGAGCGCACGGCGGCGGGCTCGACACGGCGGCTCAGCAGCTGGATGCCGGCTTCCAGGCTATCGGTCGATCCGCCCTTGAGCCAGCGCAGCACACCAACCATCCAGTCGCGGTCGTCGTCATCATCGCTGACCGCAGCGAGCGCTATTAACTCGCCGACTTTGGCTTTCAGGCCGTCGGCGTTCTCCCAAATCACCCGGTAACCGCCGAGGCTCTGATCGATGACGCGCACTTTAGAGGGCGTCGGAATCTGCGACTCGGAGCTGGTTTGCGCCCAGGCCGCCGAGCGTTCTCGGTCGGACAGCGCGACACCGCCCGACAATTCGGCCGCGAACTCTTTGAAGTCGAGCTTCTGCGCCGCAAGATAATGGACGGCATGCAATCCGATGCAGGCGTCCATCTTGTGGTTGGCCTGCAGGCGCGGATGCGCGCGCTCTCCGGAGAAATTCCAGGCCGTGATCAGCTTGTCGACGATATCGGCCGCGACGTCCGGCCCCTGACCCAACCGCCCGCGCACCGCCACCGGCGCGTCGATGCCCGGGCGCACCTGCATCTGGCTTTTCAAACTCTGGACCAGTTGCGCCGTATCCAGCCGCCAGAACCGCGACTGCACCTCGGCTCGCGGCGACATCGGCGGCGAGTCCGATTTCGGATCGATGACAAAACTGCCGCTGCCGCCTGTCTGATCTATGCGGACCTGCCCTGCCCACACCCGCGCGGCCGCCTCCACATCGCCGATTTCTTTTTGCGTCAAACGGTATGGATTGCCGATGAACGACAGCAGCGCCTGGATGTACATCGATTCGCCGCTCAACGTCACACCAGTGAACTGGCTGTCGTTCAAGCCCTTGTCCATCAATTGCGCTTCGAATCCGAATGCCGCCAGCCGATGCAGAAGCGCCCATGTTCCGCTCGGGACTTCGCTGTACGAGATGTAGCACTTGCTGAGCAATTGCGCCGCATGTGTGATCGCCCGCACCAGCGACATCGAGGCGGCTTTGCCGCGCAGAAACGGTACGCCGCCGCGCGGAGCGCAGATATCTGCAAGGCACTCGGCGTAACCCACCGCCAATTCCCGATGGAAATCGCGCATCACCGCGCCGATCTGGCGCTTCTGCAGCGGCAACGGCAGCGGCTGACCCAGCACATGCCGCTCCATGCTGGTAATGACTACGGCCACCGGATGGCGCATTTGTTCGAGAATCTCGAAGCGCTGACCAGGATCGACTTCGAGTTGGTTGAGCTCTTTCAAGCCGTTGTACAACAAGCGCGCGGTGGCACCGCTATTGGCCAATGGCAGCGCATCGATCCACGCTTTGACGGCCTTGGCGGTCGTGGGGAACGAGTCGCGACCTGGGCGGTCGCGACGCGGGAGCGCAGCAGTCAAGTGTTCGTAAGCCGTATCGGACATTGCGCAAAGGCCGGGCGGTGCCGTCATAAGAGCGGCTCGGGGCTGCGGAGCATATCAAGCCGCGATGTCTGCGTTGACGCGTTCACAAGCTTTCGCAGAATGACCCAGCCCCCGATTGCCCTCGCCGATCGGTTAGCCTTGGATCTTCCACGACTAGCGAGTCACGCATGGACGCCACCCGCCTTATCTGGATCGATCTTGAAATGACCGGTCTTGATCCAGACCAGGATCAGATCCTGGAGATCGCCACCATCGTCACCGACAAGGACCTCAACGAAATCGCCGTCGGTCCGGTACTCGCAATACGAACGCCGCTGGAGCGACTGCAGGCAATGGACGACTGGAACCGTAAGCATCACGGCCAGAGCGGTTTGTGGGACCGCGCGCTGACTTCCAATGCCGATGTGTCTGCGGCCGAAATACTCACGCTTGAATTCCTGAGAGACCTCGTGCCCGAACGAACCTCTCCCATGTGTGGCAATTCGATATGCCAGGACCGGCGATTCCTTTACCGCGGCATGCCGGCGCTGGAGCGCTTCTTTCACTACCGCAATCTGGATGTCAGCACCCTCAAGGAACTCGCTAAACGCTGGAAGCCCGAGGTCGCCGCCACCGTGACCAAGAAGGGCCTGCACCTGGCCCTCGACGACATCCGCGAATCCATCGATGAGCTGCGCCACTATCGGCGCGCGATGGGCTGGTAACTACTCGAAACCGTTCGCAAAAATCGTCGGCAACAGGACAAACTCGAATGCTCCGATATCGGCACCGATCGGTCGCGGCGTCCCGAGGATGTCGGTGGCCGGCACATCGCTGCCTGGGGTGGCCGCGTCGATCAACGAACTCGTTGCGCCGATCCGCGCGTAGGTGCTAGCGAGAGACACGAAGGCATCGTTGATGCGCGTAAAGCCGCCGTTGAAATTGTTATTGGCGGGCACCCAGTGCGGCGTTGCCACGGTGCCGATCGTGACAACTTCGGGATTGTCTTCGATTCGCCCTTTGTCGTTGTCGATATTGAGCACATCGGTCGGATCGTTCGGCAGCGCCGCGCCGTTGTTCCAGTAGGCGTTACGTTCCAGCGTCGAGGGCCGGGTGGTCGACAAATCCGCGGGCAATGTATCGGAAAAGTCGCCCATGCTGCCGCTGGTGTCGGCGAACACGTTGTGCACGAAACGAATCGCTTCGATAGGCGGGTTACTGCCCTCGCGGTTGATCCGCGTGGCGTAGGCGTTTGCGGGCAAATTGCCGATCACCGTGTTGTGGCGGAAGGTGATGTCGCGCGAACCCTTGACGCCCAGCGGCGAGCGCATCGTAACCCCGCTATTGCCGATCAAGAGATTGTTCTCGACCAGACAATTGAAGGCTTCGAAATTCGCCGTACCATCCTCGCCGAACAAGATAAAGCCGCTGCCGATCGAACCTTCCCAATTCAAGAACACGTTGCGCTGCAGTATCACGTTGCGCGCGCCGATCACGCCATCGTCGTTGCCGTTGGAATCCTTAACCACCACAAAGCTCGATGTGTCGGTGGGAACTGGCCGCCCGCTCGCGGCAAAGTTGTTGAAGAACACGTTGCCATCGACGATCACGTCATCAACGCTGTTGATATCGATGTGCTCATCCGAGCCCTGCTGGTTATAGAACATATTGCCGATGACACGGATCTCGCTGGCGCCATTGTTGATCTTCAAGATGTCGTTGTTGAAGCTGTCGTGCAGGATGTTGTCGCGCAACGTGATGCGGCGAGTGTCGGTGGAAAATCCATCCTGGATCTGCACTACCAGCGCGGTCGCACCGGCGCCCGTGTGCGCGATATCGAATCCTTCGATGCTGATGCCCTGGATATCGGCGGCATCGTTGTAAATCGTCAGCACCGTCTCTGCCGCGCGCAATCGCGCCTGATATGGCACCTCCGAGCGCACCGTCACCCCGTTGGCGAAGTTGCCGCGAATGCGAATGCGGCCCGTGTAGGTGCCCGGGCGCACCAGAATCGTGCTGCCGTCGGCAACGCGATCCAGCGCGTACGTGATCGTCGCCCAGGGTGCGGCCAGCGTGCCACCGGCTGGCGCGTCGACGCCATTGGTCGCCACATAGAACGTTTGCGCCGATAGTGCAGTGGCTTGCAAGCCTAAGCCCAAAAAAACCAACCGAAGCAGACCAGAGAACCTCACGTGCGCTCCTCCGTTGGTTCGCCGCGAGAGACAACGACGGCGCCCACCAGATCGCCCGTGACGTTCACTGTGGTGCGACACATGTCGAGAAAACGATCGACGCCCAGTATCAAACCAATACCCTCTGGAGGAATTCCGAACATGACCAGGATTGAGGCGATGACCGGTAGCGAACCGCCCGGAACGCCGGCAGCGCCGATGGCGCCGAGGATGCAGGCGAACAGGATAAGAATCTGCTGACCGATCCCGAGTTCGATACCGAAAAACTGCGCAAGGAACAGCACAGTGATGCCCTCGAACAAAGCGGTGCCGTTCATGTTTGCCGTCGCACCAAGCGTACATACGAAACGACCTACTCGCCTCGGAACGCCAAGGCGCTCTTCCGCGACCATCAGCGTCGTCGGCAGGGTAGCCGAACTCGATGATGTGGAAAACGCCGTGAGAATTGCCGGCTCCGCACGTTTAAAGAAGTCGATGGGCGAACGGCTGCCGACGTACTTGACGAGCAGCGGAAAGACCACAAAAAAATGCACTGCCAGCGCTAGCACCACAGTACCTACATAACGCGCCAACTGTGCAATCACGTCGAAGCCCAACCTGGCCGTGATCGCAAACAACAGCGCAGCGACTGCGTAGGGCGCAAGCTTTATCACCCATCCGATGAGCAACAAACTGATGTCGTACACTCCTTGAACGGTGCCAAGAAAGGTGCGCGTGCCATCGCTTCGGATCACGGTAGCGGCTACGCCAAACATCAATGCGAAGAACATCACGGCAATCAAGTCGCCATTGGCGGCTGCCTGAATCGGGTTCTTCGGCACGATGTTGAGGAGCAGGTCGATGCCATTGATCGCCTCCTTTTTCTCGATGATCGCCGCCGAACTGGTTTGCGAAGTGGCGAGGATTGCCTGCCCTACTTCTGGAGGCAGCCCCTTACCCGGCTGCAGGATGTTGGCGGCGATTAAACCGATCGTCACCGCGACCCCGGTAACAACCAAAATGTAAACCAAGGTTCGGAAGCCGATGCGGCCCAATGCTGACGGTTGGCCGATCTCAACAACGCCCAGTACCAACGCCGAAAAAACCAGCGGTACCACGAGCATGAAGAGTAACCGCAGAAAAAGTTGGCCCACGGGATTGGCAACGTAGGTCACCACCCAGTTCACCCACTCTTGGCCACCGGCGAAGGCATTCGCGGCCAAACCCGCGACAATGCCGACAATGAAACCAATCAACATCTTTGTGTGCAAAGACATCCCGCCTGGCTTTCCGGTGACCGTCATGACCCTCGTCCACGTGTGAAATGCGCGTGGAGAATAAACGCTAACAGGTGCTTGCGTCGCTGCTTTGTGCGATGCAGCATGCGATAGTCAACACACAACGGTCGGGCTCGCCGACCTTCACTGAACCAACGACCGACTCAGTAATGGACTACCTCCGCGCCATCCTCACCTCGCGCGTCTACGATGTGGCGATCGAATCGCCGCTCACGGATGCCAGGCGCCTGAGCGCGCGCATCGGCCATCGCGTGCTCTTGAAGCGCGAGGACCTGCAGCCGGTGTTTTCGTTCAAGCTGCGTGGCGCCTACAACAAGATGGCCGCGCTCACCGAGGCCGAACGTGCCGCTGGCGTGCTGGCCGTGTCGGCTGGCAATCACGCGCAGGGCGTCGCTCTCGCCGCGCGCGAGCTTAAATGCAACGCGACGATCGTCATGCCGAGCACCACGCCATCGATCAAGGTCGACGCGGTTCAGGCTCTCGGGGCCAACGTCGTGCTCGAAGGCGACGGCTACGATGCGGCTGCAGCGGTAGGAAAAAAACTGGCTGCCGAGCGCGGATTGACCTTTATCCATCCGTTCGATGACCCGTTGATCATCGCCGGACAGGGCACCGTCGCGATGGAACTGCTGCGCCAGCATGCGAACAAACTGGATGCCGTGTTCATCCCGGTGGGTGGCGGCGGCCTTGCCGCTGGCATGGCGGCCTACATCAAGGCGCTGCGCCCGGAGATCAAAGTGATCGGCGTCGAGCCGGACGACGCTGCGTGCCTGAAGGCCGCGCTCGATCACGGCGCGCCGACAACGCTCGATCAGGTCGGTTTATTCGTCGACGGCGTGGCGGTCAAGCGCGTCGGCGACCACACTTTCGCGGTGCTGAAAGACCATATCGACGACATGGTGCTGGTCAACACCGACGAGATTTGCGCGGCAATCAAAGATGTCTTCGACGATACGCGTGTGATGCTGGAGCCGGCTGGTGCGCTGGCGGTGGCCGGCCTCAAACGTTACGCCGAGGCGCTGGCACCCAACGCCGTACTGTGCGCGGTGACCAGCGGCGCCAACGTCAACTTCGATCGACTGCGCCACGTCGCCGAACGCGCCGAAATCGGCGAGTCGTCCGAGGCGGTGTTTGGCGTGACGATCCTTGAGGAGCCCGGAAGTTTCTTGAACTTCTGCCGCATTCTGGGTCCGCGCAGCATCACCGAGTTCAACTACCGCTATGCAGCCAAAGGTCCGGCACAGATTTTTGTCGGACTGGCTTTGCGCCGAGGCGCCGCCGAACGCGCGGAGATTGCCGCGGCGTTATCGCAAGCCGGATACGGCGTGCACGATTACACCGATAACGAATTGGCGAAACTTCATGTGCGACACCTCGTGGGCGGGCGCGTGCCGGTGCGGGGCGTTGAGCGCGTTTACCGGTTCGAGTTTCCTGAGCGTCCCGGCGCCCTGCTACGTTTTCTGGAAACACTCGGCACGCACTGGAACATCACGCTATTTCATTATCGCAGCCACGGCGCTGCCTATGGCCGCGTTTTCGCCGGCATCGAGATGCGCTCCGATGCGGAACGCTCGGCGCTGGAAGCGGACCTGCGCGCGATCGGCTACGATGCCTTCGATGAGACCGACAACCCGGTGGTGGGTCAGTTTCTGCGCGGGTAGCACCATCGCCTTTAAAGCCGAGAAAACAATGCACTTCAGCAACCAGCGAGGTCGTTTGGGCATGGTCGCATCGTTGTCGCGAGCCGTTTGGCGATGACGCCAAGCATCCACATCGCCGGCGGCGGTCTGGTGGGTTTTTCGCTCGCGCTGGCGCTGAGATTGCGCGGTGTCGCGGTTACGCTCTCGGAGCGTGGGCCGGACCCGGCAACGGGCAACGCACCGGATGAGCGCCATCTGGCGCTCGCAGAACGTAGCCTGCGTTTTCTTGCTGGTCTCGGGCTGCAGCGTTTCCTCGACGATCACGCCGAGCCGATCAGACGAGTCCATATCAGCAGCGCCGGCGAGTTCGGCGTGACCCGCTGGGATGCGAGCGAACAGGGCCTGACGCGATTTGGTGCGGTAGTGCCAGCGCGAAAGCTATTGCTCGCGCTACGCGAGGCGGCGGCGCAGCCTGGTATCGAATTGCGTTTTGGCGATGGCGTTGTGCGCAGCGAGCATGACGATGCGAGCATCGTTGCGATCTCTGCGAATGGCACACGCACGGTCTCGCAACTCCTGGTGATTGCCGACGGCGCCGACTCCAGTTTGCGCGCGGCCAGCGGTATCGGGGCCGATGTCCACGACTACGGGCATGACGCCATTGTCGCCGCAATCGATACCGACAAGCCGGCAAATGGTGAGGCGTTCGAACGTCTGCTGCGCAATGGCATCGTCGCTGTGCTGCCGCAGAAAGGGACGCGCGCTGGTGCAGTGTTCGTGCAGCCTCGCGATCGCGCTGCTGAGTTGATGGCACAGGACGGCGACGATTTTCTCGCCGAACTGCAGGCTGCTTTCGGTTATCGGCTGGGCCGTTTGCGTCGCCCCGGACCGCGCGTGCGTTGGCCGCTGCGCCGGGTGATGGCCGATGCACTGGTGGCGCCGCGCCGGGTCGTGATCGGAAACGCTGCGCAAGCGGTGCATCCGATCGGCGCACAGGGGCTTAATCTCGGGCTGCGCGATGTCGCCGATCTGGTCGATTTATTGGGCGCCGATCCTGGCGATGTCCACGCATTAGCGCGTTACGCCCAGCACCGGGCGCCCGATCGGTTGGCGATTTGCGAGCAAACCCATCGGCTCGCGCTCGGAACGCTGCTGCACTTCCCGCTGGCGGCGCTGGCAAGAAGCGTTGCGTTGGCAGCCGCCGACCGCGTACCGCCGATTCGCGACTATCTCACCCTGCGGGGAATGGGCTGGCGGGGAGAGGCAGCATGAGCAAACGAATCAAAGCGGATGTGCTGGTGGTCGGCGGCGGCATGGTCGGTGCGGCGGTTGCGCTGGGTCTGGTGCAGCGCGGCCTGGATGTGCGCATCGTCGATCAGCGCTGGCCAGAAGTCCCAGAAGGCGAATACGATCTGCGGGTTGTTGCGCTGTCGGGGCAATCGATCGGGCTGTTGGACCGGCTCGGCGTCTGGCCGCAAATCGCAGCGGCGCGCTCCGCGCCGTATCGCCGTATGCAGGTCATCGACGGCGTGAGCGATGCACAAATCGTCTTCGATGCGCGCGATTACGGCTGGGCGCAACTTGGTGTCATCGTCGAGAACCAGCGCATCGCGGCGCTGCTGGCCGAGCGTTTGAGCCTGCATCGGCTTGAGGATACGTTGAGCGAGATCGATGGCGGGCGCTGCACGCTGGCCAGCGGCACACGGATCGATGCGTCGCTGGTGATCGCGGCCGACGGCGCCGCTTCGCCGCTGCGCGAGCGCTTGCTGATCGATAGCGATGGGCGCACGTATGCGCAAGCGGCGCTGGTCGCGCATGTGCGCTGCGAACGGCCCCCCGGCGATCTGGCGTGGCAGCGCTTTCTGCCGGGCGGGCCGCTGGCATTCCTGCCGCTCGCCGATGGCCGCGCCTCGGTGGTCTGGAGTGTGCCCACGGCCCGCGCCGCGCGACTGATCGCGGCGCCAGCGACCGAGGTCGAGCACGCGCTGCACATCGCCAGCGACGGCCGCTTCGGCGCCGTCGCGTTGACCACGCCGATGGTCCAATTCCCACTGCGCTCGCACGTTGCGCGGCAGTTCGCGGCTGGCAACGTGGCGTTGATCGGCGATGCCGCGCACACGGTGCATCCGCTGGCCGGCCAGGGCGTCAATCTGGGCTTCGCCGATGTTCAGTGCCTGTTGGCGCTTGCCGATCGCGCAATGCATGCCGGCCGCCGCGTTCCTTCCGCCGGCGAATTGCAGCGCTACAGCCGGCAGCGGCGCAGCGAAACCATGCTCGCGGCGCGCGCGTTCGACGCCTTGAACGGTCTGTACACCGCCGGCGGCCCGTTGGTGGCCTTGCGAAGCTTAGGGTTATCGGCGGTCAATCGATTCGCACCGATCAAGCGCAAGTTCGCTGAAGCTGCGGCGGGCATTGTGTCGGGCGCGGGGTAAGACGCTCTTGGTACGCCCTGGTACGCGGACCCATGGTCCGCATCGCTCTTGGGTACGCGGACCCATGGTTCGCATCGCTTTGGGGTACGCGGACCCATGGTCCGCATCGCTCTTGGGTACGCGGACCTATGATCCGCATCGCTTTGTGGTACGCGGACCTATGGTCCGCATCGCTTTGTGGTACGCGGACCCATGGTCCGCATCGCTTTGGGTACGCGGACCTATGGTCCGCATCGCTTTGGGTACGCGGACCTATGGTCCGCATCGCTTTGGGTACGCGGACCTATGGTCCGCATCGCTTTGGGTACGCGGACCTATGGTCCGCATCGCTTTGTGGTACGCGGACCCATGGTCCGCATCGCTTTGGGGTACGCGGACCCTTGGTCCGCATCGCTTTGGGGTACGCAGACCCATGGTCCGCATCGCTTTGGGGTACGCAGACCAATGGTCTGCATCGCTTTGGGGTACGCAGACCCATGGTCTGCATCGCTTTGGGGTATGCGGACCCATGGCCCACATTCGGCGGATTGCAGAAAGCCGATAGATGCGGACCACAGGTCAGCGTACCAAAGGCGCTCCCATGCGCCAGATTGCGAAGCCTGATAGATGCGGACCATAGGTCCGCGTACCCAAAGCGCGTCCACATTAGACAGATTGCATAAACCCAATCGATGCGGACCATGGGTCCGCGTACCAAGAGCGAGCGCGCCCTTACTCGAAGCCGTTGGCGAATAAATCGTCGGCGACGATTTCGAACAGCAACGCGCGCGTGCTGCTGCAACTGCCGTCGCTGATGCGGATGGTTGGATTCACGGTTTGCAGTTGCGTCGGTGTGCCGCTGATCACGCCAGCGGTGCTGAGCTGCAATCCCACCGGCAGTGCGCCGGCAAACACATCATAGCCACCGGGTCCAATGAGCCCGGTGCCGGTCAATGTGGTCGTGGGATATGGCGCGCCGACGACGCCGCGCGGCACGCTCGCAGTGGCGATGGCCGGATTGCTCACGCTCTGCGTGATCGTCGTCGGGCTCGCAGTCGAGCAACCCTGGCGCGTGGCGGTCACGAGGTACTGCACATTGCCAGCGCCGGTGAGTGCTTGCGCGATGGTGCCGCCCGATCCTGCGCTGGCGCCCGCGACGCCCGCCGTGCTGCCCAACGTCCACGCGAAGGTTGAGCCTGCGGGCGAGCTGCCAAGGGCGATGTTGGTCGTGCCGCCAGAGCACAGCAGCGGCGGCGTTGCCGGGAGTACGTTCGGCCGCGAGTTCACCTGGTAGGCCTCGCCGGCGAACGGCAAACCCGTGAGCGCGGGCGTTACGCCGCCGCTATTGGCTAGGCTTAGCGTCAGCGTGCCCGTGCTGCTGCCGGTGGTCACGCCGATGGTTCGAGTGCTGCCGCTGCCGTTGACCGCGCCGATGGTGCCGGCCGAGCTGCCCGACAGCGAGAAATTCGACGCCGCCAGTCCGGTCACTGCGCTCGACAGTTGCAAACCCCATTCGATCGCGGTGTTGGTACAGGTGGAATTGGTGCTCGACCGTGTTAGCGCGAGCACTTCAGGGCCAACGATGGAAAGACAATTGTTGGTGTTCGCCGACTGCCCATCGGGATTGGTCAACGTGATCGTGCGCGGCCCGAGGGTTGCGTTCGCTGCCACCGATAGGTTGAGCGTCGCCGACGTCGCCGACGTGGCGCTAACGCTGTTGACTGTCATGCCCGTGCCGCCGATCGCTGCCGCCAAACGCGTTCGGCATGCGCCGGCGCTGTTGTCGGTATCGAATAAGCCGGTACCGGTTAGCACGACATTGACGTTACTGGCACCTACCGACACCGACGTCGGTGCGCCGCAACTGGCGAGCGTCGGCGCCGGCGGCTGCAATCGCACCGCTTGCACGCCGTAGGAATGCGTGGCGTTGGTGAACTGCTGGATGGTCCACATCGTCATGTCATCGCAGGGATCGAGGCTGGTGTAGGAGTAGTCGCCCCATCGCCGTGGGTTGCCGCCATCGCCCGGTGGCGCATAGGTTTGCGAGGCCGACGTGTAGCGCACTATCGGGGCGCGCGTTGTGCCTGCCGCATCGCTGCTTAATCGCCCGGTCGTGGCGGCATCGATACGGGTCGCCAAACTTGCAGCGCTAAAGCCGAACGCAGCATGGCCTTGGCCAGAGACCATCACCGAAGGAATCCAGAACGCTTGCGGATTGCTGCTGGCGTTATCGAAAATCGTGCCGCTCTGCGTCAGTGTTGGCGTGGTTCCCAGGTTCCCGATCTGATACCAGCGCGTCGCAGTGCGCGCACCTGCCGTCGTGGGCGCAACCGCAACGCCAGAGGCGTTGACGGCAATGTTGTGCGCCGTCCAAAGCTGCCCGCCACGAAGGTGTGCGGCGAACAATCGATCGTCCAACGAATCCACCGGCGTCGCCGAGCCCTGCGCCACCACGGCCGCCGGAAACTGCGTTGCCGGCACGGTCAACGTGATGTTTGCCGACAACGTCGGCGTGGTGCCCGGGTTCGACACACGACGCAATTGCAAGATACCGAAGTTCAGCGTGTCGACGCCGACAAAATAGCCAACGCTCGCCGCCGAATCGTAGTTGTCGACGCCCTGCGGCGTGAACGGTCCAGCCGCCGAAGCGGTACCTATATTCGGAAAACGCGTCACGACAATAGAGCCTGAGCCGGTGATCGACGACTTGCGCACCACCGACACCGCCGTGCTGTTGAACGCGCCGGCCAACGAGAACATGTTGAGCCCAATGTACAGCGCATTGGCATCGATCCCTAGCGTCGGGTAGTCGGCGAATAGCGTGGAATCTTGCTGATACTGAAAGAACGTGAAGTTGGCGCTTCCGGTGATGTTGGGACCGCTGCTCACCGCAATCATCACGCGGTTGGCGATTGCGCCGGTGCCGGCGGGCACATCGATCATGACGATGAACCAGCGATTCGTGAGCCGATCGAAGCGGATGCGCGGATCAGTGGTAAAGGTGCCGGCTTGAGGTGAGATCACGGTATTGAAGAAAACGTCGCTGTCGGCATTCAACGCGTTGTCGGCGGCGCCGGTGGTTTTATTGAATGACCGAATGCGCCCGTTGAGCGCGGCGATGAACTGTGTGGGCCCCACGGCGCCCATGGTGTCGGGCGGGAAAGCGCTGGTATCGCTCAGCACGGCGGCCGTGAAATTCGGCGGCCCCACCGTCTGCGGCGCACGGGTCGACGGTGGCTCCGCGCCATCTGCCAGCGGCGGCCATTGCGCCACCAGCCAGTCGTTCGGTGGCGTGCGCGGGAAGCGCTTGATCTCATGCTCGGCCGAGCGCCTCGGCACACGCGGCAAGCGATTGCGATCTCGATATTCCTGCATGGCCTGGATGTCAGCAACGCTGCGGACGATGCCCATCTCGCCCGCTACCGGCACGCCCTGCAGCGAGCCATCTGGCAACTCGTGCGGCGGAGGAAATTCGGCAGCGCTCATAGCGCCAGCCAACATTAACAAGCCCAACCCAATCCAACACCGCACGGCAAACTCCGAGCCCGAACAAGTGAGCCAGAGCTTATTCGATTCGCTCGTACGGCCGCCATCGTCTCAAGCGGGAATTGCCGATTGCGTCGGCTATGCTCGTTCGACATCCCTGCAGCGCCCAGTCCATGCCAATCAGAATCGCCATTGCCGCCGCCCTGCTCTCTTCTTGCGCCGCAGCCGCCGACTTCGACAACGAGGCCGGTGTCTACACAATCAGCGCGCTGCCGAGCGCGCAAAGCGAAGCTGAGCGCATGGATCGGATGGCGTTGTCCGATCAGCAACCTGCAGGCCGTTTTGTGCGCAACGGCGAAACCTTGATTATCGGCGTTGAGGACCTGCCCGATGGCACGAGCTTGAGCGCCGTGGTGGGCTTCCTTCCCATGTGGGGTTCCAGGCTCGACCAGCAAGTACAACCGATCGATGGCGAAACGCGCTTTCGCGCCAACCAGGACGGGCCGCTGTTCTTCCGGCTAATCGCCGAAGACGGCGCTGACGCGGAGGCAATTATTCGCGTGCAAGGTGGCGAGCCCTTGCCGCTATACATCGATGGCGCAATGGATGCTCAAGATTGGGCGGACGAGTTGAGCGCGCACGACGGCGCGCCGTTTGTGCAGTTGTTTGGCGAGATGGCGATGATTACCTTGCCCGCCAGCGTGTACGCGCGCGATCCGATCGACGACCCGGCGGAAACGTTTGCGACCATCGATCGCGTTTTGCAGCTGCAAGACGAACTTGCAGGATTCGACAGCCAAACTGAGCGCGATCGACCAACGCCATTACGCGTGCACTACCTTGTCGACTTTCGCGTTTCCGCCAAAGACCGCGAGAACTTCTATATGTATGCCACCGAGCAATTCATCGGCATGCTCGACGACAACACGGCCGATCTCACCGACCCGATGCGGCTGCGCGAGCAATGGGGAATCTGGCACGAGACGGGCCACACCCATCAGCAGAACTCGTGGACCTTCGAGTCGCTCACCGAAGTGAACGTCAATCTGTTTTCGCTGTATGTGCAAGAGGCGTTTGGCAGACCCAACGCATTGGGCGTTTCCGAAGACGGCGAACCCACGCACTTCGAACGCGCGCAGTCGTATCTCGACAACGATCCGCCCAGCCTGCTCGACGCGCCGGACGACGACGAGTTTTTCTTCATCCGGCTGGTCATGTTTCACCAGCTCAAAGAAACCTACGGCTGGGATTTGTACAAGGACTTACACAAACATTTTCGCGCCAATCCGCTGGATGCGGATGCCTCGGACCAGGACAAGGCCGATGCTCTGATCGAAGCGATGTGCGAGTTGACCGGCCACGATCTGCGCCCGTTTTTCGAACGCTGGGTATTGGTCGCATCGGATGACGCCGATGCCAGGATCGAAGCGCAGGGCTATGCAGTATTGGACGGCGATCCGTCGACGATCTTCGAATAGACGACTTTGAGTTAGCGCTTGAAGTACGGCGCGTGTCCGGTCGAGTGGTCGGTGACATCGCGCACGCCGGTGATTTCGGGTACGCGCTGCAACAAAGTCTTTTCGATGCCGCCCTTGAGCGTGACGTCCACCTGCCCGCAGCCGTGACAACCGCCACCGAACTGCAGCACGACCACGCCATCGCCGGTGACCTCCACGAGGCTGACCTTGCCGCCATGCGCGGCAACGCCCGGGTTGATTTCGCTCGTCAGCACGTACTGCACGCGCTCGATCACGCTGGCGCCAGCGGCCGGCGGCGTGCCCTTCAGGCGCGGCGCGCGAATCGTCAATTGCCCGCCGGTGCGATCGGCCTGGTAGCTGATCGACAGTTCGCGCAGATACGGCTCGCTGGCGCTATCGACGATCAGCGAAAAGCCATCGCATTCGATCCGCCAATCGTCCGCCTCGATCTCGCCGGCCTCGCAAAATTCCAGGCGGCAATCGCCCTTCGGTGTGCCGGGATGGACTGCGCGCAGCCGAATGCCCAAACCTGGAATGTCTTGCTGAGCGATCAGCTTCTGAAAGTACGCGACAGCGGCGGCATCGATATCGAACATGGGCGCTCTGAACATTTAGCTCCGCGCATGCTAGCGTGGCGCGCGGCACGGAGAGTGAGCAATGGCGATCGTACTTGGCGAGCAGTTCAGGCAAGCGGCACGGTTCCTGGCGTTTCGGCCTTTCAGACCGGACTTGCTCAACGACCGTCGGCGTTGGCTGGTGTTCGGTTTCGTCTGCACCTGGCTCGCTGGCATAGGCCGTTACTGGGACCATCCTAATCCAGCGTTGTGGCAGTTGCTTGGCCTGGGCTCCATCGCGTATGTGGTTGTTCTTTCTGCGTTCTTGTGGCAACTGCTCCGCCCCCTACGGCCGGCAATCAAGGGCTATACGCCAATTTTGCTGTTTGTGATGCTGACCTCACCGCTCGCATGGCTCTACGCCGTCCCGGTCGAGCGCTTCATGAGCATGGAATCGGCAGCGCAGACCAACGCCTGGTTCCTCGGGATCGTCGCCACGTGGCGCGTGGCGCTATGGGTCTGGTTCCTGCGCCGAGCCGCGCTGCTGAGATGGACCGAAACAGTGACGATGACCGTACTGCCACTCACAGCGATTGTGTCCGTGCTGGCGATCCTGAATCTCGAGCAAGCCGTCTTCAATTTGATGGGCGGGATCCCTGAGCACGCGCGGACGAGTGCTGATGCGTCCTATGCCATCGTGTTTGGGCTAGCTTACTTTTCGTTTCTTGCGCTACCCATCTCGCTCATCGCTTACGCGACCCACGTGATGTCGGCGCCGACATCGCGCAAATCACCAGCCTCCGGTTACAGAGCGCCCTGACACGATGTTGAGAAACGCACTTCCTGTGCGTTTCTCAAGTCGCGAGTCCGGCGCATGTCCGGACTCGCTCTCCATTGATCAAACACTTACGTGCTTGATCAATGCGCGAACCATCCATGGTTCGCGCTAGTGTGGTGTCCCAAAAATAACTGGAAGAAATGTCCGATGGATTTCGGCCCGAGGCAAGGCGCGAGAAGGGTGAAAGTCGGCTGCTTTCGCGGCATGCCGCGAGCCGACTTGAACG